>JAEWYQ010000009.1 GCA_023395555.1 Bacillota bacterium
AAGCAATTTGGTGATATGTCAAGAAGCAAATGAAAAAGATTTCATATGATTTTCAGACAAAAGGGTAACTTTAATAAACCTTACATCTACTTAAAATGTAAGATGGAAGATATTGCTATTGATTACCTACCCTGTTGGAAGAGTAGAGCTGATTTTTGTCCAGCAATCCAAAAATCAATCGGATCAGTTTACGGGATGTCAACGCGAGTGCTCTTTTGTGCTGATGAGTAGTTACTTCAGCAAATTTTTTTCGATAAAAACTTTGATATTCAGGGATATGCATAGCAACACTCCCGGCAGCTTCAATTAAGTAATACCGCAGGTAACGGTTTCCGGCTTTGCTCATTGGAGTATCTTCTGCCTTGAACTTACCGGATTGATTTTCCTTCCATACAATACCACTGTATTTTGCAAGTGCATCGTTGTTAGGAAAGCATTTAACACTTCCCATTTCAGCGATTATACCGCTTGCATAAACCGGACCGATTCCCGGAATCGAGCTAAGTATCTGGTATTCCACTGGATTCAATCCTTCTACCGCTTTTTCAATTGCTTTATTAATTGATTTAAGCTCACTGCTAAATGCTTGAATACAGTTAAAGGAGCATGCTATAGAGGTTGTTAGGGGTTCATACAGACATTTATCCAGACGATAGGAATTACGTGCTGCTTGTTGCAGTATTTCAGCAGTCTGTGCCGGGTCACCAATACGCCCACGGCTTTTCTTATTGATGAACTCCACCAGGTCTTCAACCGAAGAATTTGCCAGGTCTTCTGTTGACATATATTCAGTAAGAATCGCGGATGCAGTGGCACCATATTTGTTGCTAAATGGGTGGTTATCGCCATCCAACAGGGCAAACTCACTGAACTTCAGAAATATGTTAGACAGCATATAGGTTTTCTCACGAGCTAGACATTCTGTGATATGAAGTCTGTGACGTGTAAGCCTTTGCAGAGCCAGATACTGTGAGCCGCGCCATGGTTCTGTATGGATACGCCCTACCCTGGCAAAGTCAGCAATGACGAAGGAATCAATTCCGTCATTCTTATCAAGAGATAGGAAGGAATCCTTGTAGTTAGCTACTTCCTTCGGATTTAGGCAGTAAAGGTAAGGATGAAATGGCATAAGCCGTTCACAGGTTGATAGGTAATTAGCGATATGTACACCATAAAATCCGGTTGATTCAAGACCGATAATCAGCGTCTTGAACTCACGATGTTTTTCAAGGACATCAGCAATCATTGCTTCTATTTGCTCAGCACCTGACTGGGCGTTTGGAATAGGAACCATTTTTATCAGGTAATCCTGTTCGAAATTGATAGCAGAGATCACGTTGAGACGTGAACCAATATCGATACCGACGAACAGGGTTGACAGGTAATCTGTCTTCTTCATGTAAAATCACCACCTTTCGATTGGAGTGGGGAAGATTGATAAGGCTTATCCCAATCCGGAGCACTGACTGCAACCTCGCGTAATCAGCATTCATCCAGAAGAAATACCTTGCTGGTGGCTACTCATGGGGATGCAACATTTGTGTAAGCAGCTATGATGAACCGGTCGGGCTGCATGCTTTCTGGGCAATAGCAAAATGCTTTGCAGGAGACTTGCGGCAGTAACCTTAGCCAAAAATCCACTAAGGACTATTTTAGCACTAGGATAAGTCTTAATAAAGAGTAACTATTGACTGTATAGATGGGAAATGGATGTACCAGCAATGGTGAGGTGAACTCCTCATAGAATTAAGAATATCCATCCATCTATATCATAAAAAAGAATAAGTCTGTAACCACATTTTTTTGGCTACAAACTTATTATACGAGGGAGCCTGTTTTATGAAAATTGAAAATCCGGTAATAGGTATCTTTTTAGTTATAATGATATATATGGGACTGGGGGTATTGTACGGGAAATTGATGCGTTTCATGGGAGGCTTTATTCATAGTCTGATACAAAGGATTAGAAGCAGTTTGAAATGAAATGCTGTGATCCCGTAAAGTAAAAATGAGAGGACATATGAGGAATGGGACTAAAAAAATCTGCCCCCAGAAACGAATGGACTAAGCTTTGTTTCCAGAGGCAGGAGTGATTCGGTTATATGATACGCAAATGACTTACCGGTATTTCTCTTCCATCTTTGCGACCAGCTGCTCATAATAATTCTTTGTATCCTTTTCCAATGCAGCCTTCTCGAATTCCACAGTATCCTGGTTGACCTGATGGATAATATCGGGAGAGAGCTGACGCTGGGCGAAGGTATAGACTACGGTATCTTCCTTTTCGATATGACGTTTCAGCAGATGGGAATAGCTTATGGCATTGGCGATAACGTCCAGGCGGCTTTCATCATCACCGCTTTTTACACGGGCCAGAGCGTCCCTTAACTCCTGTATGAAAAGACGGCCGGAATCATGCTCTACCAGCATGCCGTGTGTGATCAATTTATTTCCCAAGGCACCAAGGTGGGTGACCATTTCATGAAAGAGGATCTTCTCTTCCTTGCCATGGTGGTGGGCGTCGGCGTAGCTTCGGATAAAGTCAATCATCTGGTCAAAATCCTCGTAATTGATCTCTTCTCCTTTCAAAATGCCGTAGCAGGCTTTGCGGACAACTGCAAGCATGCGGAGTATATATTGATGTTCTTCCATCATAAGTTTAATGCTATCCATGGTTTTCCTCCTATTTTCTAAAGGCTGGCCGTGTTTTCCGGGGCGGCACAGATCCGGTAAGTAACATCATCGGTCTTCTGAAAGGAATAGTGAAACTCCTTCAGAAAGCCTTTCATCCAAGCTTCTCTTAGTTCATAATAGTCTGCAATATTACCGCCCAGTTCCTCCCAGTAAGGAGTATGGACACAGAGGTTTCTGGTCCAGACAGCCTCCGTACTGTTTTGGGAGATTAGCTGGTTGGCACGGTCACAAGGCATGCCGTCCAGAAGCTGATCCGACAGCAGGGTGTAGATCTGGCTGGGGCTTGGTTGTTCGTCCGATTTACGGACAACCTTTGCCTGGTTATTGCCGGCTTCCCATAGTATCTGGAGAAGCTGCTCCCGAAGCTCCGGAGCTATTTCTAATAAAGCGGTCACAGTGTAGGCATATTTATATTCAACCTGGGAGACACGTTCCTGAAGCCACCCATGGATATTGCCCAGGTCAATCATTTCATCCAGGGGCTGATTGATATAATCACCATAGCGGGAGTCGCATTCCGCCCGGAGATCTCGTCCGTATGAATCGCCCAGCGGATAGAGCTTGTCTGTGATATCTTGCTGAATGTTAATTTTATTGTAGAGCCAGTAATGAATTGGACCTAAAAATGCACTCATGTTTATAACCTCTTTTCTATTTAATATAAATGTCTAAAGAAAATAAGATAAATAATGCGGACCAATAATGAAAATAAATGACAAAATAACAATGAAAATGAATGATATAAATAATGTAAAATAAAGAATCCCAAATAAGCAATATAATAAATAATAAAAGTAATGAATATTGTTTTAATACAGTTAAGTATAGTATAGACAGAATAAGAAGATTGTAGCCAAAGCTACAATTAAAATGTTTCATGGTATAGTCGGAGAAAAACAGAGGAATAGATGCAACCAGGCAACCTATGGGCTCTATGGGAGCCTGCTGGTTGCCTGATTTATCTATTATGCAGTAAATAACTCAATGTCATCCTCTACGGTTCCAATTCCCGCAATACCGAAGGTTTCAACGAGAACCTTTGCCACATTGGGGGAAAGGAAGGCCGGCAGTGTGGGTCCTAAGTGGATGTTCTTCACGCCTAAGTAAAGAAGACCAAGGAGAACGATAACCGCCTTCTGCTCATACCAGGCAATGTTGAAAGCAATGGGAAGCTCATTGATATCCTGGAGCTCAAATACTTCCTTTAGCTTGAGGGCGATGAGAGCCAGAGAGTAGGAGTCATTGCACTGACCGGCATCAAGCACTCTCGGAATACCGTTGATATCACCCAGATTCAGCTTATTGTATCTGTACTTCGCACAGCCTGCAGTTAAAATTACACTATCCTTGGGCAGTGCCTGTGCAAATTCGGTGTAATAATTTCTTGACTTCTGACGTCCGTCACAGCCTGCCATAACAAAGAATTTCTTAATAGCACCGGACTGGATGGCACCAACCACCTGGTCAGCCAGAGCAAGCACCTGGTTGTGAGCAAAGCCGCCGATGATCTCGCCCTTCTCGATCTGAGTAGGTGCAGCACAAGTCTTAGCCAGTTCGATAATCTCTGAAAAATCCTTATTGCCGTTCTCATCCTTTTCAATATGAGCACAGCCGCTTACGCCGGATGCTCCGGTGGTGAAAAGTCTGCCCTTATAGGAAGCTGCCGGAGGAACCACACAGTTGGTTGTCATCAGGATCGGTCCGTTAAAGCTCTCAAACTCTTCCTTCTGCTTCCACCAGGCATTGCCGTAATTGCCTACAAAGTTGGAGTATTTCTTGAAAGCAGGGTAGTAGTGGGCAGGAAGCATCTCGGAATGGGTATAAACATCCACGCCGGTTCCCTGAGTCTGCTCTAAAAGCTGTTCCAGATCCCTCAGATCATGACCGGAGATCAGAATTCCAGGGTTGGTTCCGACACCGATATTAACCTTGGTAATCTCAGGATTGCCATAGGTGCTGGTGTTGGCGGTGTCAAGCAGTGCCATTCCGTCCACACCGAATTTGCCTGTCTCCAGGGTAAGAGCAACCAGATCATCTGCGCTTAAAGTATCATCCAGGGTTGCAGCAAGTGCCTTCTGCATAAAAGCGCTAACCTCTGCGCTGTCATGCTGTAATTCATTGGCATGCTTTAAATAGGCAGCTAAGCCCTTTAATCCATAGATAATCAGCTCGCGAAGGCTTCTTACGTCTTCGTTTTCTGTTGCAAGAACTCCGACAGCAGCGCTTTTGGCATCTAATTCTTCTCTTGTGGAGCCATTCCATAAAGCAGCTTCAGGCAGGATGGCAGAATCCTCTATCTTGCTTAAAAGCTCTTCTTTCTGCGCCAGTGTCTCTAATACTCTTTTATAGAAAATCTCGTTATCAAAGTTTGCGTTTGTAATGGTAGTGAACAGGTTAATGGTTACATAGTGGTCGATCTCGGCCGGGATTTCTTCTCCCTGTGCTCTGAGAGCAGTGGTAACCGCGCTTAAGCCCTTGGTCACGTAGATTAATAAATCCTGCATTCTGGCAAGATCCGGAGTCTTACCGCAAACGCCTGAGATAGTACAGCCGGTACAGTTGGCTGCTTCCTGGCATTGATAACAAAACATTTTATTCGCCATTTGTTTCCTCTCCTTTTATGAATATGATTATTAAAAATAATTGGTTTTTTGCTTCACCTTACGGCATTGATTTTTAAGAACAAGTTGAGTATAATACAAATACAGAAAATAAAATGTAGCTATAGCTACAAAATGAAAAATTCATTCGTTTTGCTGGCAGTTGATGTTTTTGTCAGCAGGCTGAACTGTTTTATCAGGCAATGGACGAGGGGAGATACAGGGAGAGAAAAAGGACGAGGAGAGGGATAAGACAGAAGGGCGGGAGGAAGGATAACGGTATAATTAAGAAAGGAGGGTTTCCATGGAGAATTATGAAGAAGTGTTAAAAAAATGTGCTTTGTTCCGAAAGATTGAAGAGAGGAATCTGGGATCGCTGATCCAGTGCCTGGGGGCGCAGGTCAGGAGCTTTCAGGCGGAGGATTATATTTTCTTTGCAGGGGATGAGATTAATCATATTGGAATTGTGCTGTCGGGCGTAGTAGAGATTATGAAGGAGAGCCTGGCAGGCAACAGGCATATTGTTGCATTTCTGGGGCCGGCAGACCTGTTTGGGGAAGGAATTGTCTGTACGCTGCGGCGCATCTCCCCGGTAACCGTGCGTGTCAAGGAGAGTGCCAGAATTATGCTGATACCCTATGAGAGGGTAATAAAGTCCTGCGGAAACAGCTGTGATTTCCATATCAGCTTAATCCAGAATATGATGGTGGTTCTGGGAGAGAAGAACGTTAATCTTAACCGGAAGCTGGAGCTGCTTACATTCAAGGGAATGCGAGAACGGCTGGCCGGTTATTTGCTGAATGAAGCGGCAGAACGGGGGGCAGGTATGTTTCAGATTATGTTAAACCGTACGGAGCTGGCGGATTATCTGAATGTGGCAAGAACCTCAATGTGCCGGGAGCTGGCCCGGATGAAGGAAGAAGGGCTGATCGACTTCTATGGTAACAGCTTTAAGATTATGAATAAGGAAGGGCTGGCCCGGTGTCTGGAGTAGGGGTAGTCATTCAGAAGCATACAAAATTTAATTAGCTCAAAAATAAAAAACGATAGAAACATTATATTACCAATACTAATAATTTCTCAAGAAAAATGGGAGGTAGTATGTTTGTTTTAGATCTTGATTATTCCTATTATAAGTGCCAGGCATGTTTAAATAACAGTAATAAATTATTTGATTTGTACCATAATATAGATTTTGGAAAACACGTCCTGGTTCCGGATTATATGGATGATGAGCTAGAGGCGTTTTTATTAGAGTTACTGAAAAGAATAGGTCAAGGCTTGTCCTCTGATCAAATAGACACGTTTGTTTCGGCTTATGTGCGTTTAACTGATTTAATATTGTATATGCGTAATATAAATCACGCAATGAAGCAGCATAAAAAAATGCTTAATGATACCTATCTGAACTATCCCTTAGTACATGATTGCTTTCTTCCAGATTCCAGATTAGTGAATATACAATTTAACAGTAATACGCATACCTGTACCATGAATTTTGCTCATGTTACCTTATATAACAGCATGCGAAAAAATAAAAATCTCCAGGTCGATTCTGGAGCGATTGGCTTTCAGTTTATTAAAGTCCAAAAAGTAAGAATGAAAGGTGAGTTGTACCTCGAACATTATGCCGCCAATAAAATCTATTCTTCTCATATTATGAAAAACCAGGACAATACAATAGATTTTTGTTTATTCCTGTTAGTTGATAATCAGAGCTGCATGATAGAAGTGACCTGCTCTGATATTAATGTAAGCTTCATTGATATTCCTGATCTTAAAGATACAGCCAGCAGGATGTCAGAGTAGTTTATTAAAACGGCCATTTAATAAACATAAGAGCGACCGTCAAAATGTGATGTGAGCCACTCTTATGTTTATATTGAAATCACATCTATACTTTTTATCGCTTCAACTGTTCCAGTTCATATTCTACAATCTTCTTATCCAGACGTTCAAACAAAAGCTCCGGTTTAGGAATGCGAAAACCGCTGCCAACAAATTGGGGTTCCCACCGGGTGTCTAACTCCAGCCAACCGTGTACCTTCTCCGAGGAAAAGGGCAGATAGGGAGCAAGTAAAACAGATAAATTGGCAATCAGTTGTACACAGTTAAAAATGGTATTTTGGCAGGCTGCCGGATTATGCGTCCTTGTGTCCCAGGGTTTCTCTGCGTCAAAATATTTATTTCCAAAACGTACAAGTTCAAATATCTCATCGAGAGCATCTCTCAGATTGGTTTTTTCAATCTTCCCGCCAACGCTGAGGAAGGCTCTGCCAATCCTTTCTTCTATATCCCTGTCCAAGGTCCCGTCCGGAATAATACAGTCATAATACTTTTCTACAAAGGCAAGGCTGCGATTGATAAAATTGCCGTATGCACCCAGAAGCTCACTGTTATGGCTGTTGAGGTATTCCCGCCAGGAAAAATCCGCATCCCGGCGTTCCGGTCCATTGGCAGTCAGATAATAACGCAGCGAGTCCGGATGATAC
Organism: Bacillota bacterium; assembly: GCA_023395555.1. Lineage (GTDB taxonomy): Bacteria > Bacillota > Clostridia > Lachnospirales > Lachnospiraceae > Mobilitalea > Mobilitalea torta. The sequence goes on from JAEWYQ010000009.1 coordinate 7,787, forward strand.
CGGCCAAGGATGTCCTTCAGCCATATGGCCCAATTGCCGCTGGTGGAGATCTTCCGGCCCTCCAGAGTCAGATATTCACTGGATACAATTTCATCCGGCAGGTGCCAGCCTTCCCCGTTTGCCAATAGCAGAGAAGGCAGGATAATGGTATGGAAGGGGATGTTATCCTTTCCATGCACATAATAATGCTTTGCATGCGTTGTTAACAAAGTATTCTCACCCCAGAGCTCTTTGAAGTCTTCTCCCCGCTGCCTGCACAGCTCATGACTCTGGGAGAGATAACCTAGAACATTTTCAGCCCAGATATAGATTTTCTTATCCTCGTAACCTTCTTTCGGCACATCAATTCCCCAGTCAAGATCACGGGTGACAGCGCGGTCACGCAGTCCTTCGTTAATATAACGGCTGGTAAAGGCAGTGGCATTTTTGCGCCAATGAGGCCGATCCTCCAGGAAGGCCTTTAATTTATCCTCCAGTTGGGAGATGGCGATAAATAAATGCCTGCTTTCTTTGAAAATCGGTGCAGAGCCGCAGACGGAACAAACCGGTTTGATTAAGGCTTCCGGCTCCAGCACCTTGCCGCAGGCGTCGCATTGGTCTCCCCGGGCTTCTTTGCCGCAGGAGGGACAAAGGCCGTTGACAAAGCGGTCGGCCAGAAAGGTGCCGCAAGTTTCACAGAAGGCTTGAGGCACAGATTTTTCATAGATATATGGGCTTTGATACATTTTATGGTGAAAGTCCCGGATAAAGCTTTGATGCTGCCGGGACGAAGTCTTACCGTACAGATCATAGCTAAATCCCAGCTTGTCAAAGCATTCGCAGAATTCCGCGTGGTAAAAGTCACTGATTTCCTGGGGAGTGCGGTTTTCCTGTTTTGCCCGTATGGCAACCGGCGTGCCGAAGCAATCACTGCCCGACACAAAGTACACCTCATCCCCTTTTGCCCTGTGATAACGGGCGATAATGTCGGCAGGCAAGAGCCCCGCCAGATGGCCTATATGCAGCGAACCGTTGGCATAAGGCCATGCGCTGCCAATTAAAATTTTCATAGTTACCTCCATTTCCGCGCATTTTGCTGCGCATTCCGGCACGAAGTGCCAATACCGTGGTCGATTGCGAACATGGCATATACTCTCTGAGTCTGATAACGGTAAAACGGTATGCAAATTGCTTGTGGATCAGCAATTTGGATAAAAAAATAGCCCTCCTCTCCGAAAAATTAATTTTCGGGGACGAGAGCGCCGCTTCGTGTTACCACCCCAATTCGCCCGTACCTCACGATACAGGGCCTTATCAGCTACGGGCAAGAAATGGTTTGCCGATAGCCTGGCACGATAACGGGTGCACCCGTCGCAGCCTGTAAGAATTCCCATTCTTAGTCGGTGCGCAGCTCCAAGACCATGTTCTGCAAATTCTGACTTTACCCGTTCTCAGCCTCCGGGTTCTCTGTAAAAGCATCCTTTGCGTACTCTTCTTTTCAACGCATTTGAAATATCACACTATATTATATAATATTGTCAGAGATTATATCATAGGAAGAAAAAAGAATCAAATAAAAAAATTGCTTTTAGGGAAGGGATGTAAAGTAAGCTCAGCTGTTGAATTGCCATTATATATGAATAAATAATCAAAAAGTTGTTGATAATTAATGCAAGTACTTTTCGGTTTTAAAAAGTTATTACAATTTTGGTGAAAATATGCTATACTGCTACGATATCAAAGGCAGAATGCATCTCAAATCGGAAAGTAAGTATTATATCTGCGACACCGGGCTGCGGAACATGATACTTGGAACCACAAACAAAGATATCGGATATCAGATAGAGAACATCGTTTATCTTGAACTGCTTCGCCGTGGATACACTGTAAATATCGGCAAAGCGGGACGGGGAACAGAAGTTGATTTTATCGCCGTGCGAGATAAGCAAACCGAGTATTACCAGGTATCCGCAAGCGTACTGGACGAAAGCACACTTGAGCGTGAACTGATACCTTTGAAACAAATCAAAGACAACTATCCCAAATTTCTTCTCACACTTGATGACTATCCGGCAGATCATAGTGGCATAAAGCAGCTGAATCTCATAGACTGGTTATTAGGGAAATGACTTTTGCTTCTGTTGCGCCAAATCAATTATTTGCTGAAAACACATTGCGGAATGAGACGTTCTATGCTATATTAAGGTTAGAATATTGGTATGCGGAGTCTGGAGAGAGCATAAGCAAGTAGGTAGAGATACCTGTTTGTTATTATGCTCTTTTTTTAAAATGTAAAAACAGGAACCATTATTATGGATGGGAGGGTTCGTAAGATGAGTAAGAGTCTTTATGAAATGGTAGAGTCAGGACCTGTTATTGCGGCCATTAAAGACGAGGAAGGTCTGGAAAAATGCTGTGAACTAGAGGAAATCCGTGTGGTGTTCATTTTATATGGGGACATTCTGAAGATTGAGGAGATTGTTAAAAGGGTGAAAGAGAAGGGAAAAGTAGCCATCGTACATGTGGATCTGCTCTCAGGGCTTGCGTCGAGGGAAATAGCAGTGGATTTCATCAAGAGAAATACCATGGCGGACGGGATTATATCAACGAAGCCTGCATTGATCCGAAGAGCCAGGGAAATCGGTCTTTATACGGTAATGCGGTTTTTCCTTCTTGATTCAATGGCATTTGACAGTATCGAAAAGCAATTGTCCCAGGTGAGCCCGGATTTTGTTGAGGTTCTTCCCGGAGCCATGCCAAAGGTTATTAAGAAGCTTTGTGAAAGTCATAAGACTCCTATTATTGCAGGAGGACTGATATCGGATAAGGAGGATATCATGAACGCTCTCAACGCAGGAGCCATGGCGGTCTCTTCCACAAATGCAAAGGTCTGGGGGATGTAGATATGCTGTATGATGTGATTATTATCGGGTCGGGGGTATCGGGATGTGCCATTGCCCGTGAGCTGTCCCGTTACGAGCTTACGGTGTGTGTGCTGGAAAAGGATGAGGATGTCTGTTCGGGCACTTCCAAGGCGAACAGTGCCATCATACATGCCGGATATGATGCCGAGGAGGGAACCCTCAAGGCAAAGCTGAATGTAGAGGGAAACCGGATGATGGATGAGCTGTGCCGTGAGCTGGAGATTCCCTTCAAACGCAACGGTTCCCTTGTAGTCTGTACGGATGAGAACGATTTGGAGAGATTGGAGCGCCTATATCAAAGAGGGCTGAAAAACGGAGTAAAGGGGCTTAGAGTAATAGGGCAAACAGAACTGTTATCCATGGAACCCAATGTATCGGAGGAAGGGGTGGCGGCACTCTACGCCCCAACGGCAGGCATCATTTGTCCCTTTACTTTAAATATTGCCATGGCGGAAAATGCCTTTGAAAACGGAGTGGAATTTTCTTTTCATACGGAAGTAACCGGAATAGAAAAATCTCAGGAGGGTTATAAAATAACCACAACAAAGGGGATTTTCACTTCCCGGTGGGTAGTAAATGCGGCGGGAGTCTATGCGGACACCATTCACAATATGATAAGTGAAAACAAGATAAAAATCAATCCAAGAAGAGGCGATTACTATCTTCTTGACAAATCTGCGGGAGGTCATGTTTCAAAAACCATATTTGAACTTCCAGGGAGATACGGAAAGGGAGTTCTGGTGGCCCCTACGATCCATGGGAATCTGATTGTAGGCCCTACGGCAATCGAGGTTACCGACAAAGAAGGGACGGACACCACAGCCGAAGGAATGTCACAGATCAATGAAAAAAGCAGGCATACCGTCAGAAACCTTCCTCTTAACACAGTAATTACCTCCTTTGCGGGTCTTCGGGCCGATGCGGGGAAGGACTTTATTATAGAAGAGCTGAAAGGGGCGGAGCGATTCATTGATTGTGCCGGAATAAAATCTCCGGGACTTACCGCTTCTCCGGCCATAGGTAAAATGGTGGCAGACATGATAGCGGAAAAAGCGGCTCCAAAGAGGAAGGTCAGTTATATCCATAAAAGAAAGGCTGTACCGCAATTAAATGAAATGAGCTTTGAGGAGCGTAAGGCGCTTATCAATCAAAATCCCGCCTATGGCAATATCATTTGCAGATGTGAGATGATCTCGGAGGGAGAGATTGTAGACGCAATAAACAGGCCGTTAGGAGCAAGAACCCTTGACGGGATTAAGCGGAGAGTCAGGGCTGGCTCAGGCCGCTGCCAGGCAGGCTTTTGTATGCCCAGAACCATGGAGATTATTGCAAGAGAGCTAAACTGCAGCATCGAAGAGGTGAGAAAAAACGGTATGAGTTCCAACATAATTCTGGGTAAAAATAAGGATCGTCTGTAAACAGGGAGAATAGCACAGTGAAAAAAGCAGATATTGTGATAATTGGCGGCGGCCCTGCGGGACTTGCGGCGGCAATAGCAGCACAAAACAAAGGCTGCGAAAGCATTCTTATCCTTGAACGTGACAAGGAGCTGGGAGGGATACTGAATCAATGTATTCATAATGGATTTGGTCTTCACACCTTCCAGGAGGAGCTGACTGGGCCGGAATATGCGGCACGGTACATGGAACAGGTAAAGGAGCTTAACATTGAGTATAAGCTGAACACCATGGTTATTGAGATAAATAACCAAAAGCAGATTACAGCAGTAAATCAGAGGGATGGATTATTCCAGATCGAAGCGAAGGCGGTCATACTTGCAATGGGATGCCGGGAGCGCCCCAGGGGAGCCCTTAATATACCGGGCTTTCGTCCTGCGGGAATATTTTCGGCAGGCACCGCCCAGCGCCTTGTCAACCGGGAAGGATATCTTCCGGGAAAAGAGGTGGTTATCCTGGGGTCCGGCGATATCGGGCTGATTATGGCAAGGAGAATGACGCTGGAGGGGGCGAAGGTAAAAGCCGTTGCAGAGATTATGCCATACTCGGGGGGGCTCGCCCGGAACATCGTGCAGTGCCTCGATGATTTTGGAATACCGCTGAAACTGAGCCATACTCTGACAGGGATTCAAGGGAAGGATAGAGTTACGGGGGTTACCATAGCCCGGGTGGATGAAAACAGGAAGCCGATTCCCGGAACAGAGGAATATTACAAATGTGATACCGTACTGTTTTCTGTAGGGCTTATTCCCGAAAATGAGCTTTCCAGAGGTATGGGCATAGAGTTAGACCCCGTTACGTCAGGGCCTGTGGTGAATGAACAGCTTGAAACAAGCATGGAGGGGGTATATGCCTGCGGTAATGTGCTTCACGTACATGATTTAGTGGACTATGTGTCGGAGGAAGCTGCCTTGGCAGGTGAACATGCCGCCAGGTATGTAGCCGGAGAAAGCAAGCTTACTTCTGGAAAAGAGATACCGATTTGCCCAGGCTCCGGGGTACGCTATACGGTTCCGCAATATATCTCTCTGAACGCAGTGAATGAGAAAGCAGCGGGCGAGAGAAGGATAGACAGGAAAGCAATGGGTGATGGAGCGATGGATGAGGAAGCAACGGACGGGGATGTGACGATCCGTTTCCGGGTCGATGCGATCTATAAGAATGCAGCTATTAATGTATATTTTGACCATGAGCTGGTGTTAAAGAAAAGAAGCCCCATACTAACACCGGGGGAGATGGGGCAAATAAAACTGAGTTCTCGAAAACGAAAGGAATATCCTGATCTGAAGTCTGTCACCATCCAAGTAGAGGGAAATTGATCATCATGGAAAAAAGAGAATTGATTTGTATCAGATGCCCCTTGGGATGCCATGTGGAGGTTACCCTGAATGGGGGTGAGATTGTCAGCGTGGCAGGAAACGCCTGCAAACGAGGGGATGTATACGCCAGAAAGGAAATTGTAAACCCCACTCGTACTGTCACCAGCACAGTATTGGTGCAGGGAGGGGTTGACAGGTGTGTCTCTGTTAAAACCCGCTCTGATATCCCGAAGGATAAGACATTTGACAGTGTCAGGGCATTAAAAAATATTTTAGTATCCGCTCCCGTCCGTATAGGTGATGTGATTCTTGAGAATGTATGCGATACCGGAGTCGATTTTGTAGCTACGGGAAATGTGGCGGCAGAATAATATAACAGCAGAAAAGAAGCACAGGAAGCCGGATTGCAGATGAACGGCTCCCTGTGCTTTTATACTCTATATCGGTTTGCTTTTTTTACGCAATCATTTATCTCAGTGAATCTACCGCTGAGCGCTCAATGGCAAGTCCTGCCCTATAGCGTTTCATGAATGCCTCATAGCCCTCCACATCCTCGGGAAGAGGAGCCAGCTTCGTACCTGCGCTGTCGGAGAAGACCTTGCTGCCCAGGAAGGAGCTAAGAGTTTCGGAAGCCTCCTTGCGAAGCATGTAAGCGGCCAATAACGCCATACCCCAGGGGCCGCCCTCACCGGCAGTCTCCATAACGGATACGGGAGTGTTCATAGCGGCAGCCATGATGCGCTGTCCCACGCCTGCTGTCTTGAAGAAGCCGCCATGCCCGTACATATTCTGAATCTGAACCTGCTCCTGCCGTGTCAGAATATCCAGGCCTGTTTTCAATACGCCCAGGGAGGTCATGAGATGCACTCTCATGAAGTTGGCCAGATTAAACTGACTCTCAGGGGTGCGGACAAATAAGGGACGGCCTTCCTCAAAGCCGGTAATATGCTCGCCGGACAGATAATTGTAAGCCAGCAGTCCGCCGCCGTCCGGTGCTCCCTCCAGAGCCTTGCGGTACAGGGTTCCGTAGAGCTGGTTGGCGTCTAATTTCATCCCCGTCATATCGGCAAATTCCTTGAAAATGGACACCCAGGCATTCAGATCCGAGGTACAGTTATTGCAGTGCACCATGGCTACCAGATCCCCGGAAGGAGTGGTTACCAGATCGATCTCGGAATGAACCCTGGACAGCTCCTTTTCCAGCACCACCATGGCAAATACGCTGGTTCCGGCGGAAACATTGCCGGTGCGGACCTTTACGCTGTTGGTGGCGGTCATTCCGGTTCCCGCATCACCCTCAGGAGGGCAGAAGGGAATGCCGGAGGCAAGTACGCCGCTGGGATCGAGGAGGCGGGCGCCTTCCCCGGTCAGTGTGCCGGCTGCCTTGCCTGCCACAAGAACCTTGGGGAAGATATCCTCCAGCTTCCAGGAATAGCCCTTGGGTGCCACCAGCTCATCGAACTGCTGCACCATTCTGTGATTATAATTCTTTGTTTCGATATCGATGGGGAACATTCCTGAGGCTTCACCTACGCCCATTACCTTCTCTCCCGTGAGCTTCCAATGGACATAGCCTGCCAGGGTGGTCTGGAATGCGATATCGGCCACATGAGCTTCCTGATTCAGAATCGCCTGATAGAGATGGGCAATGCTCCAGCGCTGGGGAATCTGATATCCAAAGAGCCCGGTCAGCGCTTCGCTGGCCTGTGCCGTCATGGTATTGCGCCAGGTGCGGAAGGGAGTCAGAAGCTCTCCGGCTTTATTAAAGACCAGATAGCCGTGCATCATGGCGCTCACGCCGATGGCTCCGACGGTCTTAAGCTCCAGGCCGTACTGTTCCCGGACATTCTCACACAGGGCCCGGTAGCTGCTTTGCAGACCGCTCCAGACATCCTCCAGGGAATAAGTCCATACATTATTGATAAAACGGTTCTCCCATTCGTGGCTTCCCGAGGCGATGGGCTGATGGCTCTCATCAATGAGGACGGCCTTGATTCTGGTAGAGCCCAGCTCGATTCCCAGTGCGGTGCCGCCGGAGGCAATAGCCTGCTTTCTTACAGTAATATCTTTGTTTTCCGAATTCAATTTGATTAACCCCCAATTCATATGATGTATTGATTATATGATTAAGCGTCAAAAGGTGTTTTTGACGCTTTAATCATTATATCGAATATTAACAGAAAACGCAAAAAATAATTTGTGCTATTATTTCTTGCGTTTTCTTGATGATATAAACTTATAGCCTACCGGTAAGCAACCGAATTCCAGCGCATCTCGTTCTTCAGAGCACGGATATCGGTGTTCTTGTCAATGACAATGTTTTCAATACCCATTGCATCGGCCCAATCCACCATCTGATCCACGCTCAGATCATAGGAAAATGCGGTGTGATGAGCGCCGCCGGCAAGAATCCAGGCCTGTGCGCCGATCTCCAGATTCGGCATGGGCGTCCAGAAAGCAGTGGCAACCGGAAGCTTCGGCATCGGCTTCTCCACCTTCTTGCATTCCACCTCGTTGATGATCAGACGGAAGCGGGTGCCCAGATCCACCAGGGAGGTAGCCACACCCCTGCCGGTCTTGCTGGTGAACACCAGACGGGCGGGATCTTCACGGTTACCCATGGAGAGAGGCTGCTCCTTAATGGAGATCTTACCGTCGGCAATGGTAGGACAGATTTCAAGCATGTGAGCCTGGAGAATGCCTTCCTTGCCCGGAACGAAATTATAGGTGTAATCCTCCAGGAAGGAGGTTCCCTTGGCGTTCTTGACGCCGGCGGTCATAATCTTCATCAAACGAACCATGGCAGCGGTCTTCCAGTCGCCTTCGCCGCCGAAGCCGTAGCCCTTCTCCATCAGACGCTGAATAGCAAGTCCGGGAAGCTGCTTTAAGCCGCCCAGCATTCCGAAATGGGTTACCACAGCATGATAATTGCGCTCTGTAAGGAAGCGTTCAAAACCGATCTCGATTCCGGCCTGTACCGCAACATGCTCGCGGAACTCCTTCTCATCCCGGCCTTCCAGCAGGATTTCATATTTACTGTAGTATTCCTCTACCAGCGCGTCGACATCCGCCTTGCTCACATTGTTCACATATTCAACCACGTCATTGATATTATAATGGTCGATCTCCCAGCCGAACTTGATCTGGGCTTCTACCTTATCGCCTTCGGTAACGGCAACATTATTCATGTTGTCACCTACACGGCAGACACGGATATGACTGGATTCAATCACACCGATTGCGGTAAGCATCCAGGATGCCAGCTGCTTCTGCACGCTTTCCTTTGCCCAGTGGCCTACTACTACCTTGCGCTCAATACCCATGCGGGTTACAATGTGCCCGTATTCCCGGTCACCGTGAGCGGACTGATTCTCGTTCATGAAATCCATATCGATGGTATCATAAGGGATTTCCTCATTGAACTGGGTATGGAAATGAAGCAGGGGCTTGCGGTACTCCTGTAAGCCAAGAATCCAGGACTTGGCGGGGGAGAAGGTGTGCATCCAGGTGATAACACCGGCGCAGGCGGGATCTGCGTTCGCCGCATTAAAGGTCTGACGGATTACCTCGTTGGTAATCATGGTAGGCTTCCAGATCACCTCGAAGGGGAGCTGACCGGATTTGTTCAACTGATCCACGATGATTTGGGAGTGCTCGGCAACCTTGGCCAGGCAGGCATCGCCGTAAAGATCCTGGGAGCCTGTACAGAACCAGAACTTATAATCTTTTCCTGTTTGTAACATATAAAATACCTCCTTTAATTGATAGATGGTGTTAGGTTTCGCATATTGGCACGTAGTGCCATAGTATAATCAATTTTGATTATTCTATACCATCTTATCAATAAAGGAGGCGGACAGCAATCTCTTTATCCTACTGAATGAACAGCGGAAGTTACCTATTCCGACTTTTAAAAATAATATAGGGCAGATGACATCCTTGTTGAAGAACGATGGCCTCCGAAGCAGACCGGATCATAACTCCCCGGACTGCTTCATGGCCCGGAATCTGGCGGGCGTCATACCATATTTCTCTATAAAGATCTTATAAAAATAGCCTTTATTACGGTAGCCGCACTGCTCAATGATTTCGTCAATCCCCAGCTCAGTTTCTTCCAGAAGCTCCCTGGCTTTCTCAAGGCGAAGCCGCTGCAAATATGCGCTGTAGGTAACTCCCTCCCTCTTTTTCAAAAGGCGGTTGAAATAGTCTTCGTTATAGTGAAATTTATGAACCAACTCCTGAATAGTAATATCCGCGGCATTTTCCCGAATAAAGCGAAGCACCTCATCGGCGATCAGGACATTCATTTCCTTGGTCTGCTCCCTGGAAAGACTGAAATCATAGGCCAGGCACAGATGCCAGAGAAGGCGCTTGATCAGCCCCCGGCAGACATATTCCGAGCCTACATCCAGATTTTTCAGTTCCTTCAGCAGACTTCCCAGAATCTCCTCAATCCGCCCGTCGGTTTCGTCCTTCGGCTTCAAATGAAGAAATTGCTTGACTTCCTTCTGGGATAGAAGAGCAGTTCCGAAGAATTCCGCCAGGATGCCCTCGGGAATATTCTCCCGGAGCACCTTATGGAAGACATAATTAGAGATACCCAGGAAGACCACCCTGGCATCCTGCCCCCCCAGATAGTCCTGGTGGGTGCAGTTGGTGTCGATGAGGCAGCATTCCCCCTTGCGGAACCAGACATCCTTCCCCTGAATATTCTGACAGAACTCGCCCTCCAGAACATAGGCAATCTCCAGATAGTTATGGGTGTGGCTCTGGGTCCTGCGGGCATCGCCCAGGAGGTAGCGGAAGGCGGCCGTATGATCCTGGGAAAGGGTAAAGGCATTCAGCTGGCCGTCCTTCATCTCCCAGCCGATAAAAAACAGTTCCACGGGATCCTTCTGGGGAAAGCTTTTGATCTCCGTATATTTACTGTCGTACTCCGGACGCATGAGCCGGTTGGTCATCTCGTTCTTCTCTGTTACAGACCGGCAGCTGCGATACAGATCATCTAAAATCTGACGAAAGGAGTTCATGGCAGCATCCCTTTCTATCTTATGTTAGGTTGCCGAAGTGACCGGATTGGTTTTCGTCTTGGTGTCAGCCAGGCATACCAGCGCACTTTCCAGGCGGTGATCCTTAATGTTCTGAACCTTAATGACCAATCCGAATTCCTCCACCTCGGGAGTGCTTCCATCATCAGGAATGGTTCCCAGAACACCGAATACGAAGCCGCCGAAGGTGTCATAATCATCCTCCGGAAGCATTACCCCGATAGCGTGGGACACTTCATCCAGAGGAGTGGTACCCTGGATCATCCAGGTATTGGAATCAATACGTTCAATAGGAGGCAGCTCTTCCGGGGCTGTGATGTCATCCTCCAGATCGCCCACCAGCTGCTCCAGCAGATCGTTAATGGTTATAATACCGCTCATACCGCCGTATTCGTCCAGCACTACGGCAAAGTGGCTGCGGGATTTCTTCATGTTACGGAACAGCACGTCGGCTTTTACCGATTCAGGAACGAAATAAGCAGGCTGGACGGCATTTTTCATTACATTTTCCCGGGATTTATCCTTCATACGGAAATAGTCCTTGGAATTCAGGATACCGATGATATTATCCGGGCTTTCAGAGCAGATGGGGTAGATGGAATGCTTGCTTTCGTGAATGGTCTGCTCCCATTGCTCGTCGCTTTCATCATTCCAGAGCAGGGACACCTCTGTTCTGTGGGTCATAAGCTCTCCGGCAGAAATATCGTCGAATTCAAATATATTCTGCAGCATATCCTTTTCATCGGGATGAATCGTACCTTTTTCACTGCCTGCATCTATCATCATACGGATTTCCTCTTCCGTATTCTCATCTTCCTCGTCATGGGGGTTAATGCCAAGCAGGCGCAGCAGGCCGTTTGCAGAAACAGTCAGCAGCCAGACCACCGGGGCGAAGAGCTTTGAAATAAAGTAAATCAGCTTTGACATACCCAGTGCCAGCTGTTCGGACTTCTTCATGGCAATCCGCTTGGGAACAAGCTCTCCCAAAGTCACGGTGAAATAAGTTAATATAAGGGTAATTATGATTACTGACAGGGTACTTAGGACGGACACAGGAATAGGAACCCCCATGGACACCATGGCATCCACCAGCCGTCCTGAAAAGTTGTCTGCCGCAAAGGCACTTCCTAATAAATTTACAAGCGTAATACCGATCTGGATCGTAGCAAGAAAACGTCCGGGCTGCTCCAGCAGCTTCGTCAGCCTGACGGCCCGTTTATCCCCGCTTGCGGCAAGCTTGGCAAGCTTGTTATCGTTCATGGAGATAACCGCAATTTCCGCACATGCGAACAACGCATTTAAAAGAATTAAGAAAAGCTGTAATATAATCTTTCCTATGATTGGCTCACCTTCTGGCAAAAAAATAACCTCCTCTGATTAGTCCCATCTATTATGGGAGCTTTGATCTTTCTGTTATTATAAATGTTGTAAAAAGGAAATATGTATCTGTGTACGGGTGTTATTTGTAAGCACTACAAAAAGGACAATATTATTATTGTCCTCCTAACGGGCGTTTATATTAATCATTAAATATAATATGCCGCAATAACACGGGCTGGCGTCTTCGTCCACGGAAATATACCTATCCTTTCCTTTTGTTCATTATAGCAAAGAGCATTGGTTCAGTCAAGCACTATATGCACGGTGCAGCTCTGAAAGGTAAACTCTTTTAAATATGCCTGATTTCATGGAAAACAGCTATTGTGGATATCGTTCCTCTGTTTCATTGATTTTCAGGTAAGTTATCCACATCCCATGGTCAGACTTTTCCTACTCCCTCTTTTTCTGTCTGTTTTTCCTGCATTAAGCATTCTGCCACGTTCACCGTCCGCTCATTATAGCTGATCCCGTTTACCCATTTCACTCCATTTTTACAGTTCTGGATTTCCCGCTCTTTTAGTAAATGAAACTCTGACGCCACTGATGGTATTCTTCCATCTTTAAAACGGATCAGGTATTTCCATTCGTTATCATCGCAGATCTGAAAAACCTTTTCGTTTGCGTACAGACTGTCTCCCATCCAGTTCACCCCTGCCAGTAATCAGTAACCAGAACCGGGCAGATGGATCGGCAAAAAGAGGGCCTGCAGGTAGGAAAGCGTCCGGATACTAAAAAAACTACCATAATATCATAAGATATTTCTATGTTATAGCATTAGCCTTTCCGGTATACTTAGAGAAAAACGGATTTTACTTTGGGAAAGTGTGAGGCAGACATGGAAACGGGGTGAAAGATGAAGCTTTTGCTGGCAGATGATGAGAAGTATACAAGGGAAGGGCTCTATAGCCGGATTGACTGGAACAGTCTGGGGATCCATCAGGTGGAGCTGGCAGGAAACGGGCTGGAAGGAATGGCAAAGGCAAGGGAATTTTACCCGGATATTATTCTGACGGATGTGAGAATGCCGAAGATGGATGGAATTACAATGGCATTCCGTATACGGGAATATGTGCCGGACTGCAGCATTATTTTCATGAGCGGCTATTCCGACAAGGAGTATCTGAAGGCAGCCATTAAGCTGGCGGCAGTCAGTTATGTGGAAAAGCCCCTGGATGAAAAGGAGATACAGGAGGCATTACAGGCGGCGGTTAAGGCTCAGAAGGAGTATGGAAAAAGAGCCGGAGAAGAGTCGGAGCATGGAGACCGGCTATGGGCGGGTATGAAGGCTCTGATGCAGCAGGAGGCCTTGAAGCTGACCAGGAGGCAGGAGCTGGGGGAGATGGAACGGAGAAACCTCCAGCTGCTGTGCTCGGAGGAGTGCCTGTCTATGCTTTATACAACCTGGCTTGTGCAGATCGCAGGAAAAAAGGGGGAGACAGGACCGGAGGGAAGGGCTCTTTTGGAGTATCTGAGCAGTCGGCTTCACAGCGGCCTGAAGGAGAAGGGACTGTTCTCCCTCTATGGAATAAAGGAGGATGACCTGATCTTGCTGCATATAGGAGAAAAGAAGGACGGAAGTAATGATGTGGCCGGGAATCCCCAGCGGCTTTTGAAATGGATGCAGGAGCTTCTGGATCCTTACTGCTGTTATTATATTTCCTGCGGCAGCAAGGAGGAGGGGGCAAAACGGATCTATGAATCCTATAATAATGCCGTAATTCTGTTGCAGCAAAGCTTTTTCGGGACGGCGGTCAGAGGCTTCCTTTACGGAGAAGAAAGGGCCGGGGATTCTATCCTGGAGCTGACGGAGGAAAGGGTTCAGAGCTTCCAGGAGCTTCTGTATCTGGGGAGCCTCGAAGAGGCCGGGACATTTGTTCAAAATATCGTAAGAGAGCTGGGGGAGAAAAGCGGAACGCTGGTTTTCTATGCTAAGGACTATTTTTACCGCTGTATGCTTGCTTTAATGGAGGCGGCAGAAAGGCGGGGGTTGGAGGAGTTTGCCGGATGGGATGAGGCGCGGCTCCATGAGCGGATCTGGGAATGCCGGTATTTAGGTCAGATAGAAGCATTTCTGATGGAATGTCTCGCAAGATACTTTGAATTTGCCGAAGGAGGAGGGAAGCAGAGGATCTCGGATAAGATCGCATATTATGTTCAGAAACATTATATGGAGCAGGAGCTGTCGCTGACTTCCATTGCCGGGAAATTCGGATTAACTGCCTCCTATCTTTGCATTGTTTTTAAAAAAGAATGCGGGATGACGCTGACCCGGTATATTGCGGAATACAGGATAAAAAAAGCAAAGGAACATCTATCCGATCCGGATCAGAAAATCAAGGAAGTGGCCTCTCAGACCGGCTATGCGGACAGTAATTATTTTATCAAGGTATTTCGGAAGATGGAAGGAATGACACCCCATGAATACCAAAGGAGCAGAAGAAGGAAATAGCAGAAAATATTTGTGGAGCCATATGAGGCTGAAGAAGAAGATGGTATTTGTCTATATGGTATGTACAGTGCTGCCGGTGCTGCTTATCGGCTTTTTTGTGCTTTACATTTTTTCGAAATCCCTGGAGGAGAAAATTGTATATTCCGCGGAGCGGGGATTTTCACAAACCTATGACTTTCTTCAGTATAAGTTCAATAAGGTATCCGGTGTTCTGGAGCAATATGTAAACAGCAATATGATACGTGAGATTCTAATGAAGGATCTGGATCAGTATGACATTGTAGAGCAGGTATCAGATATGATCGATATCAGACAATCCTTCCAATCTGCTCAAAACAGTGAGGATGTGTACCGGATCCGTCTCTATGTCAGGGACCGGTGCATCTATGCGGCGGATGAAATCAATATGATCGGCATGAGCACGGCGGCGGATGAAAAATGGTACCGGCTTTTGCAGGAAGGAAATGTGGGGCTGCTGGGTTGTCCTGCTTCCTATATCCAAAGCGGGAGCCGGGAGGAAGAGAAGCTGCTGGCTTTTGCCATGGCGGTAAAGAATCCAAATCAATACATGGAGAATATCGGATACCTGCGGGTGGATATGAGGCAGAGTCTGATTGAGAACATTCTGAAGAATGCAGACACGGAGGAGGATGCAGTCACCTATCTGGTTAACGGGAAGGGAGAGATTGTTGCCAGCTCAAGCCAGGGGGATTTTCCTATGGTTGAGCTGGAGAAGCCAAGCTTTGAAGCAGGGACGGGGAATCGTTTCAAAGAAGGGAGGGCCGGTGCAGAGAGGATCATGTACCGGCAGCAGTCATTCTTCAGCCCGGATTGGACCATGGTTACTGTGATTCCTTACAGTTCTTTTATGAAGGAGGTCCACTCCCTCAGAAACCGTTTCCTCAGTCTGAGCCTTCTTTTTACCGCCCTGGTATGTACGGTTATTTACTTCTTCGGAAAGTCCATTACGGACCGGATCGAATATCTGGCAGGGCATATGAAAAAGGTGCGGGCAGGTTCGATGGAGATCCTGGGCCGGGAAGGGGGAGAGGATGAAATCGGAGTTCTCTATGACAATTTTGACTATATGATCGAAGAAACAGTGATACTGATGGAGGAAAAGTACCGGCTGGGTAAGGATGTGAGGGCGGCAGAGCTGAAGGCTCTGCAATCCCAGATCAACCCGCATTTCCTCTATAATACCCTGGATATGATAAAATGGCTTTCCTATAAGGACAAGAAGGAGGAGATCGATCAGGCGGTCACCTCCCTTGCAAAATTCTATAAAATGACGTTGAACCGGGGAAGGAATATGGTTACAGTCCGGGAGGAGCTGGAGCATATCAGGGAGTATATGAAGCTCCAGAATATGCGGTATGACAACGGGCTGGCACTGGATATCAGGATGGAGGAAGCCCTGTATGAGGTATCTGTTCCAAAGATCACTCTCCAGCCGCTGGTGGAAAATGCCATTCTCCATGGAATTCTGGAAAAGGACGAGGGAAGGGGGACGATTTGGATCAGGGGAGAAATACAGGGAGAAAAGGCGGTAATCCAGGTGAAAGACGACGGGGTTGGAATGAAGGAGCAGGAGCTTTCCCGGCTTCTGGAGGCGGGGACAGGGAAAAAGAAGGGCAGCGGCTACGGAGTACAAAATATTCATCAAAGAATCTGTCTTCTGTACGGAGCGGAATATGGATTGGCTTTCCATAGTGCACCGGGGCAAGGGACGGAGGTAAAGGTGCTTCTCCCTGCACCGGATGGAGAGGATGATGGGAAAGGTCAGCCCTAAGCAGTTTCAGGAGCCCCGGCATGTAAGAGGTGCCGGGGCTTTATACGGCCCGAAAAACAGAGAAAAGTATAAAACTTTCCCATGAAAATGAAAGATATTTCTATATATCGAAGCCCCTGTCTCTGGTAGGATTAAGACAGAAAGAAACAATAATGAGCGGGAAGTGACGGAAATGAAAATGCCTTTGAAAAAGAAACTGAAGAAATACAAGACGCTGCTTCTCATGCTTCTTCCGGCTGTGATTACGATCTTTGTATTTGCCTATCTGCCTATGGGAGGAATTATTCTGGCATTTAAAGAATTCCGTTATGATCTCGGGATTTTGGGGAGCAGATTCGTAGGCCTGGAGAATTTTAAATTCTTTTTCCTGTCGGGAGATGCCTGGAAGGTGACGAGAAATACGGCTCTGTACAACATGGCATTTATTGCGGTAAACACCGTTCTGGAGGTGGGCTTCGCTGTTATATTAAGCGAAATGGCGGGAAGGTGGCTGAAGAAGCTGCTTCAGTCTGCAATCTTTCTTCCCTACTTTATCTCCTGGGTCATAGCGGGGTCCATTGCATACAGCCTCTTTAACTTTGAAAACGGGACTCTTAATGCGGTCTTGCAGCAGTTGGGAATGCAGCGGGTCAACCTTTATGGGGAGCCCTCCTGGTGGAAGTATATTATTGTGACCTTCTCTGCATGGAAGGGAGTAGGATATGGAATGGTAGTCTTTCTGGCGGCAATCGCGGGGATTGATATTTCTCTTCAAGAGGCGGCACAGATTGATGGGGCAAGTATTTTTCAGAGGATCCGGTTTATCACCATTCCCTCCATCCAGCCCGCCATTATTACCATGACGCTTCTGGCAATCGGTAAAATCTTCAAAGGAAACCTGGAGCTGTTCTATCAGCTGGTGGGAAACAATGGGATGCTTTTTGATGGGACAGATGTGATCGACACCTATGTATTCCGCTCCCTTCTGCAATCGGGAGATGTGGGAAGGACTGCTGCGGTGGGGCTTTATCAATCCATTCTATGCTTTATTACCGTTGTGATTGCCAACTATATTGTCAAACGGAGGGAAGCTGACTATGCACTTTTCTAAACCACAAATGAGAGAACGAACAGTCGGGCGGTGGCGCAGAATGCAGATGGAAGAAAAGGCCTTTCGAGGAATAGGGGGACTGTTGGTGTGCCTGTTTGCCCTGGCATGTGCCATTCCCTTTCTCATTGTCCTTTCCTCCTCCTTCTCGGAGGAGAGGGAGATCATCCGGCATGGTTACAGCCTGTTCCCCCGAGGGTTTACCCTGGACAGCTACCGGGCAGTCCTGCGGCAGCCGGGGCAGATTATCCGGGCCTATGGGGTGACTGTTCTTGTTACGGCGGCGGGAACGGCGGGAAGCGTATTTATCAATACCATGACGGGATATGTGCTGCAGAGGAAGGATTTTGAATGGAGAAACCGATTTTCTTTCTACTTCTTCTTCACTACCCTGTTCAGCGGAGGGCTGGTTCCCTGGTACATTCTCTGTGTGAAGTATCTGCATTTGAGTAACAATATATTAGCGTTAATTCTCCCCTCCCTGGTCTCGGTATGGAATCTTTTGCTGGTGAAAGGATTTATGGCGGGTATTCCCTTTGAAATAACAGAATCCGGGAAGATAGACGGGGCAGGAGACTTCACCATATTTATCAGGCTGATCATACCTTTGGCGAAGCCGGTTATTGCAACCATCGGCCTGTTCACCGCACTACTATACTGGAATGACTGGTATAGCTGCATGCTGTTCATCAGCGACGAGGTGCGCTACAATCTGCAATATCTCCTATACCGGATGGTAGGGAGTGCGGAGGCTATGAGGAATATCATGGCCCAGACCGGAGCTGATATGGATATCGTGCCTATTGAGGCGATGAAAATGACTCTTACAGTGATCGTTACAGGCCCCATCGTATTTTTGTATCCGCTGATTCAGAAATATTTTGTTAAGGGACTGACCATCGGAGCTGTGAAAGGATAGGTCCGCAGCCACTTTCTGCGGGGAAATGGAGGATAAGAATGAAAAAAGGATTAGGGAGGAAGTGGATCAGCATTCTGCTGGCGGCGGCAGTGGCACTATCGCTGCTGGCTGGTTGCAAGGGAAAGGGAGGAACGGATCCCGGTAAGCCGGAAGACACAGGGAACACCGGGACAACGGGCACCCCGGCTGCAGAGAAGGAGCAGGGGCCGGATTACTATGGGCAGGATATCTCCCAGCATGTAGAGCTGGTAATGTATGTCATCGGAGACAAGGCACCGGCGGAAGACCTGGTACTGGAACAATTAAATCTGCGCCTGAAGGAGAAGATCAATGCGATGCTGCGTGTAAAGCATCTGTCCTTAAGTGATTATACGCAAAAGTATTCTCTTTTGCTCTCCTCAGGAGAAAAGTTTGACCTGATTTATACCTCGACCTGGGCAATGTATTCTGCGGAAGCGGCAAAAGGGGCCTTTGCGGAAGTGACACAGGAGGTTCTTGAGAAATACATGCCTCAGACCGGGGCGGGACAGGCCCAGGAAGCCTTTGACCAGGCGAAGATAGGAGGAAAGACGTATTTCGTTCCGGCAAACAATGCCCGTGTAGTGCAGAATCTGGCATTGATTCGGGGAGATCTGAGGGAAAAGTATGGACTCTCCCCGTTGAAAAGCGTGGAAGATCTGCAGATATATTATGAGAAGGTAGCAGAAGAGGAGGAAGGAATATTCCCCTATGCGGCTTCCCAGAAAAATGATGAACTGAAGTATATCTTAATCAATGCCGATCAGGAATATCGTCCGGTGAATGGAGTGAATCAGTTTTTCTGCTATCAGTTAAAGGATGGAGAAATGACGGCCGGGGATGTGGTCTGGCTCTATGAGACAGAAGTCTATAAGAACTGGATGCTTAAAATGAAGAGCTGGGCGGACAGGGGCTTTTGGTCTAAGAATGCAGTAGCCAATAATACAAGTCCGAAGGAAGCCTTTTTAAGCGGAACCAGCGCCTCCCTTCTATGGAATCTGGATACCTGCGGCTCTGTTGCCAACCAGGTGATGGCAGAGCATCCGGAGTGGAAGCCGGAGATCTATGATCTGACACCGGACAACCGGAAGACCCTTGGCGCCTATACCGGAGACGGCATGGCAGTGACCGCGGCTTCTTCCAATCAGGAACGTGCCTTTATGCTGATTGATCTGCTGAAATTTGACCAGGAGTGTAATGATCTGGTATTCTTAGGAATAGAAGGAGAGCATTGGACGAACCCGGCAGCGGATACCGGCAAGGAGGGTTACTTCCGTCTGGGAGAAAAGCAGGCGGATTATCCATACGGCGGCTGTCTCTCCTGGGCATTTAAGAACCGGGATTTAAGCAGAGTCAGGGAGGATACCTTTGCGGATGTGCTGACGATTACGGAGACCTGGAACGCCAAGCAGACGAATCTTCCTTTGGGTGGATTTAACTTAGATGATTCAGGAATTAAGAATGAGATTACAAACCTGAATAATTTATTTATTAAATATATCCCTCTTCTGGATCTGGGTCTGGTGGAGGAACCGGAGGCGACGCTGGAGGAGTTTAACAGACAGGCGGAGCTGGCAGGATTGGAGAAAATTAAGGAGGAAGTGAAGAAACAGGTTGGCGAGTATTTGGCCAATAAATAAGGAAGGTATTATTGTATTTCCCGGAAACGCCTGGAAAAGTGAAGGTATAGCATATGTGCCTTCGCTTTTCGCAGGCATGTTTGTGTCTGTGCCGTGTATATAAATAGGAGCGTATACACCGCCTTACAGCCAGGAAGGAAAACCAGAGAAGAAATGAAGAGAAGAATTTGAAGAGAAGAATATGAGGAGATGAACATGAGTAATATTGTATATCTTTTAACGGATCAATGGCGGTACGACTGTGTCGGGGTGAATGGCGCCAAGACGTGCCTGACACCAAATCTGGATCGCATTGCAGAGGAAGGGACCAGGTTTTCCTGCGCTTATATGGCAAACCCCCTCTGTTCACCGGCAAGGGCATCCATATTGACGGGGCTGTATCCCCATCATCATGGGCAATTGACCAATACCGGCAATTTCAATGGAGTATTTGATAAGCAGGTGCTGGAGAAGAAGGGGTTCCCGCAGTATCTGGCGGAGCAAGGCTGGAATACCGGTTATATCGGCAAATTCCATCTGAGGGAAGAAGGAAACCAGCAGCAGTGGCATTTTAATGACTGGAGAAAGGAAGAGGATTTTGTCCGGGAGCTCAAGGAGCGGGGAATATCCTATGATTTTGGAATTAATGAGGTACAGCCTTTGGAATGGGGTGGAGAAGCGCCCTTCTGGGGGCCGTCGGTGTTGAGTGAGAAGGATCATCATGATGCCTGGGTGGCGGATCAGGCTCTGGATATGATTGATCAGTTTTCAGAAGACAACAAATCCTTTTTCCTCTGTGCCGGCTTTCATGGGCCGCATTTCCCCTATGCCGTACCGGAGCCGTACTGCAGTATGTATGATCCGGAGCTGGTGGAACGGTGGGCGAACTTCGATGAGACCTTTGAGAATAAACCGGAGGTTCAGCAGAAGGAGCTGATGCGGTGGAACACCGCCCATCTGACCTTTAAGGATTGGCAGAAGGTAGTGGCTGTGTATTGGGGATATTGCAGTTATATCGATGCGCAGATCGGACGGATTGCGGATAAATTGAAGGAGAAGGGGCTTTATGAGGATACCATGATTGTATTCTCCTCGGATCATGGAGATATGCTGGGAGCGCATCGGATGTTCAACAAGGGCTTTAATCTGTATGAGGAGGACAACCACATTCCTCTGATTGTAAAGCTGCCGGGTAAGGCCGGACAGAAAAAGGAATGCAGCAATTATGTGAGCCTGGTGGATCTGGCCCCTACCTTCCTGGAATTTGCAGGTACGGCTCCGGATACAGAGCAGCCCATGGACGGAAGCTCCCTGCTGCCTTTGATGAAGGAGGGGGAAGAGGCGCCGGAGTGGAGAAAGAAAATTCTGGTGGAGTTCAACGGCTATGAGAGCACCCTTGTCACCAGCCGGATGATACGGAATGATAAATGGAAATTCATCTACAACCCCTTCTCGGTGGACGAATTGTACGATATGGAATCTGATCCCGGGGAAATGAGGAATCTGGCGCCTCTTCCCGCTTTCTCCCACGTGCTGCGCAGATGGAGGGAGGAAATGTTTGAAACACTGGCCCAGGCGGGGGATTCCATTGTGGAGCTGTCCCTGTGGCAAAGCAATTCCTACGGGCTGATTTTATCTCCGAGAGAAAAATAGAGAAAGGAAGAGAGTACTATGAGAAAACCTGATATCCTTTGGATTGTGACGGATCACCATGCCTATTATGGGCATACGGGCATACAGAGGCCAAATTTTGAACGGTTGAAGGAGGGGGGCGCATTCTTTGAGCGTACCTACTGCTCATCCCCTTTATGCTGTCCTTCCAGAAAAACCATGCTCACCGGTCTCTACCCGGCCAGACACGGGCAGATTAATAATGCGGTTAAGATTCCGGGTGACCAGCCGGAGAACTATCTGCAGGCACTTCAAAGAGCAGGTTATCAGAACTATTATTTTGGGAAATGGCACGCGGGAGGAGGCTGTCCGGCAGACTATGGATGTGCAGGCATCTCCTATCCGGGGTATCACAATCCTTATCATCAGAATGAGTATCTGGAGTATATTAAGAGAAACCGGCTTCCGGCAGCGTCCATGCTCGTAGAAAAGAATATGTGTGAAGAGGGCTGGATTGATGATGCGAAGGAAGGGGAAAGCTATGATTTTCATCATGATCTGCTGAACGAGGTTTTGGCTGGAATTCTGGAGGGGCCGAAGGAATGCCATGAAGCATTTTATTATGCGGATGCGGCGGTCAGCCAGCTGGAGAAGATACACCGAAGAAGGGAGGAAGGAGAAACGGCTCCTTTTTCCTTGAGAATCGATTTCTTTGGGCCTCACCAGCCCTATCATCCTACCAGAGAATTTGTTGAATTATACCCTCCGGAGAAGATCCCGGTCTATCCCAGCTATGGGGATCTGCTGGAGAATAAACCGGATACTTACCAATTTGAGACGGGAAGAGGCATAAGCGAGAAGAAAAGGCTGAAGCGTCCCGGAAGCTGGACTTGGGCCGACTGGCAGCTCATTTTGTCCAGATGCTACGCTCATATTACGCTGGTGGACGAAGCCGCCGGGTTGATACTGGACAAGCTGGATGAATTGGGTCTCACGGAAAACACCATGGTACTGTGGACCTCGGATCATGGGGATGCAGTTGCCTGCCATGGAGGGCATACGGACAAGCAGGCCTACCTGCCGGAGGAGGTTATGAGAATTCCGCTGGCGATCCGGTATCCCGGCGTGATTCCTCCCCATTCTGTATCGAAGGAGCTGATATCCAACACAGACCTGGCTCCCACGGTTCTTGGGGCAGCAGGAACAAGCTTCCTGCACAGGACGGACGGAGATAACCTTCTTAAGCTGTTTACAGAGCCGGAAGCAGGGTGGAGAAGGGCGGTATACGGTGAGACTTATGGTCATGCCTATCCCTGTGAAGGAAAGATGATAGCGGAGGAACGGTTCAAATATATATGGACGAAGAACGATATCGAAGAGCTGTACGATCTCTGGGAAGATCCTTATGAATTGAATAATCTGGCCGGGAAAGAAGGGTATCTTGAAGTTCTGGAACGGATGAGAAGAACCCTGAAAGATTATGCGGAGCATATCTCTTCGTAATTATTTCTTCGTAATTTCTTTACGGAAGGAATAACTTAATGATATGGAAGACTGAAGAGGAAAGGAGATCCGGGGTTATCAAAGGAGCGGTAACCCCGGATCTCCTTTAAGCTGAAGCGGCGGCCCGGAATATCCTTTAAGCTGGTGAAAGCCTTGGCTTTTTTGTCAGATCTTCTCCTGGTTATTCATAGAGTAGCCTCCGCTTTCCACATCATAAGCATCCAGAACGGAATCTTTTACTTGGATGCCATGGAGCTTTTTAACCGCGCCATAGGGCTCCTTCAAGGAAAGCCCGTCTCCTCTTCCGGAGATAATCCAGAGGACGGGATACCCTTTGGGGATGACTTTCAGCCTGTCCTCCCCTTTTCCATCGGTAAAATAGATTAACAGATTAAAATGATTCTGGTTGGCGTATTCAAAAACCGGACTGAAGCCGGTGCCGCCCTGGGTGCTGCTTCGGTCCTTCAGATCCTGTTGGTTCTTCACCTTATAGATACGCCGGATCTTATCATCACATTCGATGATGGAAATATCATGGCTGTAATTCTTAACAATATCAAGGATCTCTGTCATGGCCTGCTTAAATTCGTTCTCATGAATGCTTCCGCTGATATCCACGGCAACGGCTATCTTTGCTCTGCGGTTTCTGAGCTGGCCTCGCAGCTCCAGGCGGTCCGGCTGACGGCGGTCCCTTCGTGTAACCGTCTTCTTCTTGCTGCCGGTTATGGTTCCCATCAACCGGTTCAGATAGAGATTCCAGGGCAATTCACCTCTGCTGTTTTTCAAAGAGGTTAATATGGTCTCCAAATAAGCCGGAAGACCTCCCTTTTCCGAAAGCCGTACGGCCTTTTCCGTGAATTCCTGAAGGATACCGGCCTCGATATTGTCCGATTCCTCCCAGAGATCATGGGTTCTTGCGGCATTTTCTGCTGTCGGTTCCTCCGTGTCTTGTTCTGCTTCCGGTGCTTCCTGCTCCGTCCTTGTTGCTTCTTTTTCTGTGTCTTCCACGCCGGGGCGAGTTACATCGGCAAAGCTCATAACTTTTTGAAGCTCCTCAATGTAATATTCAAATGGGGCATAGGGCGCGAGCCGTAAACCATAGTGTGAATTTACCCATTCCAGAGTGGTGGAGTAGGGCGGAACAGGGTCCAGGTATTTGTTGACCGCAATATCCATGGCCATATTAACGGCTAAGGGGTGGTATCTCTCGTGGAATCCCCTGGCCCGAAGAAGATGCATGGACAGGATATGGAGGATTTCGTGCTTGATGGTGCTTTCCATCTGCCTGAGATCCATCCTCAGGAAGATCAGGGGATTGAAATAGATTACATACCCTGCGTTTTTAAAATTAACGGCAGCAGGGCTGCTGATATCAAAACGCAGTTCCCTTGCCATCTGGAATAAAAAATACCCATAGAAATTATCCCGGTCCTCCATCAGGCCAAGATTTACCTGATCCACCAGACGGAAGAACTCCTGCCGAAAGGAATCAGGCAGGCTTATGGTGAATGGACCGGTATGGGAACCGGCATGGGAACCGGCATGGGAGAAGGTTTTCATCAGCTTATAGACCTGCTGGCGAAGCCTTTTTACCTGACTGTCAAAATAAGTATTCATTTATAAATTCACCTCTTATCCAAGAGTGGGATCGGAAAAACCATAGGATGCAAAATAGAGTGCGATGAAGGCTTCCTCCTCCATCGCCAGCCGGTAGATAGCCGGATCGCTTGCTTTGATCTCCTTCATGATACCGATTCTCAAGTCGGCAGGGTACATTCTTAGCAGATCAATGAGCCGGCAAATTAACAGAAGAGAATCCTGCGGCATAAGAGTACTCTCTGCTAACCTTGCCTCCAGTGTTCTTAAAATATTCTTTGCCGCCAGATAAAGTCTGGTATGGCTTTCCCTCCCAATCTGCTCCGGGAGGGAAGCAGGAAGCGGGCCGTCTGTAAAAACGTCGGCATAGGAGAGAAGAGGAGCGTGATCGGCTTCGAGAAAGCGGATGCATTCCTCGGCAATCATTCTTCCCACATTTCCTCTCAGGACATTTAAAAATACGGGTCTGGGGATATCCCCCCTTTCCTTATAGACCTGGTATGCCTTGGAGATGCGCTCATAGCTCCGCGGGGTTGCCTTTATGCCGTCCTGCCCGGGTTTATTGAGATATTCCGGGAAGGTGGAGATGAATTCCATGATTTTGGGATGAATTCCGGCCCCCATAGCCCAATCCAGCCACTGGAGATGGTCCGGCTCCATGGTCAGCCATACAAAACGGTGCTCCTGGGCGGCGTCCATATCCACTACCTGATAATCATAATTTGCGCCATATTTGCCGGAGGGATTCATGGCGGCAATGATTTTGACACTTTCATGAAGCTGATATCCATTAATTTCTCTGTTCAGG
>JAEWYQ010000069.1 GCA_023395555.1 Bacillota bacterium
AGCAATATTTCCACTTTTGAAGACCTCGCCAGCAACGGGTATGTGGTCTGCAGCATAGACCATAGCTACCAGGCCTTCTTTGCAAAACACACGGACGGCAGCATGACGTTTGTGAATACAGCATTTCTCAATGATGCCGTCAACATCACAAACGGCGATTATGACAAACAGACGACCTACACCAAAACTCACGAATGGCTGGCCCTTCGAACCTACGATATAAATTTTGTCCTGAATAAAATCCTGAACCGTGTGGAAGGCGAAATACCAGAATCCATCGGTGCATTGATCAACGAAGATAAAATTGGTCTATTCGGACATTCACTTGGTGGCGCGGCAGCGGCACAGATGGGGCGGGAGCGGCCCGATGTGGATGCGGTGATCGTGATTGACGGTACGATGATCGGCGAAGAAACCGGATTTGAAAATGGGCAGGCAATCCTAACCAAGGAAGCCTATCCGGTTCCCCTGCTGAACCTGTATAACGACAGCCATTACGAAGATGCCCGGCAGTTGGGTACGGCCTATAACAATCTTTCTGCAAGCGCACATGCGGCGGAAGCTTATGATATTGTTATTCGCGACTCGGGACACCTGAATTTTACTGATCTTCCGCTCTTTTCCCCGACATTTGCACGCATGCTCGGAACGGGAGAGGTTGACAGCTCTTACTGTATTAAGACGATGAATTATATCGTGCTGGACTTCTTTAATTACACGCTCAAGGGCACCGGAACGCTGCAGTTGAAGACGGAATATTGAGCTTATTTATGGTTGCGAGGTGGCAGGTTGAAAGTTCTTGTGAATCAGATTGGCAAGGATAAGGAAGAGCGAGCAATTATCCAATGTTACGAAATAAACGAAGATGTGAGAAGTATCGTTGCCTTTATAAAATCGGTTGGCGCCACACTTGCGGGGTATTCCGACGAAAGAGCGAGCCAGATTCCCCTTCAGGATATTTTCTTTGTTGAAGCTGTTGAAAACAGGGTTTTTGCTTATACGGCGAAAAAGGTATATGAGATCAAATGCAAGCTGTACGAATTTGCCGAGTTGTATGAAAACCGAAGGTTTTTCCGCTGCTCAAAATCTCAGGTCGTCAATCTGATGAAAATTGATCATGTTCGTCCAATCTTGAACGGGCGGTTTTCGGCAACGATGTTTAACGGCGAGGAAGTTATCATTTCCCGGCAGTATGTGCCGGAGCTAAAAAAGAGATTGTTAGGTGAGAGCGTATGAGTTTTAAGGTCTTTTTGAAAAGCTGCCTGATGGAATACTTTATTGTTACCACTTGCGTGACGGCGGCGATCGCCGTTTTGGGGCTGTCTCTTGACCCGACTGCAAGGTTTGGCTATGAAGGGTTTTTTTCTCCCCTTATTTTTGGGCTTATTAGCCTCGTACCTTCATTTGTAACCTATTCCCGCAGGGAATTATCATTGCGGCAGGCCCTCGTCCGTAAGTTGTTTCACGTCATTGTGCTTGAGGCGATGCTGATCGCATTCGGATTTTGGACCGGGATTCTTCATAACCCTGTTGAGTCATCCTTTTTCGCTCTGGCAGTCTTCGCCGTTTATATTGCAGTCAACCTGATCAGCTGGCTGCTTGACAAAAAGGAAGCCGATGAGATCAATAAAACACTTAAATTTCTGCAGGGCACAGATATTCGAAACGATGCATGATAGATGAATAGCGAACAATCAAAATACATTGACAATCATCTATATAACCCGTAAATAATGTTTGTGCCTTGGGATACTCTGTTTTTCTCCATTGTACTGTTTGTTGTAATAATTGCAGAAGCCTTATGCAAGCATTTTGCAGGGGATGTACTGGATGGCTATTCAGCCGGAACAGAAACAAAACCGCGGATCAATCAAGACGCTGTGCGGCTCGTGAAAGAGCTTTATGGCATTGATATGGAAAAGACACAGTATCCCAAGCTGCTATCCGACATTCCGCCGGTGGATATCGTTGTTACAATGGCATGCAATGTAGAATGTCCGTTCCTGCCCTGCGAGTATCGCGCGGATTGGGGACTTGATGACCCGACAGGCAAGAGTGATGAGGAATTTATTGGGGTTATAACAATAGCACACAAAAATGCGCCTTGAAACAGCTTTTGAAGCTTAGTCGAGACGCATTTTTTATGCAATATTTTTCAGCAAGTCTATTTTGCGACAGCCCGGTTTGCCTTAAGTCTGAACAGACTCTGATTTGATATTAGCGGGTATGGTCTTCTTCTGCATCTTCTTTGGTTTCGTGAACTGTGGCAAATGGGTGCTGAGGCGGCGCATAAATAGAGTATAATTTAAGCGGTGTATTGCCTGTATTGAATAAATTGTGCCATTTGCCGGCGGGTATGATGATTGCAAAATCATCACGGACATATGCCTGAAAATCTAAATTATCTTGTCTGTCACCCATTCTGACAAATCCTTGACCTTCTTCAATGCGTATGAATTGGTCAAGGTCCGGATGGATTTCCAAGCCTATGTCTTCACCGACATTGATGCTCATCAAAGTAAGCTGCAGATAATACCCCGTCCATAAAGAGGTACGGAAATTCCTGTTCTGTTCCGTAGCTTCTTCAATATTAACTATAAAAGGATTAGGCCCATAATCATTTAATACAATTGAGTTACTGGCCTGGGCTTGTTCAACATAAGGAAGGGATTGATCAGGAAACTGGCTCCTTAAATTCAAGTTATATATTGGGGTATTAGTAGAGTATGGGTACTGATACATATTGTAAGCGGCATGCATTGGTATATTGCCGCAATAAGGACATGGATATGCTGGTCCGTTATACATATGGATCATTCCTTTCATAGGGCTTATGACATTAGTATATGCTCTGTGTTTAAAAATGTGTGATTCCATAGGTTGGTATTAGATTCCAGGCTTTAGTTCTTCAACATGTTTAGGAAAATTGTCCGATTGGAAATACCTATTATGCCTTCATCCTTGAGGTTTTTCAGTTCCCGGAACAAAGATGGACGCTGCACACCAAGATAATCAGCAAGTTGCTTTTTGCTGATGGGTAATACAATAACATTTGAGTGTTGTATTATTGATTGCTGCCTGAGGTACTCTAAAAGATTTTCTTTAAGAGTCTTTTGCGTTGCCATTGTAATCTTCCGATTCAGTTTCTGGGAGTTAAGCGATAACATTCCAATGAATTGCATGGTAAAATTGTAGTCGTGTAAAAAAATCGATACCGCTTTCTTAGTAATATGTAAAAGCTGTGCATCGGACAGGCAGTATATTGTAAATGGGTATGTATGAGTATCACCAAACAGTAAATTTGCCCCCAGCATATGTCCCTTGGAGAATTCAAACATTGTCATTGCCGAACCGCTTTCTAAAAGGGAATATGCAACAAGGCTGCCGGATATAACAATGTCAAATGTCTTACATTGATCTTTTTGATTATAAACAGTTGTGCCTTTTGAATGGTTCTTCAGATACAATTGATTATCGGAAATTAACCGCTTTAATTTATCCGATGGTAATTGCATAAACAGCGGTATAGACTTAATCATTTCTATCACGGTAATATCACTCCTCTCTAAAATATTATAGCAAAAAGAAACATATGTGTCTATCTGGGAGGAAATCGAAACGCTATAATATAGGTACCTGTAAAAGAAAAAGGAGGAGCTAAAAATGATTGAACAGATCTTTAGAATGGTGCAAAATGACACGCACACAATTGAAAAGGTGATTGCCGATGAAAATGTAAATGTTAATCACATGATTCTGGGTAAAAGCGAAGGGCTGCCGGAGCATTTTTCCAATTCCAATGTCTACATGGCTGTTATAAGAGGATTGCTGTCCATTGGATTGGACGAACAGGAAATCCATGAGTATCCCATAGGAACCATCTTGAAAATCCCCAAGGGGATTAAAATGAATGTTAAAAACCTACATGATGAAATCCTGGAGCTGATTGTCGTAAAGGCACCGGCGCCGGGAAAGTAATTTGATTTTGAGGGAGGATTTATATGGATATTTTCACGGTGGCAATATGGGTTGGCACATTGATTTTTCTTGGGATTTCCCTTGCCAAAGACCAGGTGAGAACGAAACAGGCTCTTAAAATGGCGCTTGGAATGGGAAAAGGGATGGTAGTAAGCATTCTTTCCATTATTTTTGCGATCGGTCTGATTTTAACACTTATTCCGCCTGCAGAAGCTGCTGCCTTCTTGGGTACCCGGTCTGTCCTGCTGGCAACAGTTGGGGGTGCGTTGCTTGGCACAATCACACTGGTTCCTGCTTTTATTGCCTTCCCCTTGGTGGGTACGCTAATCCATGCGGGAGTTAGCGTGATTCCGTCTGTCGCTTTTCTGACAACACTGACAATGGTGGGCGTGGTTACATTCCCTCTTGAAAGGAAATCCTTTGGAGTAAAGTTTACCGCAATCCGCAACGGACTTAGCTTTCTTTTCGCCATTGCAATTGCACTTGTAATGGGGGCGATCATATGACAATGATAAAAAAGCTAAAAGAAAATCTGTTCTTGGTAGTTGTAGCCTTAGCCTATATCATCATGTTTATTGCAAACCCCGCAATGGGAATTGGGTCGGTGAAAAGCAGCGGGTATTATATCAAAGAAATGCTCATAATTATGCCGGTCATCTTCGTTCTGACGGCACTCTTAGACATATGGGTTCCGAAGGAAAAAATCATGCAGTATTTGGGTGAGAACGCTAAATCAAAAGGCGTTTTTCTCTCTTTTGTAGTTGGCAGTATATCGGCAGGTCCGGTTTATGCTGCATTTCCAATGTGTGTCATGCTCCGCAAAAAAGGGGCTTCCCTTCGGAATGTTATTATTATATTAAGTTCGTGGGCTGTAATTAAGATTCCCATGCTCATCAACGAAGCGAAGTTTTTAGGTCTCAAATTTATGGTTATCCGATGGGTGTTTACCATTATTGCAATCATTATTTTTTCGTGGATAGCAGACAAAATGATAAAAGATAAGGATTTGCCGGGCGAGGTGCTGACACAGGCTGGACTTCATATCAACCGGGACGCCTGCATGGGTTGTACTCTATGCGCCAAGAACTATTCCGAATTGTTCGGGATAGAAAACAAAAAGGCACTGGTAAAATCCCATGAGACGTTAGATATGGATAAGCTGGAGAATGTAATAAAATCATGTCCGGTAAAGGCTATATCCTATAATGAAGAATATGCCGATACTCAAGGTTAAGGGAGGCGGAATTCTATGCCCGTTCGTTTTGGCCGTTACTGCAAAACGAACGGCGTTTTTTTGTATTCTTTAGTCCCGGGAATTTCATAAATAGCCTTTTGCTTAATGTGTATAGCCGAGGAAACGGATACCTTAGAGAAGATCTATATACAAAAGGAAGATATCGCCGGTTTTAGATTTGGAGCAGTGCTCCAGGTGCTGCGGATTAAGAAGCGGAAAATTAAATTTGACTGTTGTAATTTGCAACTATTGTGTGTTAAAGTAATTTCGAGGTAATACTATGTCAACCAAGGAAATGAAATACTTAGAGAACTCATTCGTGTGCTCATGACCTGTACCGGTATAGTTTGTGATGCGGTCGAAATCCTTAAGAAGATGGGATATTGGTATGGGAGATACCTCATAGATTTTATAATTGATGAAATGCATCCGTCTGATTGGCTGCAGAGAGGGAAAGGACTTAAATGACTAACTGGAAACGTAATGCAACATTATATATTATTGGGCAGTTCGTGTCAATGTTTGGCTCGATGCTCGTACAACATGCTATAACCTGGAAGATCACACTTGAAACTAAATCGGGTATGATTATGATGCTGTTCACCTGCGCTGCGTTGCTGCCAATGACGCTGATTTCACCGTTTGCGGGCGTATGGGCAGATAGGTATAACCGCAAACACCTTATCGTAATATCCGATGCGTGTATCGCGCTGATAACGCTCGGCTTGGCGGTGGCGTATATCTCCGGTTATAAAAATGTCTGGCTCATGTTCCTAGTAGTAGTTGCACGGTCGTTTGGACAGGGGATACAGCAGCCCGCCGTATCCGCAATGATACCGCAAATCGTACCGACGGAGAGTCTGCAGCGGTTCAACGGCATACAGAGCTCAGTCCAGTCATTGAATATGTTCGTCGCACCGATGGCGGCGGGTGCGTTACTGTCGTTCCTGCCGATTGAGCATATTTTCTTCATTGATGTGGCGACTGCGGCCATAGGCATAAGCATAGTTTTGATATTTGTTAAGGTGTCCGGCGTTCCGCATACAGGGGAGGTACAGCAAGGGGTAAAGGCGTACCTGCACGAACTGCGCGAGGGCTTGCGGTATATCAATTCCAAACCGTGGTTGAAGCTTATTATCATTTACAGTGCGTTCTTCAGCTTTTTTGCGTCGCCCTCAGCTTTGCTTACTCCGCTTCAGACGGCCCGTACCTTCGGCGATGATGTTTGGCGGCTGACCGCCATTGAAATTGTATTCTCCATTGGTGCGGTGGCAGGCGGCATATTGATTTCTGTATGGGGCGGCTTCAAAAATAAGGCGCACACTATTGTGATGGCTTGTGCTTTATTCGGTTTGACAGGTTTTCTGCTGGGTATAGTGCCGAATTTTTGGGTGTATTTAGGTGTGATGCTCATCTGCGGCGCTACAATGCCGTTGTTTAACACGCCGAGTATGACGCTGCTCCAGAGCAAAATCGAGCCGGACAAAATGGGGCGTGTATTCAGCGTGATGATGATGTTCAGTGGGTTGGCAATGCCCCTGGGAATGGTTGTGTTCGGACCCCTGGGTGATGTGGTGCGAATAGAGTGGTTGTTGATTGGGTCCGGTATGGTGATATTCATCAGCGGCTTTGGGCTGCTTCGCGCGCGTTCTTTGATTGAGATAGGTAAATCGTAGGGTTTGACATACCATAAGGAGTATTTTATGAGCGGACAGAACTCCGTATTTTAAGACATGGTTTTCAGAATAATGATATTGTATAATACTCCTGAAAGGAGATCGGTTTATGAACTGGATACAAAGTT
The DNA here is from genome assembly GCA_023395555.1 of Bacillota bacterium. Classification (GTDB taxonomy): domain Bacteria; phylum Bacillota; class Clostridia; order Lachnospirales; family Lachnospiraceae; genus Mobilitalea; species Mobilitalea torta. The sequence goes on from JAEWYQ010000069.1 coordinate 7,017, forward strand.
TATCGAGAGCCATACAAAACCATAATCACCGGGACTTTTATATTCGCGCCATTGTTTTAGGGGGTAAAAAGAAGAGCTGTATGATGAAACAGATCTTCAATCTATAGGCTATGCCTTTAGAAAAGCAGGTTCTGATAACCGTGATGTTGAGTTACAATTTTCCTCAAAATTTGCCCAGCTGCTAAAGCAAAGAAACAAAGAAAGATAAACGACGGATAAAACAGCTTTAGAAAGTATCTTTAAGACGATATAACGGGAAACATCAGACCTATTTGTTATCGTTAGCTGACATTAAGGGCATCCCATATCAGTGCTATTTTATGTCCGGTAATTTAGATCATGTATTATATAACCGGCAAAATTTATGTGATGAGGATAAAAGAAAATATGCCGATGCATTTTATGAAAAGTTTCGTGGTGCAGAAAAGTATTTTATTGATTTTCTGAAAATTGGCGCAGTGAATGGCGTTCCTGACAGCTTTCCGGCATCATGGAGATATATTAAGGAGGAACTGCATTCTCTGGAACGCCACACATATTTACATATATATTTCCTGGAGAATCCATACGAGTAAAAAAGAGCCTACATAGGAAAGAAGTTATTATAAGAAAGGTATGGTGATTTTATGCAAAAACGTCCGTTTGGCAATACAGGTTTACACACTTCAATTCTTGGATTTGGCGGCTTTCACTTGCTGGAAATTCCCGTAAGCGAGGCGAACTATTTATTAAACCGATATCTGGACGAGGGCGGCAATTATATTGAAACTGCTGCCAGCTATGGGGATGGTGAATCAGAGAGAAAGATCGGTCAATGTGTATCGGCGAGAAGAAAGGAATTCATTCTGGCAACAAAGTCAGGAGAACGTTCCAGGGACGGGGTGCTGGCCTCTTTAGACCGCAGCCTGCATAATCTTAATACGGATTATGTAGATCTTTTCATTATGCATGCCGTGGGAACCATGGAGGACCTGGACCGGATTCTTGCTCCCGGCGGGGCATTGGAAGGCGCAATGCAGGCAAAGAAGGAGGGGCGGGTTCATCATATAGGAATCTCTATGCATGGACAACCCGACGTCTTAATCCGTGCATTAAAGGAATATCCTTTTGATGCTGTGATGACCACCATTAATTATTATGATCATTTTAACTTCCCGGAGATACAGGAGGTGCTGTTACCATTAGCACATGAGAAGAATACGGCTATTATCTTAATGAAACCGGTGGCGGACGGTTTATTGTGGCGTTCCGCTCCGCAGGCGTTTCGCTATGCCTTCAGTCAGCCGGTATCCATTGTTGTTGCCGGCATCAACAATAGAGAGCTGCTGGAAGCGGATCTGCGTTATGCTATGGAATTCGAACCAATGTCAGAGGAAGAGATAGAGGATATCTATACGAATGCTCCGGAGCTTGGTACCTATGTATGCAGACAATGCGGGAAATGCATGGTTTGCCCCGAGGACATACCCCTTACGGCTATTTTCCGGTACGAGGGCTATTTTGACCGGCAGATGGCGGATGGCATTGTAACCAATGCTTCTGATTACGCCTTGAAGGAACGGCTGCGCTTTTGGTTTGGCAACCGGGATATGGCTATGAAGCTTTATTCTAAGCTGGAGGTCAAGGCTGACCGCTGTACGGATTGCGGCAAATGTACACCCGAATGCCCTTATGGGATTGATGTAAGGCGTAAGTTGGCAATCGCAGATTATAAGTTGGCGAAGAGGGATATTTTTTAATTTTATTGATAGCGCCAAACCTTGTGTTGTTTCCTGCGACTATATAATTAAACCCTGGGTTTTATTGAAAGCTTTCAAACGAGGTTGTGAAGAATGATAAAACTGATTTAACAGAATATGCTGAGTACCTGTTGCGGACGGCAATGCACAGGGTACAGAATATTAGTGACGCAGAGGATTTGGTGCAGAAAACTCTCATGGCGGCTTTGCTTGTAATGGAAAAGGGCAAGGTGATTGATAATCCGAAGAATTGGCTGGTAACCGTGCTGAATAAACAGACATATGGCTTGCCTCGTCCAGTACCAAACATGTCGTGAAAGGGACTGGCTATCGCTTATTATAATTGTTCTTTACATTGATCTTCCGTGCTTTAATGACTATAATATAGTTGTCCCATAAGGGGAATATTGCCTATGGATTTTGCTGTACTATCCATAGAAAACGGAGGTTTTAAGAAATGAATATAAAAGCTGAAATATTGACAAGCATTTTAAGTAAAGTGCTTAATACAACCATAGTCCGGGCAGAGTATCAGACTGAAGAACTGCAGGGCGGGACAGTGGGTACTGTCAGGCTCATAACGGGTATTGCTGAAACCTCTGACGGTGCATCCATGCCTTACAAGGTCGTCTGGAAAACACAAAAGAAATGGGAGCGCTATGGTGACCCGGATTCATGGCGCAGGGAATATGACCTTTATCTATCGGACTTAAATACGGCTTTCACCGATTCATTCCGCTGGCCGAAGTGTTACCGCGCTGAAATGAACGATGAGGAAGATGAGATACAGCTATGGATGGAATATATTGACGGTGTTTCGGGTTTGGACCTGAGCGGCGACATGTATGAACGCGCAGCCGAGGAATTGGGACGTTTCCAAGGCAGACTATATGCCGGGCAGCCTGCTTTCCTGCAAAACCTGACAAACTTAAGCAGGATTGAATACGCAAAGGATTTTTATCTGCATTACAGGTCTTGGAATGTTGTATATGACTATATACGCTCCGAGGATTGCAAAATCCCGAAGCATATTTGTGAAATGCTCATAAGCATTGATGAAAATTCGGATGAAATATTCAGTCGCATTGAAAAGCTGCCCATTGTGCTGTGCCACAGGGATTTTTGGGTGGCAAACATCTTCTGCTCAGAGGGAAAAATCGCACTCATGGACTGGGATACGGCTGGATGGGGTTATATGGGTGAGGATATCGCAAGCCTGATCGCTGATGAGGCTGATGTTGACCACATGGTTGAATACTATCGCAGATGCATCCCGGCATATTACAGAGGGTTTTCAGAATATGCGGACATATCTCATGTTACGGATCATTGTGTCTACGAGTTGATTCTTATTATGTTTGGATATAGACTTGTTGAATGGTATCTCAACGCAGACGACGAGCCCGAAGAGATAAAGGACGAAAAAACGCTGCACCTCAATACACTTCAAAAAATCTATGAAATGAGGAATAGTGATGCAAATCGTTGACTTTATCGCCACCCATGTCGAGCAGGCGGCAAGAATCGCTAAGCAAAATTACGATGATGAGCGTAGCTCTGTTACCGTGCTGCCACTCATATCAGCAGTTCCCGACCTGACACCGTTCGCAGAAAATGGCCTTGGCGTCGCAGCCTTTGACGGCGGTGAGATGGTTGGCTTCCTTTGTTGTGTGCCGCCATTCAAAAACGCTTTTCGCTCCACCGATGCCATAGGAGTCTTTTCACCAATGGGTGCCAACGGCGCTGTCGGTTCAAAACGTGCCGAGATCTATGCCCGCATGTATCAGGCGGCGGGCGAAAAATGGGCGCACGCCGGAGCGGCCAGCCATGCCGTGTGCCTATATGCTCACGACAAAGAAGCGCAGGAGCAATTCTACCGTTATGGTTTCGGTATGCGAACAGTTGACGCGCTGCGTATGATGGATGAGATAGAAGTGCCTCCGTGCAAAGGGTATATTTTTGAAGAGCTTTCACCGGAGGACAATACTTCTGTTTTCCCGCTTGACCAAATGTTGAATCAGCATCAGTGTGAGAGCCCATTTTTTATGAACAGGAAACCGAGTACGCTTGAGAGCTTCGTAGCTTCCTATACAAAGCACGGTTCAAGATTCTTCGCGGCGAAGAATAACGGGGAAATCTGTGCTTACTTGAAGATACTTAAGGATGGTGAAACATTTATTGTTGACGCTGACGATTATATTCATATAGGCGGTGCCTATTGTCTGCCGGAACATAGAGGAAAAGGTGTTTATTCAAACCTTATAAATCGTGCGGTACACATATTAAAGGCGGAAGGATATACTCGCCTTGGCGTTGATTTTGAGAGCATTAATCCGACAGCATGGGGGTTCTGGATCAAATATTTTGCGGCTTACACTTATGGTGTGGTGCGACGGATAGATGAGCACAGTATTACAAAGCCAAGATAGGGATTAGCTGCTTCTGCGCCCTGTGGGGCGGCTATGGCGGGGAATTTTATGTAATGCATCTATTCTCATAGCATTCAGAACGGTGTAGAGGGAGGCAGGAAATACTTATGCCGGTTGGCTGAGAAAGGCAGTTATATTGAGGTATCAATAGTTGAAAAATGAATAAAGGTTAACCATATATTTCTCTCAATAATGTGCACAATAATAGAAGGTAGATTGTAGATAAAAAACACATTAAAACAAGCTACTCATCCCAATAATTAAGATGAGTAGCTTGTTTTTACATATACCACTGTGCCTGTGCTTGATAGAGGTGATTCCCAAACGATGGGAGATAAGGAGGGTGGCTCAAGTAGGGGCATCAAGGGTTTTCTCATCACGGAAACGCACTTAATTCTTGAATTCGGCTTTGATTATTTTTCGTTTAGTTGTATAATGTTATCATATTTTAAGGGAGGCACCGCCTTGTATAAGGCAATCGGTCGTATGAAGCGCTTTTTCGAAGATTTCTCCAGAGAACATGAAAAAACTGCCGGCGGTATTGAACCTGATCAAGGTTACCCCTTCAGAGCAATATCAAACAATAAGCTTCCGACGATCAATTATACGGACAGTGGGGTGAACTATATGAAAAAAGTGATCGCAATCCATGCGAGCAGGCGAAAGATGAATACTTACAGATTGCTGGTGCAAATACAACAGGAATTGGCCCAAAATGATGCCGAAGTTGAAATACTTTCACTTTATGATTTTAATCTTGGAGATTGCTTAGGGTGTGAAAAATGTATTCTTCGTGGTGGCTGCGTGCACCGCGATGATATGGAGTTGTTAATGGAAAAAATGAAAGCTGCCGATGGCATCATTCTCAGCTCACCGGTCTATTTGCAGCAGGTTTCCGGAAAGCTGAAGAATTTTATCGACCGGACCTGCGAGTGGTATCATCGCCCGGTGTTGCATGGAAAACCTGTTATTTGTGTAGCCACCACAAAGGGGTCTGGATTAAAAGCGACGCTTTCCTACCTTAGAAGTGTCGCGGTTCAGTGGGGAGCAATGCCAGCCGGCAGCGTTGGAAGAACGATTAGAAGCATTGATACTCCGGTCTCGAAAAAGGAATTATCAGGATTTATAAAGCTTTTGCGGACACCCCAAGGCTATAGGCCTCCGCTGAGCAGTCTTATCAATTTTGAGGTACAGAAGGCATTAGCAAAATACTTGAACGGAATTGATACACGTTACTGGATTGAGAAAGGCTGGGACAAAAATCCATATTATTTTAAGTGCCGCCTTAATGGAATAAAACGCATTGCTTCCGGAATATTTGGTACCATTCTGCAGCACGGGATGGCTTGCAATCAAACAAAACCATCTGAGAAATAAACACTAAACCAGGAGGCCATGATGAAGAAATTGATTGTAAAGCACTTAAGGAAAATTATTCTGAAACCACCGAGTCTTTGGAATGTTTGAAAGAATATTGGATATGAATATGATTTTGGCTCAACAACAGAGTTGCTTATCACTGTTTCCGGCTACAAAATTGAACCTTGGAAGAAAGAAAAGATTACCCTTCTGGGTAGAAACAACCCTCTGGAATTCCTTTGCTCAGAATGCGGCAAGAAAATAGCAAGATCAGTCTGTACGCAATGTATGTATGAAGGAACAGGTTTCCTGTGTGAAGACTGTGAGGAAATCCACGAATGTGGGACGGAGATCTTGTTGCCGGTGTGCAATTCACCTCGCTGTGGAGTATGTGACTATAGCGGCAGCAGCGTCTACGAGGACTAATGATCTATGATTCGAAAAGAAGCATGTGCATATGTAAGATTGAGTTAGACACATGACAGGGAACCAGGCTAAGTTATTATGATTGATTATTCAAGGCCTGCGAAGACAGCGGTGCTGGCATCAAGGATAAAAATGAGGAAGGGGGTTAATGTCATGACGCACAAAGGTACCGTAAGAATTGAAACAGAGCGGCTTGTTCTAAGACGGTTCACCATAGATGATCTGGAACAAATGTATAATCATTGCTGGAGTGACCCGGAGGTCTGGAAGTGGACAAGCTATGAGCCTATGCACTGTGTGGAGGATGTCATAAATATTGCGGAGATGTTCACAGATAAATGGCTTGGTGCTTACGATAGACCAAACAGATATAGCTGGGCGATTCAGCTCAAATTTTCAGGCGAGGTAATCGGCAGGTTCTTTGGAATGCATCCGGATGACCGATTAAATCAAATAGAGTTAGCATATGAGCTTGGACAGAACTGGTGGAATCAGGGGTTGATGACAGAGGCTGTAAAAGCAGTTGTGGATTTCTTCTTCAATGAAGTCGGCTTCAATCGAATCCATGCCAACCATGCCAGCGAAAATCCTGCATCCGGCAAGGTCATGCAGAAATGCGGAATGACCTATGAAGGTACCATGCGTCAAGCACTCAGATGCAATAACGGTCTGTTTGATAAAGTTAATTACGCCATCCTCTCGGATGAGTACTTCAAATAAAAGATACCAATGTATGCTTTAGCTTAGGCCCGGTGTTGCCGGCGGTATTCGCCGGGAGTGATATGCAATGCTTTTTTATAAACCTTAGTAAAATAATTAGCAGATGAGAAGCCGCATTCTTCTGCGACCTTTTCAATGGGCAGATCGGTATTAAGCAAGAGCTGCATTCCATGCTCCAATCGAAGCCGGGTTAAAAACTGGACCGGAGTAATGCCCTGCTCTTTGCAGAATTGCCTTGTCAGATGGGGATAGGAAACCCCGATCTCCGGGCACATCTCTTCCAGGTTGGTCTGTTTTGCATAATTTTTCCTCATCCATTCTATGGCAGAAGTTACGTGAGAACTAACCCTTCGATATGGCGGAAATTCCACGCTGCGCAGTAAGGAAATAAGAAACCGGTAGAGCCATTCGCTGCCGCTATAAGGAGATAGCCTGTGCTGGCTTTGGAGGGTATCATATAATTCCAGAAAGAGGCTGACCGGCACACTGTCGATCCCTAACTCCAGAACCGGACCGGCTATTTCGCGGATCCGGTTAAAGAAAGGTTCTACAGCCGGACCTGTGAAATGCAAATAAAAGAAGGTCCAATGATATTCAGTATCATCCTCCTCCTGAGAAAGGTAATATTGACTGTTCTCCGGAAAAGAGATGAAAAAGGCCTTTCCCTTTGTTAATCTATGGAGAGTCCCCTGGCTATGGTAGATGCCATAGCCGTCCAAGGTGCATTGAAATAGATAGCCTTGATAATCTCTGGAGGAGTTATCAAAACTATAGCATTCCTTTCTTCTCAATTCAATTCCCAAATCGTTAATACATAGGGATTGTTCTGCTATACAATCAATATTAAGAAAACCGTAATTGCCTAATGGCTGCCTGAAAGGCAGACTATATTCCCTGGACATCAAAAAATTACCCTTCCTATCATATAAGTACTCTTGTTGTTCCAAAATTATAATAATATAATACTCAATATAGGCACATAATTCAATAGGATTTGTATCAAATTATTGCTATAAGGAGGATGTATCATGAACAAAAATAAATTTGCCCTTACACCGCCCATGGGCTGGAACAGCTATGATTATTATGATACTACGGTGAATGAGGAGCAGGTTAAAGCCAATGCCGATTACATGGCGGCCCATATGAAGGAATACGGGTGGGAATACATCGTAGTTGATATTCAGTGGTATGCCTACGATACAGGAACACAGAGAAACAGGCATCAATATATTCCCTTTTGGAAGGTTGAAATGGATGAATACTCCAGACTCCTCCCTTGCCCGGATCGTTTTCCTTCCTCGGCCAATGGCCAGGGCTTTAAGCCGTTGGCGGATTATATCCACAGCTTGGGCTTGAAATTCGGTATTCATATTATGCGTGGGATTCCCAGAATTGCAGCTCATACTCAAACAAAGATATACGGAACGGATCGGACAGCCAATGAGATTGCCAATCCCTCCAATATCTGCTTCTGGAATCCGGATATGTACGGATTAGAGGCGGACAGAGAAGGAGCACAGGAGTACTACGATTCCATTTTCCAGCTCTATGCACAGTGGGGTGTGGATTTTGTAAAATGCGATGATATCTGCAGGCATGACATGAAATCCTCTGAGAAGGAAACGGAGATGCTTCATAAGGCAATTCAGAATTCCGGCCGTCCCATTGTTCTAAGTCTGTCACCCGGGCCTGCATTGATTAATAAGGCATGGCATTATGAAAAGTATGCCAATATGTGGAGAATTACAGATGATTTCTGGGATAGCTGGCCGCTTCTGCTCAATATGTTTGAACGGTGTGAGCTATGGCAGAACCATGTTTCGGAGGGCTGTTATCCGGATTGCGATATGCTTCCCCTGGGCTACATCGGCAAAGGCTTCGGGGAAGAGAGGTATACCAGATTCACAAAGGAAGAGCAGATTACCATGATGACCCTATGGTGCATCTTCCGCTCTCCCCTTATGATAGGGGCAGAACTTCCTAAGCTGGATCAATGGACCCTGGAGCTGATAACCAATGAAAAGGTATTGCGGCTTTTGACTCATTCCTCCGGAGCGAAGCAGATCATGAGGGACAGGCAGCAGGCGGTATGGTTCTCAAAGGATGCGGAGGAGAATGCATATTATCTGGCTGTCTTCAATCTCAGCGATGAGGAGCGGGAGATTGGCATAACTGCAGAAGAGGTTGAATTGGAAAGCTTTGATGGGTGTCTGTTTGAAGAGTTATGGAGTAAAGAAAAGCGGGAAGCCCCTGGCCGGATTTTGGATATGATGGTATCAGCACATGGAGCAAAATTATATCGTTTGGTAAATTAATATTATAGTATTCGCAGAAGAAAGTTTATATATTATCTTGGATATATAACTCCGATCGAATTTTAGTTAAACTGTTTCTTGATGATTCAATTGAAACAAAAAGTCGGCAGGAGTTATATTATTTTATAAAATCCGTATATATTTGAAACCTTTGGTGTAACAGCTCAGCCCGGTCACCATCTGAACCAATGCCATTGACATTGCCATCTTAACTGTTACGATTTATCAGGAATCAAGGAGGAAAGAGAAAGCTCATCAGACCAGGTTTCGAAAATCTCTTGGAGATATACCGACTGCCTTTCGAAATACCATGGAAAAATATTGCGAGGTGTCAAATCCAACCTTCTGAGCTATCACCTGCACAGTGTCATTGGTTTGACTTAACAGTTCCTTTGCCTTATTAAGCCTGCATTGGCTAATATATTCGGACAGACTTAATCCGGTTGTCTGTTTAAACAGGCGAGAGACATAGGAACTGTTATAATTTACATAGTCTGAGATTACAGTAAGAGTTAAATCGTCGGATAAATGACCCTTAATGTAATTCTTAATCGTAGAGACAAGCTTTTGGTTTTTATCGATCAGTGCACTAGAAGTCAAGTTAAATAATATAGTTGAAATCCTTTCCAAGTAACGGAATGCTTCTGTCCAGCTTTTGAAATCCTTCAAATAGAACAAAGAATATAACCCTATTTGTTGAGCAATTACTTCGTTTAAATTCCTCTGACTGATAAAGCTTATAATCGCAGAGGAAATTCTTTGGTAAATACTAATCAGGGGCAGATAGTGCATACTTTTGATATTACAACTTGACAAGGAAATTCCCTTAAGCACTTTTAGAAATTCCTTCTCTTCACCATTGTTTAAATAAGCCGAAAGATAGCCTATTTGAAGATCCCATTGATTAAACTGAATAGATTTCCTGTTATACGCATTAATCATCCGCTCCTCTTCCTCACCGAAAAGCATACCAAAGGAGCGTGTGAATAATGCCGGCGAGGTAAAAGAAATGTATTGATTCAATGACTGATAGATATTGCCTGACCTATCAATCGGAATTTCTTTATGATAAAGAATCAGCATAATTTCACTGGATATATTATTTTGAACTGAGAAAATCAATTCATCGAAGCATTCCTTTAAATAAATAACAGGCGCCGGACGGTTATATTCTTTATATAAAGTGGATGGTTGAAGAAACCATAACACTGTGGTTTTGTCATAATCAAGGATAGCATAATGAAATTTGTTATATAACACCTGATCTGTAATTTGCATCAGCTTCAGGATAAAATTATTATGCTCAAAGGAGAACGGGGTATCATCTTTTGGATTGCATTTCCCGTACAAAAGAAAAACAGGTTTGAATAAATCCAATGGAAATTGATAACCATACCAATCCATATGCTCCTGTACTTGATTTATTTGTTTTCCCAATATAATATCTTGTAAAAAATCCTTTTGAAAAAGATAATTAAGAAGTTTTTCCTTACTAATGATCTGATTCTGTAATTCGATATTTTTAATTTCCATATCAATCGAACGGATCGCATTCGAAACAGCATTGATAATTTCTTCATCAGGCTCAGTTTTTAGAAGATATGATATGTTATTATGTTTATTTGCATAATAGACGTAATCAAAATTATTGTATCCAGTTAAAAATATGATGCGGCAGCCGGGCCAATCGGAAAGTATCTTATCAGCCAATTCCAAACCATTAATTCCGGGCATATTAATATCCAGAAGTATGATATTTATTTTAGTTACCTTTAAGATATTTATAGCCTCTATTCCGGAATAAGCCTTAAAAATAGTCAATTCCATTTCTTTTTGCTCTTCGAATAGCTCCACCAGCCAATTTACAATATGATGCTCATCATCTACAATTAATATTTTTTTCATTTATGTTTCCTCGCTTCTTTCTGTCAAAAAGATAATTACTTTCATACCTCCAAGGTCGGAACGGCTTATGGACAAATTACTGCTATTTTTATAAAAAGTTCGTATTCTACGAAATATATTAAGTATCCCCGTTACTTCATTCGTGCAAATGAGATTTTTTGATTGTTCAATATTACAATTTATCTGATGAATCATTTCATCACTTAAATGATCTCCGTTGTCTTCAATTACAATTTCTATCCCACGTTCCTTTGGTGTAAAATGTACTCTTAACAAACCGTCGATGATTTTATTCTCTAAGCCATAATTATAAGCATTTTCGATAATAGGCTGCAAGATTAGCCGGGGTACCTGGAGATTTTCATATTCTTTAGGAAGATCTCCGAATTCGGTTGATATTCTGTCTTCAAAACGCATGGATTGTATCCTGGAATAGATTTTTGCATGCCGGTATTCGTCCTTGAATAATTCAAAGTCGGAATTATTTCTTGTAATATACTTAAAATATACACCCAATTCCTTAGATACCTGAATCGCTTCCTCCTGTATCCCATATTGGATCATACGCTGCAGCATAAAGAAACTGTTGTATAAAAAATGAGGATTTATCTGGGCTTGAAGCTGCTTAAATTCAGCCTTCTGTAAAAGAAGGTCCTGATTATATACTTCATCAATTACTGCTTCCAGATTTTGTGTCATTTTATTGAAGCCCTGGTATAAATAGCTGAATTCACTTTGTTCGGTCTCACTGATGCGAATTTGCAGATTTCCTTTTTCCACTGCCTGAAAAGCATGTACTAATTTTGTTAATGGATGATGAATTAATTTAATTACACCGTATGAAAACAGCAGAACACATAAGACCATAAATATTATAAAAAATATGGAGTAGAGGATGGGCAGGCGATAAGGCTCTGCCAAGGTGTTCGTCGGTATAATTTGTATGTAATACGAGTGAGAGAATTCGAGATAGGAACGAAATGCATCATAGCTCGAGTTCTTATATTTAATATCTGCTACTCCGTTTTTATAGACAGCATTTTTTACCAAATTACAAAAAGTATTATCCTGTATATTGCCCAGTTCATAGGAGTTGTCCTCCAAATAAAACAAATACAGGGCATTGTGATACATGTTTTGTGATTCTAACCGTTTCGTTAAATAATCTGCAGATAAATTTACCTCGGCAATATTGGCTGGATTTTTTATGGATGGAAACCGGATAATAATCAGTTCATTGTCTGTATAAATAATGGGAAATGGATTGTTGTCTCTTAAGGAAATAATATTTTCGTAGGTATCAAGGGTGATATCCTGATAGCTTCCTCCTTCAAAAATCAGTTTTTCTCTACCTCCCCTGTAATGTGATGAGTTATATGCTTTTCCTACAGATGGGATATAGACTCTGATATTATGGATAAGTTTGCTGCTCTCTTTGATACTGCTGATATATTCCCGTATTTGCTGAACTGCCTGTGATTTTTCGTAATTGCTCATAAGATCACTGAGGTAAGACAGCTTGCGAACCTTTGAGTGGACTGTGATATTGGAAGCGGAAATACTAATGGTATTGAACTCATTATCAAGATTATCGGCAAAGGTCTGGTTCTTCTCACTGATTGACTTGATTGTTTCATTGATCAGAAGGTTATTGCTCCTGATCATATTGACGCTGCTGAAGAGAATCATAGGTATTACGATGACCAGAAAGAGTATAATTATTTTTGTTAATATTATATCCTTTTTAATTAACTTCATTGCTTTTCTCCTTATGAATTCAATGTATATAAAGTATAGCATAAAACATGATCTATTTGTAGCTGAGTTTAGTCAAAATTTATAAGAAAAAAGCTATTTTGCATAAAAATGTATAAAAATTATACAAATGTAAAAATATTATACAAATAAGACGATTTCATATAAAACCCCAGGATTTAACACCGGTAAACAAGTAAAATTATTATACAAATGTAAAGATTTTGGACTACTAAATAGTTGATTTGCTTGCTAAACTAATATCGTAACGAATAAACACAAGGAGGGTAAAATCTTATGAAAAAGAAGTTAATTGCAGTATTATTAGTTGTCTGTATGGTTGTTTCCTTAGCCGGCTGTAATAGTAAAAAAGAAGCCGGTAATTCCGTTCCAACGAAAACAGATACGAATCAAAAGGCAGATGCATCAAACCCGGCTGGGGGCGAGGATGGAGGAGATGCGGCAAGCAGTGAGGATTTGGCTTTTAGCAAATATGATGAAACAGTAACAATACATACCGTGACATCAGAGTATGCATCCGCTAAATATCCGGAAGGCGATGATATTACCAACAATGTTTGGATCAGAGCCTATAAGGAAAAATTTAATGTTGAAGTGGTAACCGACTGGGTAAGTGATGAATACGATACAAAATTAAATCTTGCTATATCCTCCGGTACCTTACCGGATGTGTTCCATGTCAATGCAGCCCAGTTGCAGCAGCTGGTTGATGCGGATCTGATACAGGATATCACGGAGGTATTTGACCAATATGCATCAGAACGTGTGAAGGGCTATATGCAGGATGATATTGACAGCTTTGAATCCGGTAAAAAAGACGGAAAATTATATGGTATTCCTCAAATGCACTGGGGGATTATCGACCAGCCTGACTACATCTGGGTCAGAAATGACTGGAAAGAGGAATGCGGACTTGCAGATCCTCAGACAATGGATGATGTGGTTAATATAGCAAAGACCTTTATGGAAAAGTATGGTGTTTATGGTATTGCGGTTGATCAAACCCTTGATTATCTTAACCTTACGGCAATTTCCTGGCATGCTTATCCCGATATGTGGCTGAAGGGCAGTGACGGAAAGCTGGTATACGGCTCCGTACAGCCTGAGATGAAGACAGCCCTTGCAGCATGGGCGGACTGGTACAAGCAGGGGATTTTAAATCCTGATTTTGCCACTCAGGACTTCAATGCAATGCAAAGTGATATCGTTGCCGGTAAAGCAGGTATCCAGCCGTTCTATCAATGGTGGGGCTATAACCCGGGTGTAGATACCGTGACAAACAATGGTGTGGATGCTGTCTTCTATCCTTATGCGATGCCATCCGCAGATGGTAAGGAGGTATACCAGTCGATTTTCTTTGCAAATGGCTCCTATACCGTGGTAAGTAAGCAATGTAAGAATCCGGAAGCCGCAATTAAATTAATTAATTTCTATGGCTATATGCTGGATGAATCAACCGGCAAGGAAGACCAGGAAACCATCTCTGCCTTTACGGATAATGACATGGCACATGTGGTTGGAGCATTCCGTGTTCTCAATCCTGCCTGTGACTATGAACAGTATCAGCATGTATCCAAAGCACTGGTTGATGGTGATACCTCAAGCTTTACCACAAGCGGTATGTGGCAGAAATATAACAACAGTGTGGAGTTTAAGACCAATGGGACACCTGGTGCAACAGGTGATTACTTGCAGCAGGGCGCTCCGAAGACGGCCTATGGCTTAGCAACCCAGGTACTGGATAGTAATAAGTACGTTAAATCAGAGCTATGGGGTGCTACTCCGGAGACCCTGCTGAACTATGGAACAACTCTTGATGATCTTTTAACGGAAGGCTTCACAAAGATTATTATGGGTGAGGAAAGCATTGATTACTTTGATACAGTAGTACAAAACTGGCATGCAGCCGGTGGTGAAGAAGCCACCAAGGCAATGAACGATGCATACGGTAATTAATTAATAAGATATCAATGGAGGGAACAAGGAGATTTTCTCCCGGTTCCCTCTTTTTTTAGTCTTAAGTAGTAAGGAGGATGCAGATGTTTAAGAAAATAAAAAAGCAATGGCCGTTACATCTGATGTTATTGCCGGGAATTATATTAATCTTTATTTTTAGCTATATCCCACTCTATGGTTTAGTAATAGCCTTTCAAAAATATAATCCCGGATTAGGCTTTCACTCTAAATGGGTCGGGTGGAAGAATTTTACATACGTTTTTAGTCAGCCTAATTTTGTCCGAACCATATGGAATACTTTTTATATCGCATTCTTTAAGATATTAGGCGGGATTATTGTACCGGTTGCCTTTGCTTTACTCCTGAATGAGGTGTTCCATAACGGAATTAAGCGTGTTTTTCAGACCTTGGTTTACATACCCAATTTCCTGTCATGGGTTATCATGGCCGGTATATTTATGGATATCCTGGCATCGGATGGTATTATCAACAGTGCACTTTCGGCATTTGGTATATCACCGATTAATTTTTTGGGAAGTCCCAAAATATTTCCCTGGACTATGATCATTAGTGATGTATGGAAGGGATTTGGTTTTGGAACGGTAGTATATCTCGCTGCTCTCACCGGAATTGATCCGGGTCTTTATGAAGCGGCTATGGTGGACGGAGCAAAGCGCTGGAAGCAGACGGTTTACATCACCCTGCCGTTACTGGCGCCTACCATTATCCTGATGACCGTTCTTGCCCTGGGCAATGTTATGAATGCAGGCTTTGACCAGATTTATAACCTGTATTCACCGGTTGTCTACAGCTCCGCCGATATTATTGACACTTATGTATACCGCTTGGGTATCAAACAGGCACAGTATTCTGTCGCTACCGCAGTAGGGTTGTTCAAATCCCTGATATCCTGCATTATGGTTGGTTTATCGTATATTCTTGCTGATAAAGTGGCAAAGTATCGGATTTTCTAAAGGAGGGGAAAGGATGATTCAATATAAAAGCGTTGGAAGAACCATTTTTAACATGATAAACTATGCAATATTAATTATAACGTCCTTAATCTGTGTACTCCCCTTTATCAATATGCTGGCTGTCTCTTTCAGCGGAAGTGCAGCTGTGACAGCAGGAAAAGTTGGTTTCTGGCCGGTTGATTTTACGACGAAAGCATATGAATTTGCATTGGCAAATGGGAAGTTCTTTAGATCACTTATGGTATCAGTGGAAAGGGTATTATTGGGCGTTGCCATAAATATCACCCTTATGGTATTGACTGCTTACCCGTTGTCAAAGACAAAGGAACGATTGGCAGGACGTAATATATACATGACCTTCTTTGTAATTACTATGCTGATTAACGGCGGCATGATCCCCACCTATTTAATTATTGTAAAAGCGAAGCTGATTGATTCCATCTGGGCGTTAATTTTACCGGGTGCATTGCCGGTATACAATATGATTATTCTTATGAATTTTATCCGGGGACTTCCGGAGGAACTGGAAGAAGCAGCGAGAATTGACGGAGCCGGACCCTTCCGGGTTCTGATCCGCATTCTTCTTCCGGTGTTGAAGCCGGCACTGGCAACTGTAGGTTTGTTCTGTATCGTAGGGCATTGGAATTCCTGGTTTGATGGTATTATTTATATGAATAGTCCGGCAAAGTACCCCTTGCAAAGCTATCTGCAGACATTGCTTCAGAGCTTTGAGCAGATTATGCAGAAATCAGGTACGGATTATGCAAAGCTATTATCCATGATGAATGCAAGAACAGGACGCGCAGCGCAGCTTTTCCTTGGAGCTATTCCAATTATGCTGATCTATCCTTTCCTGCAGAAGTATTTTACTAAGGGTCTTGTGTTAGGCAGCGTAAAGGGGTAACCTGCCGTAAGCAATTGTCTTTGAGGATTAAGGGAAGAGATCCTATTACTGCTTAAAGAGTAATTTTGTCACTGCATTTGAGATTAGTAAAACCAATCAGATCAGAATGCAATATGATGAAATACTATAATGTGGGGGTATCATATGAAGAAAATAATAAATAATGGAACAAAAAACAATAAGAAGCCACATAGTAAAGCAATCCATCATCATGAGAAGGAGTTGAAGGGCTCTGTAAAATGGTTTAGAGGTATTGGTATGAATATTATTGCCTCTTTTTTGCTTCCTGTTATTTTTGTTATTATCGTTGGAGGTGTATCCTATAATAAAGCGTCAAATGCAATTATAAGTAAATATAAGGAATCCAGCAGCCAGGCAATTGATATGACAGGAGAATATCTTCGATTTGGGTTTGATTCGGTAAAAGCAACGGCGATCCAATTTATCATGGATAATGCTTTACAGAAATATTACTCAGGATCATATCTGAATGATGCGCTGGAAAGCAATAAAATCATTGATAATACTAAAACATCTTTGCTGGCCAAGCAAGGCTCGGATCCTTTCATTCACAACATAACTATTTTATCTAATATGGATGCAAAAACAATATCTACAACGGATACAAAAGAGAAGGGTCTATACAATGAATTTATTCAGTCAGATACAGGGAAGGGCCTGGCTGAGAAACCGAAGTCCAAGTATTGGATCGGTAAAGGAGCAGGAGGAAGCGGTTAATAGGACGGAAGAAGCTTTTATCAGCTTAAATAGACAGGTGGAAAATCTGATCAATAATGTCGGAATGATCCTGGATAGTATAAAGGACATAGAAGCAGCAAGGGTGGGAACATTATCTGCAATTGAGAATATTTCGGCAGTATCTCAGGAGACGGCAGCAGCGTCCTTATCAGTGGGAGAGACTACAAACAGTCAGATTGATGCTATTAACGACTTAGAGGTTTTGGCCAGGGAACTGGGTGAGAATGCAAAGGCGTTAGGTAGAGCAGTAGAAAATTTTATTGTAGAATAACACTAAATTGACCTAACGGCGAATGAAATTTAACAGACACAGTGATATTCCTTACATGCTTTAAGAATCAAGTGCTAATCGTAATGTAATAAAAGATATTTTACACTGTAATTAATTAAGAAACGGCATATCATAAAGACTCTGAATAACCAGACTTTAAGATAGGCCGTTATATTTTTTGAAAGTAATTGACTATCGAGTCAATATGATATATGATAGATTTATAAGGATTGACCGTTCAGTCAATAATCGTGTACAAAGGTATACAGGAGTGTATGGAATGAGAGAGACATTTAATAAATTAGCAGAGGATAAAAAAAACATCATTATAAAAGGCGGAATATCTGAATTTTCTAAAAAATCATATTCGGAGGCCAGTACGGATGCAATAACAAGAGACTGCGGGATATCGAAAGGAATTCTCTTCCACTACTTCGGAAGTAAAAAAGAATTCTATATTTATTGTTTAGAACAGGCATTGGAACGACTTATGATAGAGCAGTCGGGAGCGAAAGCAAGCGATTTTTATGATATTATTTTCAACTTTATGGAGGAGAAGTTCGATGTTTGCCGAAAGTTTAGGGAAGAGATGCGGCTGGTAAACATGGCGGCACGTGAGACCAACAGTCAGGTTTTTGACCAAAAGAATAAAGTACTGGCAAAGTATACAATAAAGACCAGGGAAAAATCAGCAAAGATAATGGCCGAGGCAGTGGCTGTCCTCAATTTGAAAAAAACAGATCCGGAGAAGGCAGCAGGGGCCCTTAGCCTTTATATTGGAGCAATCATTAACAGATATTTAGAAGTTTATAAAGAAACGCCGGATCGGTTTTTTGAAAAGTCGGAACGGATAAAAGCAGAGATAAAGGAGCAGATAGATTTTATGTTATACGGTGTGGTGAAGGAGGAAGTCTGATGCAGAAAATCGGTATTTTAAAAGCTATGTTTTTATGTTGGAAATATAAAAATATGAATGAAACCAAAAAGGCAGGAATTCGTGAGGAACGATTTCATAAGATCGTAAGTTATGCAAAACAGAACAGCCCTTATTACAAAGAGCTATACAAAGAGATTGGTGATACCTTCCAGCTTGCTGATTTACCACCGACAAATAAGAAGGAGTTAATGTCATGTTTCAATAATTGGATAACAGACCGCTCTATTCAACGTTCCGATATTGAAGAGTTTATGAAAGACCTTGATAACATCGGGCGCAAATTCAAGAGGGAGTATCTGGTATTTACAACGAGCGGTTCTACGGGTAATCCTCTGGTAATGCTTTGTGACAGGACTACCAATAATGTAATGGGAGGCATCAGTGCGACACGGGCATTTGCCAGAAAGCAGGATCTGAAAGCATTTGTGAAGGCCGGAAATAAAACAATGGGGGTGTTTGCCACAGGCGGGTTCTACCTGGGCAACAGTTCCATACGTTCAAGATTACTTGCGATGCCTTGGAAGAAAAAGCAGATGGCCGTAACCAGCGCCTTGCTGCCAATATCACAGATAGTAGAGGAATTGAATGCCTTTCAACCAGCTATGCTCGGGGGATATCCGACTATTTTGGAGCTTCTTATGGAGGAACAGAAGAGCGGTCGTCTTCATATCAGCCCCGTCATTGTTATGACAGGCGGAGAGTATTTAAGTGACCAGCTGCGTGAGAAGCTCTCAGAAGCATTTCAATGTTATGTTCAGACTAATTATTCCTGTACCGAAGGAGGAACCATTGCCTGTGAATGTACAGAACAGCATTTCCATATCAATGAAGACTGGGTGATTGTGGAACCTGTTGATAAGGATAATAAACCGATTCCTGACGGCGTACAGTCTGATAAAATTCTGCTCACCAACTTATATAATTATACACAGCCCTTCATCCGGTATGAGGTTACGGACCGTATCGTGATGCATCATGAACCTTGTGCATGCGGCAATGTCTCTCCCTGGCTGACAATTGAAGGGCGTGTGGATGATATTATTACGTTTTTGGAGGATGGAAAAGACATAAAAATCGCCCCTCTTGTTATCTATGCCATATTGAAAGAGATTCATGAAATTCAAAGATTTCAAATTCTGGCTTATAAGGGGAATAGGCTGGAATTAAGAGTTAATCCGGGCGATGGATACAGCAAAGAGAAAGCATTTGAAGCTGCCTGCACTGCGTTAAGGAAATTCCTCACCTTCCATGGCATCTATCATGTAGAGATTTTTATGTCCGCCGAAGAGCCACAACAGCACCCTCAAAGCGGTAAGTTTAAACATGTGATAAATGTTGGCTGAAAAACAGGCGGCTGCATTATTTACAGCATGTTAAAACCGATGCAAGGCTCTGTTTCTGGAAAAACCGGCAGGGAGGAACAGCATTCATTAAATTAACGCTTGAAATAATCATTATAAGGGTTAAACTGTTAACAGACGGATAAAAGCATGGGATGGAATAGGGAGGGTATGAAGAATGAAAAGGGGAATTCATCAGGAGGGAATTGTATGCAAAACATAGAGATAAGAGAATATCAAGAGTATAACGAGGAGGAGATACTTTCGTTATATACATCTGTCGGCTGGAGTAATTATTATGAGAAACCTGAAATGTTAAGGCAAGCATATGCACATTCCTTATGTATCTTGGGAGCTTACGTCAATCACCTTCTGGTGGGGACCGTTAGGGCTGTAGGTGACGGACATTCCATCCTTTACATTCAGGATATTATTGTATTGCCGGACTATCAGCGTCAAGGGATAGGGAGTTTGCTATTAAAGGCTGTATTAGAGAAATACGATAATGTTTATCAAAAAGTTTTGCTGACAGAAAATCAGCCGGACACGGTTAAATTCTATAAAAGTATAGGCTTTCATACTGCAGATAAATATAATTGTGTATGTTTTGTCAATTTTACAGTATGAAGGAGAATTATATTATGGCAGGAGAAGAAGAAAATGAACAGACAGGAAGAAATTGCGGCTGAGATATTCAGCCGATATGATATTGATTTTCTAACAGCCAGAACAGGGAATGGCTGGACAAATAAGACCTGGTTAGCCGGCGGATTGGTTCTGAGACTGTCCGTCACGCAGAATGGCAGCAGGCTTCACCGGGAAGTGGAATTATCAAAGATATTACCTGATATTGTCGGATATCCTGTGAATATAGCTACAGGAGTGACGGACGGATACGAATGGAGTCTTTCCAGGGAAATTTCTGGAACCAATTTAAGAGAAGTATGGGCTTCGATGACCTGGCAGCAAAGAAAAAAAGGGTTCCGGCAGGCATTTGATATTTTACAGGCCGTGCATTCCGCCGATATCAATAAGGCAAAGGGGATGGCGGCGGAAAGAGCCTGGTATAGTTCCTTTCGCCGGGAAGAGGCCCTATTGGGCACAGAAGATCTTGTAAAAAAGAATGTGATTAATCATGTGCAGGGCAGGGTTTTAACGGATATACTCAACCGTTTTTTTACCTGCTTACCAAAAGCAGAGAAAGTACTCAATCATGGCGATATGACGATGGACAACATGATTTGGAATGATACGGGGATCGCCTCTTTATTGGATTTTGAGCATGCGGTAATTGCACCGGCCCAGCTCGATCTTTATTCTCTTTTGAGGTTTGGTTTTGGTCCGGAAACCGTGGGTGATGTGGCGGATACTCCTAAAAGCAACGATTTAATAGATTTTCAGACGGAAATGATCCATATGACAAAACCGATGCTGAACAGTCAAGAGGATGTCGATCTGCTTCTGGGCTTTGCCATTCTCATATCGCAGCGGAGAATGGAAATTTGGCTTGAAAATACCGAGGAAAAGAATGGATACCGGCATTGGGAGCCCTTCCGCTGTTTAGAATCGCTGTCCGATGGGCGAGGGGGATTTTTTGCACCTTTTCTTAGGTAGAAGTAGAAAAGCATGGAGGGCTGTCTTCGGACGGGCCCCTCTTTGGTAATCTGAAGGTGACTCCCGGCATGGAACAGGTCAAGTATTTAGTAAATCAAAGGGTAATGCATCTGGAAGATTTGCTTCATAAACATATTCTGAGGTGAATTGTGTGGGATATTCTGCTTTCATAGTCTGACGAAAAACCTTGGGTGATATTCCATGGCTTTTTTTGAAAATATGATAAAAATGACTTAAGCTGTCAAAGCCGGAATCCTCGCAAATCGTGACAATCTTTTCTTCTGTGTTCATCAACTGATCCACGGCATATTCCAACCGGATATCATTAATTAACTTCGACGGGGACTTTTTTAAATATTTCTGGCAGGCTCTTGAGAGATGCTCCTTGCTTTTATCAGACAACCGGTATAATGCAGGCAATCCTTCTGAAAAATTCTCCTTCTTCATCATCTCTAAAGTCAGCCATCTCAGCCATTCGGGGGTGTTGCCGGTACTATTTTGCGGCAGTAATGCGAAGGATTTGGTAAGAAGGTTAAACAGGGTAATCCGAAAGAACATGTCAGATTTATCCTTCAGCAGCTTCTTCAGTAATACCAGCTGCTCCAGGTCTGAGAGAATAGATTTTAATTCCTTCATTCCAAATCTATGGTGAGGAGGATTAGCACAATGAATCAGTTTATTCCGAAAGTCCTCGCCAAGGTAGGAGGATAATGAATCAAAGATTTCCATAGGAATAAGGATATTTATAATTTTAAAATTAGCAGTGGTATTGATATAGCAGTGTATATCATCCGGCCGCATAAAGCATAAATCGCCGGTTATTAATTCCTCGCTTGAAGAATTGATGATATGGGTACAAGAGCCCTGGCATACCAGAAAAATCTCATAATAAGAATGGCAATGAATTTTTTCTAACTGGGCGGGATTTGAAATGAAAGTGGCATATCCGCGGTTGGGTAAGCTTAGGATAAGGTTTGCATTTAAACGAGGAACTCGCTTCATATTATCACCCTCTGATTTTATTTAGGAACATGTATCATGTTCCTGTGACATCAATATACAACAATAGATGAGAGAATGCAAGATAAGTGAATATATATTTCTTGATAATACTGCTGAAAAGGCGAAGGGTATGGAATTAACTGAGCTGGAAACGTTTGGATTATGATAAATACAGGATAATTGATAATATAATATCGATTAAGAATACTCTGGAATGAGATTAATGCCAGGGTATTTTTCTTGGAGAAAGAAGACCATAGATCAATATATAACAATAAAAAAGTCATTAGACGACAAGCCAATACGCAATCGATATGATAACATAAAACCATGATATAGGATTTGTGAGAGTACATTACATGTCCTTATAAAGGAAAGAAGGAACACAGCGATGAATAATTTTAAGGTTAAGAATCCGCGAACGGATTTATCCTTCGAGATTGCATTCACAAAGGCATATAAGGATGCGGTGAAGAAGTATACTCATCCGGCACAGATCGAGCTTGAATGCCTGCATGCACAATATCCGGCAATACTGCACCCTATTCAAGAGGAGGATGTGATCGCGGGACGAGTTCAGGCAGGTCTGGTGGGACTGGGTATTCAAGGACAAACCGGAGGATATGGTTATTATATTGATGAACCGAAGGTAACCAATGCCTTGGAGTTTGAAGACGGAAATGCAAAATACCGTGAAGATATCCATGATTTACTGATCTTTTGGAAAACGCATAGCAGCTACAATAAGGTTCTCAGAAACGCGCCGGATTCCATTAAGGATATTCTGTTCTCTGATAACTGGAAGCAAACCCCCCTTCCTGCATCTCCCATTATCCGTATGGCAGGAGCTTATATTGATTTTGACAAATTGGTCCGCCTTGGAATACCGGGAATGCTGGAGGAGCTGGATGGCTACCGACTGAATGCGGAGAAAGAAGGGAAGGACAGAATATTATATGAATGCATGCAGGGCGCACTGGAGCTGATAAGCCAGGTATGCCTGTGGTATGAAGAGCAGGCCCGTGAATTGATCCTTACAGCCGGGACGCCAAAACGAAGGAAGCAATTGGAGAAGATGGCGGATGCATTGAGGAATATCAGCCATAAGGCACCGGGATCAATGCTGGAGGCGCTGCAGTTGGTGTGGATATATGGTATCATGTCACCACTGCTGCAATTTGGCCGAATGGATGTATATCTTGGCGATTGGTATGCCCATGATATTGACAATAATATCATTACGGAAGAGGAAGCCCTGGAGATGCTTCAGAGCTATTTCAGACAGATTGACAGCCTGGACAGTGAGACGGATTGCCGCGTTATTGTGGGCGGCTATGGAAGAAGAAATCCGGAGAATGCGGACCGCTTATGCCTGGTGGCTGCGGAAGCCTGCAGAACCGTGAAGGAGATATTACCCCAATTTACATTAAGATTTAACAAGGATACGCCGAAAGAGGTTTGGGATGTCTGCATGCGATGCATTGAAGAAGGGAGAACCTTTCCCCTATTATATAATGATGATGTCCTGGTTCCGGGATTGATGAAAGCCTTCCATGTAGACAGAGCCAGAGCAGAATCCTATACACCCCTCGGCTGCGGTGAGATAGAATTCGATCATTACAGCTTCGGAACGCCAAGTGGCTCCTTAAATACCCTGAAAATATTAGAGCTGGTTATGCGAGGGGGATATGACCCCATTATGGACTGGACGCTGATACCTGGTATCAAGGATCTGGAAGCAAGCAGGACCTTTGATGAATTCTATGAATTATACAAGGCTGGATTGAAGCGTTATATCGAGGCCCAGGCAATCTATGAAAAATATGAGTATGACATTACGGGTAAGATGCACAGCTTTCTATATGTGTCCATGCTGTATGACGGGGTGCTTGACAGCGGAAAAGCAATCTTTGACGGAGGCTGCCAGTATTTAGCGGGAACCTTGGAGCTCTATGGGGTGGTAAATGCGGTGAACAGCTTAGCAGCGGTCAAGAAATTGATTTATGAGGATCATATAATCAGTGCATCGGAACTGCTGCAGGCAATGAGTGCAAACTTCTACGGATATGACAGCCTGCGCAAGAAGCTGATGGATGCCCCGAAGTATGGGAATGATAATGATTTTGCAGATGATATTTTTGTAGACCTCCACGATTGGTTATGTAAGACGGTTCATGATCAAGCGGAAAAGGCAGGGCTGAAAAGCTATCTGGCCGTAAATATTAATAATGCTCAAAATACCACCTTAGGGCGTTGGGTTGGTGCTACTCCCGATGGACGAAAAGCAGGTATGCCTATGGCAAATGCGAATAATCCTGCACCGGGCACGGACAAGAATGGCTTAACTGCAATGATCAATTCCATATTAAAGCCTCGTCATGATACGCATGCAGGTATGGTTCAGAATTTGCGATTTTCAAGAGAAACCTTCCAGGATAACCGGGATAAGGTGATGGGACTCATTAAAAACTATTTTGACAGGGGAGGTGCTCATCTGATGATTACGGTAGTGGGAAAGGAAGATCTTAAGAAAGCGATGGAGCATCCCGAGGATTACCCGGATCTGATTGTCAGAGTCGGCGGACTGAGCGCCAGATTTGTTAATCTTAAGAAGGATGTTCAACAGGAGATATATGACCGATCAACTTATTAAAGAAAAAACCGGTGTTTTATTTGATATCCAGAGGTTTTCAACGAAGGATGGACCAGGCATCAGAACAAATCTGTTTTTTAAAGGATGTCCCCTCAGATGCATCTGGTGCCATAATCCCGAATCCTATATACAGGGAAAGCAATTATCCTATCTGCCGTCTGCCTGTGTGGGATGTATGGCATGTGTACCCGTATGTCCGAATGGAGTGAACCAACCGGTTCAGGTGAATGGGAGAAGCTGCTTAAGGGTTGATTATGACAAATGCAATGCCTGCGGGAACTGTGTTGATGTATGCTGCTATGGTGCGCGTTCTATCATAGGACGGGAGTATACCATAGAGCAGCTTAAGAAAGAGGTGCAGGTTGATCTCCAATATTACAGTATAGGGAAAGGGACGGCACAGGAAGGCGGTATCACCTTAACAGGCGGTGAGCCTATGATGCAATTTGGCTTTATCAATGATTTTCTTGATGCTGTGCAGGATATTCATATATGCATGGAAACCTCAGGATATGCTCCTACCTGGCAGTTTGAAAGGCTGCTTGACAAAGTTGATTTATTTTTATTTGATTATAAAGTCACCGATCCGGAGAAGCATAAGAAGCTCTGCGGTGTTGGTAATGCGCTGATATTAAAAAATCTGGAACTTTTATGTTCCTATGGGGCAAAAATAATACTCCGCCTGCCGCTTATTCCGGGGATTAATGATGATGACGAGCATTTCAGGGCGGTTGCAAAGCTGGTGAATCAAAAGCAGAATATACTTCATGCAGAGATCATGGCTTATCATAATCTTGGGGTCTCAAAGGCGGATCAGATCGGATTATGTCAGGGTATTCTGGAGAGGAACAATGTAACAGAGGAAGAGAAAAACGCATGGTTACAGCGTTTTCATAGTTATGGGCTACAAAAAATAAAATTAGGTTAAGAACAGGGAGGGTTTACATGAAAAAGTTATTTGTATTGGTTATGGCATGCCTCATGATATTCAGTGCATGCTCCGGCAACAAAGCAGGAAATGATACTGGAAATGATACAAAGGGAGATGGTACAGGAAAGGCTCCTGTACAGGGAACAACAGAAGAACCGGCTGCGGACCTGCTTGTGTCCGTATGGGCGGGACCTCATGCGGATTTACAGAAGTCCATCATAAAGGAAGGCTACAATACCAATAATGTAACCGTTGATGATGTGGATTATGGTAATTTAAAGACGAAGCAATTAACATCCTTTCAAGCGGCTTCCGGTTCGGGCAACTATGACGTTGTCTGGGTAAACAGCCAATGGATGAAAGAATATGCGGATAACGGCTACATACTGCCGTTGGATGATTATATATCCTCTGCAGGGCTTGATATGAGCATATACTCAGCCGGATTATTGGATGGCTGCACTTATGACGGGAAGATCTATGGTTTTCCTACCTATGCACAGACCTTGATTATTGCATACGATTCAGAGGTTTTTGAAGCCGAAGGGCAAAAGGTTCCTTCGAATGTGGACGAATTAATTCAGGTTGCTAAGTATTTTAAAGAGCAGGGCACCGGAATTGCTATTCCTGCAAAGCAGGGGGGCGCGTCAACCACTTTATTTTCCCAGCTGCTTTTCTCTGATGGCGGATACTATTTTGATGAAACCGGGGCTCTTGACCTGACTGGCGAGAAATGCGTCAATGCGGCTGTCCTATACGATCAGCTGGCACAGTATTCTATTGACGGAAGCCTGGGTTGGCATCATGATGAGGTGGCAGAGGCTGTCCGGATGAAGAATGCACCCATCGGCATTATAATGAGCGGTTTAGCCAATCAGAATTCTGATCCGGAAAAATCCCTGATTGTGGATACCGTAAAGTATGCAGCGTTAAGCGGGAAGGATGGCATCGCAGCGGCCAGCAATACCTTCTGGGTATGGGCTGTTGCAAATAATTCAGCAGCACCGGAGCAAGCCTTTGATTTATGCTCCTGGCTGGCAAGTCCGGAGACCGAAAAGAAGCAGACCCTGGCTGATCAGCAAATCAGCGCAATTAACGCCTTGGCAGAGGATGCCGAGATTTTAGCAAAAACACCTTATCTGCCGGTGGTTATGGAGCAATTATCCAATGGTAAGATGGACCCCGTGCTTGCGAACTGGGGAACACTGAAGGAAAATCTGATCGTAGCTTTATCTGAAATAGCATCAACCGATCATGAGCCTGCAGAAGTCCTGGCGAATCTTCAAGAGCAGATGAAGGATGTAGATTTTAGTAAGTAGGACAATGGTCAACAAGCTTTTATAAGGATGGACTAAGGTGAAAGGAGACTGATTTCATAGGATTCTTTCACCTTAGTGTGGATTATAGACAAGGAGATACAAATACATGTATAAGAAATTAAGATTATCTTTTATAAAAGGAGACCTGCTTCCCACATTATTGATGCTGCCTGCATTGTGCATGATTTTATTCGTACTGATTATTCCATTGTGCTATGGGCTGATGCTGAGCTTCTTTGATGTAGGGTATGATGTCAGTGATTTACTTGATAAATTCATTGGACTGGATCATTATATTCGGTTTTTTCAAGACAGCACAGCCAAAAAAGCCGTAATAAATACCTTAATCTTCTCCTTTGGAGCAATCGCCGGAGATATATTTTTTGGAACCGTCGGAGCCGTTCTGCTACTGAAGGTAGGGCGAAGACTCAGTAAGGTACTGCGGCCCATCTTAACGATACCGTTATTAATATCCCCTATTATTGTCGGTCTGATCTGGCGCTATGTATATGATGTTAAGGGGATTCTGTATTGGATTCTAAGTCTGTTGGGATTGGGGATTAAGGACTTTCCTGGCGTGACATCGGCTTCCACAGCACTCCTGTGTACCATCATTGCTCATTGGTGGCAGGTAGCTCCCTTTGTTATTATTATCATAACAGCAGGGCTGCTGGCAATACCGGATGAATACTATGAAGCGGCTTTCGTAGACGGAGCAGGAGGGTTTCGCAGCTTCTTCCATATATCATTGCCTCTTCTGGCGGATGTCTACATGGTGGTGCTTCTGACCAGCGGTGTTGATACAATAAAAGTGTTTGATATTATCTATTCGCTGACGGGCGGGGGACCCAACAATTCCTCAGTCTCTATGAGTATTTATGCATATAACCAGGCCTTTGAGCAAACGAATCTGGGTTACGCCATGGCACTATCGATTATCGCCATGATTTTGACTTTCATCGTTTTCGGCATCCCTTTTATCAGACATAATGTAAGGAGAGAGGCTGCAGCGAAAGGCAAAGGGATTCGTTAATCTTTGGGAAAATAGCCAGGAGGACAGCGTCACATGATATATAAGAGAAAATGGTACTACAATTTAGTGATTATTGTGTTGTTTGTTATCGCCCTAGTCTGGACATTGACACCGGTCTATATTATCATATCCAATTCCTTTCGCAGAACCCTGGACATGAAGATAATGCCGCCTCAGTTGATCTTTCAGCCAATCTTTACCCACTTTGAAAAGCTGATAACCTTGGACAGCTTTGGAAAGTATTTTAAGAATTCATTTATCATAACATTATCTGTTACAGCCCTGACCATATTTCTGGGAACACTGGCCGCATATGGAATGAAGCTTTTTAAATCAAAGATCGGGCAGCATATTTCCAATGTCTTATTGCTGGGGAAAATGGTTCCGGCCATTACAATATTGCTTCCGTTATTTATGATGATGAATCATATGAAGCTTACCGGAACCTTTATTGCTCCCATTCTTGCTCATAGCTGTATGAGCCTGCCGTTTGTGACATGGTTGATGGCCAGTTTTGTACGGGACATTCCGGTTGAATTGCTGGAATCTGCCAGTGTGATGGGATGCGGCAGGATGAAGGCATTCTTTATGATAATCGCACCCCTTTTAAAACCGGCGATTGCATCTGCTTCCATCCTGGTGATGCAAAATTCATGGAATGAATTATTATTCTCATTACAGCTGACAAACCTGAAGACATACCCTCTTACGGTGGGTGTTGCCCGTTATGTCGGTGCCATTTCCGTTGATTGGGGAAAATGCAGCGCTGCGGCCACAATAACAATGGTGCCAATCATTATTGCAGGATTTTTCATGCAGAAATACCTCGTGTCCGGTATGACAGCCGGTGCAGTGAAGGGATAAGGAGAAGATAAAAAATGCTATACGGAGCACAATACTATAGACCGCCATTCCCACAGAAAAAAGATTGGAGCCGTGATCTTGATAATATGAAAGCCCTGGGCTTCAATTGCATTAAACTCTGGGCTGTCTGGAATTGGATTGAAAAAAGGAAGGGGGAGTTTGACTTTCACGAGCTTGATGAGCTTGTTGCCATATCGAAAGAGCATGAGCTGCAGATAATCATTAATGTCATTCCGGAAGGGGCCCCTTATTGGACCTATGACGGAAATAAAGAGAACCTGTATAAGACGGCAGACGGGCAATCTGTGGAGTATGGGGGACCGGCGAATCTGCCCAGCGCCGGCTGGCCCGGACTGTGTATGGACAATCCTGGGTTTCAGAAATTAACAGCTGATTTCATAGAGAAAACAGCGGCTCATTATGCGGATGAAGCTGCTGTTATAGCCATCGATGTATGGAACGAGCCCCATCTTGAGCCGATGTTTGACTACCGTGATAATATGCTCTGCTATTGTGGGCATTCAAAGAAAGCATTCTTAAACTGGTTACGAAAAAAATACAGTACCATTGATAAGCTGAATGATGCCTGGTACCGTACCTATGAAGACTGGAGCCAGGTTGCTCCTCCTGTCAGATTTGGAACCTGGGCGGATATGATGGATTGGCGTAAATTTTGGCTGGAGAATCTGCAGAGCTGGCTTCGGCTTCGCGTGGAAGCCTGCCGCAAAGGGGCACCGAATAAAAAAGTGCAGACACATGTGGCGTACAGCGGGGTGCTTGGGAACCGAATGGCGGGAGGTCTGGCAAATGAACTGGGAGATGAGTTTTTGCTAGCAAAAGAGGTGGACTGGTTCGGCCTGTCCAGCTTTCCCAAATGGCTGATGGGAAAAGAGCATATTTTCAGACATCTGGCCCATAACGAGATGATTGCGGAAGCCTCCCACGGTAAGCTGTTCTATCAGGTGGAACTACAAGGCGGAGCAGGAAAACCGGGGTTATTAGGAGGTGAGGTTCCGAATGAAAGAGATGTGACGCTTTGGAACTGGAATACAGCAGCGGCCGGAGGCAAGGGAAGTGTATACTGGCAGTATGCGCCGGAACCTTCAGGGCTTGAATCGCCTGGGTTTGGATTAACAGGATTTCTGGGGGAAAATACGGAGCGGAGTAAGGCGGCAGGAAGGGCAGCAGCCTATTTAAACCAGCCGGTTCTGGATAGTGCCAAACGTATTATGCCCATGAATGCCATCTATGTGTCCAGGCATAGCGAGCTGCTTTGTTTTTCGGCAGACCGAAAAGAAGATCTGTATGCGGGAAGCATCAGTGGTGTATATAAAGCGGCATATATGGCTGGAATACCTGTCAAATTCTTTCACGAAGACTATATTGAAGAATTATTGCTGAGCGGAATCAAAACACTCTATCTGCCCATGCCATTGGTTTTGTCAGAGAAGGAAGTTGACATATTCCATCGATTTATTGAACTTGGGGGTGTTTTAATCACAGAGGCCTGCCCTGGACTGTACCGGCAGGATGGACTGTTAGAGCAGGATAGTGTGGCTCTGAATACCCTGTTTGGGATTCACCACAAGGAGATTCAAGCGATACCCGAATCAGGAAAGGTATCCTCTGTCGGTAAGGACGATTTGGGGAAATTTACAGGGCGGCTATATCGTCAATTAATAATTCCCGGCGAACAGACAGCGGTATTAGCGGAATTTCCGGATGGAGAGCCTTCTGTTACAGAGTTTGGGATCGGCAAGGGGAAAGCAATATGGATTGGAACATATCCGGGATACTGCTATGAACATACCGGAGAATCCGACACAGGAAGATTATTAATACATTGGTTCCATAAGAATGGATATGACATAATAAAAAATATTCATATTTCGGACATTGAGGAACAGGAGACTCCGTTGGCGCCTGTAATCAGATTGCTGGAGACGGATACGGAGTATGTACTTATTGTTATAAACCACACTTATCAAAAGGCGGATATCTGTGTGGAGTTTCATGATGATCAGAGAATAGATGAAAATAATTATGAAGGCAGAAAGCTTTATATGAGTATTGCACCTTCCGCGGGTCAAATATATCATTGGAAGAAAGATAGTGCAGAATAGTATGAAAAGGAATTCTGGAGCCGCTCCTGTTTAATGGGAAGCGGCTCCTATTATTTTTAATTTTTTTATGCTGTTTTTACTGCAAAATTTAAATTGGCAAAAAACAGGTAGTATCCTATGGGCAATTTATGATAAGATAAAGTTTATAGAAATCGATAGCAGAATAGTCAATGGAAAGAAGCTTACAGCAGAATATGAGATAATGCAGGTTATTAGAATAATTGCATCTGATTCCAGGAACACGTATTATGTCCCTGGAATATATAGAAAGGTCGTCATAGAATGAAAACACTAATAATTAACGGTTCCCCAAGAAGAAGGGGAGATACCTCGGAGCTGCTGAAAGAGTTAAAAAAGCATCTCGAGGGAGAGATTGTTGAGATTTCAGCGTATTATGATAAAATATCACCCTGTATAGACTGCAGGATGTGCTGGAAGAAAAAAGGCTGTGTCATTAAGGATGATATGGCTCGGATTTATAAGGACGATTTTGACACCGTTGTCATTGCATCGCCGCTGTACATGTCTAATCTCACCGGCCCGATGGTCAGCCTGGCAAGCCGGTTCCAGTCATATTATGCTGCTAAGCGTTTTCTGCGGGATGAGATGGATATCAGGAGCAAGGTTGGCGTTTTAATTCTTGTGGGCGGCGGGGACGGCGGGCCGGAACCGGCCAGAACTGTGGCAGAGTGGATGCTTAAGCATATGAAAGCGGGATTGAAGGAAGAAAATATTGTTCTTTCGTTAAACACGGACAAGCAGCCTGCAAAAGAGGATCTTAATGCAATGACCAAAATGAAGGATATCGCATACAGGCTCAATCAAAGGGATACGTTTTAATTTGAGACAGACAGGAGTGAAGAAGGATGGATAGCAGCAAGCTTGGGGAGTTACACCGTCAAATACTGCAGTGCCGGCAGTGTCAGGATATCTTTGGCTTTGAACCCCGTCCCATCGTTCTGGGGCATCAGAATGCCAGGATCATGCAGATCAGTCAGGCTCCGTCGAAAACCGTACATGAAACAGGAAGGCCCTTTAACGATATCAGCGGAAGGAAGCTCCGGGGTGAGTGGTATCAAATATCAGATGAGGATTTCTACAATCCGGATCATTTCTATATTGTGTCTATGGCGCATTGCTACCCCGGAAAGGCGCCGGGAGGAGGAGACCGCCGCCCGCCGAAGGAATGCTCGAAGCAGTGGCTTGTGAAAGAGATGGAGCTGGTAAATAATGAAACCTATATTATAATCGGCGGAATTGCGGCAGAATTTTTCTTTCCGGGAGAGAAAATCACGTCACTGGCCTTTGAGAATCGGGAGATCAACGGGAAGCCGGCATATATATTGCCTCATCCGTCTCCTCTCAATGTGAAATGGCTGAAGGATTATCCTCAGTTTGAGCAGGAGAGAATTCGTGAGATACGGAACGTGGTTCATAAGGTGTTGGGGGCTTTCAAGGGACAAAGATGAATTACTAGGTATTATTCAACGCCTATGGTATAATATCGACAGACATTATACTAGCGCATTTATGCGCATGCGCCGGAGCGAAGCGGAGTGCGCATCCTGGCACGAAGTGCCATACCATGGACGCTTGCGGACATGGTATAATGTCGGCACGCATTCCTATGTGTGCGAATATGTGATACATTTCGATAATCAGGAGGAAGAGGGATGGCGAATCTTTCACAGGAGAAGAGACAGCGGATGCTGACTTTTTTAAACACCATAAAAGAAGAGCATAAAGACGACGATGAGGTTTTAAAGGCGCTGAATGAGATCGAAACGGAGCTGACGGCAAAGAAATACGGCCTGATCTGGGAAGAACATGAGGAAAATGTGGATATCCAGATGAAAACCCAGGTGCCGGTGTGGATAGATGTACGCGAGAAGGAAATTACGGCCGCTCCCGGAGAACCCTATCACTTTCTGTTGGAGGGAGATAACCTGCACAGCCTGCGGCTTCTGGAGAAAACCCATGGGGGCAGAATCGATATCATTTATATTGATCCGCCTTATAATACAGGCAACAACGATTTTACCTACAATGATGAATTCATAGATTCGGAAGATAAATTCAGGCATTCCAAATGGCTGTCCTTTATGGAAAAAAGACTAAAAATAGCCTATCAGCTTCTGTCCGACGACGGACTTTTCTTTGTTTCTATCGATGACAACGAACAGTCCGCCCTGAAGCTGCTTTTGGATGAGATTTTTTCGGAGAGAAATTTTGTGATTACCCTGCCCAGAATAACGAAGAAAAGCGGCAAGACAACGGGCTCCTTTTCCAAAAACCATGACTATGTGCTGGTATATACGAAGCGGAACCAGGATATCTTCGTCATGGAGGAGCATGTGGACTCTGCCTTCTGCAACGAGGATGAGTGGGTGGAGGAACGGGGCAAATATAAATTAAACCAGACCCTGGACTATGACAGCTTATCCTATAGTTCCAGCCTGGATTATGCATTAGAGATCGAAGGAGAGGTATTCTATCCCGGGACGGATCAGTCTGCATGGGAGGCCCGGCAGGCAGGTGATCACCGTCGGGCGGACTGGGCCTGGAGATGGAATAAGAAGCTCTTCGAGTTTGGATATAACAATGGATTTGTAGTGATCAAGCGTAAGAATGACGGGACGGCGAGAATCTATACGAAGACCTATCTGAATGCAAAGATAGAGAAAAATAATAGTACGGGAGAGTACTATATTGAGTATAAGAAACGGACCAAGCCCTTAAGCTCCATCGGGTTAATTGAAAATGAATATTCCAATGATAATGCAAAGAAGGATTTGGATGTGTTTGGTCTGAAGGATGATTTTGATTATTCCAAGCCGGTGGAGTTAATAAAAAGACTGCTCAAAAACCACTATAACAGGAATGCCGTGGTCTTGGACTTCTTTGCCGGAAGCGGAACCACAGCCCAGGCAGTCCTTGAGCTGAATGCCGAGGATGGCGGGCAGCGAAGGTTCATCCTATGCACCAATAACCAGAACAAGATATGCGAGGAAATAACCTACAAGCGGTGCCGTGATCTGATGTTCAATTATAACTTCAATAAAACAGCTTCTACGGTGCTCTATGAGCGTAAATTGGGCCTTCAGGATTTGAAAAATGCCGGAGAATTGCTGAAGGAAATAGAAGGGATAAGGAAGGAAAACGAGGGCGTTTATCCTAAGTTCAAAACAGAGATTAAGAATGACTGTCTGCGGCTTCTGGGATTGACCCGTCTGAAGGAAATGCAGGGCCTGAAAGCCAATATGAAATATTATAAAACAGGATGGGTGCCAAAATCCGCTGACGGATTTATGGGGGATGAGCTGCTGAAGCATATGGAGGAAATGATTTGTCTGGAGCAGGCATCGGATATCAATAACGGGAGCTGTTTCCTGCTTCTGTGCGACGAGGATGCCGACCGGCTGGAGGCAGAGTGGCAGCGGCATCCTGATTGCAGGATGCTTTATATCTCCAAGGACGTCCTTCTCACCGCGAGCCAGGAAAAATTATTTGCCGATGCCCGGATCAATATGCTTCCGGAGTATTACTTTATGTCTGAATTAAGGGAGGCTGGCGAGATATGGTAGCAGGATTGCCTCATGGCCTTTTTGAATTTCAGGAGAAATGCGTAAATTTTCTTCTTGATAAGACCTCCGCTCCCGGCAGCAAAGAAACCATCATGGTGAAGGCTCCCACGGGATCGGGAAAAACAATCATTCTAATTGATTTCATAGACGAATATCTGAGCAGGGTAAACCGTAAGACGGCTTTCCTGTGGCTGTGTCCTGGAAAAGGCAATCTGGAGGAGCAGAGCTGCGAAAAGATGCGCAGACTTACCCCCTCCCGAAAAACCCAAAGCCTGATGGACGCTCTGCAAAATGGCTTTGAAGAAGAAAGCACCACCTTCATTAACTGGGAGCTTGTGACCAAAAAAGACAACACGGCCATCCGTGACAGCGAGAGGAAGAACCTGTTTGACCAGATTGCCAGAGCACACCGGAACGGAACCGAGTTCCTTGTGATAATTGATGAGGAGCATTCCAACAATACCAGCAAGGCAAAGGCGGTCATAGATGCCTTTTCAGCCCGGCATATCCTCCGAGTCTCCGCCACAACGGTAAAAAATAGCCGGTATGAGTTCTATGAAATCGACGAGCTGGATGTAATCGATGCAGGCCTCATAACCAAGGCCATCAGTATTAATGAAGGCATCACAGACAATATGGAGATTACCAATGATTACGAATGCCTGCTGGAGCTGGCCGATGCGAAGCGGAAGATGATCGCCGAGCAATATACGGCTTTGGGAAGGAAGATCCGTCCTCTCGTATTGATTCAGTTCCCCAACGGCCGGCCGGAAACCATAAAAGCGGTGGAAGCAAAGCTGGAGGCTATGGGTTATACCTATGAGAATGGCATGGTCAGCAAGTGGATGTCGGAAGAGAAAAGAGATTTGCCGGAGAATCTGACGGAGAATAACGCCTCACCGGTGTTTCTGTTAATGAAACAGGCCATCAGCACAGGATGGGATTGTCCTCGGGCCAAGCTCCTGGTCAAGCTTCGGGAAGGGGGCACGGAGGCTTTTCAGATTCAGACCATAGGCAGAATCCGGCGCATGCCGGAAGCCAGGCACTATGATAATGAAATATTGGATTATTGCTATGTCTATACCTTTGACGAGCAGTATAAGGCAGGCCTGCTGTCGGAAATGGACAGGGCTTATGAGGTACGCCGGTTATTCCTTAAGGACAAGTGTAAGACCTTCACACTGGAGAAGGAAAGCCGCAATCTGGATGCGGACGGTTTGGGAGAACGGGAGGTTTTAAATAAGGTTCACGATTTTTTTGCGGCAAAATACAAGCTGGCCGGGGGAAAAGAACAGAACAAGAATCTGCTTTCTGATGCCGGGTATGTCTTTGGCGATGAAATCCTTGGAAAGGCATTGTACGGCGAATTCGTCCGCAGCGATGCGCTGACAGAGAGCACAGCGTACCATAAAACAAGAAGCAGAGTGAATACGCATAAGCATGGTATCCTTCTGCTGCATAGCGTGGATGAAATTAAGTCTGCAATCGGGATGCAAAGCGCTAAAGTCAAGACTGTCCTGGAGCGTTTATTCCGAAAGGGCGGCACGGATTACAGAAAGCTGCTGACGCTGGACACGGCTGAATTCTATGCCTTCATCATCAATAATGTCCATCGTTTAAAGCAGGAGCTGCGAGAGGTCACAGCCACCATGGCTACACAGGGTTCTATCATAAATCCGAAGAAATCAACATTTAAAATACCGGAACAGGATTTCTTCCAATACGATCCTACGGTAAAGAAGGAAGTGGATTTTCTCTCCAATGCTTACGAGGGATATACCTCCGGTTTTTCAACCAGCAAGGTCCGAAGCAATTCGGAACAGCTGTTTGAGCGGTATTGTGAACGCATGGAGGGCCTGGATTGGGTATATAAAAACGGCGATACGGGGCAGCAGTATTTTTCCGTTGTTTATGTGGATGCTTTTCAGAAGCAATGGTTGTTCTACCCCGATTATATTGCCAGGAAGAAGGACGGCACGGTCTGGATTATTGAGACGAAGGGCGGAGAAGCCAGAGGGCAGGATAAGAACATTGATAAGCAGATTGAGAATAAATTTAATGCCTTTCAGCGGTACGCAAAAGATAAGAACGTAAGATGGGGCTTTGTCCGTGACCTGGATAATGAGCTGTATATCAATTATACCCGTTTTACCGGGGACATGTCGGACGAGCATTGGGTTGCACTTACGGATGAGTTTTAGCATGAGGTGGATGGAATGGAGATTTTTATTGTAGACGGCGCGGGAGTCTGCGATATACCGCCGGATGATGGATTAAATAAAAGAGAAATAGAATTGCTGCTAAGTCATACGACCAATACATGGCAAAAGGGGCGGGAAAGGGCAGAGCTGGAAAGAGACACTATCCAGGGTAAGAAAGCCGAATTTGCATTTGAGAAATTTATTGAAAAATACACCGATGTCAGATTTTTATCCTATGACAGCTTTCGAGGGGATCATTATCTCAGTCATGCCCCCTTTGACGGACTGGTCTACAAGGCAGGGACTCCTTCCGGTATTTTGGAGGCATTTATTGAAAAGATTAATGCTGAAGTTGCGGGAAGTAATAATTTGGGCATTATCAGCACAGACTTAAAGAGGGAAATGGAGGAAAGCGGTTTATTCTCCATTGAGATTAAATCCTCGGTTTTAAAAGGAAATTTAGGTGATTTCAAGGGTACCAGCGGATCGATTCCCAGAACAGAGGAGGATTACGGGAGGATCATTAAGAATATTGAGCGGTGGGATTTCTTTGTATACCCCCACTATTGCAGATCCAATGAGGAAATCAAGAGCTTTTATGATTACGCCTCCTATGTAAAGGACAACTATCAAAAAGACTTTCCTAAGCTGACCAATGAAGTATTCTTAAAGAGGCTGATGCAGATAGAATTTGATCATGCCAGCGATGTTTATACCAGATTATATTTTGACTATGATGCGAATAAGCTTTATATTCCGGGCTATGTGCTGAAGGAGGATTTCTTCAAACAGCCCTGCTTGCTTAAAATGCCGGGAAACAAGTCAGGAAAAGCCTTATATTATATGCATAGCATAGCGGACCGGACTTCCTTTTGTGAGATAAACGGAGACAGCCGGATCTGGGAATTTGATCATGCGATGGCCTATACCAGGCTTTTTGCCGGGGAGAGAAAATTCTGTAAGGGATGCGGAAATCCTTTATTCCTTTGTGATAGCAAGAAAAATTGCTCCTATTACTATAGATGCTTTGATTGCAATAGAACCTATGATATGAAATCAGTGTAGCTGTGAAAGAGAGAGGA
Source organism: Bacillota bacterium (assembly GCA_023395555.1). GTDB lineage: Bacteria > Bacillota > Clostridia > Lachnospirales > Lachnospiraceae > Mobilitalea > Mobilitalea torta. The sequence continues at coordinate 45,236 of JAEWYQ010000069.1, forward strand.
AATAGTGGAATGAAAAAGCTGGACAGGGAATTTTATGACAGGGATTCTGTCGTTGTTGCCAAAGAGCTTCTGGGAAAGGTGCTGGTGCGCGAGATAGAGGGGCAGAGAGTTTCAGCCAGGATTGTGGAAGCAGAGGCATATATGGGAGTGATAGATAAGGCTGCCCATTCCTATGGGGGCAAGAGGACGCCCAGAGTGGAGGTCATGTACGGGGAGCCCGGATTCTCTTATATCTATATGATTTATGGCATGTATCATTGCTTTAACATAGTTACGAATAAAAGAGGAACCCCGCAGGCGGTGCTGATCCGGGCTGTGGAACCCCTGAAGGGAATTGAGTGGATGGCGAATAAGAGATTTGGAAAGCCTTATGAACAGCTCACAAAAAGCCAGCGAAGGGGTCTTACCAGCGGTCCGGGAAGGCTGTGCGGTGCGCTGTCCTTAGACAGAAGCTTTAACGGGGTAGATCTGTGCGGAAATGAATTATATGTTGAAGAAGGCGGGAATGAGGAGTTTGAAATAGTAGAAACAAAACGGGTAGGGATTGACTATGCAGAGGAAGCGAAGGACTACCTCTGGAGATTTTATGTAGAAGGCAACGAATATGTTTCTGTAAAATAGAGCGGCACAAAGTCTATTAGATTTTGATAATAAAGTACGTGAAAGAGTGTGTTGCCATAGGATTCATGAATACTGAGTATTCCTTTCGTGTTTTTCACTTGAAACACGGACATAATTATGATATAATTATGTCATTCGGAAGGAGTTGATGTAAATGCCACTTATTATGCCAATTAAAGACTTAAGAAAAACAAGTGAACTTTCAGATATTGCGCACCAAGTACAGGAACCTATTTTTATTACAAAAAATGGATACAGTGATCTTGTAGTTATGAGTTCGGAATTATATGATATGCTTGTGGGCATAAATAGAACTGACCAAGCAATCTACGAAGCAGAGAAGGATGTAGCTGCAGGAGCCGAGCCGATGGATGCCGCTGATGTCTTTGCTGGATTGGAGAAAAAGTACTTTGGATAAATACACTGTCAAAATTTTTCCGAAAGCAATAAATGAGTTAGATAAAATCTATAAATATATTGCAGTAGATAAGCTTTCTCCGGAAAACGCAAAAGGACAGGCAGCAAGAATCAAAAATGCGATACTATTACTTGATACATTTCCACAAATGCATCAGGACAGAATGGAAGGAAGATATGCAGGGAAAGGTTATAAGCAGCTTCTCATTGACAATTACGTCGCGATCTTCAAAATAGAGGAAGAAAATAAAACGGTTTACGTTGTTACGATCCAATACCAAAGACGTAATATATAATTATGCAGGCATCTTATTGAGGCTGTCAAAACCAACGGCATATAAAAACAACCCCGGGCGATTTTCAGAGCTGCGAAAGCCTGATTATTCCGGGGTTGTCTCTATGTGGGATGGAACGAGTTAAGAAATCTGCTCCTGGTAAGAAAAACCGCGGAGCTTAAGCTCTGTTGCTCTATGGCAGGATACCAGCCGTCCCCCGCCCACATCCTCTAATTCAGGAACATCTGTCTTACACTTATCCATACAATATCTGCATCTTTCATGGAAATAGCATCCGGAAGGCGGATTTGCAGGGTTCGGAATTTCACCCGTTAAAGGGATGCGTTCTAACTTTATTTTAGGGTCAGCCACAGGTACAGCGGATAATAAGGCTTCCGTATAAGGGTGCATGGGCTTTTGAAACATCTCTTCTGTTTTTGCAAATTCGACTAATTTCCCTAAATACATAACGCCCACCTTATCAGAGATATGCTCTACCACCGATAAGTCATGGCTGATGAATAAATAAGTCAGCTGCATCTCCTTTTGCAAATCCCGCAGCAAATTAATCACCTGTGCCTGAATGGATACGTCAAGGGCCGATACCGCCTCATCACATACGATAATCTGAGGTCTTAATATCAATGCTCTTGCAATTCCGATCCGCTGTCTTTGACCGCCGGAAAAGGCATGAGGGTATCTCATCAAATAAGAAGTATTCAGCCCTACCTTTGCGGCAATATCCTTTACCCTTTCTTCCATCTCCGCCTTTGGCATTTTAGGATAATTGGCCTTTAACGGTTCCTTTATGATATCAAGCACGGTCATTCTGGGATCAAGGGAGGAATAGGGGTCCTGAAATATCATCTGGATTTCTTTTCGTATGGACTTCATGGTTTTCTTGTCGATACTTAAGAAATCATATTCCCTTCCGTCCTTTGCCCGATATATTACCTGACCTTCCGACGCTTCAATTCCTCTTACAATGCATCTGCCCAAGGTGGTTTTTCCGCAGCCGGATTCCCCTACAATGCCAATGGTTTCTCCTTTTTTAACAGGAAAGCTTACATCGGTAACTGCCTTTACGCATACCTTTTTTGAGGTGAATCGTTTATGGATGTTCTTTACTTCTAAAATATAATCTTTTTCCACGTTACATCCCTCCTCTGGCAAAGCAGCTTACCTCGTGCTGATTCCCTGCGTTTGTTAATACAGGCTCCCTTTTGTTGCAGACCCCTTCGATTCTTTCGCTGCATCTGTCATAGAATCCGCATCCGGGAGGAAGATTCATAGCCAGGGGTACGGTTCCTTCAATGGAAAACAGCTTTTCTGTCTTCTTTGTTCCGATTTTATGTACGGAACCGATTAACCCTTTGGTATAGGGGTGCTGGGGATTTTCATATAGTTCATCAATGGGGGCAGTCTCTACTATTTTCCCGAGATACATAACAGCAACCCTGTCACACATTTTAGATACCGTACCAAGGTCATGGGTAATAAAGAGGATGGACATACCGAACTCTTTTTGAAGCTCCTTCATAAGCTCTAATATTTGTGCCTGAATGGTTACATCAAGGGCCGTTGTAGGCTCATCGGCAATTAAAAGCTTGGGTTTGCATACAAGAGCCATGGCAATTAATGCCCTTTGAAGCATACCGCCGGAAAATTCATGAGGGTACTGGTTATACCTTTTTTCAGCGTTGGCAATCCCCACTTTTTTCATCATCTCCAGGGATATTTCTTTGGATTTTGCTTTATCCTTTGTGATATGAAGTCTGGTACACTCATTAATTTGATTGCCGATGGTGTACATGGGTGAGAAGGATACCATGGGCTCCTGAAATATCATGGAAATCTGCTTTCCTCTTATACTTCGGATCTCTTTTCCCCTTGGATTTAAAGAGATCAGGTCAATCATCCCTTTCTCATCGGCTTCAAAGAAAATATGCCCTTCTGACACGCATTTTTTCTCATTAATCCCCAATATGGCTTTGCTGGTAAGGCTTTTGCCACAGCCGGATTCTCCTACGATTCCCAGGGTTTCTCCCTTTTTAATGGAAAAGTTCACACCTCTCACTGCATTAATGGTTCCTTCGTCTAATTTTATATTAACCTTAAAGTCACGCACTTCAATTAGGGTTTCATTTTTATTATTCAAGCGATCCCTCCTGTCTACTTATATGGGTCTGCCGCATCCCGTAAGCCGTCACCTAAAAAGTTAAATGCCAGGACTGCAACAATAACGAAGAATAACGGTATCATCTTCCAAGGATATTGTGAGAAGTTAGCGATATTCTTGGTTTCATCCAGCAATACGCCCCAGCTTGTTGCAGGAGTCCGGATGCCCAGCCCCAAAAAGCTCATGGAGGTTTCACCGATAATACTGGAAGGAATGCTAAGGGTAATACTAACAATCAAATAGCTTAAGAATCCGGGAACTAAATGCTTTAATATGATGACTCCGTCCCTAACTCCGGCGATTCTTGCCGCCATAACATAGTCCTCATTTTTTAAAGACATAAATTTACCGCGAACGACTCTGGCGATACCGCACCAATTGATCAGAGAGAGAATGACCGTAATAAACAGATACATCTGGATGGTTGAAATACCTGCCGGAATGGCCGCTGACATTGCCATCCATAAAGGGATGCTGGGAATCGCTCCGATTACTTCTATAATCCGCTGTATCACGTTGTCAATGACTCCGCCGAAATATCCTGAAATACTGCCGATGGTAATACCCAGTACAAAGCTTATGGCTGCACTGGCAAAGGGAATGGTTAGAGAGATCTGGCTTCCGTAAAGTATTCTTGAAAAGATATCTCTTCCCAGCTGGTCGGATCCAAAGAGCATAACCTTGCCCCCGGTGCCGCCGGCAGAGCCTGTACTTGTGCCGAATAAATGGATATTAGACTGAATCAAACCTAATATCTTATATTCTCCTCCTCTGACAAAGAGCTTTAATTTGTAATATTCGGAAGTGTCCTCCGTGATTTCCACACGGAAGGTTTCGGGATTATTATATTTTTTTACGGAATATACAAAAGGGCCGACGAATTCTCCTTCATGAAAAAGATGAATTTTAGAGGGAGCTGTGTTTTGATATGTTTTGTCGTAATCCTCTAATCCGTAAGGGGCAATAAAGCCTGCAAAAATAACACCGATATATAATAATCCTAAAATCCACATACTAATTTTAGCAAGCTTATGTTTTCTTAGCTTTCTTGCCATAAGAGTCCATTGGGAAGCTAAATAATAGGATTCACTTTTATTTACTTTCTTTTTTCCAAATACCATTATTCATCCCTCCCTGCGGTATATCTAATTCTTGGATCCAGCCAGGCCAGCATAATATCTGATAATAGGGTTCCTGCCACTACTAAAACTGCCTGAACCATAACGATGGTTCCTGCCAGGTACATATCCTGTGCTTTCAATGCCTTTAACAGCTCAGGCCCTAAAATCTGAAGGTTTAAAACCATGGCTGTTACGGTTGAGCCGGAAAACAAATGGGAAAGCATTCCTCCGATACCGGATACCACGGGATTTAAGGAAGCCCGTAAGCAGTATTTATAGATAATAACCTTTTCTGAAATGCCTTTTGACCTTGCCGCCAATACATACTGCTTTGACTGCTCATCCAGCATCTGCGCTCTTATAGTTCTTATAATACCGCAGGTACTGGCAGTACCAATTACAATTACCGGTATGATAAGACGTTTTAAAAACTCTCCCAGGTTATAAAAATGAATTCCATTTTGAAGCATTTCTGTGGAATATAACCCCAGGTTTGCACTTCCCGTCATTTGAAAGGACCAATACATCAGTACAATGGCAAGAAGGAAGTTGGGAACTGCCTGGCCGAAAAAACCGATAAATGAAACGATGTAGTCTCCGATGGAATATTGATGGGTAGAGCTGTAAATTGCAATGGGAATAGAAATTCCATATTGAAAAATGGTTATAATAAGAGTTAATACAATTGTCATCCCGACAGTTCTTGAGATAACCGCCCAAACCGGCTGACCATAAATGAAGGAGTAGCCGAAATCCCCTTTTGTAATAATATTTTTGGTCCAATTAAAATATTGTACATGCCAGGGATCGTCTAAACCATAATACTCTCTCCACTGGGCTATTTCTTCTGCTGTAAACACTTCGCCCTCTGCCGTTCTGGCAGATATTAAGCTGTTCACATAATCCCCCGGCGGCAGTTGAATAACAAAAAAGATAATAAGAGATATGAGTATTAAGGTTGGAATAAATAATGAAATTCTCTTAAGGATATATTGTACCATATAATTACCTGTCCTTCCAAAGCCGACCTGCTTCTTTTCGTCATTGGGGCCATTGCAATAGGTGGATAAAATTGCAACAGCCCCTTGTTATTCATTCATTATTCAGCAATATACCATGTCTGGATATGTCCGATGCCTAAATCACGGAACTCATCGCTCCAAACAGAAGTCTGGGGAAAATTCTTAATTCTATCATTTACCGCATGATAGGTGGGAGCTGCATCTACATATCCGATAATCCATACATTTTCTTCATGTAATTTCAGCATCTCCAATGCGATTTTAAGCTGTTCTTCTTCTGTAACTGCTGCTTTCAGTTTATCATACAGGTTGCACAGCTCAAGTAAATCTCCCGTAGGTTCTACGCCGGATGCACCTTTGGTGGTATACCATTCACCCACTAAGCCGTACCATGCGGCATAGTTTCTTACGGGAACGATGGTATCCGGTCTTAGAATAATACTCATGGTTGACGCGGGTGCAACCGGTCCTAGAATACAGTCATAATCATTTGCTAATAAATCATTATCCAAGGTTGCTCTTTCGTAATCCCTAAAGGTTGTATTAATACCTGCTGCTTTAAAATAAGATTCAAGAATGACATAAGCTTCATTGGCACCTGAGCCGGTAAAGCCTTTCATATTAATAACCAGATCTGTTCCGTCGGCAAAATCATAAAATCCGTCCGCGCCCATCACTAAGCCTAAGCCTTCTAACAGGGATTTTGCTTTTGCCACGTCATATTCCGTCCATTTACGCTTCCATGCTTCACTATATCCTAAAAGACCTTCCTGGGGAGCCGCCTGTGCCCCTGGTATCCAGCCTTCTGTGAGAAGTGCGGCAACCTCTGTTCTGTCCACTGCGATGGAAAGAGCCTGACGGAAATCCTTTTCTGCAAACAGTGCTCTCTTCTTTAAATCATTCACAGTTTGGTTTAATTGAAGCTGGGAAGCCATATCACTCCATGCTACGGAGCTCCAGGTATTAATTGTAATATTACCTCTTGCCTGTATGTTAACAATATCTGCCCTGGACACTGCCATCATATCAGAAGTACCATCCAACAGGTTCAGTAATTCCTGGTCACCTTCTGCAGAAACCAGAGTATATGCTATTTTATCCATATAGGGAAGCTGGTTTCCCTCGGAATCTACCTTCCAATAGTATGGATTACGAACAAATTCAAAATAAGTACCCGTTACATCACTCTTTCCTTCCTCCGTTGAAAGGATATAAGGATTTAAAGTAGGAAGTCCGGGAATATTCCAGAAGTAATATCCTGTATATTGACCCATAGTCGCTGCATCCGCATAACCTAATGAGGTTGCTAACGCCTCCATTTTTTCCTCGCCTACAAATTCAGCAAGTATCTCCTTGTGATAATGTGCCGGTGCATAGAGCCATTTTGCATTAATAGCGACATTTTCAATAAAATTAGGTCTTGTTATATCAAAGGATACCGTAAAGGTATAATCATCTACCTTCGCAAATTTGGCGATGCTTCCATCCTCTGCCTTAAAGCAATCCCATAAAGCCTTGCCGAAGGTTTCTTTTAAGGCCATGTGTTCGTAGAAAAAGATGCAGTCATCTGAAGTAAAAGGCACACCGTCAGACCATTTCATACCTTCGCGCAGGTAAATGGTGTAAACAGTTGCGTCATCATTTACATCATAGCCTTTTGCAACGTTAGGTTCTACGGTACCATCCTCCCTGAACCGGAATAAACCTTCTTCAATTGGCTTGCCGGTAGCCCAGGACTTATTTCCCGCGCTGGAAAGAGTACGATTTAAGCTTCCGCCGTATACACCGATGCTTTCAGTGGGTTCAACCATAATATCCTCTGTCTTTGGAAGACGTTCTTCTACAACAGGAATAGCTTCGCTTTTCACTAATTCTGAAAGCATGGGAGCTTCTTTAAATTGTGAAAGCTCTGCCGGATCAACGGTAACCTCCGGCGCCTTGGTAGGGGCTGCCGTAGCCTCATCCTTCTTTTGCGGTTCCGGATTATCCGAGGGCGTATCTGGCTTTTTGCATGCTGTAAATAACAGCATTGCTACACATAAAAATGATAAAACTGTAACCCATTTTTTCTTCATAAATCTTCCTCCTTTAATAAAATGATTTAGCCTTTATTATGGTTATATAATAACAATCATAGAGCGAATAATCTACGCACTATTTGCTATATCGGACGGGATACATTGTATTTCTTGCTATTTTATTCGTTATATTGTATATTAATTGAAGTTTTAATATATTGTTTTGTGCATATTTAAAAAACAGAATAACAGCCCCCTTGGCTTTTGAACTACCGCAAAGCCAAGGGGGCTGTTATTCTGTTTTTTAAGGGGTATCCTGTTATGAAAAGGTTACCGCCGGCTTGGTATTTCCGTAAGTAAATTCAGGCAGCTTCGGGGTATGTGCCCAATCCACCGCATTGATAATCACCTTCTGTATTTCCGGCATATGATATACCGGGAAGGATTCATGTCCGGGTCTGAAGTAGAATATCTTTCCCCTTCCGCGGTGGAAGCAGCATCCGCTGCGGAACACTTCCCCGCCCTGGAACCAACTGATAAAGACCTGGGCATCCGGCGCAGGAATGTTAAAATGCTCCCCATACATCTCCTCGGCAGGTATGATGATCTTCTCATCCAGCCCCCTGGCAATGGGATGGGAGGGATCTGTCACCCAGAGAATCTCCTTCTGTCCGTCCTCCCGCCATTTCAGCAGACCGGTATCCATTCCGCAAAGCTTCTGGAATATTTTTGAGGCATGCCCCGAATGCAGTACAATTAACCCCATTCCTTTCATGGTAACATATTCATGGACACGATCCACAATCTCATCCTGCACTTCATGGTGAGCCGCGTGTCCCCACCAGATCAGTACGTCGGTCTCATCCAGCACCTCTTTGGTGAGCCCGTGCTCCGGCTGTCTCAGAACAGCCGTCCTGGTATCATAGCCTGCCTCCCTTAAAAATCCGGCAATACATCCATGTATTCCCTGGGGGTAGATTTTCGCAACCTCTTCCAGTTCGATTTCATGCAAATATTCATTCCATACCGTTACTCTTATCTTACTCATATACAAGCTCCTTTCCCTGTTCTATCTATATTTTTTCTGCTGATATCAGAAAACCATATCGGAAGTAAAAAGCAGCTTCCGGCAATTTGTATTATATATCAATTATAAAATAAGTGCCATAATTATAAATTTTATTTATTGACTTTAACCTTCTGATAATCACCATAAAGTAGCAATATCGGAACGCTTTCTAAAAATAGTTCATTATATGCTCAGTATATATCATTGTTTTAATCATCAATACTTATTAAAATAGTAATCATAGTAATCAACAGATTATTGAATAAAGGAGTGTAGAATAATGAGAAAACAAGGGGTTAATCCGTACCTTCCATCTTGGGAATATATACCCGATGGCGAGCCTTATGTATTTAATGACAGAGTCTATATTTACGGCTCTCATGATCGTTTTAACGGGTACGCATATTGCTTGAATGATTATGTCACCTGGTCGGCACCCGTAAACGATCTGTCCGACTGGCGGTATGAAGGAATTATTTGCAAGACTGAGGATGTAGAAAACAATGATGACCGGGACAGCTGCCTGTATGCACCGGATGTTTCGGTAGGACCGGACGGCAGATATTATCTGTTCTATGTTGATAGCAAACGTTCTGTTGTGTCCGTTGCTGTGAACGATAAGCCAACCGGCAGATTTGAATTTTACGGGTATGTTCATTATTCTGACGGGACCAGACTGGGGGAGAGAGAAGGCGATGAACCGCAATTTGATCCCGGAGTGCTGACCGAAGGTGACAGAACCTATCTTTATACAGGCTTTTGCGGCAGGGATGACAGATCAAGAACAGGAGCAATGGCAACCGTGCTTGGCCCGGACATGCTTACCATAATCGAGGACCCGGTTATAATCGTTCCCAGTGAACCTTACAGCAAGGGCAGCGGTTATGAAGGACACGAGTTCTTTGAGGCACCTTCTATCCGAAAACGGGGCGATCTCTATTACTTTATTTATTCCTCGGTAGTGATGCATGAATTATGTTATGCCACCAGCCGGTTTCCTACAAAAGATTTTGTTTATAAGGGTGTGATAGTAAGCAACAATGACCTGCATATCGATTCTTACAAACCCGCAGAGAAGCCTATGTATTACGGCGGCAATAATCATGGCAGTATCGTTGAGATAGACGGAGCCTGGTATATCTTTTATCACAGACATACCAATGGAACCAATTTCAGCAGACAGGGCTGTATGGAACGGATCGAATTTCTGGAGGATGGCAGGATTCCCCAAGTGGAAATAACATCCTGCGGAGCCAATAGCGGACCTTTAAAGGGATATGGGGAGTACCCGGCATATCTGGCTTGCAATCTGTTCTGCAGTGAGGAATCCATCTATACCGATTTTACCGGCGCATGGATGAACAACCAATTTCCTAAAATAACCCAGGATGGAAAAGATGGTGATGAAGAAATCGGCTATATTGCAAATATGAAAGCTTCTGCTACGGCAGGCTATAAATATTTTAACTGCAGCGGGATCAACACAGTCAAAATAAAGGTACGGGGATATTGCCGCGGCGATTTTGAGGTAAGAACTTCCTGGGATGGAGCGGTATTAGGCAAAATATCCGTTGGGTTCTCAAATGTATGGAAGGAATATGCGGCTGATATTAAAATTCCGGATGGTATTCATGCATTGTATTTTACTTATACCGGTCAGGGAAGCGCGAGTCTGGCTTCTTTTACATTGGGCATATAAATACCAATTATTGGTTTTCCTGTTGAATAATCACATCAATTTTAGTCTATGACACAGCTTTAAATAGATCATAAAAACATGAAAATACATCATTATTATTCGGGATGCGGACACTTTTGCCGAATTTACAAGCAATTGGTAAAAATAAATAAAAAAAAGAGATGAAACCACTACAGGTTATGCACATATATACTTTGTAGTGGTTTTTGATATAATTTGCATGAATTACTATTTGTGCATATATGCTAAAATGAGGTATCGTTTTATGGATATATATCTATTCTGTATGGCGCTTTGTAAGAAAGGAAGGTGACTATGAATCATATCAGATACGTTGAATATGATGCCACACATTCGGAAACATTTGAATTTGATGTTCCCGAAGGACATGACTGCTGGCTGCTTGTACTGACACATACCCCGGCTGTATTTTATGTGGATAATGAATATCAGGAATATCCCCCCAATTGTGCAGTCCTGTATAAACCGAAGCAAAAGATATATTACCGGGCTTGTGCAAGGCAATATTCCAATGATTGGATACGGTTTGATACCGATGAACCCTATGTTATCGCATCTCCGCTGTCCCGCGGGATACCCTTTGCAGTTCACGATCCTTCTTATTGCCACAAGATTTTCCAACTGCTTGTTACAGAGCATATTATGAATAATGCTTATAAGGATATTACGATAGACGGTTTATTAAGAACATTATTTTATAAGCTTTTGGAATCTTATAACTATAAACAAATAAGTCCTCTATACAAAAGTTTGTGCGAATTAAAACAGGAAATATACCAGAAGCCCAATGAAAATTGGGCGGTTACACAGATGGCAGACAAATTGAATATCAGTGTCGGATATCTGGAGGATTTGTACAAAAAAACCTTTGGTGTTAACTGTATGGAGGATGTGATCAACAGCCGAATCGACCTGGCAAAAAAATATTTGTTATATCATCGCTATACGATAGCTGAGATTGCATCTCTGTGCGGATATCGGAATACAGAGCATTTTTTCCGTCAATTTAAAAAAGTAACCGGAAGCACTCCGAATCATTTCCGAAACAGCCGGAATAAGTAGAGCGAAAGGAAAAACAATGTGAAGATGCATCATTAACTACGATATATATATCATTGAAAATGGAAGTAAAATCGCATAGTATATTCATATCTTACAACAAAATGCAGGGATAATAGAGTTTTGTAATGCACTATTACATATGATCCAGAGAATGATAAACTAGATCATTAGTAATACTTAATAAACCGGAGCCATTGGCATTATATCGGCTGGCAAGCAATTCTAATGCATCAGCGAGGAGGAGAAATGAAAACGAAAACGATCAGCAGTAGAAAGAAAATACGAGGTTACAAAGAATTTTTACTCATTACACCGCTTTTGCTACTTGTAGCAGTTTTCTCATATTATCCGCTTTACGGTTGGATCTATTCTTTTTTTGATTATCAACCGCCCTTGCCCTTTTCCTGGGATTCCTTTGTGGGCTTAAAATGGTTTAAGATTCTCTTTCAGAGTAAATCCTACATCAAACAAACCCTTGAAGTATTGAGAAATACATTTGCCATGAGCGGCATCTCCCTTGCATTCTCATGGCTCCCAATGTTTTTTGCTATATTTCTCAATGAAATAAAGTGGACACCCTTTCGAAAATTTGTACAAACAGTTACTACACTTCCGAACTTTATAAGCTGGGTTTTAGTTTATTCAGTCGCATTCCTCTTAATGAGCAATACCGGCATGTTCAATACGGTGGCTCAGGGTCTGGGGTTGATTTCCAGGCCGATTGATTTTATGAAATCAAGCGATCATATGTGGTTGAAGATGTGGCTGTGGCTTACCTGGAAGAATCTTGGCTGGGCGGCAATTATGTATATCGCAGCCATAGCCGGCATTGATGAAGAAATGTATGAAGCTGCAAGGGTGGATGGTGCAACGCGCCTGAAAAGTATCTGGCATATTACGATACCCAGCCTGCTGCCTACATTTTTCGTTCTATTACTCTTGAATATATCTAATTTTTTGAATAATGGTATGGAGCAATATTTTGTTTTTCAGAATTCCTGGAACAGGGAGTATATACAGGTTCTGGATCTCTACGTCTATAACCTCTCCACCAGTAAGCCGCCTGTTTATTCTGTATCGACAGCACTAAGCATGCTGAAGAGCATTGTTAGTCTGGTGCTGTTGTTTGGCGCTAACACATTTTCTAAAATAGTACGTAAGCAAAGTATTATTTAAAAAGGAGTCGACATAGCGATGGCAAGAAGAAAAATTATTATGATAGGGGATAAACGAAATAAAATAAAAAGTCATTCCATTGGTGACCGTATCCTGGATGTGGCAACCTATACCATCTTTACCTTGTTTGCATTTGTCTGTGCTTATCCGTTTTATTATATTTTTATTAATACCATCAGTAACAATAAATTAAGTGAAAAGGGAGCCATTATCTGGCTTCCAAGGGAAATGCACCTTCAAAACTATATGGATGCCTTTAAAATCCCGGGCTTGGGTCAGGCTGCATTCATATCTGTTTCAAGAACAGTCATCGGGACAGTGATGATTGTACTGTTCGCGGCATTCCTGGGATATATGTTTACGCGGGAAACGATGTGGAAAAGGAAGCTTTGGTATCGCGTTGTAGTAATAACCATGTATTTCAATGCAGGTATTATTCCCTGGTACCTGACCATGATGAATCTGAAGCTGACCAATAATTTTTGGGGATATATTTTACCTGCCGTGGTTTCTCCCTTTTATATCATACTAACGAAAACATATATAGAATCTCTGCCGAAAGAATTGCAGGAGGCGGCAGATTGTGACGGAGCCGGTGTTCTGAAAATCTTTTTTAAGATTATTTTACCTATTTCCAAGCCGATACTGGCAACCATTGCAATATTTGCGGCAGTCGGACAGTGGAATTCATTTCAAGATACTTTGCTGCTTATGACCCAAGAGAAATATTACACGCTTCAATTTATTCTGTATAGATATTTACAGTCATCACAATCCTTGTCTGCGATCATCAACGCCACCTCCGGCAGTGCGGAAGCTATGGTTGCAAATGCTCAAACGCAAACATCGATCAGAATGACAGTGACAATTATTGTGGCTTTACCCATACTGCTGATCTATCCTATGTTTCAAAGGTTTTTTGTAAAGGGGATCATGATCGGTGCAGTTAAGGGATAGCAAAATAGAAATGCATTATCTATTTAAGGAGGAGAAAAAATGAGATTAAAGAAAAAGCTCACCGTTATTATGGCTGTCGTACTGGTGCTTTCTATGCTGGCTACGGCGTGCACAAAGAAGGAAGGCCAGAAATCAGACCCCAATTCAGGAACCAATACTCCCACCTCAAGCGGAGAGAATAAGCCTGAGGCTACAAAGGCACCGTCCGATTTAGCGCCAATGACTCTGGAAGTGTATTCCCAGCCTGCAAACTTTCAGGGAGAGCAGCCGGGATGGACTGCAAAGATTTTAAAGGAAAAGTTCAATATAACCCTTAATATTATTGCCCCTCAGGTGGCAGGCGGCGATATATTCGCGGCACGTTCCGCAGCAGGATTTCTGGGTGATCTGGTAGTTCTTGATAATGCGGATATTCAAGCCTGCATTAAATCGGGACTTATCGTTGACATTACCGAGGAAATGAAGAAATTAACTTCCTATGAAATGTTCAAGACCCAGTTGGATTACTATAATGCTTCCCTGGAAGGGACCGCTGAGGGCTCCTATTATGCATGGCCTTGTGAGATGGCCAATACAAGCCCGACTACCTTCTCTCCGACGATTCCGGGTGTTGCACCGACGATTCCCTGGGATTATTATGCAGAGGTCGGCGCTCCGGAGATGAAGAATCTTAAGGATCTGGTATCGGTACTTCGGGCCATTCAGGATAAACATCCGACCAATGCAGCAGGAGACCCGAGCTATGGTATCACACTTTGGCCTGACTGGGACGGTACCTCCATCGAGAATGTAAATCAGCTTACCAAGTGGTACGGGCAGGAGGTAAACGGTTCTATTCTGTTGGATGCAAAGGGAAATATGCTTGAGCTGACAGATGACAACGGTGCATACCGTAAGATCCTCCAATTCTATTTTGATGCAAACCAGGCAGGGGTTGTCGATCCCGACTCGGGAACACAGAACTGGGATTCGGTTAATAATAAGTTCAATTCCAAGCGTGCATTTCTTATCTGGAATGACTGGCAGCAGGGTTTCTGGAATACAACAGGACGCGGTAATAATCGTGAAAACTATATTATGGCGCCGATTGCCGATATGTCAATATACCAACCCTCAGATCCTTACTTTGGAAGCGGCAGGGCATTTGCCTGCGGAACCAATGATCCCGCGAAAAAAGAAAGAGTTATGATGCTCTTGGATTGGATGTCCAGCCCGGAAGGACTTGAGGCAATCCATGGAGGTATCTATGGCTTTACCTATGAGAATGCCCCGGATGGTAACGGTTTTGTTCGTACCGCCGCAGGTGAGACTGCTCTGATGGATAATTCACCTGTACCGGAAGAGTTTGGAGGCGGTCTGTATGCAGATGGAATGCTCCAAATTAATCAATGGATGGTAGCCGGAATCTCAAAGAACCCTTTGAACAATACAACTTATTCGTCAATGTATTGGCCCGCAGAGGTTGAAAAGGCGAAAACCACTACAATAAAAGAGTGGGGTAAGAGATTTGGTGCAGAGAACCCGGTTGCTTATTTGACTAAGACAGGCACTATAAGTGTCGTTCCCTTTGTAAATGTTAATCTGGTACCGGACTCCACCGATATATCGCTGATTAGAAGTAATTGCAAGCCGTTAGTATGCGATGCTTCCTGGAAGATGATTTTTGCGAAAGACCAGGCTGAGTTTGACAAGATATGGAACAATCTGAAGGAAGACTTAAAGGGCTTTGACTGGGTTACCCTGGTAGAGTTTGATAAGAATAAGTATAAGGCGCTTGTGGATGAAAGAGCAAAGGCATTGGCAGCAAATTAATCAAGGAACAAAAAGAGTAGCACTTTTGTTACTTTAAGTGTAAAGGGGGGCTGGGTGCAGTACCCCCCTTTCATTGGATAAGGAGGTTATATGAGCAAAGATCCTACTTCACGTCTTCCTGACGGGAGCTTTTTTACCAGCTGGGAGGTTGCGGCAGAATACACCCGCGAGCTTCATGTATCCGCAAACCATTCGGAAGCTTCCGATGAAAATGACGGCAGCTTTCAGCGTCCTTTTAAAACAATAAATGCTGCTGCAGCCATAGCGGCACCCGGTACCCGAGTGCTCATTCATGAAGGAATTTACCGGGAGTGTGTCCGCCCTGCCAGAGGAGGGGAAGGCCCGGACAAGATGATTATATATGAAAATTATAATAGAGAAGCAGTAGTTATTAAGGCTTCCGAGATTGCAGAAACGTTTAAAAAAAGCGAAGGCTGGAGGAAGAGCGCTGAACCGTGGGATGAAAAATCGGAATTCACTCCCCAGATATGGGAAACGAAGTTGAATCCGGATGTTTTTCGAGGTTATAATCCTTTTTGTACAGTGAATATACTGCATGACAGATTATTCATTGAATATGATAAAACAGATATGACTACGTACTTAAACCGCCGTGGTATGGTTTTCTGTGACGGAAAGCCTTTGGTTCAGGTTCCTCTCTATCATCATATGTCCCGGATACCCGGCTCATATTGGGTAGAGGCCAATGGTCAAACCGTTCACTTTAGGCTTGAGAATGATGACTGCCCTGAGAATCACCTGATTGAGCTGACTTGCCGTGAGCAGTGCTTTGCGCCGGAGATACCGTTTTTATCTTATATCAAGGTCAAGGGACTTATCTGTTCCCATGCCGCCACAGGGGCTCCGGTACCTCAGAGGGGAGCGATATCAGCATACCGGGGACATCATTGGATTATCGAGGATTGCACCATTGACTGGTCTAACGCGGTAGGCATAGATATTGGAAATGAATGCTGGCATCATACCATGAAGACAGATCAGATATTGGGATATGATATTATACGGAATTGCAAAATTTATGATGCAGGGGTATGCGCTATTGCTGCGTTATTTGTTGTGAATATTCTGATTGAGGATAATCTGATTAAGGGAACCGGATGGCAGAAGATGGAGCTTTCCTGGGAAGCGGGGGGCATGAAGGCTCATTGCTGCCGCAATAGCCTGATCAGAAGGAATATATTTACCAGGACGATGCGTGCAGATCACCTATGGCTGGATGTTGCAAATGAAAACAATCGTATTACATCCAATCTTTTCCTTGACGGTATTCAGCAGCGGGAAGCCATATTTATAGAATGCAGCCGGGATGGTATCAATTTGATTGATAATAATATCTTCTGGAATATCGAAGGCCGTTTTGACGAAGCCCTGCTGTCGTCAGAGCCGGGTTCTTCCGGATGGTATAAGATGGAGGAAAACAGTCCGGTGAACGGCTATGCTGTCTATGGCGAGGGCACGGATCATCTTCGGATTGTAAATAACTTCATAGGAAAATGCAGAAGTGCAGGCTATTTCTCTAAAACCGTGGCATTCAGAATTGACCGGGCAGGCCGCGGGGGTACCTCCCGTGATGCAGGAATATATAATAATATATTTTATGATTGCGGTGAGGCCGCAATTAAGTTCCCGACGGATAAGAATAAATCGGACGGCAATCTGTTTCTGAACATGCCGGGGGGATATCTGAGGGTTTTATATCCCGCTCCGGAGGCCTGTCTGGACCTTTCTGCCTGGAAAGAGTTTTATGGTTTTGATCTCAACTCATCAGAAGGCAGGCTGGAGGTATCTGTTGATACGGAAAAGTATACCTTTACTATTAAGAAACCATCTTCTCAGGGGAATATAATGCCGTTTAAAAAAGGCCGGAAGCCTGATTTAAACGAAGTAACTCTGATAAACCAAGTCGATTCCTGTGAATTGGTACCCAATGATTATTTTGGCATTGAGACAGAAGGAAAGCAAAGGCTTCCCGGACCTTTTTCAGAATTAGAGGACTCGATGGTGATCAATATTGATATCAGACATCAGGAAAGCTCTTTGTAGGCGGCTTCAAAAAGCGGTATAAAGAAGAGGCAAGGCAGTATCATGGGCCTGCGGTCATAGGAACCTCGTACCCATTTTTCCTATATGAACCTCAATATGAGATGGGTGGAAGTCAATATCTGAATGGAACTATTTTTGACTAACGTAAAATCGATATTCAACGTACGAAAAAGTTGATGGATTGTTTAATCCATCACTTTTTCTTTGATATTTTGATGTAAGCAACAGTTCCCGGTACATTCCCGGCTTTTGTTCATCAATCTCTGTGTATTCAAATTCAAATCTTGCCATAAGGCAAACCCTCCAATAAAGATTATTTACAATTCATCGGTGATCGTTTGGCTGTGTGCTAAACAATTATGATTTTCGTAAACATCCTTATTGGAGGATTGCTAACGCGGATTACCTTTTCTTTCTGCATCTATTCCCATGGAGTATTATAGAAACAATAAGTTGTCCTGTCACAGTCTATAAAGATGTAGACTTCTTCTGAATCAGTTTTATAGTGATAAATAGAACAGCCTTTCTTTATATAATTCGTCTGCAATTCCTCCGTGGGAAATTCACTCGGACTAACCGGCTCCACTGTAATCCCCAGCAATTCTGCGGCATCTATTTTTTCTTGAATACTTGGAGAAATTTGAACGTGTCTTCCCGTCAGTAAAATCAGCCTCCCATTCAGCACCAATCCGGGAGGAACGGTATCGGGAGGATTGGGTGGTGTATCCTGGCATGGGGACACGTAATAACAATAAGTATCCCTATCGCAGTCTATAAAGATATAAAGCTCTTCAGTATCATCCTTATAGTAGTATATGGGACAGCCCTTTTTCATAAAATTAGTTTGCATTTCTTCTTTTGGAAACTCGCTCGCTTCAACCGGCTCCGCCGTAACACCTAACGGTTCAGAGGAGTCTCTTTTTTTTTGAATGGTTGGAGAAATTTGTTTGTGATATACTCCCAACTCAACCTCAACAAGATGTTCATTTATCATCAACCAATGCGGATAGCAAAAAGGAGTATTCGTTGGCGTAATTATATCACGAGGGGGTATTGAAACAGCTTCACCCAGAAGAGGGGACTCTATATTTGCATCGTCATATCTGATGGACACGAAGATAATTGAGAATAATAATGCGCATATGGTAATAATAATGATATTTTTTTTGCTCATAAATTAAATCCTTTGCACCGGAAAGTTTAAAATATATTAATATAATCGTGTGCAGTATTTCTATAAATAATAATATGTATGTGTGCACAAATCATATAAGGTCAGCCCATCAGTGTATTTGAGGTAAGATGCATCTGTTACTGCGGATAAGCTTTGAGTAACAGATTTAAACTATACTATATTTAACATAGGGATACCGGATTATGAATATATCCAATATCCCTATGTTTCGAATAAATGTTAAATAATCATTGTATTATTCCCAATTAATGTTATGGTGTGATATGGTTTCACCTTTTACAATTTCATCTTCAGCTAATTCTAGCCTTTGCCGTTCAAAAGGTGTCAGCTTTGTAAAATCGCTATCCCAAGCCAAAACCATACGTTTTATCAGGGCATTGACAAGTTCTTGTTCTTGTTCAGGTAACATTTCAAGTAGTTCAATAGTTTGTTTTGCTATTGGAGACATATATAACACCTGCCTTTCTATTTGTATATATCGCCACGGCTTCCAATGTCCATAATATACAATACTACAACTGAATTATCCATTAAATATTTGTAAATAATGCGATATCCACCAATTCGTAGGCGATAATGATTATCAGAATAACCTTGCAGCGGCTTTATATCACCAGTTGGTGGTTGTGTTGTTAATCCCTCAATTCCTAGTTTTATCCTCTGCTTTGTGGATTTATCCATAGAATTAATTGCTTTAACTGCTGATTTACTATATTCTATCTGCAATATATCCACCGCCTTTCTGTTATGAAGTGACCTCTTGTCAAGTGTTAATTTCAAGAAATCACTCTTTTTCTTTATTTCTTATTGTTCCAATGCCTGGAGCATATGGATAGAGCCTCAGATTTAACAGTTCCCGGCCTT
>JAEWYQ010000076.1 GCA_023395555.1 Bacillota bacterium
AATAAAAGAATTACTATAAAAAAGAAAGCCGGCTGAGATAATGAACCAGGCTCAGCCGGCAGTAATTCCGGTAAATGATGGACAAGAGTTCCCGTCTGTTTTTGGACAAAGGACGGCGGTAATAACAAAATATCTCAAACACCTTTTTATAGGTATACTGTTAATAGTAATGGAAATTCAATCGAGCATATTGTGTGGTTTATTGATGCAAGAAGTATAAATGCATTACTAGAATTGATATCTAAATTTGATTTACTTGGAACAGGCATCTGGAATATAACGATTTACAATCCACAATTATGGTTAATTATTAATTCACAATATGACATAGAAAAAGTTCTAATTGATTAGCTTATATAGGAGATGAGAGTCCAATGATTATCATCTCTTTTCTTTGCACATATATCAGCAAGTTCCTTTTCTTTAAATCAAATGCGGAAGACCTTCTTGATAAAGTCAAGGCTGCTGGATTTACCGATGCTTTCATCAAAAAAGAATAATTTTCTATTAAGCCGCTGGGTGATTGATTTCACTTGGCGGCTATTTTTTTGTTGTGAATATCCGTCCAAATCAATAATTTCTGTCCTTAGGAAGTTAGAGGGGTAATTCCTCAACGAATGGAGGTGCAATTTCAATGACGAAAGAACAGAAATTACAAATTGCAAAACTACGTGCTGAAGGGTATGGATATATCAGGGTTGCTCAAGTGCTCGGTATTTCAGAGAATACAGTAAAGTCTTTTTGTAGAAGAAACAATCTGACAGGAAAGGCAACAGCGGAAAAACCTAAAATGCAAGTTCAAGTAGCTAATGGTATGTACTTTTGCAAGCAATGCGGTGTTTCTGTAGAACAAAACCCAGGTAGAAAAGAGAAGAAATTTTGTTCTGATAAGTGCAGAATGGAATGGTGGAACAAAAATCTTTATAAGGTAAAGCGAAAAGCTGTGTATGAATTTACCTGTATTCACTGTAAAACGCAATTCAAGGTCTATGGCAATTCCCGTAGGAAGTATTGTAGCCATGAATGCTATGTGGCTGACCGATTTGGAGGTGGCCAAGATGAGTGAAGATCAATTTAGAAATGAAAAGCTATATCAGACCACAATGAGTCTTGCTAGATCAATGCTAGAAAAAGGGGTGATATCCGAAGAGGATTATCATGAATTTGATACAATAATGTTGGAGAAATACCACCCCATTTTCGGCACATTATTCTTTGACATTCACTTGAATTAGTAGGCTTTTAGAGTGATATATAGTGTTGGAAAGGAGTCGATATCATGCGAAAAATCAGCAAATTAGGAGTAGCTATACCGAAGATACAACTAAAGAAAAGGGTCGCAGCTTATGCTCGTGTATCTAGGGATTCGGAAGTGCTACTACATTCCCTTTCAGCACAGATTAGTTACTATAGCACCTTAATACAAAAAAATCTTGAATGGACTTATGTTGGTGTCTACGCTGATGAAGGAATTACTGGTACCAGTACAGAAAAACGTGACAATTTCAAGCGTCTTGTTGCAGACTGCGACGCAGGAAAGATTGACATTATAATTACAAAGTCTATAAGCCGATTTGCAAGGAACACATTAGACCTCCTGGAAACAGTCCGGCATCTGAAAGACATTGGAGTAGAGGTGCGATTTGAAAGAGAAAACATCAGCTCTATGAGTGGGGATGGCGAACTGTTGTTGACCATTCTGGCATCCTTTGCACAGGAAGAAAGCAGAAGTATGTCTGAGAACATAAAATGGGCCATCAAAAAGGGGTTTGAAAGAGGAGAACCCCATTCAGCGAGCAGAGCCTTTGGTTATGAATGGGACGGTGGCCAATACAGAATTGTTTCCGATGAAGCTGAAGCAGTTAGGTTTATTTTTGAGCAATACCTTGCTGGCACTTCAACACTGCAGTTACCTAAGTTGCTTAATAAAAAAGGGGTTGTGGGGATAAACGGAAATCCACTAACGAGGGCATCTATTAAAGATATTCTAAAAAATGAGATTTACATTGGAAACCTGGTGTTGCAAAAAAGCTACTCACCCAAGATACGAAAGAGAAATCTGAATTATGGAGAGCTACCGAAGTATCGGGTGGAAGAAGCACACGAACCGATTATTAGTAAAGAGTTGTTCCAAGAAGTGCAGAAAGCTCGTGTGGAACGTGGAAAAACTGCATCAAATAAAGACAAGCAGATTACTTGCTTTACTGGTAAAGTCCAATGTGGTAAATGCAGATATAAATGCAGCCGTAGGAACATCACTCACAGTAAAACAACAGAAAGAACTTCATATAAGAGATGGTTATGCAATGCTCGTGAGACCAAGGGGATGAAATTCTGTGATTTACATCCGGTCGATGAGGATTTACTAAGGATATCTTCAGCATATGTTTTGGGAGAAAAGGAGCTGGATGAAGAACGATTTCAAAAGGAAATCGAGGGAATCTTAGTTTTTGATGGTAGGATAGAATTTCACTTTAAGAACGGTAAGATAAGGAATTGGGAAAGAGATTACTCATCAATGCCGAGGGGAAGAACCTGCTTTACAGGAAGGATTAAATGTGGTAAATGCGGATCCACGTGCATTAGAAATCCGATCGCCCACAGCAAAACAACCGTTCGAGAATATTACGAAAGGTGGACTTGTGACGGCCAGAGAAAGCATAAAATGGCTTATTGCGATCTAAAATCATTAAATGAGGATGAGCTAAGAAAGGCTACGGTAACCTTGCTAGGAGATAAGGCAAATTATGAAGTGAGGTTCATCCAAGAGGTAGATGAGGTTATCCTGTTTGATGATAAAGCTATATTTGATCTTAAAGATGGGAGGAAACTAGAATGGCAAAGAGAGTAACCACGATTCCGGCTACCATAAGCAGAGTTACTGCTCAGCCAATTGGAAATGGAAGGAAACGAAGGGTAGCGGGATATGCTAGAGTATCAACAGAACTTGAAGAGCAACAAACCAGTTATGAGGCACAGATGGATTATTATTCGAGCTACATTCAAAGCCGAGATGATTGGGTCTTTGTAGGAATGTATAGCGATGAAGGTATCTCAGCTACAAGCACTGCACGACGTGAAGGATTTAAACAGATGGTGGAAGATGCTTTAGATGGAAAGATCGACCTAATCATTACTAAATCGGTTAGTCGATTTGCACGAAATACGGTAGACAGTCTTACGACAGTGAGAAAATTAAAGGAAAAGGGTGTAGAGATATATTTTGAGAAGGAAAATATTTGGACACTTGACGCAAAAGGGGAACTTCTTATTACAATCATGTCATCCTTGGCACAGGAGGAAAGCCGGAGCATTTCTGAGAACACCACATGGGGACAGAGGAAGCGTTTTGCAGATGGAAAAGCTAGTGTAGCGTATAAAAGGTTCCTTGGTTATGACAGAGGTCCCAATGGAGGATTTGTAGTAAACGAAGAACAAGCTAAGATTGTAAGATATATTTATAAATGTTTTCTTGAAGGAATGTCTTACTATAAAATTTCTCTAAGGCTTATGGAAATTGGAGCCCAGACACCTGGAGGCCAGAAAAAATGGCATGCAAAAACTGTGGAAAGTATCCTTACCAATGAAAAATATAAGGGTGATGCACTTTTGCAGAAATACTACACCGTAGATTTCCTTAGCAAGAGAATGAAAAAGAACGAGGGTGAAGTTCCTCAGTATTATGTGGAAAATAATCATGAAGCAATCATAGAACCGGCCACGTTTGACTTAGTACAGGCAGAGATTATGAAGCGAGCCAAAGGGAAGAATAGATACAGTGGCGTTGGATTATTTGCATCAAAGATTAAATGCGGAGAGTGTGGCAGTTGGTATGGAGCTAAGGTATGGCACTCCAATGACAAGTATCGAAAGGTCATCTATCGCTGCAATCAAAAATTTAATAATGAGAAGAAGTGTAAAACACCTCATATAACGGAAGAGGAAGCCAAGGAATCTTTTATATCAGCGGTCAATCAGCTGATAACTGAAAAAGAAGAAGTTATTGCTAATGTAAAATTACTTTGCCAGACCTTTTACAATACGGAGAGTTTGGAACAGCAACTTACCACTTTCGAAGAAGAACTTAAGGTGCTGGTGGAAATGATGCAGAACTGCATCAATGAAAATGCTAATACAGTACAGGATCAGGAGATTTACCAGAGACGTTACAATCAACTGGTTGACCAATATGATGCTAGAAAAAGGGAGTATGATAAGATAACGGAAATGATATCGAATAAGAAAGCCAAGGTAGAAATCCTGAAAAGCTTTATAAAAAAACTACAGAAACAAGAACGGATGATTAATGAATTTGACAAAAGCCTTTGGAGTAGCCTTGTAGATTTCATAACAGTTTATAATAAGGAAGATATTCGTGTCACCTTCAAGAATGGGGTGGAAATAAAAAAATATTAAAGCGAAGTTTATGAAATTCAATGAATCCATTATAAAAGTTCCCAATTTGCGAAGCAGTTAGTGTCTTATGAGCAAATTGGGAATAAGAGCAGTTAATGAAATAACGGTAGTGTAAAATAGTTACTTATTATTAGTGTATGGCAGTGAGTTATTAATTAGAAAACTTACTGAATTGGTAACTTAATAACGTTGAATGTTGCTGCAATGATTGAAAATAACGGTTGATAATTACTTCTTAAATTCCATCCACCCGTACTTCCTATATCATAATCGAGGATAACATCACTTAATGCCTTTATACTTCTGGCATCTGTAAACCATACTATATGTTGTTCATTAGCACCTTCTGTAGGCCTGTTATAATAAAAATATGGTGTTTGAGACATTTCATCAAATTGAATAACTGCATTTTGTTCATATGCTAAATTAAATATAGTATTAAGTGATATTAAATTTGCTTTTGAATCAGGCTTATATGGAATAATCCAATCAAGTCCAACTAAAGGTTTTCCAATAGAAATAAGTTTAGGTGAAACGTTACTAATAACATTTTCAATAAAAGGTCTAATTAATGAAATGCTACTTATTGGTGCTGGTGGCTTTTTTTGTAGAGGCCAAATATTTTGCCGGTATATTATCATATCTACAAATAAACTTATTCTATTATAATTAAGAGCTATATCAGCTAATTCATCAGGACTAATAGTAATCATAAAAATGTATCCATTACTCCTTAATATCTTTGATATCTTTTCAATGATATTAATGTATATACTCTGATTGTAATGAGTTATCTCAGTAATTATTAAATTAGCCCCCATATATCCTTTAGACCTTAAGATTTGAAGCACTTCATTAATCAATTTTTCTTGCAATTCATTATCCAATAATAACTCATAAAGAAACTCGATATTTATTTCCCCTACTGGTGAAAGTGCAGAGATCGTTAATAAAGGTATTGTATCATATTGTTTTGCCATTTTAATTATAGTAGTATCATCATAATTACTAATTATACCTGAATTAGCAATTCGATAGCTATAAATGGAGATGTAAGTTAAATAAGGCAAAGCCCTTGATAATATATCTTGATTTAAGGAAAAATCAGTATAGCTATTAGTTTGTATATCCCTTACTGTATTGTAACTTATTACTAAGGTTTCATCTTGGTAGATATATTCTCTATCATATAAAAATGGGTTGTTTCTTAATAACTGCATTAAAGAAATTTCATTACGTTCAGCAATAGATTCTAAAGTATCACCTGACTTAACAGTATAAGTCTCTTTAGGGTAAAGGATAACTAAAGCTTGACCAACAACCAATGCGTGGGGATTTGTCAAACCATTATCACTTATCAATCTTTCAACAGAAATTCCATATCTATTAGCAATTGACTCAATATCATCGCCAAACTGGACTACGTATATTTCCATAAAGTAAAATCCTCTTATAAGACCTTTATAATAGTATATGCTAGATTAAAATTTAATTGATATATAAGTTAGACACGGACATGGTGCATATCGTTAGCACCATGTCTGTTCATCGTTAATAGAGTACCGTGTTCATGATTAAATTGTATCAATTTCGTTACGGTAGTATTACTTAGAGATAAGGCAAATTACGAAGTGAGGTTCATCCAAGAGGTAGATGAGGTTATCCTGTTTGATGATAAAGCTATATTTGATCTTAAAGATGGGAGGAAACTAGAATGGCAAAGAGAGTAGCGGAAAGCTAATCTGTGGTTAATGCGGTAATTCATTAAAGAGACGCCATTGGAATAGTGGAACACCTTCCGAAAGTATCGTATGGCAATGCAAAAGTATATCGACCATGATGGAAACCGCTGTCCAAGCAAAGCAGTAAAAGATGTGGAATTGAAGGAAGCCTTTATCCGACTATACAATGATATGGTCAAGGATAAGGGCTCTTTTTTTCGAGGATTTTATAATAATGTAGAGAAGGTGATTGGGAAGAATTCGGTGTCCACGGATATTGAGAAGCTGACATCGGATATCAATACTTTTGAAAATGACTTGAGCGAACTGATACAGCTAAAGATAAGGCACCAGATTGATGATAGTTTTTATAATAAGGAATACAAAAGGATACGGGCAGAATTGGATACCCTATCAGAGAAGAAGGAAAGCTTACGAGAAGTAAATCTCAATCAGAATAAAATGCAGGAGAAACTGGATTATATTAAAAAGATCATTGGTGGGAATACAGAGCCATTGCAGGAATTTGATGATAAATTATTCAAGACACTGGTGGAAAAGGTTCTGGTCAAGGATGCAAAGCATGTGGTTTTTGTGTTTGAGGATGGTCTGGAGTTTGAGGCGGTTTTAGAGAAAGCGAAGAAGTAAGATTGATTATTAAAGGCAGAGGCTGTAGCTTGGAAAATATTATAGCTATAGCCTTATTTTTTTGCCTTCCTTTGATGAGGGGATTTGGGGTGTAATGGTTGAGTATGTAACAGTATTTAATAAGAAGAAAGTGATTTATACTTTTAAAGGTGGAATTGAGATCATAATTAATTCATATACTAATAATGAATATATTTTAGGGTGTTAGTATGATTATTCATGTAGTGCAATCTGGTGAGACAACGAATGAAATAGCTAAGAAATATGGCATATCAGAGGAGAGATTAATATTAGATAATGAAATACAAAACCCAGATAATTTGGCTGTTGGAGAAACTCTGGTTATCTTAATTCCACAAGTAACTCATATTGTTCAGGAAGGGGATACATTATACGGAATAGCGAATTTATATGGGATTACTGTGTTGCAATTATTAAGAAATAATCCGTATCTTTCAGGTAGAGAATTTATCTATCCGGGAGAAATTATTGTTATAAGTTACGAGAACGAAAAAATAGGTAAACTTTTTACTTATGGTTATGCTTATCCATATATAAATACAGATGTTTTAAAAAAGACATTACCATTTCTAACATATATTACAGTTTATAGCTATTCTTTTACTGATGAAGGAAAAATTAATGATATTGATGATAAAAAGATAATTGAACTAGCGAAGCACTACCAAGTAGCGCCTATTATGATGTTAAATGCAGTAGATATTAACCAAATCAGTGAAAGTAATGTTATGCAGAATTTATTAATGAGTCAAGAGAGCCAGGAACAATTGATTTATAATGTGCTTAATATTTTAAAGTCAAAGGGATATTATGGCGTTAATATTAATGTACCATATATTTTTCCGCAAAATAGAGGTAATTACGTAGATTTTATTAGTAAACTTTCAAGTGCATTAAAGAATGAGGGATACACAATTGTATTTAATACATTGAGTCTAAGTACATTTGAAATAATGACAGGAATTATATATGAAGGCTTTGATTATTCAAAGCTTATTCAATATGTAGATGGGTTATTTCTAATGACATATGAATGGGGCAATTATATTGGAATTCCTACTGGTATTATTTCTTTTGAGAATATAAGAAAATATGTTCGTGATATGGCAGAAAGATTTCCAGCAGAAAGGATGTATATAGGTATACCTATTCTCGGCCATATGTGGGAATTACCTTTTATCCTTGGAGTTTCAAAAGGAATTGCAATCACTAGTAATGCAGCAGTAGAATTATCTAAAAATGTGGGTGCTACAATAAATTATGATGAAGTATCCGAAACTGCATATTTTCAATATATATTAGATAGAGAATATATTGTACGGTTTAGAGATGCTCGAAGTATTAATGCATATTTAAATTTAGTAAATGAAACTGGGTTAAATGGAATCTCGATCTGGAATATAATGCAATTTTATCCTCAGCTATGGTTAGTAGTAAATTCTCTTTATGAAATAAATAATATTTATGAAGACAATGATAATGTTTAAATCACTATTAACAATCTGGCCATAGATTTAATATATGGAATACGTGTTCAAATTAAGTTTTATCTTAGAGATTTTTAAAAATTGTAGATGGGGATAGAAGCATTAATTCTGTTCTCTCAGCCGTAAACATAGTAATGCACACTGTTCGGGGGGATCGTTAAACCGTGGGGTGTGCATTTTTTTACCCAAAGGGTGTTCATGGTTAATTTGTATCAATATCATTACCTTAATGAAGGTGGCTCATCATGGCTCCAAGAATTCCACCCCGGAGGAACTGCTGGAAATCATCCGACCGGGATATGCCCTGATCTCCTGCGGACGCAGAAACCGGTACGGGCATCCCCATAAGGAGCTGCTGGAGCGGTTGAAGGAGGCGGAATGCAGGGTGAAAAGCACCCCTGAGGCAGGGGCGGTTTCTGTCTGGACGGATGGGAAAAGGATCAGAGTCAAAGGTTTTTTGGAGGAGTAAGGGATCGGCCCTCTTATCTTTTTTCTTTACAAACAGGATAATTCGCCTATAATTATAGGTGTGGTGAAGACCTATGCAACGAAAGTATAATGCAATATAATAATAAATCGAGGACCTGCATGGTAAGGAGGACGGGAGTATGTTTTTAAAACAGCTGATGGAGCAATTGGAATATACCTGTGTTCAGGGAGATGATAACCGGACGGTAACGGAATTGGTTTATGATTCCAGAAGAATTGCAAAGGGATGCGTCTTTGTCTGTATCGCTGGGGCGATATATGATGGGCATGCTTTTGCGGATGAAGCGGTAAAACAGGGGGCTGTTGCCATCGTAGCAGAACAGGAGCTGGAGCTGCCCTCGGATGTCACGGTGATCCGGGTAGAGGATACGAGATTGGCTCTGGCTTTTATGTCGGCGGCTTATTTCGGGCATCCGGCAGAGAAGCTTACTACCATCGGAATTACGGGTACAAAGGGAAAGACCACGACTACATATATGATTAAATCCATTCTGGAGAACACCGGGAAGAAGGTGGGGCTGATGGGAACCATTGAAACGGTCATTGGCGACACCGCTATTCCTGCTAATAATACGACACCGGAATCCTATACGATTCAGGAGACCTTTGCCCGGATGGTGGAAGAGGGCTGTGACTGCGTGGTGATGGAGGTGTCCTCACAAGGCCTGAAAATGAATCGGGTGGCCGGATTTACCTATGATTATGGTATCTTTACCAATCTTGGCGAGGATCATATCGGCGGTGCGGAGCATGCGGATTTTCAGGATTATTTAAGGAGCAAGAGCAAGCTCTTTTCCCAGTGCAGGCTGGGGCTTATGAATGCGGATGATACTCATGTTCAGGAGATTTTAGAGGGGCATACCTGCCAGGTGGAGACCTTTGGGTTCGCGGAGCAGGCGGATATTCGGGCGGTGGGAGTGAAGCTGCTTCAGGAACCGGGATTTCTCGGAATTGAATACCGGACCGGGGGGAAGCTCCAGCTTGATGTACGGATGAATATTCCCGGAAAGTTTAATGTGTATAATTCCTTATGCGCCATTTCTCTATGCAGGCATTTTGGCGTGAGCAATGAGGAGATTACCAGGGCGCTGGGGAATGTCCATGTCAGGGGAAGGGTGGAATTGGTGCCGGTATCGGAGCGGTTCAGCGTGATGCTGGATTATGCCCACAATGCCATGAGCCTGGAAAGCCTGCTGACCACCCTGAAGGAATATCATCCTGGAAGGCTGGTATGCATCTTCGGCTGCGGAGGAAACCGTTCCAGAAGCCGGCGTTTTGAGATGGGAGAGGTGTCCTCCAGACTGGCGGACTTTACGATTGTGACCTCGGATAATCCCCGCTTTGAGGAGCCGGAGGATATTATCCGGGATATTATTGAGGGTGTGAAGAAGGCTCCGGGCAGATATGTGGAAATTACGGACCGGAAGGAAGCGATCCGCTATGGGATTGAACATGCCCAGGATAGGGATATCATTGTGATTGCCGGTAAGGGACATGAGGATTATCAGGAAATCAGAGGTGTGAAGCATCATATGGATGACCGGGAGCTGATCCGTGACGCGGCGGAGGAATGCAGGAAACTGAAACTATTGTGATAAAGGGATCTTGGAGGCGGATATGTTTTACCAAAGCTATGCTGATATCATCATTGATATTTCCCATGAAAATCTGGATAAAACCTATCAGTACGGAATTCCTGACGGGATACTTTCCCAGGCGGTGATTGGTGCCCTGGTGGAGGTGCCCTTCGGAAAGGGGAACCGTCAGCTTCGGGGATATATTGTAGGACTGTCCGGGGAGCCGAAGCTGCGGGCAGAGCTGATTAAGCCTGTCTGCCAGGTGGTTACGGATGCGCCGGTGATCGAAAGCCATCTGATCTATCTCGCTTACTGGATTAAGGAGAACTTCGGAGGAACTATGAATGATGCCCTGAAGACCGTGATTCCGGTTCGGAGGGCGGTTAAAATAAAGGAGCAGAGAAGAATAGAGCTGTTGTTGGACCCGGAGCAGGCCAACCGGCTGTATTTTGAATATCAGAGAAAGAATAATACCGCCAGGCTGCGTCTGCTGGGAGCCCTGCTGCAGGAACGGGTGCTGGATTATGAGGTGGCGCTCAACGAGCTGAACATTTCCAGGGCTACCATTCAGGGGATGGAAAAGCAGGGAGTGACCCGGACCGTATCGGAGCAGATCTACCGCAATCCCGTGGCGGGACAGGGAGGAGTGCAGCCCCCGGTCAGCTTAAATGAGGAACAGCGCTTTATTGCCGAGGATTTTTGCAGGGATTATGACAGCGGGCTTCGGGGCGGTTATCTCATTCACGGGGTTACCGGAAGCGGGAAGACGGAAGTATACATGGAGATGATTGCCCATGTGGTCAGCCGGGGAAAGCAGGTGATCCTCCTGATTCCTGAGATTGCTCTGACCTACCAGACGGTGCAGAGATTCTACCGGCGTTTTGGTGACCGGATCTCTATTATGAATTCCAGGATGTCCCAGGGGGAACGCTATGATCAGAGTGTCAGGGCCAGAAACGGGGAGATTGATATTATGATCGGCCCGCGTTCCGCGCTGTTTACTCCATTTCCCGGCTTGGGACTGATTATTATTGATGAAGAGCATGAGACCAGCTATAAGAGTGAGACCACCCCCAAATACCATGCCGCCCAGGTAGCCATGAAGCGGGCTGAATTGACGGACAGTTCGGTTGTTCTGGGTTCGGCGACCCCTTCGGCGGAGACTTATCTCCGGGCGAAGAACGGGGAGCTGAAGCTCTACCGGCTGACGAAGAGGGCGAAGGAGGCGCAGCCCCCTGCGGTGTGGATCGCGGATCTCAGGGAAGAACTGAAGCAGAAGAACAAATCGATTTTCAGCAGTAAGCTGAGAGAGCTGATGCTGGACCGTCTGAATAAAAAGGAACAGATTATGCTGTTTTTGAACCGCCGGGGCTATGCGGGCTTTGTCTCCTGCCGGAGCTGCGGCTATGTGATGAAATGCCCCCATTGTGATGTGTCTCTTACCTCCCACAACGGCGGAAGTCTGGTATGTCATTACTGCGGGTATACCCAACCGCAGCCTCGTCTGTGTCCGGGCTGCGGTTCCAAATATATTGCCGCCTTTGGGACAGGAACGCAGAAGGTGGAAGAGCTGGTAAGAAAGGAATTTCCCGGAGCCAGGGTGCTGCGGATGGATACGGATACCACAAGAAATAAGGGCGATCATGAAGCGATCCTGTCCGCCTTTGCAAAGCATCAGGCGGATATTCTGGTGGGGACCCAGATGATTGTCAAGGGACATGATTTTCCGCGGGTAACGCTGGTAGGAATTATCGCCGCGGATCTTTCTCTTTATGCCGGGGACTACCGCGCCAGCGAAAGAACCTTCCAGCTGCTGTGCCAGGCGGCTGGCAGAGCCGGCAGGGATGTGCTTCCGGGAGAGGTGGTGATCCAGACCTATCATCCGGAACATTACAGCATTGTTGCGGCAGCGGAAGGGGATTATGAGACGTTTTATCAGCAGGAAATACTGTACCGCGGGCTGATGAAGTATCCTCCGGTCGCCCATATGCTTTTGATTCTGGTTTCCTCCAAGGAGGAGGAGAAGGCTCAGCGGGCAGCAGCGCACCTGTCGGAAGCGCTGAAGCTGTATCTGGAGCAGGAAATGCCTGACGCACAGCTGATTGGGCCGGCACCGGCTGCTTTGGCTAAGGCTAATGATATATACAGAATAGTGATTTATATCAAGGCAGGCAGCTATCAGCAGTTGGTGGGGGTGAAAAATTATTTGGAAGGGTATTATAGTTACTCGGAACATTTTGCAGGCTGTAGTTTACAATTTGATTTTGATCCTATGAGCAGTTATTAGAATGGTTACATTATAATTATCGTGAAGGTAGGTGTGAGAAAGGCGGCCTTTCTCACACTCACGTTATCAAGAAGACGGCGAAGTGTTTTATTATGGTTTTACATTTCATGTTTAACGACATAAGCGTAGATTTGAGAAGAGAGGGATTTTATTCTATATTTTAGATTATGCTTATATTATTCCCCCAGTAGTATCGGTATTTTATCTTTAAAATACTTGCCGATTTTTTCTACCTCACTCATTACCTTGAAAATATAATCAGGTTTGGTAAACCAATTATTTTTACATAAGCCATGCTTATCTACGACAGAAGCTGTTAAAAATTCAGTATTTGCCGGGAAAATATATTTGTATGTAAATAAGGCACGTCTGCTATGATAGGCTTTACATACTAAAATTATTTTGTCTGCCTTGATATTCCTGTTTTTTAGCATTTGAAATGAAAATTCAGCATTTTCGAATGTATGGGATGCTTTGTTTTCACATAAAAATTTTTCTGAGGGTACTCCCAAATTTACGGCTATTGATTTTAAATATTCTGCTTCCGATGAGAAGTTCGGGATATTTGGATTGGCATGACCGCTTGCTAGAATGTAGGGCGCCATACCTTGTTTATAGAGAGAAGCAGCCTTTTCCGCTAATTGGGGATGACTTCCTCCGGGAATAAGAATAACATCACTCGAATCAATGAAATCGTCTACAAAAATAAAATCAGATATACAATCCATAAGGCTATCCATATAATCGCTCCCGTATATGATATATTTTCTTTGATCAAACTAAGTGCATGGTAATATAAGAATATTATAATGTATCTTAGAAAAATTTCAAATGGAGTTTGATACTATCATCGATTTCACCGCTACATAAAAACCGCGATATAAAAACGCAAAGCATTTTTTTGACACTATGGCTATGATGTGGTATTATTATATATTGATTTAGTGCCAGGAGAAAATTTGTTTCCCCATATATATGTTTCAATGACAGGAAAAAGCAATGGTACCGTCTGTGGTTTAGACACAGGCAGAGAAAGGAAGGATGTTCATGGCGATCAGAAATATCAGGCAGGTTGGAGATAAGGTGCTCTATAAGGAAGCAAAGGAAATTAAGGAAGTGGATAGAAAACTTCTGATATTAATTGAAGATATGCTGGATACTATGTATGATGCGAGTGGGGTCGGCCTTGCTGCACCGCAGGTTGGAATTTTGAAGAGGCTCATTGTGATCGATGTTTCGGAAGAGGGAAATGAACCTATTATTTTGATTAATCCGGAAATTATTGCGACGGAGGGCGAACAGGTGGGAGACGAAGGCTGCCTGAGCGTGCCCGGTAAGGTGGGAACCGTGAGCAGGCCGGACTATGTTAAGGTAAGGGCGTATAATGAGAAGATGGAGGAATATACTATTGAAGGCACGGGGCTGCTGGCCAGAGCCTTCTGCCACGAGATAGATCATTTGAACGGCAAGCTGTATATTAACCAGACCATCGGCGATCTGCGTGATGTGGCGGTGGCGGAAGAAGTACAGTAGAGCGGGAAAGGATGGACAGGGATGAAGATTTTATTTATGGGAACGCCGGATTTTGCGGCGGCAACGCTGGACAAATTGATTCATTCCAGGCATCAGCTGATCGGAGTGGTAACCCAGCCTGACAAGCAGAAGGGAAGAAAGCAGGAAGTGAGCATTTCGCCGGTGAAGGAACTGGCCCTGGCCCATGCTGTGCCGGTGTATCAGCCCAACAAGGTGAGGGAGCCGGAATTTATGGAAAAGGTAAGAGAGCTGGCGCCGGAGGCTATCATAGTAGCTGCCTTTGGACAGATTCTGCCGAAGGCTTTGTTAGATATTCCTCCTTATGGCTGTATCAATGTTCATGGTTCCCTGCTGCCTAAGTACCGGGGAGCTGCGCCCATCCAGTATTCCATCATCGACGGCGAACATGAGACGGGAATTACCATTATGTATATGGATACGGGGATAGATACCGGGGACATGATATTGCAGTCAAAGCTCCCTGTTGCAGAAGACGAGACGGGCGGAAGCCTTTTTCATAAAATGGCGCAGCTTGGAGCAGACTTATTATTGGAGGCATTGGATCAGCTGGAGGCAGGGACTGCTGCCCGAATTCCACAGGATAATGAGAAGGCCAGCTATGTGAAAATGCTGACCAAGGAAATGGGTGAGATGGACTTTACCAAGTCCGCGGACAGGCTGGAGCGGTTGATCCGGGGCTTAAATCCCTGGCCGGGTGCCTATACCTTTCTGGAGGGAAAGACCCTCAAGCTGTGGCGGGCGGAGACAGAGAAAAGAGATGTAACAGGAGCCGTGCCCGGTGAGGTGATAGAGCTGCGCGAGGACGCGCTGGTGGTTGCTGCGGGGGATGGAGCCTTAGTGATCCGGGAGCTGCAGCTGGATGGCAAGAAGCGGATGACGGCGGCTGATTTTCTGCGGGGCAGGAAGCTGCTTCCGGGTGTTGTATTGGGAAAAAAGAAGGAAGAATAGAGATAATCTATGGTATATCATAAACGGAAAGAAAGGAGAGCAGTATGCCTTATTATTCTTATTTTGATCCAACCTATATATTGGTTTTAATCGGTGTTGTAATATCCCTGCTGGCATCAGCCAGGGTAAAGTCCACCTTTAACAAGTATTCCAGAGTAAGAAGCATGTCCGGTATTACGGGAGCCCAAGCGGCAGAGAGACTGCTGCGCGCGTCGGGAATCAATGATGTTCGTATTGAGCCGGTTTCCGGCAGCCTCAGCGATCATTATGATCCCAGATCCAAGGTGCTGCGCCTGTCGGAACCGGTCTATGCTTCCAATTCCCTGGCGGCCATCGGAGTGGCGGCCCATGAATGCGGACACGCAATTCAGCATCAGAATTCTTACCTTCCGCTGAAGATCCGGGGGGCGCTGGTGCCGGTTGCCAATTTTGGTTCCGTAATTTCCTGGCCTATGATTTTAATCGGTCTTTTCCTTGGAGGGTTTCAGTCCTTGATTGATCTGGGGATTCTGCTTTTTTCAGCAGCGGTTTTGTTCCAACTGATCACCCTTCCGGTGGAATTTAATGCCTCCCGCAGAGCTATCGCGCGGCTGGGAGAGACGGGGATCTTATACCGGGAAGAACTGGGGCAGTCCAAGAAAGTGCTGGATGCTGCCGCGCTGACCTATGTAGCGGCTGCCGCGGCTTCCATCTTACAGCTGCTGCGCCTCATTCTCCTGTTTGGCGGAAGGAGAAGACGTGACTGAACCAATAAAAAAAGGAAAGATTCAGAACAATGCGGGATTTGTAGCTCAGTGTAATCTGCGGGAAATTGTTCTTGAGATGCTGTTAGAAGTTTTGGAAGAAAATAAATACAGTCATACCGTGCTGAACCAGACGCTGAAAAGATACCAGAGGCTGGAGAAGCAGGAAAGAGCTTTTCTCTCCCGTGTCTTTCACGGGACGGTGAAGCATTATCTGACTCTGGATTATATTCTCAATCAACATGCGACCCTGCCGGTGGCTAAGATGAAGCCGCTGATCCGAAATTTGCTGCGTCTCAGCACGTACCAGCTTATTTACATGGAAGCGGTTCCGGTATCCGCAGTCTGCAATGAAGCGGTGAAGCTGGCGAAAAAGCGGGGATTTACAAAGCTGTCCGGTTTTGTCAATGCAGTGCTGCGGGGAATTGCCAGGAATAAGGAGAATATCGTCTATCCTGATCCGGTTTCTTCTCCGGAAGCCTATCTTGAGATTACCTGTTCCGTACCGGCCTGGCTGGTGAAGGAGCTGCTGAAACAGTATCCTTCCCGGACGGTAGAGGCCATGCTGTCTTCCTCCTTAAAGGAGAAGGAGACCACCGTTCGCTGTAATCGGGGCAAATTAACTCCAAAAGAGCTGAAGCAAAGGCTGGAGCAGGAAGGAGTGACCGTAGAGGACAGCGAATATCTGGAGTATGCCTTCACCCTTCGGAACTATGATTATCTGGAGAAGCTGGAGACCTTTCGCAGCGGCTGCTTTGCGGTTCAGGATGTCAGCTCGATGCTGGTGGGAGAGGTGTCCGGTGTCAAGGCCGGGGATTATGTGGTGGATATCTGCAGCGCTCCGGGCGGGAAGGCCCTCCACGCGGCTCAGACAGCCGATACGGTATCCGCCAGGGATCTGACGGAATATAAGATAGGGCTGGTCCGGGAGAATATGGAGCGTCTGGGCATTACCAATGTGGAAACCAAGGTATGGGACGGAACGCTTCTGGATACCGGAATTCTGGAACAGGCTGATCTGGTGATTGCAGATCTTCCCTGCAGCGGCCTGGGGGTCCTGGGCAAGAAATCAGATATAAAATACAAGCTGACACAAAATCAACATAAAGAATTGGTAGAATTACAAAGGGTGATTCTGGATAAAGCACAGCAATATGTAAAAAAAGGCGGTTTTCTGGTCTTTTCCACCTGCACTGTGGATCGGGAAGAGAACCTGGGAAACCGGGAATGGTTTTTGAATCATTATAAGTTTGAGGAAGAGGATTTTTATGAACTGCTTCCGAAAGCTCTTCGGTGTGAGACGGCCAGGGAGGGCTATTTGCAGCTGATCCAGGGTATCCATAATACAGATGGATTTTTTATCTCTAAATTCCGAAAAAAAGCATAGGGATTTCCCGCCTTGCGTAGTGCAAAGACCATGGGTGTCAGGCACCGGTTTATGTATGCATTGTGCAAAGGGCAGGCATGACCGGTTTATGTGATAAATGCAATATGCAATACATACAATGATTGATATAGGACAGGGTATGGAGAGCGCTGTGTCTGTCCGCAGGAAAGTGAAGCAGGTAGGAATATGGAGCATTATGATATAAAATCATTATATTTACCGGAGCTGGAGCAGGTGTTGAAAACCCTGGGCCAGCCGGCCTTTCGCAGCCGGCAGATTTATGAATGGCTGCATGAAAAGCTGGCAAAGGGCTATGAAGAGATGACGAATCTGCCCAAGGATCTCCGGTCCAGGCTGGAAGAGGCCTATCCCATCACTGTGCTGGAAGAGGTGGATGCCCTTCATTCCGAGACGGACGGAACGGTCAAGTATCTTTTTCGTCTTCCGGATAACAGGGTGATTGAAAGTGTGCTCATGAGGTATCATCACGGGAACAGTGTCTGTATCTCTTCCCAGGTTGGCTGCCGGATGGGGTGCAAATTCTGTGCCTCCACCATCGGAGGGCGGGAACGGGATCTGCTTCCTTCGGAAATGCTGGATCAGGTCTATCGGATTCAGGCGCTGTCAGGGGAGCGGGTGTCCAATGTGGTGGTTATGGGAACGGGAGAACCCCTGGATAATTATCCGAACCTGATCCGTTTTCTTCGGATTCTGACGGAGG
Organism: Bacillota bacterium; assembly: GCA_023395555.1. GTDB lineage: Bacteria > Bacillota > Clostridia > Lachnospirales > Lachnospiraceae > Mobilitalea > Mobilitalea torta. Next base: position 18,000 of record JAEWYQ010000076.1, read on the forward strand.
AAGGGGGACTGAATATCAGTGCCCGGAACATCACCGTATCCACCTGCGGCATTCCGGACAAGATCCGTGAACTGGCGAAGGAAAAGCTGGCGGTTACCCTGGCTCTTTCCCTCCATGCGCCAAACAATGAGATCCGAAAGAAGCTGATGCCGGTTGCCGTGCAGTATGATCTGTCCCAGGTGCTGGATGCTTACCGCTATTATTATGAAGAGACAGGCAGGAGACTGACCTTTGAATATAGTCTGGTGGACGGAATCAACGATGAGGAGGAGCATGCCAGGGAGCTGGCCGGATTGATCCGGGGGATGAACTGCCATGTGAATTTGATTCCGGTAAACCCCATAAAGGAACGGAATTATCATAAATCAGAGAGCAGCAAAATACAAAAATTTAAAAATATACTTGAAAAAAATAGAATAAATGTTACTATTAGAAGAGAAATGGGCGCAGATATTGAGGCTGCCTGTGGGCAATTAAGGAAGAGCTATCTGGATTGCCAAAACTAGGAGGTGCAGGCTTGAAAGCATTTTCGATAACTGATATTGGAGAGCGACGGAGGATAAACCAGGATTATGTCTTTTGCAGTGAGGCTGCCGTAGGCAGCCTGCCCAATTTATTTATTGTGGCAGACGGCATGGGAGGGCATAACGCCGGTGATTATGCTTCAAGATACTGTGTTGAGTTTATTAAGCAGAAGGTCGGGGAGAGTGAGATAGAAGCACCGATTGCCTTAATTGAAGCCGCAATCAGGGAAGCAAATGACTCTCTTTGGAAGAAAGCACAGGAAGAAAGCGAGTTAGAGGGTATGGGGACCACTCTGGTGGTAGCCACCATATTTGATAAAGAACTGTACGTTGCCAACGTAGGTGACAGCAGGCTTTATGTGATTGGAAAAGAAATAAGGCAGATTACGGAGGACCACAGTCTGGTGGAGGCCATGGTGAAGACCGGAGAGCTGGATCGGAATGAGGCCCGGATGAATCCGAACAAAAATATTATTACCAGGGCAATCGGCGGAAACACCACGGTTGCGCCCGATTTTTTTGAAGTGAGCCTGGAAGAAGGAGACACGGTACTTATGTGCTCGGATGGTCTGACGAATATGTTGGAGGACGAGACGATAGAGCGGATCATCAAGGAAAATGAAGATCCCTCCGCTGCCGCAGAGACATTGGTGAGATGTGCCAATGAGAATGGCGGCAGGGACAATATTGCAATTATCATTATTAAAGTATGAAAACGAGGTGAAGGGACATGTTAAAACCCGGTATGGTTATCAGTGATCGCTATGAAATTGCAGATAAGGTGGGATCCGGCGGAATGGCTGATGTATATAAGGCCAGGGATCAGAGATTGAATCGGTTTGTAGCAATCAAGGTGTTGAAACCGGAATATTCAAGTGATAAAAGCTTTGTAAATAAATTCAGGGCAGAAGCTCAGTCGGCTGCGGGATTATCCCATCCCAATATTGTAAATGTATACGATGTAGGGGATGACGGCGGGTTACATTATATTGTGATGGAGATGGTGGAGGGAATTACCCTGAAGCGCTTCATTGAGCGGAAAGGCAAGCTGGAGATTAAGGAAGCGGTGGGAATTGGTATCCAGATCGCTCTGGGGATGGAGGCCGCACATGATAACCGGATTATCCATCGGGATATCAAGCCGCAGAACATAATTATTTCCCGTGACGGTAAGGTCAAGGTAACGGATTTTGGTATTGCAAAAGCAACTACCTCGAATACCATTACCTCCAATGCCATGGGTTCCGTACATTACCTCTCTCCCGAACAGGCCAGGGGCGGATACAGCGATGAGAAAAGCGATATTTACTCCCTGGGTGTCACTCTGTATGAGATGCTTTCCGGTAAGGTACCCTTTGCAGGAGATAATACGGTATCCGTTGCCCTGCTTCATATCCAGGGGGAAGCGATGCCGCTTCGGGAACTGGATCCGGAGATTCCGGTCAGCATTGATAAGATCGTTCAAAAATGTATGCAGAAACGCCCGGAGAGAAGATATCATACCGCTTCGGAACTGATTGCGGATTTAAAGAGGGCAATCTCCAATCCGGACGGCGAATTTGTGCAGATACCCGCATTTGTATCCAGTGATTCACCGACCATTAACATATCCGATGATTTAAGCAAGATTAAAAACGGCGCCTATCTGGATGAGGACATCCGGGATACCAGAAACCATCAGACCAGGAAGCTGGCCGAGGAGGAAGAAGAGGATCTTGATACCGTAGATTCCAAGGTGGAGAAGCTTTTTCTGGTAGGCAGTATTGTGGCGGTTGTCATATTGGCGATTGCGATTATTGTGCTGGCAGTCTGGTTTATCTCCAAGACCAGATCCTCCGATCCGAAGGATCCGAATCCCCCGGTAAGCCTGACTCCTACGACGCAGGCAGATACCCCCACTCCGTCAGATGAGCCTTCCGAGGAGACCTACACGGTTCCCAATGTGTACAACCTGACCCGGGAGGATGCAGAGAAATCCATCCGAAGCAGGGCGGAAGATGCCTTGATTGTGGTTGTGGATGATTATTCCGATACCATTGAAGCGGGAAGGGTAATGAAGCAATATCCTCAGCCGGATAACGATGTGGTGAAAAACTCAGAGGTGCTGCTGACCATCAGCCTTGGGCCGGAGGAGCATGAGATTCCCAATGTCTACGGTTACAGCAAGGAGCTGGCGGATCAGAAGCTGAAGGAATTAGATCTGGTTATTACCTATGAAGAGAAGTACAGCGATGAGCTGGAGGCGGGCTATGTCCTTGCTACCGAGCCTAAGCGCCAGAGTTTTGTAGCAAAGGGATCACCCATCACCGTCTTTGTGAGCAAGGGGCCGGAGGTTGTTCTGGTAGAGGTCCCGGTGCTTGTTAAAATGACCGAGGATCAGGCGGCAGCCGCATTGACCGCGGTAGGTCTGGTGAAGGGGAATGTCTCCTATGCAAGCTCTGAGACCTATGATAAGGGACTGGTAACTTATCAGAGCAATACGGCAGGGCAGAAGGTGAACAAGGGAACTGCGGTTGATATTACACTCAGTTCGGGTCCTGCAAGTACACCCTCCATTACGCCCACAGAGCCCCCTGAAGATGTACCGGCAGGGCCGGGCAGCACCATGTATGAGGGCAGAGTTACCATTGACATCAATCCCTTTGAACACATGGACGAGGTAGGAGGGGAAATTGTATTGGAGATGGATCAGGGAGGCGAAGTTAGCAATATCTATGAAGGATATGTATCTATAGTGGAGTTCCCGCTGCCGGTTCCTGACATTGTAAGCAGCAGTTCCGAGCCTGCCATTGTACGGATGTATGTGAACGGTGAGCTGTTTATAGTACCCGGAGATACCCAGGCGGCAACCTGGACAGTGAAATTCACGGCTGTGGAGGAGTAGCTTGAAGGGAAAGATTGTCAAGGGTATTGCAGGTTTTTACTATGTCCATGTGCCGCAGGAGAATGCTGTTTACGAATGCAAGGCCAAAGGGTTATTTCGCAATCAGAATATTAAGCCGCTTGTGGGCGATGATGTGGAAATTGACATTGGGAATCAACCGGAGGGTAAGGGTACCATAGTCCGGGTATTTCCCAGACAGAATGAATTGATACGGCCCGCTGTTGCTAATATTGACCAGGCAATGGTGATATTTGCAGCAGCGGAGCCTGATCCTAATTTGAATTTGCTGGATCGCTTTCTGATTATGATGCAGAAGCAGCAGGTGGATACCGTGGTCTGCTTCAATAAGCTGGATCTGGCAGAGGGAAAAGAAATTGCGTTGCTGAGGGATACCTATCTGAGATGCGGTTATGAGACCGTATTTGCCAGTATGCACCGCAAAGAAGGAATTGCGGTTCTTTATGAGAAGATTAAGGGCAGAACCACCGTGCTGGCAGGTCCTTCCGGGGTGGGGAAGTCCACTTTTATTAATCTGATTCAGCCCCAGGCCGGGATGGAGACCGGAGTGGTAAGCGAGAAGATTAAAAGGGGAAAGCATACCACAAGGCATTCCGAGCTGATTTATGTGGAAGAGAATACCTATATTATGGACACGCCGGGGTTCAGTTCCTTATATATTAATGAGATTGACAAGGAAGAGCTGAAGAATTATTTTACGGAATTCCGGGATTATGAGGATGAATGTCGTTTTATCGGCTGCAACCATCTGAATGAACCTGGCTGCAAAGTGAAGGAGGCGCTGCAGGATGGGAAAATCAGCAGACTCCGGTATGAAAATTATGTTACTCTTTATGAAGAACGAAAGAACCAGAAGCGCTATTAAATTGTGAGCCTTGAACTGATTCACATGCTGTTTAAGTGCTTGTTACGGCGGTTCGGGTTCTTTTCTGTTATAAATTGACAAGAAAGATAAGGGGAATAGAAATAAACTGTGTGCGGCAAAAGGCATGGATATAAGAATGGAGGAAATACCATATGATACTGGCACCATCAATTTTAGCAGCTGATTTTAACAGGCTGGGAGAGCAGATAGGGATTGTAGAACAGGCAGGTGTGGAATATCTCCATATCGATGTGATGGACGGAACATTTGTTCCCAGCATCAGCTTTGGGATGCCGGTTATTGCTTCCATACGAAAAAATACAAAGCTTACTTTTGATGTCCATCTGATGATTGAGGAGCCCATCCGTTATCTGGAGGATTTTAAAAAAGCGGGGGCGGATATCATCACGGTTCATGCGGAGGCTTGTACTCATCTTCACCGGACAGTGTCAAGGATAAAGGAGCTTGGGATGAAAGCCGGCATATCGTTGAATCCTGCTTCTACTTTACATGGCTTAGAATATATTTTGCAGGATCTGGATATGGTACTGATTATGACGGTGAATCCGGGCTTTGGAGGACAGAAGCTGATCCCGGATACGCTGAGAAAGATTACAGAGCTTAAGAAGATGGCAGAAGATAGAGGCATTGCATTGGATATTGAGGTGGACGGCGGTATCAACCAGGAAAATGTTACCCTGGTGCTGGAAGCCGGAGCCAATGTAATTGTAGCCGGAACCGCTGTATTCGGAGGAGACATCAGAGCCAATATAGAAGGTTTCCGGCAGCAGTTTGATCACTTTCAGAAACGGCTGTAAAGAGGACTTAAGATAGGATTATGAGTATGAAGGAAAAGAGCAATAAGGTATTGATCATCACCGGCGGCAGGGTGGACGATGCGCTGCTTGTCAGGAGACAGAAGGAACAGGAATACTCTATGATTATTGCCGTTGACCATGGATTGGAGGCGGCTGACCGGCTGGGGATTGCCCCGGATTATATTGTGGGTGATTTTGATTCCGTTCCGGAGGCCACGCTTCAGAAGTATCGGGAGAAGGCAACACCCATGGAGGTCTTTCCCCGGGAAAAGGATAAGACGGATACCCAGATTGCAATCGAACTGGCGCTGATGCGCGGTGCGGAAGATATCGAGCTGATGGGAGCCACCGGAAGCAGGCTGGATCATACCCTGGCGAACCTGCATCTCTTGCTGCTGCCGCTGCAATTAAAGCGGGAGGCCTGCATTCTGGATGAGAATAATAAAATTTACTTAAAGGACACCAGTTTTCTTATTGAAAAGGGAAAGCAGTATGGAAACTATGTATCCCTGCTCCCTTTCAGCGAGAAGGTGGAAGGATTAACCCTGAAGGGCTTTCAATATCCCCTGGACGGCATTATTCTGGAAGCGGGAGACAGCCTGGGAATCAGCAATGAGATTGTAGAGGAACAGGCGGCGGTGGAATTCTCTAAAGGAATTCTGCTGGTGATAGAATCTTTGGATTAGAGAGAAGACGATACCACGGACATTAGCGTTCATGGTTATCAATATATGAGATGAGGAAGGAAGACACCAATGAAATTAGGTATCGTAGGCCTACCCAATGTAGGCAAGAGCACACTTTTTAATTCTTTAACGAAGGCAGGGGCAGAATCGGCAAACTATCCCTTCTGTACCATTGACCCCAATATCGGTATTGTTCCGGTTCCGGATGAAAGACTGCAGGTGCTGGGAGACCTGTACCATTCTGAGAAAATTATAGCGGCAACCATAGAATTTGTGGATATTGCGGGACTGGTAAAGGGAGCTTCCAAAGGCGAAGGCCTTGGGAACCAGTTTCTCTCCAACATCCGGGAGGTGGATGCCATTGTGCATGTGGTCCGCTGCTTTGAAGATTCCAATGTGATTCATGTTGACGGATCGGTCAATCCCATGCGGGATATTGAGACAATTAATCTGGAGCTGATTTTCTCCGACCTTGAGATTCTGGAACGGAGAATGTCCAAAACCATCAAAGGGGCCAAGAATGATAAATCCCTCGCCAAGGAGCTTCAGATGCAGGAGAGGCTGAAAGTGCTTCTGGAAGAAGGAAAAATGGCTAAGGCCTTTCAGACTCTGGACGATGAGGAGGAGGCGTGGCTGGAGGATTATAATCTTTTAACTGCCAAGCCGGTAATCTATGCGGCCAATGTGAAGGAGGAGGATCTGGCAGAGGATGGAGCGGGCAACCAGTATGTGGAGACGGTTCGCGGCATCGCCGGCCAGGAGAATTCCGAGGTGTTTGTAATCTGTGCCCAGATCGAGCAGGAAATTGCGGAGCTGGAAGAGGACGAGAAGCGCATGTTCCTGGAAGAACTGGGATTAAAGGAATCCGGTCTGGAGAAACTGATCAGAGCCAGCTATCATATTCTGGGCTTAATGAGCTTTCTGACCGCAGGGCCTAAGGAGACCAGGGCCTGGACCATCAAGATCGGCACCAAGGCACCCCAGGCGGCAGGAAAGATACATTCTGATTTTGAACGCGGGTTTATCCGAGCTGAAATTGTAAATTATCAAAATCTGATTGAATGCGGAAGCTATAATGCAGCCAAGGAAAAGGGCCTGGTTCGTTCGGAGGGCAAGGAATATGTGGTGCAGGACGGGGATGTAATCCTGTTCCGCTTCAATGTATAATTAAAATATTAGAAGCTGCGTATCATAATGGTATCCTGGCAGCGGACGGGAATCAGTGATAAATAGAAAGTGGTGAAGAAATTGCGTGCAATATTAGCTACGAATATTATTTTTCCCAATCTGGGGATAGAGCTGGAGAATGTAGGATCCGGGTTTGACATCTTTGGGTTTCGTATCACCTTTTATGCCATTGCGATCGCCATCGGAATGCTCTGCGGCTGGCTGCTGGCGGAACGAGTGGCAAAAGCCACGGGGCAGAATACGGAGATTTACCTGGATTTTGCGTTGGTTGCCATAATTTCTTCTGTAATCGGAGCGCGGTTGTATTATGTGGTCTTTGCCTTTGAGGAGTTTGAAGACAGACCCTGGTCCATTCTCAACCTGAGAACCGGCGGACTTGCCATCTACGGAGGGATTATAGCAGGCGTGCTGGCGGCAATTATTTTTGCAAAGGTGAAGAAATATCCCTTCTGGCTGTTGGCGGATACCGCATGCATCGGATTGGTTACGGGGCAGATAATTGGACGCTGGGGCAATTTCTTCAACCGGGAGGCCTTTGGCAAATATACCGACGGGTTGCTGGCCATGCAGTTAAATGTGAAGGATGTGTCGAGAATTTATCGGAACACCATGTCACTAACGGAGCTGGAGAAGATGTACCGGGGAAAGGAAGAGGTTCTGGAGCGCATCCTGGAAATAAGAAATAAGACGGTTACGGTGGGGGATGCGGTATATATCCAGGTACATCCAACCTTCCTCTATGAGTCCGTATGGAATCTGGTGCTGCTGATTTTCCTGCTTCTCTATACAAAGCATAAGAAATTCGACGGAGAGATCATGCTTCTCTATCTGATTGGCTACGGTGCAGGCCGGGTCTGGGTGGAAGGGCTCCGCACGGACCAGCTGTTCTTTTGGGGAACCTCTTTTGCCGTCTCCCAGATATTATCCGCTCTTATTGTGGTTATTTGCCTGGTACTGCTGATTTATAAGAGAAAAAGAGCTAAGGTAAAATACAGGCTGTGAATTCAGACGCATTAGGTCAAAATTCCTATCAGGGTGTATCTTGCCTATATATTGACACATTTTGTTCGATATTCTATAAAAATACCATATCTAGTAGAAAGTAATCGAAATAGCCCGCAAAGGCAGTACTTCTCAGCCTTTGCGGGCTATTTTTTTTTGATTTCAGGCTTGATTAATTCCCCATTTTAATATAGAATAAAGCCATAAGTGGAGCAAAGTGGTGGGAAGTGGAGTGAAAACCCACAAAAGTGGGACAAGCTCCCCGAAATCACAGAGGCCCCATCTGAAGAGAAGGTGAAGCCGTATGTTCATGGGTGAATACGATCATTCCATCGATAGCAAGGGAAGGGTCATCATACCGTCGAAGTTCCGGGAGGGGCTGGGAGAAGAGTTTGTCATCACGATGGGTCTGGATGGCTGCTTATTTGCGTACCCGCAGGAAGAATGGCAGGCTTTCATCAATGAACTTTCGAAATTGCCGGGAACGAAGGAAGCCAGACAGCTTCAAAGATATTTTATGGCGAAAGCGGCTGCATGTGAAGTCGATAAACAGGGAAGAATACTAGTGCCAGGGAAGCTGCGGGAAAGTGCCGGATTGGATAAAGACATCGTTTTTGTGGGAGTACTGAATAAGATAGAGATCTGGAGCAGGGAACGCTGGGAGAACAATAACGATTATGATGATGTGGATGCTATCGCGGAGCATATGTCACAGTATGGCATCAGCTTCTAGGCAGGATTGGAGATTATTATGGCATTTGAGCATAAATCGGTGTTGTTGGAAGAAACAATAGAACATTTGAAGATAAAGCCGGAGGGAATCTATGCGGATGGAACTCTGGGCGGAGGAGGACATTCCTGTGAGATTGCAAAACGGCTGACGACCGGGAGGCTGATCGGAATTGACCAGGACGAAGCGGCAATTTTGGCCGCAGGGGAACGTCTGGCGCCGTACCGGGACCGGGTAACGGTGGTCAGAAGCAATTACAGTGAGATGAAAGAGGTGCTCCGCGGCCTTGGGATTGACCGGGCGGACGGGATACTGTTGGATCTGGGAGTATCCTCCTACCAGCTGGATACACCGGAGAGGGGGTTTTCCTATAAGGAGGATGCTCCTCTGGATATGAGGATGGATACCCGTCAGGAAAAGACGGCAAGGGATATTGTGAATCATTACCCGGAGATGGAGCTGTACCGTATTATCCGGGATTACGGGGAGGACGGCTTTGCTAAGAATATAGCGAAGCATATCGTACGAATGAGAGGAGAGAAGCCCATCGAGACCACCTTTGAGCTGAATGAAGCGATTAAGGCGGCCATTCCGATGAAGCTGAGAGTGAACACGGGACACCCTTCAAAGAGAACCTTCCAGGCAATCAGAATTGAACTGAACCGGGAGCTGGAGGTACTTAAGGATACTCTGGAGGACATGATCGGGCTGCTGTCACCGGGAGGCAGGTTCTGTATTATCACCTTCCATTCCCTGGAGGACCGGATTGTGAAATCCTGTTTTAAAACCAATGAAAATCCCTGCATTTGCCCTCCAAATTTTCCGGTGTGTGTATGCGGAAGGGTTTCTCAGGGAAGAGTAATATCGAGGAAGCCGATTCTTCCTTCGGCCGAAGAGCTGGAATACAATAAACGCTCAAAAAGTGCAAAGCTCCGGGTGTTTGAACGCAGCTGAGGGACGGCTTGTATTAACGGGAAGGAAGCCGGATGGAATGCCGCCGGCGGAATCGGGCCAGGAAATGGGACAGGCATAATAATGAAAACGATATGGTTCGGCTTGTGGCAGAGAGGAAGACACGGTGTTCCCTCACACAGGATGGGATATATGACTGATTTTCATATGGTGAGAGAGAGAAAGGGGTTTCTGGCATGGAGGCGAATAAGAAACGATATCAATATGAGAATACGAGAGCGGTTTATGTGGATGGGAGTACGGCGCGGAGACTGAATCCGGCTCCGGATATCCGCAGGGAGGAAGAGCGCCAGGCTCCTTCCAGAAGGAAACGGGTGCATCATCAGCCGAAAGCATTTTCGGGGGTGAACTTTGCTTCCCTGCTGGTTCTGACCTGTGCGATTATTGTTACGGTCTATGTCTGTGTGGATTATCTGATGCTTCAGACCCAGGTGAGCCAGATGGAGAAAAATATCATTAAGGTGGAGCAGGAGATTAAGAATCTGTCCGATGAGAATGCCGCGGCATTTGAAGCAATTGATTCTGCGGTGGATCTGGAATATGTCTACAAGGTTGCGGTGGAAAAGCTGGGAATGGTTTATCCCAATAATAATGAGATCATAACCTATAAAAGTGGTTTTAATAACTATGTAAGACAATATGAGGATATTCCCTGAAGGGTGATCGGATGAGGATCCCAAACGGATGTTGCACACGGGAATGATGAGGTATGCTGCAATGGAAAGAGCACAGGATAAAACAATTAAAAAATTTAATTCACGAATGCAAGCAAAACTATTGCTTGTATTTTGTGTTATTACTCTCCTGTTATTTGGGCTGATGGGACGGATGGTCTATATCATGCAGACCAGAGGTGACCAGTACACTAAATCTGTATTGTCAAAACAAACTTATGTAAGCAAGGTGCTTCCTTACAAGAGAGGGGATATCACCGACCGGAACGGGACGGTGCTGGCCAGAAGCGAACTCCAGTACCGGCTGATTCTGAATCCCCGGCTGCTGCTGGAGGATAAGCAGGAGTGTATCGATGTGACACAGCTGGCCTTGCAGGAGGGCTTCGCTGTTACCCAGGAGGAATTTAATAAAATACTGGAGGAAAAAGCTGATAAACAGTATGTGATTGTGCGCAAGAAGCTTAAGCATGAGGATGTGAAAAGCTTTGAAGCAAAGGTTGAGGCGCATAACAAAGTAAAAGGGAATAAAGCCATTTCCGGTGTGACCTTCGAGGAGGAATATGTGCGAAGTTATCCCTATGGTGCTCTGGCCTGTGATATTCTGGGATTTACCTCGGCGGATGATACGGGCTATTGGGGGATTGAAGAATACTATAACCGGGAATTGAATGGAACCAACGGAAGAGAATACGGGTATTATGATGCGGATCTGAATATAGAGCGGATTATTAAGAAGGCGGTTAATGGCAATACGGTAATCAGTACCATTGATGCCAATGCCCAGCGGATTATACAGAAGCATATTACCCAGTTCAACAAGGATTTCGGCAGTCTGAGTATCGGCGTGCTGATTATGGATCCCAATAACGGAGAAATTATTGCAATGGCTTCGAATCAGGAGTATGATCTGAATAATCCCAGAAGCCTGGAAGGCATTCTGTCGGAAACGGAGCTGGCCGGCATGTCCGAGGAAGAGAAGACTGAGGCTCTGAATGCCATGTGGAAGAATGATGTTATTACCAGCGGCTTTGAACCAGGTTCTACCTTTAAGCCGATTACCATTGCCGCGGGAATGGAAGAGGGGACCTTGTCCGAGGATGATCACTTCCTTTGTGACGGGTCGGAGAATATTCTTGGAGTTCCCATTGCCTGCAGCAACAAGCGCGGGCATGGCGATCTCAATCTGACCCAGACCTTGATGAAGTCCTGCAACGATGCCCTGATGCAGATTGTTGACAGGGAGGGGAGGGACATCTTCTACCGTTATCAGAACAGCTTTGGCTTTGGGAGAAAGACGGGTATTGATCTTCCGGGAGAAGGAACCGGCATTACTATGACGAAGGATGCCCTTAATCCGGTGGAGCTGGCAACCAGCAGCTTCGGCCAGGGATTTACTGTTACCATGATGCAGCTGGCGGCGGCCTATTCCTCTCTTGTAAACGGCGGATATTATTACCAACCCCATATTGTTAAGAAGATTGTGAATGCCAGCGGTGCAACCGTGAAGGAGACAGACAAGCTTCTGGTACGTCAGACGGTATCGGAGAAAACCTCTGATTTTATACAAAACGCAATGTATCTGACGGTGGAAGAAGGAACCGCACAAGGTGCCAAGGTAGAAGGCTATGCCGTAGGAGGCAAGACCGGTACAGCCCAGAAGCTTCCCCGTGCCGCCAAGACCTATGTAGTATCCTTTGTAGGCGCAGTTCCTGCCATTAATCCTGAAATGGTTATCTATGTGATGATTGATGAACCCCAGAATGTGGAGAAACAGGCGGACAGCTCTATTGCCACAACCTTTGCCAGCAGAATCATGAAGGAATTGCTGCCGGCACTGGGCATTTATCCGGATGGTGAGATTGATTATCTGCTCCCGTCAGAAGAAAATACAGGTGAAAATGCGGGACAGGGCAGTTCTCAGGGAGAGATTTCCCAAGGGAATACATCGGGAGAAGGCAATTCCCAGGGAGGCAGCTCTCAGGGAGGCAATTCCCAGGGAAATACGTCAGGAGAAGGCGGTTCTCAGGGAAGTAATTCTCAAGGAAATGGAAATACATCAGGAGAGAGCAGCTCCCAGGGAAGCGATTCCCCGGGGAATACATCGGGGGAAAACAACTCCCAGGGAGATAATTCAGGCGAGGGTACTCCTCAGGGGAATGCTTCCCCGGACGATGGAGCTTCCGGAACAGAGCCGTCGGATAATTCGGGAGAAGGACTGCCTTCAGAGGATGAGACCGGCCTTTCGGAGGAAGAAGGAGAAGGAATTCCTGCAGAGGGAGGTACTCCGGGTGAGGATGAAATCCCTTATGAGGATGAGTTCAATGCGGATGCTTTGAGCGATTAATACAGGTTATGGCCTCCTTTATCGGAATTGTTGAATAAACACAACTTGTTTGTAATAAAATGAAACGATAAGATATAAAGGTGATACCTTTCAAGGGTATGGGTATATGGCTAAAAACAGAACCTATCACAGAAGAAACGTATTGGTGGTGGTTACCGTTGTATTTCTCGCCGCCCTCATACTGGTTGGCCGGCTGGGATATCTGATGATAATGAAATCGGAGGATTATGCCGCCAGGGCAAAGGAGCTCCATGAACGGGAGCGGGCCATCAAGGCAGCGAGAGGAATTATCTACGATGCCAACGGGAAAGCAATTGCTACGAATAAGCCGGTTTGTACCATATCAGTAATTCATGCCCAGATAACCGATCCGGAGCGGGTAATTACCCTTCTGTCCGCGGAATTGGGGTTAAGTGAAGAAAAAGTAAGAAAAAGAGTGGAGAAACGCTCCTCCATCGAAAGGATTAAATCCAATGTAGATAAGTCAATTGCAGATAAAATCAGAGAATACGATTTGGACGGGGTCATGGTGGATGAGGATTACAAGAGATATTATCCCTATGATTCCCTTGCCTCCAAGGTAATCGGCTTTACCGGAAGTGACAATCAGGGCATCATCGGCCTGGAGGTAAAATACGATGAAATCCTCAAAGGGATTGACGGAACCATACTCACTCTCACAACGGCTTATGGCGTGGAGATAGAGAATGCCGCCGAGGACCGGATCGAGCCTCAGCCCGGCAATGATCTGTATATCAGTCTGGATATGAACATCCAGCAGTATGCCCAGCAGGCCGCCCTGAAGGTAATGGAGGCAAAGCAGGCCTCCAATGTGAAGCTGATCGTGATGAATCCCCAGAACGGTGAGCTGATGGCTATGGTAAATGTGCCGGAATTCAATCTGAATGATCCTTACACCCTTATTCAGGAGATCGCCGAGGATTACCAGGGGCAGGTGCTGACCGACCAGAAGAAAAATGATTTGCTGAACGGGATGTGGCGGAATGCCTGTATCAGCGATACCTACGAACCGGGTTCCTCCTTCAAGATCATAACAGCCACCGCCGCGCTGGAGGAGCATGTGGTTAAGCTGACGGACCGGTTCTACTGTCCCGGCTACAAGAAAGTGGAGGATCGGATCATCCGCTGCCACAAGGCAGGGGGGCACGGAAGCCAGGATTTTGTGGAGGGAATAAAGAATTCCTGCAACCCTGTGTTCATGGAAATCGGAGCCAGGGTGGGTGTGGAAAAGATGTATGAGTATTTTAAGAAGCTGGGATTATTCCAGAAGACCGGGGTGGATCTGCCGGGAGAGGCTAACTCGATTATGCATAAACCCGACAAGGTAGGCGTGGTAGAGCTGGCAACCGTATCCTTCGGCCAGTCTTTCCAGATTACCCCGCTGCAATTAATGGTAGCAACCAGTGCCGTGGTAAACGGAGGCACCCTTGTCACTCCCCATCTGGGAGTGGAAGTCCGGTCATCGGACGGCAGCAGGATATGGGAGCTGGATTACAAGACCAGCACACAGGCCGTATCAAAGGAGACCTCTGAGACCATGAAGGAGCTGCTGGAAGCGGTGGTTTCAGACGGAACAGGAAAGCGGGCCTATCTTCCGGGCTTTCGGATCGGAGGAAAGACGGCAACCTCGGAGAAGCTGCCCAGAAGCAGCAATCAATACATCTCCTCCTTCATAGGCTTTGCCCCTGCCGACAATCCCCAGGTAATCGCCATGGTATTGATTGAAGATCCGGTAGGAATTTATTACGGCGGCACTATCGCGGCACCGGTCATCGCATCCCTGTTTGACAATATACTCCCCTATCTGGGTATTGAGGAAAGATATTCGGAAGCGGAGATTGCCAAATACAATATCGGCACCTTCGAGATGCCGGATTTCTTAGGAAAGTCAAAGAAGGAAGTAAAAGATATGCTGAAGATCTATGATTTCGGAGAGCTGTATTCCCTGGGCGAAGGGGAGACGGTAACAGAGCAGTTCCCGCTGTCAGGGGAAACGGTAAATAAAGACAGTGATCTAATCTTATATTTTGAATAAATACCAATGAATGATGCCAATTACTGGCGGATGGGATCAAAGGAAGACGCAGCCCATCTAAGAATGGAGGACACTATGAATTTTTCTGAATTTAAAGTAATATTACCCGTAATCATCTCCTTCGGTGTATGTGCAATACTCTGCCCGCTGCTGATTCCCTTTTTGAAAAAGCTGAAATTCGGACAGTATATCCGGGAGGAAGGACCCAAATCACATCAGAAAAAATCCGGTACTCCAACCATGGGCGGAATTGTTATCGTACTCAGTATAGCAATCACCTGTTTATTATATATCAAGGATTATAAGGAGATCGTTCCGGTTTTATTTGTGACCATCGGTTTCGGTATCATTGGTTTTATGGATGATTATCTCAAGGTGGTCATGAAGAGGAATATGGGACTTCGGGCATGGCAGAAGCTGGTGGGGCAGATCCTGGTAACTGCGGTGTTTGGGTTTTATCTTGACCGCTATACAGAGATCGGAACACAGATGCTAATTCCCTTTTCCGGAGGAAAGTATCTGGATATCTCCTATTTGTTCGTCCCCTTCTTTCTAATCGTTGTTCTCGGAACGGTGAACGGCTCCAATTTTACAGATGGGCTGGACGGACTGGAATCCAGTGTCACCGTCCTGATTGCCACCTTCTTTACGGTGGTTGCCATCGGATTGCAGAGCAATCTGTCTCCCATCACCGGCGCGGTAGCAGGAAGCCTGATGGCCTTCTTATTATATAATGTGTATCCCGCCAAGGTCTTCATGGGGGATACCGGCTCCCTGGCTCTGGGTGGCTTTGTGGCTGCGACGGCCTTCATGCTGCAGATGCCTTTGTTTATTATTTTAGTTGCTTTTATTTACCTGATGGAGATTATATCGGTAATCCTCCAGGTGGGTTATTTTAAATTAACCGGAGGCAGGCGTATCTTTAAAATGGCGCCCATCCACCATCATTTTGAATTAATGGGCTGGTCGGAGACCAGGGTAGTGGCGGTGTTTTCAATTATTACAGCGATTCTCTGTCTCATTGCACTCATGGGCATCAGCTAGACACAGAAGAAAGGCAAGGATATTTTATGGAATTAAAGAATAAGAAGGTTCTGGTGTTCGGAGCAGGAAAAAGCGGTGTTTCCGCAACAAGACTGCTGCAGAGGCAGGAGGCGGATGTAATATTATATGATTCCAATACAGAGCTTACCTGTAAGGATTTTAAGGATCAATTCAATACGGAGCAGCATTTTACCCTGGTTACGGGAGAGCTTCCCGAGGAGGTGATTGCCTCTTTGGAGCTTATGGTAATCAGTCCGGGTGTGGCGCTGGAGCATCCCCAGGTGGTACGGATTCGGGAAGCGCAGGTACCGGTATGGGGAGAGATTGAGCTTGCCTACCGCTATGCCAGGGGAAGGATTATCGGGATCACGGGGACCAACGGCAAGACCTCTACCACGACCCTGGTAGGAGAGATCATGAATACCTATTTTGACGACGTTCATGTGGTCGGCAATATTGGAAGTCCCTTCACTGACATCGCTATGGAGACGACCCCGGGATCTATTTCCGTTATCGAGCTCTCCAGCTTTCAGCTGGAGACCATCCATGAGTTCCGGCCGGATGTCAGCGCGATTTTGAATATCACTCCGGATCATCTGAACCGTCACCATACTATGGAGAATTATATTGCTATGAAGGAAAACATAGCAAAAAATCAGACCATGTCCCAGGTCTGTGTATTGAACTATGAGGATGGAATATTGCGGGAGATGGCGGGAAGGCTGAACACCCGGATTATATTTTACAGCAGTCTCAGGAGGCTGGAGGAGGGTCTGTACCTGGAGGGTGAAGATATCTTCTACAGTGCCGGGGGCCGCAGGGAGCTTGTGGTCAATACGGGCCAGCTGAAGGTGCTGGGCAGACATATGTATGAGAATATGATGGCTGCCGTGGCAATGGCATTGTCTGTGGGTGTGCCCGTGGATTTCATCCGCACTGCCCTGGTGAATTTTCGCGCGGTGGAGCATCGGATCGAATATGTGGAAACCATTGATGGCGTAACCTATTATAATGACTCGAAGGGAACCAACCCCGACGCTTCCATCAAAGCGGTTCAGGCAATGAGAACGCCGACCATAGTCATCGGAGGAGGTTATGATAAGGAGATCCCCTTTGACGGCTGGATTGAGGCTTTTGACGGAAAGGTAAAATGCCTTGTTCTCCTGGGGCAGACCAGGGATCAGATTGCCGAGACGGCAAGACGGCATGGCTTTCATAATATCATTATGGCGGAGAGCTTGCAGGAAGCGGTGCAAATCAGCGCCGGGGCCGCACAGCCGGGGGATTCGGTTCTCCTGTCGCCGGCCTGCGCCAGCTGGGGAATGTTTGAGAATTATGAGCAGCGGGGCAATTTATTTAAGAAATACGTAAGGGCGTTAATGCCCGGGGCGAAGGAAATGTGACAGATTAAGTTGGGAGTGCGGATATGGCCAGAACAGCGGGAGAAGTGAATAAAAGAAAAATGCATAGCTATTATGATTACAGTCTGCTCTTTCTCATACTGTTTTTGGTATGTTTCGGACTGGTCATGATTTACAGCACCAGCTCCTATAATGCCCAGAGGACTCAGGGAGATGCCACCCACTATCTGCAAAGGCAGGCGCTGTTTGCAGGTGCGGGAATCCTGATTATGATCTTTGTGTCTAAGATTGATTACCGGGTTTATATTACGAAGCTGCCGGTGATCCGGCTGAGACCGGTGGTTATTCTGTATTTTCTGTGTGCCGCGCTGCAGATGTATGTTCTTATCTTCGGCCCGCTGGTCAAGGGTTCCAGGCGCTGGATCGATCTGGGCTCCCTGGGGCGTTTTCAGCCCTCGGAGCTGACGAAGATCGCGGTCATTTTGTTTACTGCCTACATAGTGAATCTGGCTCCCAAGAAGCTGGATAAGTTCACCGGATTTTTGCGCGTTGTGCTGTTTATTGCACCGCTGATGCTCTTAATTGTAGTAGAGAATTTCTCCACAGCCTTGATTGCAGGAATTATCATGGTTGCTATCTGCTTTGTTGCCAGCAGGAAGAAGTTTTATTTTATTATTTCCGGAGCATTGCTGGCGGGGGGGGGAGCCGTCTTTATCATTCTGGAGCCTTACCGTTTTGAACGAATTGATATCTGGCTTAATGTGGAGACCCATCCCAAGGGCTATCAGATCCTCCAGGGGCTGTATGCCATTGCCTCCGGCGGTGTCTTTGGAAAGGGATTGGGAGAGAGTATGCAGAAGCTGGGCTTCATTCCTGAATCCCATAACGATATGATCTTCTCGGTGATTTGCGAGGAGTTGGGTCTTTTTGGGGCCTTCGCCCTAATTCTTCTTTTTCTGCTGCTGATCTGGCGCATCTTTATCATAGCCATCAATGCGGTGGATTTATATGGAGGGTTAATTGCTACCGGCGTGCTGGCACATATTGCATTCCAGGTATTGATTAATATAGCAGTGGTAACGAGCACTATTCCCACAACGGGAATTCCGCTGCCGTTTATCAGCTACGGAGGCAGCTCGGTTATGGTGATCCTCTTTGAGATGGGGATTGTACTGAGCGTATCCAATCAGATCAAAGGAGAGCGCTGAAGAGGAATTCACGCGGACAAGTCCGAAAACATATAGTGTAGTATATTTCCTACAGCGTCTGAGGTGTGCTATGTCAAGTATCGAGGTCATAGGCGGTAAGCAGTTAAAAGGTGAGCTTAACATACAAGGTTCAAAAAATGCAGCATTACCTGTAATTGCTGCTACTATTTTGAACAAGGGAACTACAGTACTGAAGAATTGCCCCAAAATACGGGATGTATGCCATATGGTGAACATACTGCGTGAGCTGGGATGCGCGGCTTACTGGGAGGGCAATACCCTTTATGTGGACAGCAGGGATTCCTCAGTCACCTCGGTTCCCGAGGAATTTGTTACGAAGATGCGAAGCTCCATTCTCTTCCTGGGCGCACTGCTGGGCAGGCACCATGAGGTTACCATTGCTTATCCGGGAGGCTGCTCCATTGGAAAGCGTCCCATTGATTATCATTTAAAAGCCATCGGAAAAATGAATGTGACTCAGGAATTCACCGGTGAGAATGAGAATATGATTCATTGTACCTCGCCCCAGATTCTTGGAAATGATATCTTCCTGGAGTTTCCCAGCGTTGGGGCAACACAGAATGTAATTCTGACCGCGGTGCTTTCCGAGGGCACCACCAGAATCTTCAATGCGGCCAGGGAGCCGGAGGTCATAGAGGTATGCCGGTATCTGAACAGTGCCGGAGCGAAGATCCGGGGTGAGGGCGGTGCCTTTATCGAGATCCGGGGAGTGGAAGCCCTCCATGATGTGGAGTTTGTCCTGTCCTCAGACCGGATTGTGGCAGGAACCTACATGGCGGCCATAGCCGGGGCAGGAGGGGAAGCCACGTTGATCAATGCTCCTGCCGGACACCTGGAATCAACCATCCGTATCTTGAGAAAGATCGGATGCGCCATTGATACCACGGAAGATACGATAAAGGTATGTATGAAAAAGAGAGCAAAGGCGCTGGATATGCTTAAGACCCAGCCCTACCCGGGATTTCCTACGGATATGCAGTCGCAGATGATGTCTGTGCTATGCCTGGCGGATGGGGAAAGCACCATTATGGAGGAGATTTTTGAATCGCGTTTTCAGACTGTGGAAGAGCTTCAAAAGATGGGAGCCCTGATCCGCATAGAGGATGAGAATAAAAAAGCAGTGATTACAGGAGTGAAGGAGCTTAAGGGGGCCGCGGTAGAGGCCCGTGACCTGCGGGGGGGAGCCGCGCTGGTGATTGCCGGACTCTGTGCCCGGGGCACCACAATAATCCGGGACGCCACAAGCATAGAGCGGGGGTATGAGAATATCTGCCGGGATCTGGAGCTGCTGGGCGCCGAAATAAGATACTGCAGTGTATAGTCAAATACTATGGGAGCAACAGGATGAATCGAATACGTTCAAGAAATTCAAACAAGGTACTGGTGAGAATATGGAGAAAACTGTTTCTGCTGCTTCTGGTTCTTGGTATACCGGCCGCCGTGTTTCTTGCCGCCTTCCACATAGAGAAACTGGAGGTGGTGGGCACGCAAAAATACACACAGGAACAGATTGCCGAAGTTCTGATACAAACGAAGCCGGACACCAACTCCCTTTACTTGTACTTAAAGCACCGGTACTTTGCCGATGTCCGGCTGCCCTTTGTGGAGAAAATTGATCTTGTCATGAAGGATACGCATACGATTACTGTATATGTATATGAGAAAACGGTAGCCGGATGTGTGGAGTTCATGGGAGAATACATGTATTTTGACAAGGATGGAATCATTGTGGAGAGCTCCTCCAGGCAGCTGGAGGGGGTTCCCGTGGTGAAAGGGCTGAAATTCAGCAGGATCATTCTTGGTGAGAAGATGATTCTTGGTGAAAAGATGATGGCTCGGAAGGATGAATTATTTGATGTGATCATTAATCTGACACAGCTGATCGGGAAGTTCGGGCTTGAGGTAGATGCCATTTCCTTTAACAGCAGCTATGAAGTCACCCTGAATTGCGATGAAATTAAAGTGCTGCTGGGCAAAAAAAACACTTATGATGAAGAGCTTTCCAGATTGAAGGGGATTTTGGAAGAGGTGGAAGGCAGGGAACTTGTCATTGATATGAAGAAAGGTACCGATACCATCATCGGGAAGCCCAAGAAACCATGAGATCCAATAAAGTAAGTGAAATAAAATACAATTTTTTTTAAAATTATGCTTGATTATTTGGGAATTTAAAGATATCATATAAGGTAGGATTATAGGATACCATAATTAGTAGTGAATAGAGAAAATATCCCATCATCATGTGGTTTTGGAAAGAAATTGAAAGAAGTGAAAGTTGGAAGCAGAAAGCAATCATAACATTGTCTGGTCAAAATAGAGAATACAATGAAGGAGGAATTGACCTTGCTTGAGATAAGAACAAATGAGGCGGACACCACTGCAAAAATACTGGTAATCGGGGTAGGGGGAGCAGGGAATAACGCCGTTAATCGAATGATAGAAGAGAATATCCTCGGGGTTGAGTTTGTTTGTGTGAATACGGACAAGCAGCATCTGAAGAATTGCAAAGCCAATTTATGCATACAGATCGGTGAAAAGCTGACAAAGGGACTGGGTGCAGGAGCCCAGCCTGAGATTGGACAGAAGGCTGCGGAAGAGAGCAAGGAACAATTGGCGGAGATCATCAAAGGCTCCGATATGGTTTTTGTAACCTGCGGCATGGGCGGAGGAACCGGCACCGGTGCGGCCCCCGTAGTTGCCCAGATTGCAAAGGATATGGGAATTCTGACCGTAGGAATTGTAACCAAGCCTTTTAAATTTGAAGCGAAGACGAGGATGACCAATGCGGTTGCAGGAATTGACCGGCTGAAGGAGCATGTGGACACCTTGATTGTAATCCCCAATGATAAATTATTGGAGATCGTTGACCGGAGAACCACCATGCCGGATGCTCTGCGCAAGGCGGATGAGGTGCTTCAGCAGGGCGTTCAGGGTATCACGGATCTCATTAATGTTCCGGGCCTGATCAACCTGGACTTTGCCGATGTCCAGACGGTTATGAAGGACAAGGGTGTGGCTCACATCGGTATCGGTATGGGAGTCGGCGATGACAAGTGCATTGATGCCGTTAAACAGGCTATTACCAGCCCGCTGTTGGAGACAACCATCCAGGGAGCATCCCATGTCATCATCAATATTTCAGGAGATATCAGTCTGGTGGAGGCCAATGATGCAGCCACACTGGTACAGGAGCTGGCAGGGGATTCCGCTAATATCATCTTCGGCGCCATGTTTGATGATGTAAATCCGGACACAGCCACCATTACCGTAATTGCCACCGGTCTGGATGCCAAATCCAGAGAGATGGTGAAGACCCCGGATTTCCTGAGAAGGCCCCAGAATAATTCAGGCGGCTTGAAGACCTCTCCCAAGCCGGAGTTTAATTTAAACAGACCGTATTCCTCCGGAAGCAGCTATGGGAACACGAATCAACACAGCTCACATCTGTATTCCCCTCAGCCGGGCTATCTGGCAGAACAGGGGCAGCGTCCGGTAAGCCAGCCCGCCAAGGCGCCGGCCAATACCAATACGGATCCCAGCGGAATTAAGATTCCTGAGTTCTTGCAGAAGAACCGCCACAATAAATAGAAAAATCTTAATACATAAGAGATTAAGGCTGTCAGATTATTTGTTAGTAAATGATCTGACGGTCTTTTTTGTCTTGGGAAATCGATTTCATTAGAAAAAGGTAGAATTATGAAAATGAAAAACATGGAATGAAAGCCAGGAACTGACATAATTTGGAAGGGAAACAAGTTATAATCGGTTATGTACCTGTGAACTTCTGCTGAATAAAGGAGGAGGTGAAAATTGTATATTGAAATTTATCCGGATATGGTATTTGTCCTGAATTTCCTTATGGATTTCCTCCTGCTGGTTCTCGTGAAAGCGGTGAACCGGAAGCAGAGTAAGGTATGGCGTATGCTGGCAGGTGCGGCTGCAGGGGGAATGTGTGCCGTGCTTATCAGTCTGCTGCCCTGGCTGAACAGCATCAGCGCCTTCCATGGCAGGGCGGGACTGCTTCGGGGACTTCAGATAGCGGTAAAACTGCTGGGCATGCCCCCGATGCTGCTGATTGCCTTTGGAAGAGCGAAATGGAGTGATTTCTTAAAACAGATCATAAGCCTGTTTTTGATCACCTGTTTTGCGGGAGGGCTGATGAATTCCTTGTATTACGATACGAAATTGGGACTGTATCTGCTTCATTGGGGAGATGTGGTCATCCTCAGCAATATTTCCATGGGTTTTGTGATCGCGGTAATGACGGGAGTGCTTTTTCTGGCCGCAGGGCTTTTGTTCCTCCGGCGCTATTACAGCCGCAAGGATAAGGAGGTGTACAGGGTGGAGCTTTCCTATGAGGGCAGGAGGCTTCAGACCTCGGGTCTGATGGACACGGGGAATTGTCTTGTGGATCCTTTGTATCACAGACCGGTAATCGTCATTGAACGGGAGCTTTTGAAGGAGCTTTTGCCCGGGGATGCCATGGATGAATTTGAGAATACGAAACATTATCTCAGGGGAGAATATGACGGAAGTGAGAGTGCTTTGGCCCTGGACCGGTCCGGTGCCTCCGGAAGGCTGTTTCCCCGTTTGAGAACGATCCCCTATACTTCCGTTGGGAATGCCCGGGGAATCATGTTTGGGCTGATGCTGGATCACATTCTCATTCATACGGGGAAGGAATGTGTGTGCTGCAACAAGGTGACTGCGGCAATTTCGGATCATCCGTTATCGCCGAAAGAGGAATACCATGTTATTTTACATAGGGAACTTTTAATATAAGTAATCTTGGGAGGTTGAGTATGCTTTTAAAGTTATCGATACAGAATAAATTTCAATTTCGGATGATCCCGGACATTAGAACAATCATATTCGGACATAAAGGAGAGATACATTACATCGGCGGTGCCGAGGTTCTTCCGCCGCCCCTGGATCAGATCAGGGAAGCCGAGGTAATCAGTGCCCTGGGAACGGAGAGGGACAGTGAGATGAAATCCATTCTTGTGGAGCATAATCTCAGACTGGTGGTCTACATAGCCAAGAAATTTGACAATACCGGCGTCGGAGTGGAGGATCTGATCTCCATCGGAACCATCGGCCTGATCAAAGCCATCAATACCTTTAATCCGGAAAAGAATATAAAGCTGGCCACCTATGCCTCCCGGTGCATTGAAAATGAGATTCTCATGTATCTGAGACGGAACAACAAGACAAAGCTGGAAGTATCCATTGACGAGCCTCTGAATGTGGACTGGGACGGCAATGAGCTTCTTCTCTCGGATATTCTGGGAACGGAGGAGGATGTAATATACCGCAATATTGAGGAAGAAGTTGACCGCAAGCTGCTTCGCAAGGCCCTTTCCAAGCTGTCGGAACGGGAGCGGGTGATAGTGGATTTACGCTTCGGATTGAATACGGATGACGGAATTGAACGGACCCAGAAGGAAGTGGCGGATTTGCTGGGAATATCCCAATCTTATATATCACGTCTGGAAAAGAAGATTATCAAACGGCTGAAAAAAGAGATGGTGCGTTTTGAATAATTAAGACATGGAAATTATTTCTTACCTTATTATCGTATAAAATAGAGCCAATGAGTGAATCATTTATAGAAGAAAATGAATGATTCGGAGGTTTCGATATGGCTCTTTATAAGGTTGAGATTTGCGGTGTGAACACATCTAAGTTGCCATTGTTAAAAAACAGTGAAAAGGATGAATTGTTTCAGAGAATATTAAACGGCGACAAGGAGGCCAGAGAGCTCTATATTAAAGGAAATCTCAGGCTGGTGCTGTCCATTATACAGAGATTTTCAGGAAGCAATGAGAATGTGGATGATTTATTCCAGATCGGCTGTATCGGTCTTATGAAGGCAATCGATAATTTTGACATAACACAGAATGTAAAGTTCTCTACCTATGCGGTTCCCATGATCATCGGAGAGATCCGGAGATACTTAAGAGACAATAACGCAATCCGTGTGAGCCGTTCCCTCCGGGATACGGCATATAAGGCTATTTACGCCAAGGAGGCCCTGATAAAGCGCAATGAAAAGGAGCCTACCATCAGCGAGATTGCTCAGGAGATCGGTATCAGCAAGGAGGATATCGTATATGCCCTGGATGCCATCCAGAGTCCGGTGTCCCTCTATGATCCGGTCTATGTGGAGGGCGGGGATTCCCTGTACATTATGGATCAGGTCAGTGACAAGAAGAACAAGGAGGAGAACTGGATCGAGGAAATCTCCTTGAAGGAAGCCATGGACAAATTATCCGCCAGGGAGCATAATATTATCAAGCTCCGCTTTTTTGAAGGGAAGACCCAGATGGAGGTGGCAAAGGAGATCAATATCTCCCAGGCTCAGGTCAGCCGTCTGGAGAAATCAGCATTGAAGAATATGCGAAATCATTTGATATAAATAAAGATGGGGAATATGGCAGAAAGGAGGGTATGGTGCTCCCTCCTTTCTGCTATGTTCCTTTTAGATTCGTATGCTTATCAGCAGCCGGGGCATCGCTCCAGTTCCAGCTTAGCCAGCTGTATGCATCCCATAATTCCCTGATCATCCTTCAATGAGGCAGGAACGATGTACTGATCCAGATCCTCCATCTGCGGGGTACGGATATATCCGTTTAATAAACGTGCAACCTCCTTGCGGATCAGGGGAAAGAGCTGCTCCTGATGCATAACGCCGCCGCCCAGAATGATTTTATGCGGTGACAGTGTCAGGATAAAATTCGCTATTCCCTGTGCAAGGTAGAAGGCTTCCAGCTCCCATACCCTTGTATCGTCCTTCAGATCATATGCTTTTTTCATCCAGCGCTTCTCAATGGCAGGCCCGGAAGCCAGCCCTTCCATACAGTTGGGATGATACGGGCAGGCGCTTTCCAGAGGATCCTCCGGGTGCCTGCTTAATAAGATATGTCCGGCTTCGGGATGCAGCGCTCCGTGGAGCAGCTGTCCGTTCATATAGACACCCACTCCGATTCCGGTGCCGATGGTAATATAGATGCCGGAAGAAAGCCCCTTCATACATCCCCAGGTCGCCTCTCCAAGAGCCGAGGCATTGACATCGGTATCAAAGCCGATGGGGATCTGTAAAGCATCCTTTATGTATCCTGCCAGATTAAAATTGGCCCATGCCAGTTTTGGCGTTGAAGTAATATAGCCATAGGTGGGAGAGTGCCGGTCAAGATCCACAGGACCAAAAGAGCCGATACCCAGAGCCCGGATATCCTTTCCTCGAAAATAATCGATAATCCTTGCCATCGTGATGTCCGGCGTTTCTGTCGGAATGGAACGCTGCTCCAGAATCTCGCCGTTTTCATTCCCCAGTGCCATCACCATCTTAGTGCCGCCTGCTTCTAAGGCTCCAAATAACATTCTGTCTACCTCCGCCTCGTTAGTTTTCTAATATTTTCTTTAATTCGTCCATAAAAGTGTTGACATCCTTGAATTCGCGATAAACCGATGCAAAGCGCACATAGGCTACCGGATCCAGGTCCTTTAGCTTGTCCATTAAAATTTCCCCGATTACATAGCTGGGTATCTCCTTGTCCTCCCGATTAAAGATGGCAGTCTCAACCTCATCTATTAGAGAGGTAATCTGATCTACCGAGATGGGCCGTTTATGACAGGAGCGGAATATTCCGGCTTCAATCTTGGAACGTTCATAGGGTTCGCGGTTATTGTCCTTTTTAATAACTACAAGGGGGATGGTTTCTATTTTCTCATAAGTGGTAAACCGGCGCTGGCATCCGTCGCACTGGCGGCGTCTGCGAATGGAGTTATTCTCATCCGACGGTCTTGAATCGATTACGCGGGTATTATCTGTACCGCAAAACGGGCATTTCATAGTAATATCCTCCTGATTGGTTGGGTGATCCTCATTCTGATTATATTGAAGTTTTCCCCAACGGTCAAGACAATAATTCATCCTTTGCAACATATAATGGATTGAGTAACATTATGGGTGATTTTATGCGCTTTTGTGAGCTTCGGGAAAAGGAAGTCATTAACTGCAGGGACTGTGTCCGGCTGGGCTTTGTCTGCGATATCGAATTTGATGTTTGTACCGGAATGATCACACATATTATTGTCCCGGGTCCCTGTAAAATCTGGGGTCTTTTCGGCAGGGATCATGAATATGTAATCAGCCGCAGCCACATCTGTCAGATCGGTGTGGATATTATATTGGTAGATGTGGATCTTGAAAAATGTCTTGTTAAATTAGGATAAATTTGTTATACTACGCCTAAGCAAATGATTCCTTCGTTGTGGAGAGACAAGGAAGGAGCAATTATGTTCAGTAAAGCATACAGCGCGGCAATCTTTGGGATTGACGCGCGTATTGTATCTGTCGAGGCGGATGTCAGCGACGGCTTGCCGGTCTTTGATATGGTGGGCTATCTGGGATCCGAGGTGAAGGAAGCCAGGGAAAGGGTGCGGGTCGCTATTAAGAATTCGGGATACCGGCTTCCGGCCAAGCGTATCACCGTCAATCTGTCCCCTGCGGATGTGCGCAAGGAAGGGACTGCCTTTGATCTGTCTGTGGCAATTGCAATTCTAACGGCCTTTGGCCATCTTCCCCAGGAGTGTCTGAAGAACACTCTGATCGTGGGGGAACTCAGCTTAAACGGGAATGTGAATAAGGTAAGAGGTGTCCTGCCGGTGGTGTATTCCGCAAAGGAGCAGGGCTTTACCAGGTGCGTCGTTCCTCTGGAGAATGCCGGGGAAGGGGCCGTGGTGCAGGGAATCGCCGTCTATGGGATAACCACTCTCACAGAGGCTGCCCTGCTGCTGCAGGGAGAGCTCAGGAAGGAACCGGAGCAGGTGGATGTGGCAGGCCTCTTTGCCGAAGACGGCAGGGAGGATGTTCTTGACTTTGCAGATGTAACAGGGCAGCTGGCGGCAAAACATGCCATTGAAATTGCGGTATCCGGTATGCATAACCTTCTGATGATCGGTCCTCCCGGCTCCGGCAAGACCATGCTGGCAAAACGGATTCCCACCATTATGCCGGAGCTTTCCCTTGAGGAAAGCATGGAAATCTCCAAAATCTACAGCATCGCGGGATTGATGAAACGGCAGCCCCTGATCACCAGACGGCCCTTTCGCAGTCCTCACCACACCATTACCGCTCCGGCTCTGACGGGAGGAGGAAAGGGGCCCCAGCCGGGAGAAATCAGTCTGGCTCATCTTGGTGTCCTGTTTCTGGACGAATTTCCTGAATTCCAAAAGAACACCATAGAGGTGCTGCGCCAACCCATGGAGGAGAAATCCGTTACCATAGCCAGGCTCAATGCCTCCTATTGCTATCCTGCCGACTGTATGACCGTAGCCGCAATGAATCCCTGCTCCTGCGGTTATTATCCGGACCGGAACCGCTGTAATTGCTCATTGAATCAGATCAAGAGATATCTGGGGAGGATATCCCAGCCCCTGCTGGACCGTTTTGATATCTGTACCGAGGCGCAGCAGGTGAATTATCAGGAGCTTCGCCATTTCACAAGACCGGAAGCCTCCGCGCAGATTCGCCGGAGAGTCGCCGGGGCGCGCCGTATCCAATTGGAACGCTATCATGGAGAGAAGATCTATTTCAATTCCCAGCTGACGCCCGGATTGATTAAAAAATACTGTAAGCTGGAAGCCAGGGAGCAGTCATTGCTGGAAGAAGCCTTTGTCAAAATGAACCTCAGTGCCCGGGCCTACCACCGGATTCTTAAGGTGGCACGCACCGCTGCTGATCTGGAGGGAAGTGAGAGGATTACCGCAAGACATATCAGCGAAGCTATTTGTTATCGGAGCATAGACCGGAAGTATTGGGGGGAATGACCCCCTGTATAGAAGCAGATTACCGGGGCTGTAAAATCACCTGGCAATTTGAAGAAAAGAAAACAGATAAGAAATTAGGAAAGGAAGAGGAACAGAATGGAGAAGATAGAGTATCAATATTGGCTGGCGAATTTGAAGAACATTGGTGTCAGGAAGATTGACGTCCTGCTGAAACTCTTCGGAACGGCGGAGGCAGTCTACAGAGCTGCAGAAAAGGAGCTTTATGCGTTAAAAAAGGACAAAGCCCTGCCGGACCGGTTTAGTGAAGCGGATATAGAAACAATCCTCAGGAGCCGGGATGCGGGCAGAATCCATGATGACTATACTAAACTTCTTTCCCGCGGCATATATTTTGTCACAAGGGAAGATACGGAATATCCCGGGCAGCTGCGTCCTATCTGCGGAGCGCCCTACGGCCTGTATGTCAGAGGAGGGCTTCCCGGACAGAAAGAGAAGCTGCTGGCGGTGGTCGGGGCCAGGGACTGCTCCCCCTATGGCAGAGAGATGGCTGCCTGGCTGGCGGGCGCGGCGGCGAAGGCAGGTATCGGCATCGTCAGCGGACTGGCCAGAGGAGTTGACCGCTATGCCCATGAAGGAGCCTTGGCAGCAGGGGGAAGAACCTATGGAGTGATGGGGTGCGGAATTGATATCTGCTACCCGAGGGAACATATCAATCTTTATATGGAAATAAAAAAAGAGGGTGGGATCATCAGTGAATATGCCCCGGGAACTCAACCGGCAGCCGGCAATTTTCCTGTGCGTAACCGGATCATCAGCGGACTCTGCCAGGGCATTCTTGTGGTGGAAGCAAGGCAGAAGAGCGGTTCGCTGATCACGGTGGACCAGGGATTGGAGCAGGGAAAGGAGATTTATGCTCTGCCGGGAAGAGCGATGGACCGGCTCAGTGAGGGATGTAATAATTTAATAAAAATGGGGGCAAAATTAATTACATCTCCAAAAGATATTCTGGAAGATTATTTTCCGAATTATGAACAAAATATGGACGAATTGAAAAAAAATAATAAACAGCTTGAAAAAGTAGAAAAAATAGTATATGCTTCTCTTTGTTTGGAACCGAGGAGTATGGAAGAACTGGCCCGGATGACCGGACTTCCCATGGATGTCCTCATGGAGAAGCTGTTTTTTCTGGAACTTCAGGGTTATGCCAGACAGATTGGTAAAAATTATTATGTAGCGCAGGAAGTATTTCCTGACCATAGGGTGGATGAGCTGCAAACAGAAATGAGGGAAACATTTACATGCCAAAATATCTAGTGATCGTGGAATCACCGGCAAAGGCCAAGACGATTAAGAAATTTCTCGGAGCGAATTATGAGGTTCTTGCATCCAACGGCCATGTCAGGGATTTGCCGAAGAGCCAGCTGGGATTTGATAGAGATAACGATTTTGAACCAAAGTATATTACCATCCGGGGGAAAGGGGACCTGCTGGCCAAGCTTCGCAAGGAAGTAAAGAAGGCTGACCGGGTGTACCTGGCAACGGACCCGGACCGGGAGGGAGAGGCAATCTCCTGGCATTTATCCAAGACATTAAAATTAGAAGAGAAGGATTCCAGCAGAATTACCTTTAATGAGATTACCAAGAATGCTGTGAAGAATTCCATCAAGGAAGCAAGGGAGATCGATATGGATCTGGTGAACGCCCAGCAGGCCAGGAGAATGCTGGACCGTATGGTTGGTTACCGGATCAGCCCCCTGCTGTGGTCCAAGGTGAAACGGGGCTTAAGCGCGGGCCGGGTTCAGTCGGTAGCGCTGAGAATTATCTGTGACCGGGAGGATGAGATCAATGCTTTTGTTCCCGAGGAATACTGGACTCTGGAGGCAGAATTTGAGCAAAAAGGCAAGAAAAAGCCTCTGATTGCAAAGCTGAACGGCTCTAAGAAGGTTATCCGCAGCGAATCGGAGATGCAGGAGGTAGTCAAACAGCTTAAGAATGCGGTCTTTACGGTAGCGGAGATCAAGAAATCGGAGCGGATCCGTAAGGCTCCGCTTCCTTTTACCACCAGTACGCTCCAGCAAGAGGCGGCCAAGGCTTTGAACCTCTCCCCCCAGAAGACCATGCAGGTGGCACAACAGCTGTATGAGGGCGTAGATATCAAGGGACACGGAACCGTGGGTCTGATCAGCTATCTGCGTACGGACTCCGTGCGGGTCAGCGATGAGGCGGATCAGGCTGCCAAGGAATATATTAAGGCACGATACGGAGAAGAGTTTGTTGCTCTGACGGAGAACCAGGGCCGTACGGGCAAGAAGATACAGGATGCCCACGAGGCCATCCGGCCCACTTATGTGGAGTTTACACCCGATGAATTAAAGCAGAGCCTCAGCAGGGACCAGTTCCGTCTCTACCAGTTAATATGGAAGCGTTTTGTAGCAAGCCGGATGCAGCCGGCCCGGTATGAGACCACTTCTGTCAAGATCGATGCCAATGGGCTGAAATTTACCGCATCTGCCTCCAAGCTGGTTTTTGACGGCTTTATGGGGGTATATATTCCCGAAGAGGAGGAAGAAGAGGCCGGTGTCTCTCTCGACAGCCTGAAGGAAGGGGATCAGCTGAAGCTGCAGAAGCTGGATCAGAACCAGCATTTTACCCAGCCCCCGGCTCATTATACGGAGGCCTCCCTGGTAAAGACGCTGGAGGAACTGGGCATTGGAAGGCCGAGCACCTACGCGCCCACCATCGGCACCATTATAGCCAGACGTTATGTGATCAGGGAGAATAAGAATCTCTATGTGACGGAGCTGGGCGAAGCGGTGAATAATATTATGAAGGCCGCCTTCTCCAGTATTGTGGATGTGAATTTTACCGCCAACATGGAATCTTTGCTGGACTGTGTGGAGGATGGGACCGTGCAGTGGAAGACCGTAATCAGCAATTTCTATCCGGATCTGGAAGAGGCGGTGGAGAATGCCCATATCGAATTGGATAAGATCCAGATTGCGGATGAGGTATCCGAGGAGATTTGTGAGGCCTGCGGCAGGAACATGGTGGTGAAATACGGGCCTCATGGCAAATTCCTGGCCTGCCCCGGATTTCCGGACTGCAAGAATACCAAGCCCTATCTGGAGAAGATAGGGGTGGATTGTCCCTACTGCGGCGGAGATATTGTCCTTAAGAAGACGAAGAAGGGCAGGAAATACTACGGCTGCGTCAACAATCCCGACTGTGAATTCATGACCTGGCAGAAGCCTTCCGCCACCCGCTGCGAGAAATGCGGCGGAATTATGCTGGAGAAGGGCAATAAGCTGGTGTGTGAGAATTCAAAATGCGGTTTTGTATTAAAATAAAGTATCAATTTTGAAAATACTTATAATTGGATGTAAAAAATGAAATTTATATATAAATGTGTGTCAAAACGCCAAAAAGCCTATTGTTTTTCGTGATAACATGTGATAAGATTGAAAAGGTGTAACAATTTGTCTTTTGACCTTAGTCATCATGTTAGATGGGAGCCTGGAGGGGTCTGGAGAAACTGGGAGGAACCATGGGATGAGTGTACAATTACTGGATAAAACAAGAAAGATTAATAACCTGCTGCATAACAACAATTCACATAAGGTTGTATTTAATGATATCTGCGTGGTTCTCAGCGATATACTGGCCTCTAACGTATTGGTCATCAGCCGGAAGGGAAAGGTGCTGGGGATCAAGAATCGCAGCGACATTGTTGAGATAAGGGAATTGATCAAGGATACGGTGGGGCGGCATATTGACGGCTTGCTGAA
Organism: Bacillota bacterium; assembly: GCA_023395555.1. Classification (GTDB taxonomy): domain Bacteria; phylum Bacillota; class Clostridia; order Lachnospirales; family Lachnospiraceae; genus Mobilitalea; species Mobilitalea torta. The sequence goes on from JAEWYQ010000076.1 coordinate 49,975, forward strand.
TGAAAGGCTTCTCAATATATTATCCACCAAAGAGAATGTGAATTTGAGAACCTTAGGCTTTGAATTCAAGAATGTCGACATCTACCAGGCAATTATAACACCGATTGATATAGCAGGAGAGAGGCTGGGCACTCTGTTTTTATATAAGAACGGTTCCCAGTATACTCTGGATGATATTATTTTAAGCGAGTACGGTACTACGGTGGTGGGACTTGAGATGATGCGTTCCGTCAACGAAGAGAATGCGGAGGAGAACCGGAAGGTGCAGATTGTGAAGTCTGCCATCAGCACCCTGAGTTTCTCGGAGCTGGAGGCGATTACTCATATTTTTGAAGAGCTGAAGGGCAATGAGGGGATACTGGTGGCCAGTAAGATTGCCGACCGGGTGGGAATTACCCGATCCGTGATTGTCAATGCTCTTCGCAAATTTGAGAGCGCGGGAGTGATTGAATCCCGTTCCTCCGGCATGAAAGGGACGTACATTCGCGTTTTGAACGATGTTGTATTCGATGAATTGAAAAATTTAAGTCATTCATGATGAATGATTGTGTGCGCAAAAGGATTTGTGGGAAGAAAGTCTCATGAATCCTTTTTTGTGCAGACAATAAAATGTCAAAATATGTCATGTATATTTCTGGATACAATATATTGGCAGGAAAACGAATTGTGATCAATATATTGTATATGGAAGGAATCGGAATCACTTTTGGCGTTCTCAATATATGGGATATTTTCTTTGCTTTTTTACCCAGATTATACAAAAGGTAGTATAATTATACTAATTTTTCAAATATATCTTGTGTTTTCGCCATTATTCATTATAATTGAATTATTGAGAAAGGAGTGCTAATATGATTGGCTCGAATGCGTTTAATTACATTGATGTGCTGCATAAGGCGGCAAATGCAGGTTGGAAGCGCAATGAAATTATTGTTAATAACATTGCCAATGATGATACCCCCGGATATAAGAGGAAGGATGTTCAGTTTGAATCCTATCTGATGTCGTCCCTGTTGGGGGATGGCTCCCTGGATAAGAGAGTAGCCAATGCCAAGCTGGACAGGCTGGATGGAAGAGTGTACACAGACTATTCCAATATGAGCTACCGTCTGGACGGCAACAATGTGGATATTGACCAGGAGGAGGCTAATCTGGCAAGGAATTACCTGCGAACCACCGGCCTGATGGATTCCATAAGTCAGGAATTTAACCGCATCAAAACGGTTCTTACCAAATAGGCAAGTCCGGCACATGAAACAAAGAAGATAAGGATGTCATTATAGATCACGGAAGATGATTGTACCGCAGGAAGCGGTAGAATGGAGAAGAACAGATGTCATTTATGAATGGTATGAATGTCAGTGCCAGCGGCATGTCGGCACAGCGGCTGAGGCTTGATATTATCTCACAGAATATTGCAAATGTGCATACGACCCGTGATGCGGACGGTAATGTGTATCGCCGTAAAACAGTGGTGTTTTCAGAAAAGGATGTGACCCCCTTCAGCGACATACTGATGAAGAGCTCGGGAACGGTGGGGAACGGTGTTAAGGTTACACAGATTGCAGAGGATACAAAATCCGCCATGAGAAGGGTATATGATCCCTCCCATCCGGATTCAGATGAGGATGGATATGTAACTTACCCTAATGTTAACGCGGTGCAGGAGATGACCGATATGATCAGCGCCTCCCGCTCCTTTGAAGCCAATGTCACCGCCTTTAATGCCACTAAGAATATGGCGCTGAAAGCTCTTGAAATAGGAAAATAACAGGAGGCGTAATCCATGAATATCACATCCATCGGCAGTATAGAGGATTTTACCAAGAATGGTCTGCAGTCTGTAAAAGGAGTAACACCAAACAATAACGCGACCTTTGAGAGCCTGTTTCAGGCTGCGGTCAATATGGTGCAGGAGACCAATGCCTATACCAATGCAGCGGAGGAGGCGGAGATGGCCAATGCCATGGGACTGTTAGATAATCCTGTTGATTTGCAGGTCGCCCAGTATAAGGCAAATCTGTCATTACAGTATACCGTTGCGGTTCGCAATGCAGTATTAGACGCTTACAAAGAAATTATGAACATGCAGTTCTGATGAAAATTCTGCAAATACATACTTACTAAGGAGCATAAAGGGTAATGGCGGATCGATTAAAACAGCTACCAAAGCAATTGTTTGATTTTTGGAATAAATATACCAGCAAGCAGAAGACGATTATTGTCAGCGTCTTCTGTGTTGTTGTGTTCGCATTTACCTTTTTGATCTACCTGTGGCAGAAGGTGGACTATGAGGTACTGACTATTACGGAGAGCTCGGCGGATGCCAGCGCCGTGATTGATCTCCTCAAAGAGGAGGGTATTAAATGGCGGCTGGAGGATGACAGAGTAACCGTTATGGTGGATGCCAAGCGGTATTCGGATGCAGTGCTGCTGATTGCCAGCAATGATATGCCGTCGGTTGGGCTCAGTCTGGATGAGCTGATTAACAATAGCTTGAGTACGACTAATTATGACCGTTCGCTGAAATTGAATTTATATCTGCAGAATAATGTGCGCAATTACATAAAGACCATGGAAGGTGTGGAGGATGCCCAGGTGTTTTATATCCCCTCGGAGAGTACGACTTCCATCTTAACCGAGGCCCAGGATACCAGCGCCGGTGTCCTGCTGACGACAAACGATGATTTTCAGGTAAGGACGGCGGAGACCATCGCCGAGATGCTGGCCTCTATTATTGGGAACAAATCGGCGGACAAGATCCGGGTAACCGATCAGAAGGGGAACCTGCTCTATGGAGGAGGGAAGGACCTTTATTCGGGTATGGTGAATTCCGCTCTCGATTATAAGGACAAGCTGCGTAACACCTTTATTAACAATCTCTATATGCTCCTTCTGAAAGCCGGGGATTACGAGGATGTGGTAATTGCGCCGAATCTGACCCTCAATATGGATGAGGTGGAGGAGCTTTACTCTGAGCTGCTGCCGGCACCGGATCAGGAACAGGGCTTTCTTGGCCATAGATACAGCTATCAATCTCAGAATGTCAATTCCTCCGGAGGGATTCCAGGCACATCCTCCAACGATGGAACCGATTATATGATACCGGATGCGTCTTCCAATAACGGTAAAGTGGATATTGAGGAGGATGATTATGTTCACAGCACCCGGGTAACCAATACAAAGCGTGAGATCGGAGCGGTCATTCCGGAGGAATCCTCCATGAGCATTGTACTGCGCAAGGCGGTTACATATAAGGAAGAAGAATTGGAAATGCAGGGGCTGCTGGATGAGATCACCTTTGAGGAATATGCAATGCAGAATAACAGCCGCCGAGGGGTGGAAGTAGATCCTTCCCTTTATACTTTGGCTTCCACGGCAACAGGAATTCCAGAAGGCAGGATCACGATCCTTTCTTATGAGCAGCCGGTATTCATCCCCCGAATCAGCGTGGAGAGAAGCTGGACCGATTATCTGCAGATCGCGTTGGCGGTGCTGATCGTAGCATTTCTGATCTTTGTGGTGTTCCGCGGTATCCGTCCTGTTGATGTGACGGAACTGGAGCCGGAATTATCGGTTGAACAGCTGCTGGCAACTACCAGGGAGAACCAGACCATTGATGATATTGAATTTGGCGAGGGCTCCGAGGTTCGCAGAATGATCGAAAAGTTTGTAGACGAACAGCCCGAGGCTGTGGCGCAGCTGCTGCGCAACTGGCTGAATGAAGATTGGGATTAGGATGGAGGTTATGATATGGCGCGAGGCGGCAACGAGATCAACGGAATACAGAAGGCGGCTATTTTGTTAATCTCCCTGGGGCCGGAACGGTCCGCAAGCATATTCAAGCATTTAAAAGAAGATGAGATAGAGACTATGACCCTGGAGATTGCCAATACCCGGAGCATCTCCCCGGCGACCAAGGACCAGGTCATGGATGAATTCTACCAGATATGCCTGGCTCAGCAGTATATTGCCGAGGGCGGTATCGGCTATGCCAAGGAACTGCTGGAAAAGGCGTTGGGACCGGAGAAGGCAAGGGATGTCATTGGCAAGCTGACAGCTTCCCTGCAGGTAAGGCCTTTCGAATTTGTACGGAAAACCGATGCGTCTCAGCTGCTGAACTTTATTCAGGATGAGCATCCCCAGACCATCGCTTTGATCCTGTCCTATCTGTCCCCCCAGCAGGCGGCTACCATTATCTCCTCTCTGGCGCCGGATAAGCAGGCGGATGTGGCAAAGCGTATCGCCCAGATGGACCGCACCTCTCCGGATGTGATCAAGGAAGTGGAGCGTGTGCTGGAGAGAAAGCTGGCATCCCTGGTAAATCAGGATTACACAATCGTCGGCGGCGTAGACAATATCGTTGAAATTCTGGGCACCGTTGACAGGGGTACCGAGAAGCATATTATGGAGACACTGGAAATTGAAGAGCCTGAGCTGGCAGATGAGATCCGGCGTAAGATGTTTGTATTTGAGGATATCCTCAGTCTTGATGATAAGTCCATCCAGAGAGTTCTGCGTGAGGTGGATAATAATGAACTGGCAGTTGCTCTGAAGGGCTCTGTGGAAGCGGTTCAGACGGTAATCTTTAACAACCTGTCCAAACGTCTCGCGACTATGATACGGGAGGATATGGAGTACATGGGCCCTATTCGTATGAAGGATGTGGAAGAGGCTCAGCAGAAGATTGTCAATATTATAAGAAAGCTGGAAGATTCCTCGGAGATTATTATTTCCAGAGGCGGAGGTGACGAGATCGTTGTCTAATGTAATTAAAGCCTATTCCATCCGCTATGAAGAGAATACGAAGCTGACCCTTGAGAATTATCTTCACATGGAGCGGGAGCTGGAGGAACGAAGAAAAAGAATTCTGCAGGAAGCAATGATCCAGAGGCAGATGCAGGCTCAGGAGGGCTTTGTAGAGGGACTGAAGGCTATGGCGGTAGAGGTTCCTGCCGGAGAGCAGGAAACCGGGGAGAAGACAGCGAAGGCTCTGGAGTATGCAAACCAGGAGGCCGCTGCAATTCTGGAGAATGCCCGGGCGGAGGCGGAGAGAATGAAAAAAGAAGCCCATGCCCAGGGACAGGCCAGAGGATATGAAGAAGGAATGCAGAAGGGCCGGGCGGAAGTGCAGCAGCTAAAAGCGGAATATGAGAAAAAGGCCGGAGCCTTGGAGAAGCAGTATGAGGAATTGGTCACCTCCCTTGAGCCTGAGATCGCGGGGATCATCGCTTCTCTGGTGGAGAAGATTACCAGCATTATGATGGAAGATCATGACGAGGTGGTTCTATATCTAGTATCCCAGGCGCTGCGGCATATGGAGAAGGCGGAGGAGTATACTCTGCGGGTATCCAAAGAGAATTATGAGGCTGTGTCACTGCAGATGGATCTGCTGCTGGAGGCCATTGGCCGGGATGCGGCGCTTCGTATCCAAGTTGATCCGATGCTGGGCAAGAACCAATGTCTGGTGGAAACCCAGGGAAAGGTGATTAACTGCAGCCTGGATGTACAGCTGAATAATCTGATTACAGATCTGAGGTTGATGGCTGATAGTTAGGCAGATGGTGATGAAGATGGAAGCAATTAATTTGGATAAATACAGGCAGCTTCTGGATCGGTCCTATGTGCAGGAGATCGGCAGGGTGGTGAAGCTGGTAGGTCTGACCATTGAAGCCTCCGGCCCCAGTGCAAACCTCAACGATGTCTGCCATATCACGGTCGAGGGATCGGAAAGCCGGATTCCTGCCGAGGTGGTTGGATTTCGGGAAAACAGGATCCTGCTGATGCCCTACGGTGATATGACTGGTGTGGGAGTCGGGAGTCTGGTGGAGAATACCGGTTCCGCCATTAAGGTGCCCGTGGGCGATGAGCTTTTGGGCAAGACCCTGGACGGACTGGGAGAGCCCATGGACTTTACCCGGATTACGGGAGGGAAGTATTATCCCGTTGAGGCTCCGCCGCCGGATCCCCTGAAGAGAAAGATTATTGACGAGGTGCTGCCCCTTGGGGTGAAAGCGGTCGATGCCATGCTCACGGTGGGAAAAGGCCAGAGAATCGGTATCTTTGCAGGCAGCGGAGTGGGTAAGAGCACGCTGCTGGGTATGTTCGCAAGGAATACCAGAGCGGATGTCAATGTCATTGCCTTAATCGGAGAGCGCGGCAGAGAGGTTCGTGAATTTATCGAACGGGATTTAGGAGAGGAAGGTATCCGGCGTTCCGTGCTGGTGGTAGCTACCTCCGACAAGCCGGCGCTGATCCGTAAGAAAGCGGCGAAGACGGCAACTGCCATTGCGGAATATTTCCGGGATCAGGGGAAGGATGTTCTGCTGATGATGGACTCCCTGACCCGTTTCTCCATGGCCCAGCGGGAGATCGGATTAGCCTCCGGCGAGCCTCCGGTATCCAGAGGATATCCGCCCAGCGTGTATTCGGAGATGCCTAAGCTGCTGGAGAGGGCAGGTAATTCGGAGCACGGCTCCATCACCGGCTTGTATACCGTGCTGGTAGACGGAGATGATTTTAACGAACCCATTACGGACACCGCCAGAAGTATTCTGGACGGACACATCATGCTTTCCCGCAAATTAGGACATAAAAACCACTATCCCGCAATTGATATCCTTCAGAGTATCTCCCGCTGCATGAGCTCCATCGTGACCCGTGAGCACAAGGAAGCGGCAGGTAAGCTGAAGAATGTACTGGCAACCTATCAGGATGCCGAGGATCTGATTAATATCGGAGCCTATAAGAGCGGCTCTAACCCGGATATTGATTATGCGATAGCAAAGATAAAGGAAGTGAATGCTTTTCTTCAGCAGGATGTCAATGAGAAGCTGGACTTTCAGGACGAAGTGATGAGATTAATGGAGATATTTAATCAATAATGAAAAAATTTCGATACAGTATGGAGAATTTGCTCCAGGTGAAAAAAAAGCTGGAGGATCAGGCGAAAATAGCTTACGGGGCAGCAAGACTCCGGCTGACCAAAGAGGAAGAGAAGCTGGAGCAGATGAAGCAGCGCAGAGATTCCTTCGTGGAGGAGCTTCGCAATCTGCGAAATGCCAGACTGGATCTGCTGAAGATCAGACAGTGCAGCCAGGCAATCGAGATCATGGATCAGAACATAAAGCAGCAGACGGCAGTGGTAAGAAACGCGGCTCACCGGCTGGAGATTGCCCGGATCAGACTGAATGACGCAATGGTTGAGAGAAAGACACAGGAACGGCTGAAGGAAAATGCTTTCATGGCATATCTGCTGGAGCTGGAAAGCGAGGAACAAAAGGAAGTGGATGAGCTTAACAGCTTCAATTACAGCAGGCCTGCAGCCTATGAGGAGGACAGATAATGGCAAAGAAGCAAAAGGCAGCGGCCTTTGATAACGAGAATAAAGAAAGCAGCAAGGTTCTGACTGTGCTCATCGCTCTGTTGCTGGTTATTATCTGGCTTGCCGTATTTGCGTTGTTAATTAAGCTGGATGTAGGCGGTTTTGGATCAGGAGTGCTGCGTCCGATTTTAAAGGGGGTTCCCATCGTCAATCTAATTCTTCCCTCCGAGGGACCGGAGGTGGATATGTCGGCGGAGAATCAGGGAGAGTACCAGACCCTGCCGGAGGCTTTGAATAAGATACAGGAACTGGAACAGACCATTGCCGATATGAAAAAGAACAATCAGGACAGCAGTGCCGATGCCGCGGAGCTTCAAGCCGAGATAGACCGGCTGAGAGTGTTTGAGAAGAACCAGCTTGCTTTTGAAAAGCTCAGGGGAGACTGGGAAAAGAATGTAGTCTTTAATGATGCGGCTCCGGATATTGAAGAATATAAGGCTTATTATGAGGAAATCAACCCCACAAGGGCGGAAGAGATCTACCGCCAGGTGCTGGAGCAGCTGAGATTTTCCGAGGCGATCAAGGAGAAGGCGGATATCTACAAGAATATGGAGCCTGAGGCGGCTGCCAGAATTATGGAAACCATGACGGCGGATGTGGAGTCCGTAGCTAAGATCCTGCTCAGCATGAAATCCAAGGAAAGTGCGGCAATTTTGGCAGAGATGGATCGGGTGGTAGCGGCAAAGATCACAAAAAAGATGCTGGATCTGGATGCTGAGAAGCTGGTACCATAATACGGCATAATTACATGGGTTACATTCAGAAGCTGGTCTTCTGTTGTAATACAGGTTTTGAGAAGAAAGCTTATTTCTCAGGGCCAAAATGTCAGAGAACAGGAATTGCGAAGCGGATTTTAAATATTCGCTTCAGCCTCACAGGAAAGGAGGAAACGAATATGACGATGCAGCGCGTTATGAACCAAACGACCCAGTTATACGGTACTGCGGCAGGAAGCGGCACCTTTAAGGGAAAGCAGACGGCAGGCGCTTTTGACCTGGTCATTGACCATACCATGAAGGGACCCAAGGCGGCAGACCAGACGGCGGACGCCGGCAGGAAAGCTTCCGCTGCGGAAAAGCCGGAAGCCAGACAGACGGAGGATGCAACGCAGAACAGCTCGAAGGCGGATAACCAGACAGAGATACGGACGAAGAAGCAGGTAGAATCAGGCCGAAAGTCAGAGTCAAGCCGGAATGAGGCAGCTGCCGGACAGGTAAAGGAAGACATGCCTGAGGAAATAACGGGAGATGCAGCCACATTGGAGAAGATCTCCGCCATGCTGAATATGGTGAGGGATACGGTGAAGGAGCTGTTGGGTCTCAGTGATGCCGAGCTGGATCAGCTTATGGAAGTACAGGGAATGGAACTTACCGATTTGCTGCAGCCTCAGAATTTACAGCAGCTGGTTCTTGCAAAGAATGGGGAAAATGATCTCCTGGCGGTGCTGACGGATGAGACGCTGGCGGATGCCATGAATCAGCTGGTTCAAGCGGTGGAAACCGTAAAGGAAGCTTCCGGTCTGGAACTGACACAGGAGCAAATCAGGAGTCTGTTGGAAGGTGCATTGCCCCAGATGGAAGAGAAAGAAGCCGTTCATGGGGAGGATGCGGCAGAGAGCGGGAGGAAAGTTCCTGCACAGGCTCGCAAAGAGGAAGCAGAAAAAACGGTGAATCCGGACAAGAAGGAGGAAGCTTCTGAACTTGCCAGTCAAAAGAATAATGGCAGCAATGGAATAACATCTGCAGAAACTTCCAAGACGGAGGAGAGCTCTTTCAGAGAGTCAAGCCAAAGAAGCAGCGGGGAGCAGAAAGAAGAGGCCGCAGACCAATTTGAAGCCTTTCTCAACAACCTGTCGAAAGCATCCTCTACGACCCAGACTGAAGTTCAGGGAGGCGAGATTCATCAGGTGCAAATCAGAGAGATCGCTGACCAGATCATTCAAAGAATCAGAGTAACCGTCAGGCCGGATCAGAGTTCCATGGAATTACAGCTTAATCCGGAGCATCTGGGAAGAGTGAATCTGTCGGTTCAATCAAGAAATGGTATTATGACAGCTCAGTTTATTGTGCAGAATGAGATCAGCAGAGAGGCTGTTGAAAGCCAGCTGCACCTCCTGCGGGATGCTTTGAACCAGCAGGGACTTAAGGTGGAGGCCATTGAGGTATCCATTGCGGCTAATTCCTTTGAACAGAGCCGGGAGGGAGATTTAGGCGGACAGAAGGAGACAAAATCAGACCGCAGAAGTAACCGGATATCCATGGACGATGCGGTTAACATGACCGAAGAAGAGGACGAGACAGTGTTTGAGCGGGATGTAACCGGAGTCAGAGGAAGCCGGATCGATTATACGGCTTGACTATCCGGCGCCGCGGAAACATTACGAAGAAAGGAGGAAGATACATGAGTGATATGTTAGTTCAAAATGTGAAGGAAGGCGTAATGGAAAAAGCAGCCACCTCCGAGAGCAAGAAAAAGGGTCCCACCAATGAACTGGGTAAGGATGCGTTTTTACAGCTGCTGGTAACTCAGATGAAATACCAGGATCCTTTGAATCCTAACACAGATACGGAGTACATAGCCCAGCTGGCCACTTTCTCACAATTAGAGCAGCTGCAGAATCTGGGCACGGCAGCCAATAACACCCAGGCCTTTAGTCTGGTGGGCAAGACGGTAATTCTGAAAGCAGAGAGTGCCACCGGCAATTCCACCCTCATCCAGGGACCGGTAGATTATGTTGCCCTCTCCGGTACGAAGGCGAAATTATCCGTGAACGGCAGATTGTATGATTTTGACCAGCTGGATACCGTGCTGGGAGATGATTATCTGCTGAAGGAAGGACTTCCGGGAATAGAAGAACGGATCGACTTAAGCTTTGATGCCGACAATCCCAAGGACCTGAGCTTCACGGTGAAGCTGGGATCGGGGGAAACCGTAGCGGATGATGTGGCTGTGGCAATTGGGGATATGGTGCTTGATTCCAGTCTGGTGAGCCTGTCCGGCAATAAGGTGACCGTTAAGAAGGAAGTTTTTGCAAGTCTGATGAATGGAAGCTATAAGCTGACGGTTGGCTTTAATGATCCCCTGCGAACTACCGTAGAGGGTAAGGTCACAGTGAAGGTGGAGAATTCCGAGGTGACGGCAGAAGAGAAGAAGGATGCCGGGACAGGACCGGACGATATTACTTAATAAGGAAGGTGAGACCCATGAATATACCGATGAATCAGTTTCCTTCCATTGAACAGATGACGCAGCAGCTGAATGCGGTGAAGAATGCAGGAAACAGTGTTCAGAAGCAGAGCGGCGGCACCCCATTTTCCGAAATATTAAGAAGCAGGCAGGAAGCCGGCGAGTTAAAATTCTCAAAGCATGCCAACGAGCGTCTGGCCAGCAGGAATATCGATCTTACCGATGAGCAGATGGAGCGTTTGGAAAGCGGTGCCAGGAAGGCGAGTGAGAAAGGAATCAACGAATCCCTGATTATGGTGGACAATCTGGCCTTTATCATCAGCGTGAAGAACAATACGGTTATCACAGCGGTGAATGAAGGAGAAGACAGGGTGTTTACCAATATTGACGGTGCAATAATCATGTAATAAGCCGGACCTTAGGGAGGCTTCGGAATCCATGACCGATTGATTGGATTCCCATGAGGAAAAGCAGAAACAGGAGGTCATTCATTATGATGAGAGCATTATTTTCTGGCGTATCCGGTTTAAGGGTACACCAGACCAAGATGGATGTTATTGGTAATAACATCTCCAACGTAAACACCATCGGCTTTAAATCCAGTTCCGTAACCTTTGCCGATGTGTTTTATCAGACAACCCAGAGTGCTTCCGGGCCTAACGCAGAAACCGGCCAGGCCGGAAGGAACGCGATGCAGATCGGTCTCGGATCCAATGTGGCATCCATAAAAGCGGCAATTAATCTGTCCGGTGCATCCCAGAGAACGGACAATCCCTTTGATGTTATGATCGAGGGCGATGGTTTCTTTATCGTGAACAACGGCGGCACTAACTATTTTACTAAGGCAGGATCCTTTGATATCGATGCCCAGGGTACTCTGTGTACTCCTTCCGGAGCCACGGTCATGGGCTGGCAGGTGGATCCCAATGACGAGACGAAGACGGTGGCGGATGCGGTATCCGCGCTGAAGATTATGTCCCCGGAGAATCTCTATGCCGCACCGGCTGCAACGACCAATATTTACATATCGGGTAATATTGACAGTAAGGATACCCAGCTGACCAGCGAAACGGGTAAGAGGGTGAATATGTCCTTTTACGACAAGATGGGTCATAGCTATACGGCAGAGTTGATTGTGAGGCAGACAACGGATTCACCTTCTGTCTACACCGTTGCCATTAAGGACATCAAGGATGAGAGCGGTCAGTCCATCTTCGTTAATAAGCTTGTAGACCCGGAGACGGGAGAGGTTACCTACGAAGAGACGGCTTATGCCACCAGCGGCTTTACCTTTGGCGGCCAGGAAGTGACTGGTATTGAAGTAGACGATGACGGTGTGGTGACGATTGATATGGCCGATGCCCCGCTTCTGGCCTTCAACAGCTCCAACGGTACTTTTGTAAGCGTCGGTGAGGGCGATACGGTGTCCGATACCGAGGAACCTCCCAAGAGCCTTGCCTTTACCATTAACGGGGATGAGAATCCCTTTGAGTCCATTGACATTGACTTCTCCAAAATTACCATGTATGCCACCAGCGGTTCTTCTTCTCTGGAGGCCACCAGGGGAAGTGTGGACGGAGGACGGGGAGCCGGCAAGAAGGTAGGCAATATGGTCGGTGTCGGTATCGATGGCTCCGGTAAGATCTACGGAAAATACGATAATGGTGACAGCCGCCTGCTGGGACAGATTGCGGTGACAACCTTTGCGAATCCGGCAGGTCTGGAGGCGGTTGGAAATAATATGTTTGCAGAGACCCAGAACTCGGGTCAGTTTGACGGAATAGGACAGGATCCCACCCAGGGAGGCGGAAGTCTTTCCACCGGTGTATTGGAGATGTCCAATGTGGATCTTTCCCAGCAGTTTACGGATATGATTACCACACAGAGAGGATTCCAGGCGAATTCAAGAATTATAACAACATCGGATACCTTATTGGAAGAATTAATTAATTTGAAGAGATAACAGATGGCTGAACGGTAACGCAAAGCCAAGCATTAGTGAGGATAGGGGTACAAAATGGTGCAGAGGAAGATCCGGGAGACCGGGCTTCCCGAACCTTCCTCTGCACCATTCCCGGTGCCCTTATTTAGAGATACTTCGATACCTGTCCATGGAGGGAAGGAGGAAAGAGAATGATTGAGGTTACCAGACTGAATGAAACCAGACTGACCGTGAATGCCGATATGATTGAGAGGGTGGAGGAATCGCCGGATACGGTGATTACTCTTAATTCAGGAACTAAGATAATTGTGAAAGAAAGTAGACAAGAGATCAGAAATCTTGTAATATTATATAAAAAGGAAGTTTTTAGTCGAGATTTGTAGAAAAAGCAATATGAGCCCTGACAATAATATGGATGGAAGGTGAAGAACTTTGGATTTAGCGTCAATCTTAGGGATAGTACTATGCTTTGTTGTGGTTATTTTTGGTATCTTGAGCGGTCAATCCAGTGTATTGGTTATCATGAATTTTGTAGATTTACCCTCTGTATTTATTACGATTGGAGGAGGATTATGCTGTGTTCTTGCCATGTCACCCGGGTTAAAGGGGTTTCTGGAGAATCTGGCGAGCTTCAAGCATGCCATGACAACACTGCCGTCTAATGAGGAGCAGACCATAACTCAGATCATTGAATTATCCAACATAGCCAGAAAGGAAGGTCTTCTGGCGTTGGAGGAAGCGGCCAACGGAATTGAGGATGAATTCCTGAAAAAAGGAGTGCTGCTCATTGTTGATGGTACGGATCCGGAATTGGTACGCAGTATTTTGGAGACGGAGCTGAGTTGTGTTGAAGCAAGACATGCCAGCAAGATTGGATTCTGGGATTCCTTGGCGGCTATGGGTCCGGCTTGGGGTATGATCGGAACTTTAATCGGTCTTATCAATATGTTGAAAAAGATGGATGATGCCAAGGCAATCGGTCCGGCTATGGCTACGGCACTGATCACAACCTTTTACGGCTCCATGATTGCCAACTGGATCTGTATTCCGGTATCGACCAAATTGAAGGCGAAGAACTCTCAGGAAATTATGATTAAGGAAGTTATGGTAGAAGGACTTCTGTCCATTCAGGCAGGTGAGAATCCCAGGGTAATTGAAGAAAAATTAAAATCCTTCCTGTCACCGGTACGAAGAGCTGCAATGAAGGAAGAAGGCGGTGAGGTCCTTGGCTAGAAAGAAGCCGGAAGAAAGCAGCGGAGGGAATGCTCCCTGGCTGAATACCTTTGCAGATCTGATGAATCTGCTGCTATGCTTCTTCGTTATGCTCTTTGCCATGTCTGATGTGGATGCTGAAAAGTTTGATGAGATATCCCGGTCATTGGCTAATGCCGTTGGTATTTTGGAAGGCGGGCTGACTGCTTTTGACGGAGGGAATTTGATCTCCTCCGGGATGACGCAGATGAATGAGCTGGATCGGTATTACCAGTCCATGGGCGAAGCGGGCACAGTAACCGGAAGGGATCCTGAAGCGCAGGAGAGTGATGATCCGGAAGGAAGCGGAGGAAGTTCGGAATCCTCGGCAGGATCGGGAGACGCCAAGCTGTCAGAGGCGCTGGAACGGATTGAAAAAGAGATGGAATCTGCTTCGGCTGCCATTTATGACAGGCTTTCGGATCTGAGGCAGGAGTATAATCTCACCAGTGATATTGATCTCAACATCGATCCGGAATTCCGTTTTGTACAGCTGACTTTGAAGGGCTCCGTGCTTTTTGATTCCGGTAAGGCGGAGATCAAGAAAGCCGCTCTTCCTCTCATGAGCAGGATAGGGGATATGTTACAGGGCTTTCAGATGTATACCATAGAGATTATGGGACATACGGATAATGTGCCCATGACCAGCGGAGCATTTCAGGATAATAACTGGCTCTCTTCGGCCAGGGCTTTGAATGCGGCGGAATACCTCATTAAGAACTGCGGGATTGATCCGGTGAAGCTGAAGTATTCCGGCCGGGGCGAGTATGATCCGGTCGCGAGCAATGCCACAGCGGAAGGACGGGCTAAGAACCGGAGAATTGAGATAAGGATTTATAACGAATACAGTGGCGAAAGGTGAATGAGACTACGATGAAGAAGAATATTTTGACGGTTATTATTATGGCAATCACACTGATCAATACGGTTCTGCTGGCAGTAATGATTTTTACGGTTGTTCCTGCAGCCAGTAAAACAACCCGTCTGATGGACAAGGTTGCTTCCATCATAGAACTGGAATTGGAATCACCGGATGAGAACATGAAGCTTTCGGTATCGGATATTGTAACCTATAATATTGAGGACAAGCTGACCGTAAATCTGAAGAGTGCAAGCACGGATCCCAAGGACAAGCCTCCTTATGCGGTAATGAACGTGTCCCTGTCGGTGAACAGCAAGAGCGCTGATTATGATGATCTCTTTCCCAAGCTCCAGGAGAATGAGAACGCGATTAAGGAAATCGTCCAGGAGGAATTTGCTGTCTACACCAGGGATGAGGTCTATGCCAATAAAGGCGAGATCAAGGATCGGGTGATTGATCGTATTAAGGAGCTGATGCAGTCTGATTTTGTTATCAATGTGTCATTTGGAAGTCTGGTTCTTAATTAAGGGTGGATTTCTCTCAAAATATGATGATTTTCTTGGTATTTTATGTTATGATGTTACTAGTACATTAGGGAGGAAATGACAATGGGCGACGTCCTATCCCAAAATGAGATCGACAACCTGCTGGCGGCGCTAAGCAGTGGTGAACTGGATGCGGATGATTATAAGCAATCCTCAGAAAAGCAGGTAAAGAATTATGACTTTGCCAGACCTTCCAAGTTTTCGAAAGAGCATCTTCGCACAATGAATATCATTTTTGAGCATTATGCGAGATTGCTGTCTACCAATTTGCCGGCATATCTGAGAAAGAATGTGCAGGTGGAGGTAATCAATTCAGAGGCAGTCCAGTATTCGGAATTTACCAATGCATTGTCCAATCCGGTACTGCTGGGGATTGTTGACTTTGCTCCTCTGGAGGGAAATATTATACTGGAACTTGCGGACAACCTGGGGTATGCTATTGTGGACCGGATGTTAGGCGGAGGGGGGTATCCGCTGGAGAAGGTCCGGGATTTTTCGGAAATTGAGCTGACAATTATTGAACGTATCTTTACCGTGTGTACCAATCTGCTCCGTGAACCATGGGCAAATGTGATTCAGATCCAGCCCCGGCTGTTGCGGATTGAGACTAATTCCCAGTTTGCGCAGATTATCTCCCCCAGTGAGATGATCTCTCTTGTGACCTTGAATCTGAAGATCGGCAATCTTGAAGGGATGATGAATATTTGCCTTCCCTATGTTTGTCTGGAGAAGGTTATTGATAAATTGAATACAAAGTACTGGTATTCGACGATGCAGCTGGCTGACGATAAGTCCTACGAGGATATTATCGAGGTTGCCATTTCAAAAGCAAGAGTACCGATCCGTGCGGTGCTTGGCAAGAGCACGATTTCGGTAAATGACTTTATGAATATGCAGCGAGGGGATATTATCAAATTGAATTCAAAGGTGGAAGATGAATTAACCGTCTATGTGGGTAATTTAAATAAATTTACGGCACTTCCGGGCGCCTCCTCAGGCTCCTATGCGGTAAAAATTTCATCAATCAACAGAGGAGAGGAGTAACGGACTATGGATGGTATGCTGTCTCAAGAAGAGATTAATGCTTTGCTGAACGGCATAGGTACGGAAAGCTCGGACAGTACAATAACAGAGATGTTGACAGACGCGGAGAAGGATGCAATTGGTGAGATCTCCAATATCAGTATGGGAACGGCTGCAACAACGCTGTTTTCCCTGGTAAACCAGCGGGTGAATATTACAACTCCGGTAGTGGAGTATGCGACCTGGAAGAATATTGTAAACAGCTATGACCGGCCCTGTGTGTTCATTCAAATTTATTATGAGGATGGACTTGACGGCAATAATATATTGATTTTAAAAGAAAAAGATGTTAAGGTCATAACAGATTTAATGATGGGAGGGGACGGCACCAATATTGACGGTGAGCTTACCGATCTTCATTTAAGTGCAATCAGTGAGGCAATGAACCAGATGATGGGTTCTGCCGCAACCAGTATTTCTTCCATGCTGGAGAAGAGAGTTAACATCAGTCCTCCGGCTGCCGCTTTGGTGGATCTGGAGGAAAATATGAGCGGGGAGAATATTGCGGACTTCCTGAAGGGCAGTTTTGTCCGGGTTTCCTTCCATATGGAGATCGGCGATCTGGTAGACAGTGTGTTGATGCAATTATATCCCTTTGATTTTGCAAGAGATCTCTACCGGCAGTTTATAGAGGCAACCTCCATGGAACCGGACGTTCCTACCAGGCCTGCCGCAGATAATACGCCGAAGAAGCCGCAGCCTCAACCGGAGCCGGTGCCGCAGCCGATGCAGCCGCCGCCGCAGCCGATGCCTCAGGGCTACAGCCCTTATGCGGGAGTACCTTATCCGGGATTTCAAGGAACCCCTGGGTTTCAAGGGAATTTTGAATTTCCTGCTCAGGGAATGCCGCAGCCGATGCCTTATATGATGCCTCCGGTACAGGACGTAAATGCTTCACCGGTACAATTTGCTCCCTTTACTCCCATGGCTTCCGGTATCGTACAGCCGGAAAATATTGATCTGCTGATGGATGTGCCTCTGGAAGTAACCGTGGAGTTGGGAAGAACTAATAAATCAATTAAAGAAATACTGGACTTTACCCCCGGAACTATTATAGAATTGAATCGGTTAGCCGGTGAGCCTATTGATGTGCTTGTCAATGGGAAATTTGTTGCAAAGGGTGAAGTGGTGGTAATGGAAGAGGCCTTTGGTATCCGGGTAACAGAAATCATAAAGCAGAAATAGGAAGAAAAATTAAACACAATAAGATAGGAGAATAAACATGGCAAAGAGTATTTTAATTTGTGATGACGCGGCATTTATGAGAATGATGATCAAGGATATCCTTACCAAGAATGGTTATAGCATCGCCGGGGAGGCTGAGAACGGGATAAAAGCTGTGGATAAATACCAGGAAACCAGACCGGATCTGGTTATGATGGACATCACTATGCCGGAGATGGATGGAATACAGGCGTTAAAGAAAATCAAGGCATCTGATCCCAGTGCCAATGTTATTATGTGTTCCGCTATGGGTCAGCAGGCAATGGTTATTGAATCCATCCAGTCAGGAGCAAAGGACTTTATCGTAAAGCCTTTCCAGGCAGATCGGGTACTGGAGGCCGTGAAGAAGGCAGTGGGCTGATGGATAGCTGGATAAAGCTGGCGCAACTTGAGCAGGGACAGTTGGATCTGGATCAATTGCTGGGGACTCCGACTCCGACACCGGTTGAGGGGGATTTGACACAGGTTTTATCCGGAGCGGGCTCGGGGCACAGCTTCTGGCAGCTTGCGGGCTTGCTTCTGGCGCTGATCATTATTCTGGTGGCTGCCTATTATACTTCCAGGCTGGTGGGAGGCGTTAAGCTGGGGCAGCTTCAGAAGAGTAATTTTCAGGTGATCGATTCTTACCGGATCACATCGAATAAGATGCTGCAGATTGTCAAGATCGGGAATAAATATATTGTGATTGCCGTAGGAAAAGAGGAGATCAGCTATATTACGGAGCTGGAGGAAGCACAAGTGCTCCGGAAGGAGTTTCGTCCGGGGGAGAAGCAAAGCTTCAAACAGATATTGGACAAGCTGAAGAATAATAAAGATGCAAAGGCTGATAACCATGAAGATACATAATAGAAGCAAGGGCTTACGCTTTGGAATTGTTTTTACACTATTGATAGCAGGGGTGCTGTTTTTCTTCCAGGGGGAGAAAGCATATGCCATGACGGCACAGGATACGGTTACGACGACGGCGGAGAGCAGCGACAATAACCTCACCGGTTCGCTGGGGCCGCTGGAGTTTACTCTGAATACGGATGAGGATGCCCAGGGACTTTCCTCGACCCTGCAGATATTGCTGGTCTTAACAGTGATCTCCCTGGCGCCCTCCATACTCATTATGGTAACCTCCTTTACCCGGATTATCGTTGTATTGCACTTCACCAGAGCAGCCCTGGGAACCCAGACCACGCCGCCCAACCAGGTGCTGGTGAGTCTTGCGCTGTTCTTAACGATGTTTATCATGAATCCTGTGTTTACCCAGATTAATGAAGAGGCTGTTAAGCCTCTGACGGCCGGAACCATTACGCGGGAGGAGGCTCTTGATGCGGGTCTGGCTCCAATCAGGAGCTTTATGATAGATCAAGTGTTGGAAAACCCCAAGGATCTGCGGTTGTTTATGGATATCGCCAAGATTGAGTCAGTGAAGACCTGGGATGATCTTCCCATTACGGTGATTATTCCGGCTTTCATCATCGGTGAGCTGCGCCGGGCTTTTATTATCGGCTTTATCATTTATATTCCCTTTATTGTAATAGATATGGTGGTTGCCTCTACCCTGATGTCCATGGGTATGATGATGCTGCCGCCGTCGATGATTTCCATGCCCTTTAAGATACTGCTGTTTGTAATTGCGGATGGCTGGAACCTGGTAATCGGCCAGCTTGTGCAGACCTTTTACCGATAAGGAGGGAAGCGGGTATGAATGAAGCTGTTATAGTTGATATTGCCAGACAGGCGGTGTACCTTGTATTGAAGTCAGCGGCTCCGATGCTCCTCACTTCTTTGGTTGTGGGGCTGGTTGTCAGTATTCTGCAGACGGTTACTTCCATTCAGGAACAAACCCTCACATTTGTTCCGAAGCTGGTTGCAGTATTTCTTGTTATCATCCTGGCGGGCAGCTGGATTTTAAATTCCCTGAAGGAATTTACAGTGGAGCTGTTCTCCAATTTTAGTTATTACATCAGCACCCTATGACCTTTACAATTGAACATTTTGAATTTTTTATTCTAATACTTGTGAGGATTACCGGTTTTCTTTTTACGGCTCCTTTTTTTTCGTTAAAAAATGTGCCGCGGAATGTTAAGGCAGGATTATCGGTTTTTATGACTGCGATTCTTTTTTACAGCGTTCCATATAGTACGCCAGAATATACAGGGGTGATCGAATTTGCAATGCTTGTTGCGAAGGAGGCTCTGGCCGGAGCTATCATGGGACTTTTTACTAATATTGCATATCATATCCTGGCTTTTGCAGGACAGCTGATTGATATGGAAATCGGGTTTTCCATGCTGAATGTCATGGATCCCACCACCAATGTCCAGACCACGATTACGGCCAATCTCTACGGCTATCTTGTAATACTGGTAATGATGATCACGAATCTCCACCATTATTTTCTGAGGGCAGCCATCGATTCCTTCCAGGTGATCGGGATAGGGCGGGCGGTCTTCCGCCCGGATATGTATAAGATGATGGTTCAGTTTATCGCTGAATATTTTGAGATCGGCTTTCGGATTGTACTTCCGATTTTTGCGGCAATCCTCATGGTTAACGCGATACTGGCCATACTGGCGAAGATTGCTCCGCAGATGAATATGTTTGTCGTCGGAATGCAGCTTAAGCTTCTTGTGGGGCTGCTGGTACTGGCGATGATTATGGAGCTGGTTCCGTCGGTGGCAGACTTTATTTTCAACAAGATGAAGGAGATGCTCCTTGCTTCCATAGAGATACTGAAGTGAAAGGGGCCCGGGCAGAGGTGACAGCTTCTTAAGTCCGGAAAATCCTTTAGAGGAGGAAGCATGGGTATCAGGATGGTTTCAGAAGAGGAGATGCGTTATTCCTTATACCGGATGCCTTATCGTCTGCAGTTTTTTGCAGATGACGGAGATAAGACGGAAGAGCCTACAACCAAGAAGCTGAATGACGCCAGAAAGGAAGGCCGGGTGGCCAAGAGCAAGGAGCTGGTCACATCCACGGGACTTGCCGCATTTTTTATCCTTATCAAGACCTTTGCCGGCTATTTTGGAGAAAATTTTCTGAAGAACTTTAATAAGATGTTTGGTGCCATTGACAGAATGTCCCGAGGAGAGGTGGGAATTAATACCGCTGCCAGCCTGCTGAAGGATGCCATACTGACTATGCTTCTGACTTGTATTCCGGTATTTGCAATTATGGTAGTGGTCTCTTTTGTGGTAGAGATCTATCAGGTGAAGTGGAAGGTATCGGGTAAATTGGTACAGCCCAAATTCTCCAGAATAAACCCGGTCAGCGGTATGAAGAGGATAATTTCCAAAGAAAAGCTTCTTGAACTCCTTATTTCACTGCTTAAGATAGGAGTCATATTTTATCTGGCATATGATACGCTGAAGGACGAATGGAGGACCCTGCTCATCCTCTATGATATGAAGCTGGTACAGGCAGTTTTTCTCATCGGTAATCTGGTGCTTGATCTGGGAATTCAGATCAGTATGGTGTTCCTGGTGATCGGCTTTGCAGATCTGCTCTATCAGAAGATTAAGTTTAAGAAGGACATGAGAATGTCCAAGCAGGAAGTCAAGGATGAATATAAGAACTCAGAAGGAGATCCCCAGGTGAAGGGAAAGATCCGCGCCAAGATGCGGGAGGTTTCCCAGCGAAGAATGATGCAGGCACTGCCCACCGCCGACGTGGTTATTACCAATCCGACGCATCTGGCAGCGGCAATCAAATATGATAAGACAACCAGCGAAGCGCCGGTCCTCATCGCCAAAGGGGCGGATTATCTGGCCGAGAAAATCAAAGAGGCAGCCAGGGATCATAATATCACCATTGTAGAGAATAAGCCTCTTGCCCGTATGCTTTATTACAATGTGGAGCTTGGGGCGGAGATACCGCCGGAGCTCTATCAGATGACAGCGGAAGTTCTGGCCTATGTTTATGGGCTTAAAAATAAAAAGGCAGTAGTGTGATTAGGAGGTACTGATGAAGAAAAATGATCTGATTGTGGGAATGTTTTTATTATCCGCTTTTATATTTCTGATCATTCCAATGCCGTCCTCTGTGTTGGACATTTTATTGGCATTGAATATTTCCATTGCCATGGTGGTTTTATTCAATGCTTTGTTTACAAAGGAAGTTCTGAATATGTCGTCCTTTCCGACGATTCTGTTATTTACCACCATGTTTCGTGTTTCCCTGAACCTGTCCAGCACGAAGCTGATTCTCATGACCGGCAAGCCGGGAAATGTAATAACCACCTTCGGAGGATTTGTCGGAGGGGGTAATATGGTAATCGGCATTATTGTTTTTATTATTTTAGTCATCGTGCAATTCATGGTGATTAATAAGGGTTCGGAGCGTGTGGCCGAGGTTACCGCAAGATTTACCCTGGACGCTATGCCCGGTAAGCAGATGGCAATTGATGCGGATCTGAATACGGGTGCGATTAATGATGCCCAGGCGAAGGAGAGACGGGATAAAATTCAGGCAGAATCAGCTTTCTTTGGTTCCATGGACGGTGCTACCAAGTATGTTAAGGGAGACGCCATGGCAGGCCTTATTATCACCATTATTAATATGGCGGGCGGCACTGTGATGGGCGTTCTCTATATGGGAATGCCGGCGATGGATGCACTGGAGCATTTTGCAATTCTGACCATTGGCGACGGTCTTGTGAGTCAGATCCCTTCGCTGATGATTTCCCTGGCCACAGGTATTCTGGTTACCAAGGTATCCAAGGAAGCGGATTTTGGCGATTTGCTTATGGGGCAGCTGTTTTCCATTCCCAAGGTGCTTTATCTGGTAGGCGGAAGCATGATAGCCTTTGGTTTCTTTACACCGCTGAGTACTTTATTATTTACAGCTTACGGCTTAATCTTTATTATCTCAGGCAGAGTGATCGCCTCCAAGGTGGAGGTGGCACAGATCGAGGAGGAGGTATCCTCGGAAGAAGCGGCGGCAAGCGAGATTCGCAGGCCGGAGAATGTGGTATCCCTGCTGCAGGTGGATCCTATTGAGCTGGAATTCGGTTATGGTATCATCCCTCTGGCAGATACCAATCAGGGCGGAGACCTGCTTGACCGTGTGGTTCTCATCCGGAGGCAGGTGGCGCTGGAGCTGGGCTGTGTGGTTCCCATGATCCGCTTAAGGGATAATATCCAGTTAAATCCCAATCAGTATATTATTAAGATTAAGGGGATTCAGGTCAGTGAGGGAGAGATTCTCTTTGACCATTATATGGCCATGAATCCCGGATATGTAGAGGAGGAGATTACCGGAATTCCTACCTTTGAACCCTCCTTTCATCTGCCGGCGCTCTGGATTACGGAGAGCCAGCGGGAGCGTGCAGAGACTCTGGGCTATACGGTGGTTGATCCGCCGTCCATTATTGCGACCCATTTGACCGAGGTGGTGCGAAGCCATATCCATGAGCTGCTTACAAGACAGGATGTTCAGAATCTGGTCAACAATCTCCAGGAGGCCAATCCGACTTTGGTTCAGGAGCTGGTTCCCAAGCTGCTTAATATCGGAGAGATCCAGAAGGTACTTCAAAATCTCCTGCACGAAGGGATTTCCATCCGGGATCTGGTTACCATCTTCGAGACCCTGGCAGACTATGCCGCTACCACCCATGATACGGATGTATTGACGGAATATGCGCGTCAGAGCCTGAAACGGGCGATTTCCAGCAAATATTTTACCTCTGGGGAGATGACCAGTGTGGTTACCCTGGACCCTAAGGTAGAACAGGAAATCATGGGGTCCGTAAAGCAGTCCGAACAGGGCGCTTATCTGGCACTGGATCCCGGAGTGACCAGGGAGATCATGGAATCGGTTCAAACAGAGGTACATAAGCTGGAGGATCTGGGTAAGAACCCTATTATCATCACCTCTCCCATCGTCAGAATGTATTTTAAACGGCTGACACAGGATTATTTTAAGGATTTAATTGTGGTATCATATAATGAGATCGATTCAAATGTTGAATTACAGTCGGTAGGGATGGTGACAGTATAGTGATTATCAAGAAATTTCAGGCGAATACAGAAACGGAAGCAATCCTCCTTGCCAAGGAAGAACTGGGCAAGGATGCCATTGTAATGAATATCAAAACAGTATCCCCCAGAGGCATCTACCGTCTCCTTCGCAAGCCGCTGGTAGAGGTCACGGCTGCCGTGGATGAGAATGGATCGGGTAAGACTGAGAAAGAACGCCCTGCACCGGCTGCCGCGATTCCCAGAAAACCGGTTTTTGCAGATATTATCTATGAAGATGAAGGAGAAAAATCGATCTATAGAGAAGGCGCTCAGGGGAGTGCTCCTTCGGCAATTGAGGTGAAACTGAATAATCTTCAAAGCCTGTTGGAGAGGCAGATCAGCGAGAAGGAAAAGCAGCCGGGGGAGAAGGAAGAGGGAAAGCCGGCAGAGACCAATAAGAATCTTGCCTGCATCCAGTTGGTTTACAACCAGCTGGTGGGTAATGAGGTGGACGAAAAGTATGCCAATCAGATTCTCAGTGAGATCGAAGGAACTTTGAATAAGGATGCTTCTGTGGATAATATTCTGGCCAGCATCTATCAGAAGATTATTTTAAAGCTGGGGCAGCCCAGGATAATCGAAGTGACGGGGAAGACACCGAAGTTCATATTCTTTATCGGTCCCACAGGGGTGGGGAAGACTACAACCATAGCTAAAATCGCCTCTAAATTCAAGGTGGACGAGAAGGCCAGGATTGCGTTTCTTACAGCGGACACTTACCGTATTGCCGCGGTGGAACAGCTTCGTACCTATGCCAATATCCTGGGAGTTCCCATCAAAGTGATTTATTCGGCGGAGGAGATGAAGCAGGCAAGGGAGGAGTTCTCCGCTTATGATCTCGTGTTTGTTGATACGGCGGGCCGTTCCCACCGGAGCAAGGAACAGAGGGACGAGATAGAGGCTCTAATTCATTCTGTTCCGGAGGAGGAGCGGGAGGTTTATCTGGTTCTCAGCGGGACTACAAAATACAGGGATCTTGTTAAAATCACAGAAGCCTATGCGGAGATTTTCAATTATCGTCTGATTTTTACGAAACTGGATGAAACCAGCAGCATCGGTAATTTGTTCAATATACGGATGCTGACGGAGGCGCCGCTGTCCTATGCAGCTTTCGGTCAGAATGTACCTGATGATATTTCAAGAGTGGATGCTCAGAATATTGCGAAGCAGCTTTTAAGGGGGCAGTAACATGGATCAGGCAGATAAATTAAGAAGAATGGTGCAGGAACAGGCCTCCCCAAGGAATATAGCCAGAGTAATCACGGTAACAAGCGGGAAGGGCGGCGTTGGAAAGTCCAGTATATCAGTGAATCTGGCAATTGCTCTGAGCAGGCTGGGCAAGCGCGTTATTGTGCTGGATGCTGATTTCGGATTGGCGAATGTGGAGGTCATGCTGGGAATCCGTCCCCGGTACAATCTGGTGGATTTGATGTACGGAGGGATGAGCATATCGGATATTATAACGGAGGGGCCGGAAGGGATTGGATTTATCTCCGGCGGATCCGGCATCCGGGAGCTGACGAATCTCA
>JAEWYQ010000020.1 GCA_023395555.1 Bacillota bacterium
ACCTGGGCGAGTTCCGGGATCCCTTCTTTCAAAACGTCCGGGCTGTTATTATCATGCTGGTGCCGGAAGACGAGCATATGGAAGAGAATACCGGTATTATGGGGTATTTGAGCAGCAGGCTGGTGGAAAGCAGCGAGTTCCTGGAGACCATATTTGCAGGGAACCGGGAAGAGATCCGCTCCTATCTCAAGATGGAATTAAAGAGATATTTCGGCCAGTACCTGGATCGGGTATAATGCAATGTCATGAAGTTTGGCTGGCGGCACCGCATCAAGTCACTTTTGTGCTGACCGTATTTAAAAATGTCGCTAACCAATGATGTCAAACTCGATTTTGTATCATTTGATATTAGGGTTCCTGTGCGTGTATAATAATAATCAGAAAGAAAGTTGCAGCGATGACACAATGACAGAAGTTGAACAGAGAGGATCGAGAGAGATGGAATTGCTTCAGAAGAAGAACATTATATTAAATTGCAAGGCCAAAGAAAAAGAGGAAATCATCAGGGAGATTGGCCGGATATTACTGGACAGCGCTTATGTGGAGCAGGATTATATCGAAGGCATGATAGAACGGGAGAAGAGCTTTCCCACTAATATAGGGAACGGAATTGCAATTCCCCATGGTGTGGAAGCGGTTAAAAAGAATATAAGGAATTCCGGTATCGCGGTAATGATATTTCCGGAAGGAACCGACTGGAACGGGGATGTGGTAAAGATTGTGGTAGGCATAGCGGCCAAGGGGGAAGAGCATCTGGACGTTCTGGCCAATATCGCGGAAAAATTATCGACGGAGCAGGCGGTTGAAGATATGGTCCGGAGCAGTGCCGAGGAAATCTATCTTCATTTTACGGGAAAGTAAAGAAACCGGCATACCTGCGCCGTCCAAGGGGAGTGCGTGTCTTGGCGCGCAGTGCCATGGCATAATCATAAACGCTTTGCGCGTATAATTATGCTATGTTTTCAGCGGTGAATGGAGGATGAGATGATAATTACGGTAACGATGAATCCGGCGGTTGATAAAACCGTGGATCTGGAGCAAATGCATCATGGCGGATTAAACAGAGTTAAAAATGTGATTATGGATGCCGGGGGAAAGGGAATCAATGTCTCCAAGACCATTCAGGAGCTGGGCGGCGAGACGGTTGCCACCGGCTTCGTCGGAGGCAGCGGCGGACTTCTGATTAAAAAGGCCTTAAAGGAAATGGGCATCCCTTCGGATTTCGTTGAGATTGAGAAAGAGATAAGAACCAACCTCAAGGTGGTGGAAGCAGACGGGAATGTAACGGAATTCAATGAAGCCGGGCCGGTGATATCCGAAGAGGAGCTGGAGCAGCTGACCGGAAAGCTGTTGGGTTATGCCAATGAAGAAGCCCTCTTTGTCCTGGCAGGCAGCATCCCCGGCGGAATTAGCAAAACCGTATACCAGACCCTGACCCGGAAGCTGAAAGCCAGGGGTGCCAGAGTGTTTGTCGATGCGGACGGGGAATTGTTCACGCATGCTCTGGAGGCTGGGCCGGATATCATAAAGCCCAACCGCCATGAGCTGGAGGAATATTTTCATAAGGATTACCGGGTGGATGAAGGGGAGCTGGTCGGAATGGGACAGACCCTCTTGAAAAAGGGTGTCGGCATGCTGGCCATATCCCTGGGCCAGATGGGCGCGCTGTTCTTAGCAGGGGATCAGGTGCTGCGCTGCCCCGGCCTTAAGGTGGAAGCCCATTCCACAGTCGGTGCAGGTGATGCTATGGTGGCGGCGCTGGCCTATGGAGTGAACCGGGGGATGTCCCTCAGTGAATGCGCCGCGTTGGGAATTGCCGCTTCCGCCGGAGCCGTGACCACGAAGGGCACCAAGCCTCCGAAGCGGGAGCTGGTGGAGGAATTGCGGAGACGGGTTACAGTGCAAAGCATAGGTTGTCAGGACAAAGAACGCGGCCCAGAGTGAGCAGGCTGTGAGAAAGGCGTGGTTATTGATATGAAAACAAAGGCGGTCAGAATGTACGGCGCGGACGATTTACGTCTGGAAGAGTTTGAATTACCGGAGATCCGGGAGGATGAGATCCTGGTGAAGGTGGTGAGCGACAGCATCTGCATGTCCACCTACAAATTAGTAAAGCAGGGAAAAAAGCATAAACGTGCACCTCAGAATATAGATACCAACCCGATTATTATCGGACATGAATTTGCCGGCGATATTATTAAGGTGGGCAGAAAATGGGAGGATCAGTTCCGGCCCGGACAGAAATTTGCCTTGCAGCCGGCCCTGAACTATAAGGGGAGCCTGGCTTCCCCGGGATATTCCTATGAATTCTTCGGAGGGGCATGTACCTATTGTATCATTCCCCAGGAGGTAATGGAGCTGGGATGTCTGTTGAATTATGAAGGGGAGAGCTACTTCGAAGCATCGCTCGGAGAGCCCATGAGCTGCATTATCGGAGGCTATCATGCCAACTATCACACCAACAAGCAGAATTATAACCACGCCATGGGAGTGAAGGCGGGAGGCAATCTGCTGGTAATGGGAGGCTGCGGTCCCATGGGCCTGGGAGCCGTAAGCTACGGCTTATGCATAGAGAATAAACCCAAAAGGCTTGTGGTAACAGATATCAGTGACGAGCGGATCAAGCGGGCCAGGGAGGTGATCTCCGAGGCGGCTGCCGCCGAACAGGGGGTAGAGCTGGTCTATGTGAATACCCAGGCGCTGGAGAATCCCTTCGAGGAATTGATGTCCATCAGTGAGGGCAGGGGCTATGACGATGTATTTGTATATGTTCCCATCCGCCCGGTGGCAGAGATGGGGGATGCCCTGCTGGCATTTGACGGCTGCATGAATTTCTTTGCGGGACCCACGGACAGCCAGTTCAAAGCAGAAATCAACCTGTATAATGTTCATTACACCAGCACCCATATCATTGGAACTACCGGAGGCAATACCGATGATCTGATAGAGGCCATCGATCTGGCGTCAAAGAAAATGATTGAACCGGCAGTAATGGTAACCCATGTGGGCGGAATTGACAGCGTGGCGGAAGCTACTTTGAATCTGCCCAACATCCCCGGCGGGAAGAAGCTGAATTACATGCAGATCAACATGCCGCTGACGGCAATTGAGGATTTTGAAGAATTGGGCAGGACCGATCCGCTGTATAAGAAGCTGGCAGATTCCTGCAAACGTCATAAGGGCCTGTGGAACAGCGAGGCAGAGAAACTTTTGTTTGAACACTTTGGAGTATAAGCAGGATGCGGCAGAATGGAGGTTAATATGGTAAGTCAGAGGGTTACAATAAAAAATCCCTCCGGGCTTCACGCGAGGCCGGCAGGAGAGTTGGCGAAGCTGTGTTCCCGGTGCAAATCTCAAATCACCATTGCGGCGGGAGAGAAGAAAATCAATCCCAAGAGCATACTGATCCTCATGAGCGCAGCAATCCGCTGCGGAACCGAGGTCACAGTGGAGTGCACCGGCGAGACGGAGAAGGAAGACCTGGAAGCAATTATTGCAGCAATAGAAGGCGGATTAGGAGAATAATCGATAAACTTTCCTTTTTATAAAACAATGACAGGCGGTTGCAGCCTGTCATTGTTTTATAAGGGGATTCTTTAAAATCAAAAATTTTGATGGGAAATGACCGCGGCATGTGATAAAATCAGAGAAGAAAGCAGATAATCTGGATAAGACAGTCGGCCAGGCAGGATTGCCGGCTGATGCTTCACTGAAATCAATAATTTTGGAAGGAAGAAAATACGGATGAGTAATATATGGCATGACATCAGCCCGGAGCGTATTCAGGCTCACGATTTTGTGGCGGTTATTGAGATTTCCAAGGGCAGCAAGAAGAAATACGAACTGGATAAGGAGACAGGTTTTATTATTCTGGATCGGATTCTATATACTTCAACCCACTATCCGGCTAATTATGGCTTTATCCCGAGAAGCTACGGTGACGATAAGGACCCGCTGGACGTGCTGGTACTCTGTTCGGAGCCGATTGAGCCCCTCTCCCTGGTCCGGTGCTATCCGATTGGCGTTATGAACATGATAGATAACGGAATGGGAGATGAGAAGATTATCGCAATTCCCTTTAATGACCCTACCTATAACCTATATAAGAACATCGATGAATTGCCGCCCCATATCTTTGATGAAATGAGACATTTCTTCAGCGTGTACAAGGAATTGGAGAATAAGGATACGGCGGTCAATGAGTTTGGAGGGCCGACAGAAGCCATAAGGATTATCGAACACTGCATTGAGAATTACCGTCAGCTATTCTCTTAGAAATAGAATGAAAGAAAGAGAAATAGAACGGCCTGCCGCATACGTGATCAGGAACTGCGGCCGCTTCGGATCGAAGCGGGCTGCTGTTCCTGGTTACTTCTGCTGTAGGCCGTTTTTTACAATTCACTGCAGATCTTGAATTAAAATGTTCTTCCGGATCCAATTTCAAAATGGTATTTCACAATGCCAAGATCAACCTTAGAATAAAAGCCTGCGGTTGCTTCTGCCGTTACCGTATCTCCGGCAAGGGTAAAAATAAATTTCTGCTGGTTCATTGCAGTAGGAGCGAGCATTGCCGCTTCCATCCCGTTTCTGAACCATTCGGGCATCGTTCCGTCTGTTTTGCATAATTGCTCCATCGGCTTACTTTTGTGAACAACGCCCTGTGTTTTGCCGTACCCAAGGGCGAGAACACATCCTAATTTCTCCCCGTCGTTAATTGTAATGGCTTTCCTTGCCTTCCCTTTACTGAAGGTCAATGCCACCCAACAGGTATTTAAACCGAGCATTTGAGCCTTTAGGGCAATACGTTCGCCGTAATAGCCGCTCTTTTCATCAAAATCAGCCGTCTTCCTTCCCACAAGAGCGATGTAATTCTGCACCCCGGTGATTTTGCCGTAATGTGCCATCATGCCGTCAAAGGCTTTGGGTTCGTTGACGACAAGCTGAATGCGGAGCCCGCTTTCCTTGTTGCAGGCATCAATTTCTGTTTTGAGCTGGGAGAGAGTTATCTGATCGATGGCTTTGTCGGTATAACTTCTCACAGAATGGCGGTTTTGAATTGCAGTTAGAACATCCATAAACAAATGCCTCCTTTTTCTAATTACCTAGATTATAGCACAGTTTTAAGTATAACCAACAGCAGAAAAAAAGATGGTGAAAAAATTATCATTTTAGGGGCGGCAGAGTATTGCAAAAGCAATAGGAAACAGATACAATTAAAGTATCATGTGTGTAAGGGCAGGGGATTTTGTGGGAGATATTGTGATTGAGGAAGTGAATTATAAGGCCTTCGTTATGGCGGCCGGAAGTATGTTTGCATTGATTGCTTCCATGGCCATGACAATATACGGTGTACATCGGGAAAGAGCAGTCTATTTTGTTCCGGGGATTATGGCCTCTGCTTTGTTTTTGACTCTATTCACGATAGCAACAGTGAAAACCATGAAGGTCAGAAATCTGCTGACCATTACCCGGGAAGGAATTCATGACAGTTCCTCATTGAGCGGTATGGGGTTTCTATCCTTTGACGATATCAAGGAGTTCTTGATTGTGACCGCCCATAACAGGCCGGCGATTGCGGTGGTTCCCAAGGATACGCAGTATTTTCTCTCCCGGCTTACCGTAGTGAAGCGAAGGGTGGCCAAGAGAAACATCAGCCAGCAGCTGCCGCCCGTTCTGATCATGGCGGATATGGCAAAGGATATGGAGCCGGAGGACATCCTGTCACTTCTGAACAAGAGGCTGAGCGATTACAGCCGCCTGTTTGAATGATTTTGTATGGTGATTCTGCACAGGAAAAAGATTCACTCTTATTAAAAAAATAGATTGTAATTCAGAACAAGCTATGTTATCATAGTTAATTGTGATATGTTATACTATAATTTCCTTGCTCTTTAAATGATAATTTGATTCTTCGTCAGTCAAATTACATTCAAAAAGGGCCAGAGACCAGAAGGAGGTGCCAAACAACTATGAATCAATATGAATTAGCCTTAGTTGTAAACGCAAAAATCGAGGATGAAGCCAGATTAGCTACCTTGGAAGCAGCAAAAGACCTGATCGCCAGATTCGGCGGAGCTGTGACTAATGTTGACGACTGGGGAAGAAAGAGATTAGCCTATGAAATTCAGAAAATGAAAGAAGGCCACTACTATTTCATCCAATTCGACGCTGATTCTACCGTTCCCAACGAAATCGAGCAAAGAGTTCGTATCATGGAGAATGTAATCAGATATCTGTGCATCAGAAAAGATGCTTAATACACCCTAAGGCGTACAAACGAAAGGGAGGTATTTAACTTATGAATAAAGCGATATTAATCGGCCGTTTAACCAGAGATCCCGAGGTGAGATATTCCCAGGGAGAGAATTCAACAGCAGTTGCCAGATTTACCTTGGCAGTGGACCGGCGTTTTCGGAGAGCCGGGGAGAACTCGGAAGCGGACTTTATCGGCTGTGTTGCCTTCGGCAAGCAGGCGGAGTTTGTGGAAAGGTACTTTAAGCAGGGAATGAAGATGGTACTGGCTGGAAGAATTCAGACAGGAAGCTATACCAATAAAGACGGTCAGAAGGTTTATACCACTGATATTGTGGCAGAGGATATAGAGTTTGCCGAAAGCAAGAATAGCGGCGGCAGCGGCGGAGGATCTGACTTCCAGCAGGGAGGTTATCAAAGAGAGTTCCGGCCGGAGCCCAGTTCGGCAATCGGGGATGGATTTATGAACATCCCGGACGGTATTGACGAAGAATTACCATTTAATTAGAAAAGCAGAATGATCATAGATAGACGGATTCCTTCATTAGTCCGCCTAACATGAAAAAATCGGATAAGGAGGTCAAGACATGGCATTCAGAAGAAATGAAGATAGAGGCGATGCTCCGATGAAGAGAAAAACCTTTGGACGCAGAAGAAAGAAAGTATGTGTGTTCTGTGCAGATAAGAACTACGCAGGAATCGATTATAAGGATGTTAACAAGTTAAAGAGATATGTATCTGAGAGGGGCAAGATCCTTCCCAGAAGAATTACCGGCAACTGTGCAAAGCATCAGAGAGCTTTGACCGTAGCTGTTAAGAGATCAAGACATGTTGCTTTGATGCCTTATACTATGGATTAATTTTAGTAATGAAGCCGTTACATGACGAGAGTGAGATGCTTCACTTAGGTTGTGTAACGGCTTTTTTGACTAATTCAATACTTTATTAGTTCCGGTTTCGGCCTGTGGAAGCCATCAGCTTACTCTAAAAAATAGCCCTTCTAAATCTGCTTCAGCACACTCTGCACAGCTTCCTTTATTTCCTGGTAGCTGGTGCATCTGCAGATATTGGACTGAAGCCATTTTTCCATCTCATACTCATCTGCATTGGGTTTCCTTTCGGCAAGAGCATGGCAAACCATTAAAAATCCGGAAGTACAATAACCGCATTGAAAAGCATTATATTGAACAAAGGCTTCCTGTATGGGAGTATGTCCTCCAAGGCCCTCCACCGTTAAGATTTTATGCCCTACAGCCTCTATGGCTAAGACCAGGCAGGATTTAACAGGCAGCCCATCCATTAGTACGGTACAGGTGCCGCAGTCACCGTTTTTGCATCCTGGTTTGGCACCTGTCAGGCCGAATTGTTCTCTCAATACATCCAACAAGACATCAGCAGGACGAACGGTTGCTTTTCTCATCTCATGATTCACGTCAAGGTTGATCACACAATCGTTTTCATAATACTTCATCATTATGCCTTTCTAAAATAGATTTGATAATATGATCCAATACAAAAAGCCTGTATTCCCCGGTCCCCTCATAATCTGTAATTGGAGGTTCCGGTAAGAAAGCATGGGTTTTTTCAAGCTTTTCATCTAATGACAGCCGTGTGTCATTTAAAATCTTTTCTATTTCCGCACTCCGGAAGGGAAAGGAACAAAGGCCGGAAAAAGCGAAGCGTAAACGATTCTCATAGGTAATACTGCAAACGGTTACCAAGGGATAATCTATTTTTTCTATTGCAGTCCTTTTTACATGGGTAAAAGGCAGTGATAACATTTCTTTTTTAATTTTAATCTGATAAATAAACTCGCCCTGTTTCAACTTAATCCTTTTGTCAAAAGCATTTTTAAACAGCAATCTTCGAAAACCACGGGGGCCGTAAAGAATGATTTTTGCATCCGTAAGCAGTAAAGGCAGGACAGTTTCTCTATAAATAATCGTGCCGCTGATGTTCCCTCCCAGAGTAATGCGGCATTGGTTGGTATGGTCTGCAATCCGTGCCCCCGTTGTGCCCAGGAGAGGGAAGAGGCCGGATTCTTCGATAGCATTTAAAGAAACCGCTCCTCCTATGGTTAAATACTCTTCCTCTATCTCTAATTTATTGCATTCTTCTATTCCTTTTAAATCAATGACAGCATCGGGAACATTACTTCCTGCTCTTGCCATGGTGATAATCTCGCTTCCGCCATTATAGTAAAATACTTTCTTATCCTCTTTGCTTAAGGCTTTATAAGCCTTTACCGCTTCCCGCCTGTTCTCCGGTTTACAGTAGATAAAATCATTTGCTATCATGGATACCCTCCTTTGCCCTCCATAAACGTTCCGGTGTCAGAGGCAGCTCCCGGACGGGAATGCCGGAAGCGGCGGCCAATGCATTTCCAAGGGCGGCGGGAATCCCTATAATTCCATGTTCGGAAATGCTACGAGAACCAAAAGGGGAATCTGTCTGGGGCGTTTCTACGAATTCTACATGATACCGGGGCTCCTCCCCTATATGCAGGAGCTTATAGGTTCGTAAATTAGGAGTATTTAATCTCCCCTCTTTGTTATATTCATAGACTTCTCTGCTGGACATACTAAGCCCCATGGACATTCCGCCATATATGATTTCCTTCATGCCATCGGGATTGATAACTTTTCCTACGTCCATTACCGTTACTGCGTTTATTATTTTATAGGTGAAATCCAAGGGGTTAAATTCTATTTCCACTGCCTGTGCGCCTACGGTCCAGGAGGGGCCTGTACGGCCTTTCCCTGTGTTGGGGTCCATCATGGACAGCCCTTTTAACATGAAGCTGCCTTTTGCAATGACCGGTTCTCCGATGGAAGCTCCATTGGGGGTCTGATAGCCTGAGACAATATCTTTAAATAAGGTATAGCGGTCCGGCTGCTCCTTTTTAAAAACCCGGCTGTCCGCAACTTCAATTTCCTCCGGACTGCAGGAATAGATCCGTCCGCCCATGGCCTTTAACTGCCCCAGCACATCATCTGCCGCCTTCATCACTGCATTGCCTGCCATATAATTTGTCATGCTTGCAACCGTTTTGTAATGTTCCGGATTTAACCGTGTATTGACTGCAAGACTTACATGGATGTCTTTGATATCCATTTTCAGCTTATCGGCAATCATCTGGGCCAGGTTGGTCTGACCTCCGCTTCCGATTTCAACCACGCCTGTATTCAGGTTTAAGCTTCCGTCTGAGTTAAATGTGATAATGGAACCGGAGACGGCATTGGCCGGAGGAGTGGCAGATTTCCAGAGACAGGCAATCCCTGTTGCCAACACCTTGTTATCCTTTATTCTTCTTACTTTCTCTCCCTTCCAATGAAGCAAATTCTTTAATTTATCCAGGCAAAGCTCCAGATTCCCGGTATTGCTGTAAGTGCTGACCACCTGGGCGGGTGTCAGATGCCCCGGCCGGATGGCGTTTATTTTCCTGAATTCCATTGAATCTATACCGCATTGTTCAGCCAGATCCTCCATTGTCCTCTCTATACAGAAGGTATAGCATAAATGTCCGAAACCCCTGTAAGAAGTGGAATAAGTGTGATTGGTATAAATACAATAGGAATCACAGGATAAATTGGCTATGTTATAGGGACCGGTACAATCCGCAGCAATCGCTTTGGACATATAGGGGCCGATATCCGAATACGCCCCTGTATCCAGGTAAAAAGTAAAATCGGCGGCAGTTATGGTTCCGTCTGATTTTGCGCCTATTTTAATATTGGCTTCCAATCCCAGGCGGCAGGGCGCGGTTGTCATATCTTCTTCTCTGGAAACCGTAAGACGAACCGGTGCGCCGTTTACTTTTGTACAGGCCATATAGGCCAGGAACTCCAGTGTTACGGGTGCTTTCCCGCCAAAGGCACCCCCTACCAAGGGGACATTTACTTCAATATTTCCCGCAGGTATCTGAAAGCAGGAGGAAAGCTGCTTTACAACCGTATAGGGAGACTGGGAGGAGGTTTCGATTTTTACTTTTCCGTCCGCCGATATTTCCGCTCTGACGGCTCTGACCTCCATTGCCAGATGATCCGAAGGCGGCAGTTTATAATTTCGTTCAATCACCACATGGCTTTCTGAAAATCCTTCTTCTATATTTCCTTTCCGCACCTGGAATTTAGAAGCAATATTGCTGTGCTCAACAGGCTGGATATCTTTCTGTATTTTTTTATACTTTCCCAGATCAGGATGAAGGAGAGGAGCCTCTTTTTTCAGCGCTTTCCCAGGAGAAAAAACAGCTGTGAGCGGCTCATATTCCACCTCAATCATTCGGACCGCTCTCAGTGCAATGGCTTCCGTAACCGCTACGACAACCGCTACCGGCTCCCCGGCATATCTTACCACGCCTTTTGCAATGGGGGGCCTGTCCTCCAGCAAGGGGCCGCTTAAAACAGGAAAATCATTTCCTGTAATGATTGCCTTTACTCCTTTTAGCTGGCGGGCTTCTAAACAATGAATGGATTTGATTCTCGCATGAGGATGGGGAGAGGTTAAAATTCTCGCATGAAAATATCCTATGACAGGCTTATCATCTGTGTATTTTGCATTTCCTGAGACCTTATCCCAGGCTTCTTTCCGGTGAATACTTTCGTCAATGGTTGTTCTCATCTTTGACCTCCTAAAAGGATTTCAACTGTATTATGGATTTATTTAGCAAAAATTATACTAGACCTGTTTTTTAAATACCGATTTATATAAATCCATTCCATAGCTGGTCCTTTTCGGCACTCCCTCAATGAAACGGTAAGTGCGTTCGCCATTCTCTTTTCTTTCGGCAACAAGAAAGAGATTCCAGCTTATTCATATCATTGACGAAACACCGTAATAGTCCGAGTAAAGCCGTATCCTCAAGCTCCCTGAAAACCTCTTGTCTGTAGGTGATATCACTACATTATCGAGAGGATCTTGAAAATAATTACTCAAATGCATGGAGAATCTCTCCGATACCATAGAATTCATAATAAAATCCAGGTGTAAATCTTTATTTAGCCATATTGCGGCTTTGCTCTATCCGGATGGAATCATATTTGATACAGAACTGTTTTTGTACTTGTGCAGTATATTTATGCTATACTGGAAGGGATACAATTATAGTAAATGATATTTATTCAGGGGGAATCCGTATGAAATCCATAAAGGCAGTTGACCGCAAACTTATCTCCGCGCAAAGACCACAAATAAAATAGTCGGCGATGCTTTGCTCGGAGATCTGATACTGGAGTAGCTGGTGATAATATAACAGTCTATAAGCCTTGTATTTACAGAAGGTTTATTTGTTATACTTTCACTTGTCTGGTTTCGGATTTGGATATGGATTTTAATAAATCTTTTCTGCAGCATGGTGTGCCGGGCTGCAGTTTTTTTGGTCTTTGCTTCATCTAAATTAAATTATTTTAGAGGAGCAGGGAGTATGAAATATAGGAAAGCACAGGATGTGCTGCCGGAGGAACTGGTAAAGATCTTGCAGGAATATGTGAATGGCGAATATCTATATGTCCCCCGTAAGGATGGGGAGAAGAGAATATGGGGAGAAATGAGCGGGGCCAGGAATCTCCTAAAGGAAAGAAACAAGGAAATCTATGATAAGTATCAGAATGGACACACCGCAGAGGTGCTGGCCATGGAATATTTTTTGTCAGAGCATAGCATCCGGCGTATATTGAGTCAGGTAAAAAATGATGGTTGAGTTCGCTACAGAAGAGTTTATGCAATAGATTTTATAATAATCCCTATGTATAATCGTATATTACAGGAACATAATCCGTGTTCCCGTAGTCAAGATGGACGGCGCAGAGGTAGCGCCTTTTATCAGAAGTTTGAAATGCAACTTCTGATAACTTATCTTGTAGGTATCGGAATACATGATACGATTTTACAGAGAAGGGAAGGAATAGCATGGCATTAAAGCCGCATAGGGGTAAAACATTATGGAGCTTACCGTCACATGGCAGAGGAACCTGCCCTTTATGCAAAACAAAAAGGATCAAGGTTTTATATCCTTTCATTGCAGAGGATGGGAGCAAAACAACGGTATGTAAAAGATGCCGCAACAAAAAAATGGTATCTGTCCATTCTATATAATGCCCTAACCCCAAAATGTCAGACACAAACTAAATAAGGTAACTAATAAGGATTGAATCCTGTACTGTACAGGGCACAATCCTTTTAGTTTGCTCTCCTGTCAAATTAATGTTACGTCGGGTTGTACGGAAAGGAACGATATGGTAAAATAAACATAATAGCAGCAGGAAAGGGAGTCAGCAGGTATCCCTTACCATACCTGAGGCAGATGAGCAAGAGAGGAGTATTTTAATGCGTTTTGGAGGATTGATATTTAGAAAATGGACCTCGCCCCAGGAGTGGGCCCAGGCCGCAGTGGATGCGGGCTATTCGGCGGTATATTTTCCGGTGGATCATACGGCGGAGACATCCGTCATCGACGGCTATGTAAAAGCCGCCTCGGATTATGACCTGGTAATCTGCGAGATCGGCGTGTGGAATAATTTGCTGGCAAGGGATCCGGCGAAAAGAGAGGAGAATATCAACCGGGCAATCCATCAGCTGGAGCTGGCGGAGTATGTCGGGGCAAATTGCTGTGTCAATATCTCCGGCTCCTACAGCGAACAATGGGACGGGCCGCATAAGGATAATCTGACGGAAAGGGCTTTTGAGGAGATTGTCCTCACCACCCAGAGAATTATTGATGCGGTGAAGCCAAAGCGAACCTGCTACTCGCTGGAACCGATGCCCTGGATGTATCCTGATACGGCGGATTCTTACCTGCGGCTGATCCGCAGCATTGACCGCAAGGGTTTTGCGGCCCATCTTGATCCGGTGAACATTATATCCAGCCCCCAGCTTTTCTATCGGAACGGTGAGGTGATTCGGGAATGGTTTGATAAGCTGGGAAGCAATATCGTAAGCTGTCATGCCAAGGATATTGCTCTCAGCGGGAAGCTCACGGTTCATCTGGATGAATGCAGGCCGGGTCTTGGAGAGCTGGATTATGAGACCTATCTGAGATGCTTATCCAAGCTGGATGACAGGGTTTGCCTGATGCTGGAGCATATGACGGAAGAGGAGGATTATATCCTGGCCGCCAGGTACATCAAAGGGATGGCAGGAAAGCTGGGGATAAAGCTGGGGAGATAGGAGGAGGCCAATGGATATTATAGAATTACGGGAGAAGCTTATGAAGGGCATGGAGAAGGGAAACAGCGGACATAAGCTGTTTGGAGAGCTGCATGATGAGAAGGTAAGGGAAGGCATACTCGGTAACCCGGCACTGAAGGAATACCTGGAGGAATTGCGCCAGGTGGCACAGGAGTGCCAGAATACAGCCATCAAAGCGCTGCCCTGGCATCTCTTCAAAGGGTTTGATACCACAGGAAACCGGACGGAATATGAGAAGGAGTATTTTGAACACCGTAAGATTCTTATGACCTTCGGCCTTATGGCCTGGCTGTATCGGGAGCCTGAGGATATTGCGGCCCTGGAGGATATCATATGGACAGTCTGCGAGGAGTATACCTGGTGCCTGCCCGCGCATTTGAACCGCAGAAGCCTGGAGCCCTCTGCGGAAGATGTTTATGAAGCCGGCAGATTCCTGCATACAGGGTTTGATCCGGAGACCAATATTGATCTCTTTGCCGCAGAGACCGCGGCAGCGCTGGCGGAGATTATATATATGCTGGAGGAGTGCCTGGCACCCATGGTGGTACAGCGTGCGAGAAAGGAAGTCTTCCGGCGTGTTCTGAACAGTTATCTGCGTTATCCCGGAATCTATTCGTGGGAGATGATGAAGAATAACTGGGCAGCGGTATGTGCCGGATCTATCGGGATAGCGGGCATTTATCTGCTGGAGGATGTTTCTGTGCTGGCACAGCTGCACAACCGTCTGAGCCCCTCCCTGGATCATTTTCTGGAAAGCTTCGAGGCGGACGGCACCTGTCTGGAAGGGCTGTCCTACTGGACCTATGGGATTAGCTTCTATGTTGCATATGGGGATTTGTTGAAACGGAGAACGGCAGGGCAGATTGATCTTCTGATGGATGAGCGGTTTGAGAAAATAGCTGCTTTTCAGCATAAATGCTATTTCCCCGGCGGCTGGACGGTAAGCTTCTCCGATGCCAATGCCAGGGACTGTTACCGGAGCGGGCTGACCGACTACTTAAGAAGCAGATTCCCGTCGGTGCAGATTCCGGCAGATGCGGATAAGGCGGGCTACTCCTTTGACGGCTGTTTTCGCTGGTGCCCGGGTCTGAGGGATCTGTTGTGGACAGAGAAAGAACCGAATCATGATACAGCGGTGAGAGGAATGGAAGAACCGGCAGAGGATCATTCGGATGTTATCTGTGAGGTATTGCCCGAGGCGCAGTGGATGCTGTGCAAGCAATACGGCGGCCGCCGGTTGGGTCTGGCGGTGAAGGGAGGGCATAACGACGAACCCCATAACCATAATGATATAGGATCCTTCGTGTTTTATAAAGAGGGAGAATGCCTGCTGTGTGACCTGGGCAGCGGTGAGTATACCAGGGATTATTTTGGAGAAAAGAGGTACTCCGTATTCTGCACCGGCTCCTTCGGACACAGTGTTCCCATTATCAATGGCAAAGGACAGGAGCCTGGAAGAGAACCCGGGGCAAGGGACGCTGCCTTCCCGGAAAAGGGGCGGATGGTTATGGATATCGCTCCGGCATACAATGACAGGAACCTGGTGGGGCTCCTTCGGGATATGACTTACCGGGAAGAGGAAATTGTTTTAAGAGATACCTTCCGTATGTCTCGTATACCGGATGAAGTGAATCATATCACAGAAAGAGTGGTCACACTTCATGAACCGAGGCTGGAACGCGGTTTTGTTTTGATTAAGGGGGAGAGAACGGAGTGCCGGATTGAATATGATGACCGGATTCTGAAGCCGCGTATCCGGCAGCATGAGCATACGGATCATGCCGGAATTAGCAGAACTGTTTACAGCGTTGATTTTGAGGCAGAGATGGCGGAAGAGGAGATGACTCTGGAACTCAGAATGAGATAAAAAAGAAGAGAGCCCGATTTCCTATGGCTTGGCTTACCCTGACAGCAGGGGGCGGAGCCGCAGGCTGCCGGGCTCTTTTTTGCACCGCTTTCTGCTGTCCGAGATGGATGAGATCTCACTTACCGGTTACGCTCCCGCATTATTTGTACAGAGTTGTTCAATATATAGAAAATAGTATGGAAGCAGGCATTGCAGTTAAGATACTATTGTTTAATTTTGCCCTGCAGAATTTGCGTAAAAACGATTTTAATTCATTTGGCCCATAGAATGAGGGGGAAAACGAGGAAACAGGAAAAATATTACATAACAAAAAAACATATTATATAGAAAATAACCATAATTGGATCATGAGAATAGTATATATATAAAAACTTGCATAAAAAAATATAATAAAAACAAAATAAAAATGTTTTTATTATTGCAAATTTTAT
The DNA here is from genome assembly GCA_023395555.1 of Bacillota bacterium. Classification (GTDB taxonomy): domain Bacteria; phylum Bacillota; class Clostridia; order Lachnospirales; family Lachnospiraceae; genus Mobilitalea; species Mobilitalea torta. The sequence continues at coordinate 15,736 of JAEWYQ010000020.1, forward strand.
AAATCTCATCTATAATAGGGGTGTAGGAAAATAAACTATGATTTGGAGGGTACAGCAGTGAAAAGAATGAAATCATTATGTATGGCTCTGCTTCTTGTACTTGCCGCAGGCATGCTTGCCGGTTGTGGTAAAAAGTATGAAGCACTGAGTACCGGTATGGCCGGGGAGATTGACGTTATGTTATGGTCTGGTTCCAGCACGTATCTGGAGGATGTCGGCCATCAGAATTATGCGGAGGGAGAACTGAAGGGTCAGAATGACGCCGCAGTCTATGCTATGGCCAAGAAGTTCAACGAGACCTATCCCAACATTAAGATCAATGTATATGCCAAGACGGGTGATCCTGACAGCAATGACACGCCCTGGGCACAGGAGTTGGAGAATTTCAAGGCGCAGTATGGTAAGTATCCCGATATCTATGCCTCCACGGATCTGTCAGGTGATGTGGCCAGGGGTATGGTAGCGGATCTGTCGGTATTCGCTGACGATCCGGTATACCAGTCCTTTAATAAATCCATTATGAATATGATGAATTATTATGGATTCCAGGCCGGTCTCCCCCAGTATATGCTTCCCTGGGGTGTTTATGTGAACAAGGAGCTGGCGGAGCAGAATAACATTGATGTTCCTCCCGTTGACTGGAATATTGACGAGTACACAGCCTTTGTATCATCTGCCGACAACAAGACTTTCTGGGGAGCAATGGATGTTCCCATGAGCTTCATCAACGGAGGAAATAAGGACATTACCTATTCCCTGGCCAATTACAAGGGAGAGGGAGACCATGTCAATCTCAACTCCGATGCGGTTGCAAAACTGTTGGAGTATGTGCCGAAATGGTCTAAATCTGCAGTCTGGACACAGAATGATGTGGGCGGTGTTCCGGCAGAGGTTATGGATGCAAACTGGTGGTGGGGCTTCAAGTTTTTCATCGAGAATGTAATCTTAACCAATGACGGAGATCCCTGGATGATGGGTGACGCCGCCAACCCTGAGGAAGGATTTGCGAACGCAGCCAAATCCAAGGATTGGGATATCTATCCCAGACCCAGCACGGACTATGTAGAGAATACCGTGGGTATCGTGCTTGATCCTATGGCAATTCACAACTATGCAATGGATGACGGTGATCCGGCATGGAGTGATGCAGAGAAGGATGCCCTGAAAGTGGCCTATACCTTTGCCTCCTTCTGGGTTGGCAGCAATGAGAGCTTCCAGGTAAGAGCGGATCAGACCTTCGATGATCAAGGTACACTGAAGACTGCTTTAAATGATTCCCTGCCGTTGGTAACGGGGAAGGATTTTGATAAGCAGATGGAGATCTGGGCTTCGGTACCGACGCATCAGCGTTTTGGCGATGCCAAGAAGATGCCCGGTTTCCAGAAGGTTATTGAAATCTGGGAGAAGGGTCAGTTCTGGGATATTTCCGACAAGGCTTATCCTCTCAAGATTATGCAGGATGGCACCCGTGTGGAGGCGGATAAAGAGTGGAGATTCATCTATCAGGCGGAGAACGTTTCAGTTCTCAGGACGGATCCTAACTGGCTGGATGAGGTTAAGTCTAAGCTTCCGGACTGGAACACGAATATCAATCAGAGATTTGTTGAGGCAGACAACCAGCTCAGGGAAGGCTTAAAGTCATATTACGGCTTCACGGATGAGAATTTCAAGGTTAAGAAGTAACAGACAGCTGATATAAAGGAATAGAAGAATACATATGGTATTCAGATTATAAGATAGACAGGGGATTACAGGTGATGCAGAACCGGCCGCTTCCGAAAAGGGAGACTTATGGCCGAGCGTCACCTGTCCGGTCCCCTATCATAACGTATACAACCCAGCAAAGGGGAATGGCTGCAATGAAGAATAGAAAAAATTTGATCGCTGGTTTATCGGTATGTATAGTTGCGGTTGCTGTGATGGCAACTATATTTATTTTAGGGAAGATGCCGGAATATATTGATGGAACCGATGGGAAGAAGGTAGGAGCGGCCCTTCAATTATTAAAGAATTCCCTTAGGACGGAGACGGTTACCTACCTGGATTTTATCGAGGGGCAGGTTCCGGAGTACGGACGTGAGGGTCGGACAGCCATCCCTGAGGCAGGAAGCAGGATGGAGAATTATGAAGGGCTGACGGCGACCCTGGACTATAACCAAAGCGCAGAATACAAAGTAGAGGTCGGCGAGCCGGGATTGTACTATCTGGTTCTGGACTATAAGCCCATGGGTAATACCCTGGCAGACTTTAATATAGAAATAAGCATAAATGGCAAACAGGACTATGAGGAGATGAAGAGCATCAAGCTTCCTTTGTCCTGGACGGATGAGACTAAGGAATTTCCGACAGACCGGTACGGAGATGAGACGGAGCCCTATCAGATCCGAAAGGATGACTGGACCTCTCTTTCTCTGTATAACAGCACCTATTCTACGTCGGCCCCCCTGCTCTTCCCGTTGGAGGCGGGCAGTAATACCATCACTGTCACCAATATTTCCGGTGACGGGCTTGGGGTGGGCAATCTCCGGGCAGAAGCGCCGGTGTATGATACCCCCTCCTATGCAGAGTATCGTGACCTCCACCCGGGCTCTCCCGTGAAGGCGAAGATTCTGGTGAATTCCATTGATTATATTGAAAAAAACACTACCCAGGCCACTTATTCCGCTGAGAATAATCCGGCCCTGACCCCCCATGACAGTGAATATAAGAAGATCAACACCCTGAACTGGTCGGATGCCGGTACGGAGATCAGCTACCAGTTCCCTGTCGCCCAGGAGGGGCTCTATCAGATTGCCCTTCATTACAGGAATTCCAAGGAGGAATTCGATGTATTCAATACCATTAAAATTGACGGGAAGGTTCCCTTTCAGGAATTGACCAACTACAGCTTTCCCTCCACCGGGTCAAAATGGGACAATGAAGTGCTCAGCGATCCGGAGGGCAATCCCTACCTGGTCTATTTGACCGAGGGCAGCCATACGCTGACCATTCGTGCCGAGCAGGAGCCCATCATCCGAGCCTGGCAGTATGCCAAGCTGATTGCGGATCATGTGACCCAGTTTGATCTGGAGCTTACCAGAATCACCGGAAGCGTCATGGATAAGAACCGGACCTGGCAGATGACCAGGTACATCCCTGAGATACCGGCATATCTGGCAGCCTATGAGACCTTAATTGATGAAATAAAATACCTGCTGCAGGACTATACCCCCAATGGGATTAATTCTGCTATGCTGTCGGAGCTGGATAAGGCGGTGGCCTTCCTGGATCAGATGGCGGAATACCCTGATGAAATTGCTCTGTATAAACATAATCTGACGAAGGCGAGAGATAATTCCGTATTAAAGTCCATCAGTGAATTCTCCACCGGCCTGATGGGACAGAACTTTTCTCTGGATATGATCTATCTCTATGGGAATGAGGAGCTGCCCCATCCCAGAGCTACTGCCTGGGAGACGGCGGTAAACGGAGTAAAGACCATGTTGAACTCCTTCTTCTCAGAGAAATTCAAGACGGAGAATGACCCGGAGGTTCTGAATGTATGGGTGAACCGGGCTACTACCCATGTAGACCTGATGCAAAAGATGGCAGATACCCAGTTTACACCGGAGAAAGGAATCGAGGTGAAGATCTCTGTCATGCCGGATCAGAATAAGCTGACCCTGTCCGCAGCCGCCGGCAATACACCGGATGTGGCGCTTGGGCTGGGGTCGCATATACCCTTCGAGCTGGCAAGCCGGGGAGCGCTGTATGATCTGACCCGGTTTGACGACCTGTGGGAGGTGGAGGGACGTTTTGTGCCAGGAGCCTCAGTGCCCTATATTTTCAATGAAGGTGTCTATGCGATCCCGGAGACACTGGAATTCCATGCCTTGATTTACCGGACGGATATCTTCCAGGAGATCGGGCTCACTCCGCCGGATACCTGGCAGGAGGCAACAGATATGCTGCCGACGCTGCAGCGGTATGGAATGAATTTCTTCCATAATATTTCTGCGGGTGTGGGTTATAAATGGTATTATCAGACGGGCTCGCTGATCTTCCAGAACGGCGGTAAGCTGTATCAGGATGACGGCTTTAGGACAGCCATTAACGAGCCGGAGGCAGTACGGGGGATTCAGGCGCTGGGAGATCTGTTCATTGCCTACTCCATGCCTAAGGAAGTGGTATCCTTCTTCAATTCCTTCCGGTATGGAACCCTGCCGGTAGGTGTTGTTACCTTGAGTGATTACATTCTGATTAAGAACGGCGCACCCGAACTGGAGGGAAGATGGGCTTTGGCACCTTATCCCGGAACAGTGCAGGAGGATGGCACGATTGACAGATGGTTTATCGCTAACGGCACCGGCGGAGTTATCTTCAAGGACAGCCGGAAGGCGGAGGATGCCTGGGAATTTTTGAAATGGTGGACGGACTATGAGACCCAGGTTAATTATACCTACTCCCTCCAATCCACCTATGGCAAAGCGTTTCTCTGGCTTTCCTCCAATCTGGAGGCAGCTAAGGAGGTTCCCATCGACCAGGCGGATAAGAGAGTGATACTGGAACAGGTAAAGTGGCTGAGGGATACCCCCAGAACACCGGGACAGTATCTGCTGGAGCGATCCATCTCTGATATCTGGAACAAGATGATTGACGACGGAACCTCGGCGCAGGTTGCTGTGGATGAGAAGGTAATTCCCATCAACCGTGAGATCCGAAAGAAGATGAAAGAATTAGGCTATTACGATGAAAAGGGTAATTTGTTGAAGCCCTATGTCATCCGCGATATCGACTGGATTGAAGAACAGGTTGAGAAGGCGAAGCAGAAGGGAGAATAGGTTAATATGGCAGACTTGAATGTAATGCTGGTAAAGCAGTCAAAACGGGAGAAGCGCAAGTCACGCAGCAATGCGATGAGCACCTTTGTGCTGCTCCTGCCCTACGGCTTATTGTTCCTGGGTTTTATCGCAATCCCCATCGCAATTGCAATCGGGCTTTCCTTTACTTATTTTGATGTGATCAACAGCCCCAGATTCGCCGGGCTGGATAACTATATCACGCTGGTTACCCAGGATGAGGCTTTTCTTAAATTTGTACTTCCCAATACCCTCAAATATGCTTTGATTGTAGGGCCTGGAGGGTATGTGATGTCCTTTCTCCTGGCCTGGATGCTGACCCAGATCCAGCGTATTCCCAGAACCATCCTGACACTGGCGATTTATACCCCTTCCATGCTGGGCACGGTGTTTATCCAGGTCATTTGGAGAACTATTTTCTCCGGAGACCAGAGGGGAATTGTGAACTATATATTAATGAATTTGGAGGTAATCGATAAGCCGGTGATGTTCCTGCTGTCGCCGGACTACCTAATGAATATCATGATCTTCGTATCCCTGTGGTCCTCCATGGGAATCGGTTTCCTGGCCATGATATCGGGAATTCTCAATGTAAACGAGGAGCTGTATGAGGCGGCCTATGTGGATGGAATACGCAACCGTTTCCAGGAGATCGTCTATATCACGGTGCCTTCCATGAAGCCGCAGATGCTCTTCGGCGCGGTTATGGCCATTGTGAATGCCTTTAATATGGGATATATCGGAGTAACTCTGTCGGGACAGAACCCCACACCGGGACTGGCAGGACAGCTGATTACCAACCATATCGATGATTACGGGTTTCTGAGGTATGAGATGGGCTATGCGGCAGCGGTGTCGGTGGCGCTCCTGCTGATTGTAACCTTGTTTTCCAAGGTGGCCCATGGATTATTCGGAGAAAAGGAGTAGGAGACATATGGCTAAATTACAAGGATCCAGAATTAATCCGAAGCGGTTCTCGCTTTCACAATTAAAATTTTATATTATACTGGTGCCACTGGGAGTCTTTATGATCCTGCCGGTTATCTTTGTTATTAATCAGGCGTTTAAGCCCCTGGGTGAGCTATATGCCTTCCCGCCTACTATCTTAGTAAAGAATCCTACCTTGAGGAATTTCCGGGATTTATTTGCTCTCTCGGGTACCACGGGAGTGCCCATGACCAGATATTTATACAATTCCGTCATTGTTACGGTGCTGACTATTGTGATAAATTTGATCATTACCGTCAGTGCAGCTTATGCTTTCTCTAAGAAGAAGTTCAGGGTCAAGAACCTGCTGTTCAATCTGAATCAGATGGCGCTGATGTTTGTGGCCACCGCCGTTTCGGTTCCCAGGTACCTGGTAATTGTCAACAGCGGTATGATCGACACCTGGCTGGCTCATATTCTTCCTTTGATTGCCATGCCTGTGGGACTGTTCCTGGTGAAGCAGTTTGTGGATCAGATACCGGACGCGCTGATCGAGGCGGCCATCATGGACGGGGCTAAGGATTTTAAAATCATTCAGAAGGTGATTATTCCTTTGACAAAGCCCGCATTGGCGACAACAGTAGTACTGACCTTTCAGGCGGTATGGCAGGCAACGGAGGCATCCAATAACTTTATATCCAATGATACCATGCGTACTTTGGCCTTCTACCTGAATTCGCTGTCCACCAACAGTACGGTGGCGGCTACCGGCATGGTTGCGGCGGCATCGGTAATTTTGTTCCTGCCGAACCTGGTTATCTTTATTATCATGCAGTCGAAGGTTATGAACACCATGACCCATTCCGGCATCAAATAGGAGGTGAGGCGTATGCGGTATTATTGTATGAACAAAACAATCAAGGCAGTCCTTGCGCTGCTAGTTATCCTTATTATCACCGGACTTCCGGCGCATTCTGCATCTGCCTCCCAGGCGACAAGCTATACTTATACCTTTGATAAGAAGGGAAATTATACCCGGACCCAGGATGCGTATCTGCCGGATCGGACGATAACTGATCTGGGGCTGAAATCGCCGGAGGATCTTTATATTGACCAGGACAACAATCTGTATGTAGCAGACTCCGGCAATTCCCGGGTTCTGAAGTATTCCATTAGCACCGGCCAGGTGACTGATGAGCTGGTCTGGGAGGGAATGAGCAACCCTAAGGGGATCTTCGTCAGTAAAAAAGGAGATCTCTATGTTGCGGACCCCAGTGCCAGGAAGGTGTTTCATTTCGACAGTAAGTTCGAGTTTATCGAGGAATTCGGCCGTCCGGATACTCCCAGCTTCTCTGACACCAGGTTTGAGCCGATGAAAATTTCGGTGGATAACGGAGGAAATCTGTATATTATCGGTGAGGGTGTGTATAACGGTGTGATTCAGTTAAGCCCTACCGGTGACTTCCTGGGATATTTCAGTGTGAATAAGGCGAGGCTCACGTTCCTCCAGGCATTGCAGAATATGTTTTTTACCAGAGCCCAGCTGGCCAATCTGGTTCCGCGTGTCCCCACTACCTTTTCCAATGTATTCATCGATGTCCACAATGTGGTGTACACCACCACCACGGGAACCCACGTGGACGGGCTGAAAAAGCATAACACGGCAGGCGGCAATATATTTAAGACCCAGGACTGGGTATCCGATGAAATGACGGATGTGTGGGTAGATCCCCAGGGAATTATCTATACCAGCTCTCACACCGGATATATTAATATTTACTCCGGAGAGGGGAAGCAGATCTTCAGCTTTGGAGCCTATGTGATGGATATCGATGTCTCCGGCTATTTTACCAGGCTTCCTTCCATGGCGGTGGATCAGAACCGGAATCTGTGGACAGTGGACGGAGATAAGGGTTATCTGCAATCCTTTACTCCGACGGAATATGCCCTGACGGTCTATGGCGCCATGGGGCTGTATGAAAAGGGACAGTATAAGGAATCCATGGAGGTCTGGAATGAGGTGCTGCGCCTGAACCAGATGTCCATTCTTGCCCATAACGGTGTGGGTAAAGCGTATCTGCATTCGGAGGAATATCCGAAGGCAATGGAACATTTTAAGGTGTCCGGTGACCGCAAGTATTATTCGGAGGCCTTCTGGGAAGTAAGAAATGACTGGATTCAGAAGCGTATGCCCTTATTGGTGGCGGTGATCGTCCTGCTGTACCTGGCCAGCCGCCTGATACGGATTTTTGATAAGAAGCGCCGGATCAGGCAGGCAAGGAGACGGCTGAAGGAGAAGCTGTTCCAGATTCCGATGTTGGGAGATACCCTCTATGCTTTCCGGATTCCAAGACATCCCATCGACCGGTATTATGATATCAGGGTGAAGAAGCAAGGGACGGTGGCCGGCGCTACCGCGCTGTATCTGCTTTTCTTTGTAATCTTTATGGCATATACAACGATGAAAGGATTTATTTACCAGTATTCGGAGGTTGAGGATCTGGATATCAACTCCATTGTCATCGGTTTCTTTGCGCTGATTACCCTGTTTGTAATCTGCAACTACCTTGTGACCTCCATCAAGGACGGGGACGGGAGCTTCGCCCAGGTCTACATGGTTCCGGCCTACGGCTGTATTCCGATCATGGGGGCAATGCTGATCATTACGGTTGCTTCCTACGCTCTGACGTATAACGAAGCCTTTTTGCTGACTCTGCTTCTGGTAGTGGGCACAGTGTGGAGCATTATCTCCATCTTCATCGGACTTATGACGGTTCATGACTATACCTTCGGCGAGACAGTAGTCAGTCTGATTATCACGGTGCTGTTTATGATTGTGGCAGCAATACTGGCTTTGGTAATCATCATTATGTGGAATCAGTTGTGGCAGTTCTTGCAGACTGTCGGAAAGGAGATCGTGCGGAATGTACAGTCCTAAAATAAAGAAATTGAAAAAACCGCTTCTTCTGGCACTGGCTCTTCTGGCTGTGGGGGCTGTATCCATACCCGGTGTCCGGGCTGCCTACCTGACGACGAATCGGGATACGAAGCTTCCGCCGGATAAGGTCAGCTATGATATTGTAGAAGTGGATGAGTTTGAGAAAGTTCATGAAACAGATACCTTGATTTATTATTACCGCGAGGACCGGGACGTGATTGCCATCAAGGATAAGCGAAACGGCTATACCTGGAAGACCGGCCTGGATATTCCCTTCGGACAGGAGATCAGCCAGCTGGTAATGGATGCAGAGTCACCGGAGGAGGCGCTGGAGCTGGCGATTCCCTTGGAGGCGGATATGACCAGCACCTATACTGCTATCTCCAACTCCATCCTTACCCTGGAATACGATGAGGAGGGGACGATTAAGAATACCTCCTCTGCTGCAAAGGATCTGGTGGAATCCACTCTGATGACGCTGAATGACAATCCGGCCACCAGAAGGCTGGATGTGAATTTTATGAACCTGGAGGTTAAGGTCAGCGTCTATATCACCTTTGGGGAGGACTCTATTCATTATGAGATCCGAAGTGGGGAGATTACAGGTAAGGGCGCCAAAAATATTATAGCCTTTATCCTCACTCCCTTCCTGGGTGCCAGCGGCGGCAGAACCAAGGAGTACAATCCTGAGACGGAAATGTATGATATCGTCAAGGATAAATACATGATACCCGGCTATATTTTCGTGCCGGACGGCAGCGGAAGCTTAATCCGGTTTCAGAATAATAACGCATCCTTCTCCATGTATTATGGGGATGTATATGGCCCGGACCCTGCTCAGAATCCCTATTACGGCGAGGGTCTGACAGACACGGTTCCGCTGAAGAACCCGGTTATGCCGGTATTCGGCGTTGCTCATGGTAATGACCAGGCAGCTTTTCTTGCTTATGCGGACAGTGGTGCGGAGTATATGCAGATTGCTGTGAGACCCGAAGAGAATCTGACGGCGTATAACTATGTTTATCCCAGGTTTATCTATAATGTGAATTATTATCAGGTATATAACAACAGAGGTCAGGGCTATTTTACCCTGATGGATCAGCCGAATCAGATGGATATCCGCATGACCTACACCTTCCTTGCAGGGGACGGTTCGGATGGAAGCCCGGCGGCAAACTATACCGGAATGGCGGCAGCCTACCGCAGCCACCTGATGGAACAGGGTGTTCTGAGAGAGGCTTCGGCTGCGGAGGAGGATATTCCTATTCGTCTGGACTTTATCATGTCTGATTCCAAGAAGGGGATCGTGGGTACGGAAGAGGTAGTTGTTACCTCGGCAGAGGATGTGAGGAGTATTCTGGACGCGGTAGCGGAGAATACGGGAATAACCAATGTTAATTCGGGCCTCTATGGCTGGCAGCAGGGAGGAGAGACCATTGCTTCGCCGGCATCGGCTAATTACTATCATAAAATCGGAAGCAAGAAGGATTTTAAGGAGTTAATTACGGAATTTGCCCAGCGCGGCATGGATGTTTCCCTTGCCAGAAATTACACCATGATCAATAAAGAGATGATGAGCTATTACAACAATGCGACAAGACATGTAAATTCCTGGTATCTTCTTCTGGACCGGGGCATGGTGCTGCCGGAGAGCTCGCCGGTTGTCTTCTACAGCTATGCAAGACCGCAGAAAAGCGTTCAGTGGTTCCAGACCCAGCTAAAGAGAGTAGCACCCTATTCCCAGTCCATGACTGTGGGAGGTATGACTGAGATGCTGCTGAGCAATTATACCAGTGACGGGGTGGATATTACGGCGACCCAGGTTATTGATTTATACCAGGAGACCTTTGAAGAAGCCAGTCGGCAGGTTAAGCTGAACCTTGAGAATCCGAATATGTACCTGTGGAAATATACGGACCGTTATCTGAAATGTCCGGTGGGCACTTCCCAATATGTATTTGAGACCGATGCGGTTCCGTTCCTGCAGATGGTGCTGAACGGCACCATGGAGGTATATGCGCCCTACTGTAATTTCTCCTTCTATACTCAGTCGGATATTCTGAGGATGATGGATTATAATCTGTTTCCCTCCTTTATCCTGTCGAAGGAGCCCTCCTATCTGCTGGCACATACACCCTCCGCCGATTTGTACACGACGGAATATAATCAGTATGAGAAGCTGATCGGAGAGATATATGGGCAGGTGAATTCCATTCTGGGCCAGGTAAGGGGCTATGAGTGGACGAACCGGACAGTGCTGGAGAACGGTGTGATCCGCAATGCTTATGAAAAGGGAACAGAGAGAAAAGAGATTATTATCAATTATACCGAGGATGAGTTCATCTATGGCGAGACTGCGGTTGCCCCTCTAAGTGCATCCGTGATTAAGGCTGAGGGGGTGCAATAATATGAAGAAGAAAACTAGATCGTTTGCCAGCAGGCAGAACCGGTACGGATATCTGTTTATGCTGCCGTGGATTATTGGATTTGCCGTCTTTACCGTGTTTCCCTTTCTAGCTACCATCTATTTGAGCTTTACGGATGTAAGACAGACGGTGCGCGGATTTGAAATCAAATGGATTGCTTTGGATAATTATATTACCGCATTTTTTAAAAACACGGAGTTTTTTCCGGCACTGGTCGGGTATCTGTTGATGATCATTCCTTATACCTTTGTTATTGTGGTACTGTCCTTTATTCTGGCTTATCTGCTGAATCGGATTACCTTCCTCCGGGGAGCGATGCGGACCATTTATTTTCTTCCGGTTATTATCATGTCAGGTCCGGTGCTGTCCCAGCTGCTGGAGGCAAGCACCGCGGCGCAGGAATACGATAATATGCTGGCTTTGGGTGATATTTTCATTGTACAGATGATTGCCGCTTATTCAAGGCCTATGGCCAGGATGCTGATGGACGTTTTTGAACAGCTGTCCATTATTCTGTGGTTTACGGGGATACCTATTATCCTCTATGTCAATGGTCTGCAGAAGATCAATCCAAGCCTGTATGAGGCAGCCCAGATTGATTCGGCGAATTCCTGGCAGATACTATGGAAGATTACCATTCCCATTATTAAGCCCATTGTGCTGGTAGTTATTATCTTTACCATTGCTAATATGGGAACATTCTCCATTAATCCGTTATATGAGTTGATTCTGAAGTCCATGGCCAACACCAGCGGAGGATTGGGGTTTGCCTCAACCTATGCATGGATATACAGTCTGCTGGTGCTTGCTCTGATCGGACTGGTATACTTGATCTTTCGTAACCGGGAACAGGGAAGGAGGCGTTATTAAATGAAGAAAACATTATCCGGCCGGAATGGAATTGGCGGCAGGGGCTTTCTGGGCAGACTGGTAAGGATGAATAAATTCCGTACCTTTTTGAAGCTCTGCATCTACTTTGTGTTGATCTGCGTCAGCTTCGTTTACCTGCAGCCGCTGATTAAAATGGTGTCCCTGTCCATGATGAATACGAAGGATGTAATTGACCCGTCAGTGGAGTGGATTCCCAAGAAGCCTTCCTTCAGCAACCTGGTTGTAGCCGCTAAGGTATTGGATCTGAAGACCACCCTGGTGAATTCCATCTGGTTTTCCGCCTTGATGGCTGCTGCACAGACCATAGTGTCGGCGTTGACCGGCTATGCCCTGTCCCGGTTCCGGTTCCGGTTTAAAAACCTGTGGTTTATCCTGATTATCCTGGCTTTCATTATTCCTGTACCGCTGCTGATGATACCTCGTCTGATGGTGTTTCTTACGGGCCAGGGGATACTGGGCTTTAATCTGATCGGGACGCCCATCCCCCAGATACTTATGGCGATCACCGGCCAGGGAGTGAACTCAACGATACTCATATTGATTTTTCATAACTTTTTCAACCTGATTCCCTACTCTCTGGATGAGGCGGCCATGATTGACGGAGCCAGTCCCTTACAGGTTTTTTACCAGATTGTAGTGAAGATTTCCGCATCTACGGTGCTGGTAGTCTTCCTGTTTTCCTTTGTGTGGAACTGGAACGAGACCCATGTTACCGCAACCCTGGTGCGCGATAGCATTAAGCTTCTGCCGGCCAGGCTGAATGTCTTTGACAATGCGTTTCAGAGCTATGCCTCCTCGTCAGGCGGAAGGGGAGATTTCAGAATTAATGAAGCTTATAAGATGTCAGCTACGCTGATATCGATTATCCCTCTGCTGATCCTGTATGCTTTTGTACAGAGGCAGTTCATACAGGGTATTGAGAATACGGGTATCACGGGTGAATAGGAAAGCGGCAGTAACAGTCCAACCTATGGCAGGGAGGAAGACAACAAAAGTATGGAGGTATTTCATGAAGAGAGCAATATATAGAACTGCAGTGGCAGCAGCCGGGCTTTTGCTCTGCCTGCCCTTAGGGGCATGCAGCCTTATGGGAGGCAAGAAGGAGAGCGGTTTTCGGACCGGCAGTTCGGTTTCCATTGCGTACGTTGATCCCAGCAAGATAGAGGAAGTGCCGGAAAAGGATCTGAAGGCAAAGAATTTTGAATATGACTATGATTCTCTGACCTATGAGCTGGTCTGGTCCGATGAATTTGATTACGAGGGTCTGCCCGATGATACCAAATGGAATTACGATGTCGGCGGAAGCGGCTGGGGCAATAATGAGCTGCAATATTATACCTCCGATCAGAATGCCTATGTAGAGGACGGCAATCTGGTGATTGAAGCGAGAAAAGAGGATTATGAGGGAATGCAGTATACCTCGGCCCGGATGATCACTAAAGGAAAGGGAGATTGGATCTATGGCCGGTTTGAGATTCGGGCGAAGCTGCCGGACGGACGGGGAACCTGGCCTGCAATCTGGATGCTTCCTACAGACTGGTTCTACGGATCATGGCCTGCTTCGGGAGAGATTGATATCATGGAGCATGTAGGCTATGACATGAACCAGGTTCATGCCTCTGTCCATACCCAATCCTATTATCACAAAATTAACACACAGAAGTCGGCCGCCAAGCGTGTGGAGGGGGTCAGTGAGGATTTTCATGTCTATACGGTAGAGTGGCTTCCGGATAAAATAATCGCTTATATTGACGGTGAGCAGTATTTTACCTTTGAGCCGGTGAAATACAAGCCTAACCCCACTTATAAGGAATGGCCTTTTGACCAGAGAATGCATCTGCTGCTCAATATTGCGGTAGGCGGAGACTGGGGCGGAGCGAAGGGTGTGGATGAGAGTATCTTTCCCAAGCAGATGGTTGTGGATTATGTAAGAGTATACCAGAGTGAGGAGATCAACCGCCTGGCGGAAGGAAAATAAGACCCGGCAAAGAGCTGGGATGGAAGGAACTGTAACGAAGGAGTGAAGATACCTTTGCGAGGGGCTGTCGCAAGAACATTTCATGTAAGGCCTGGGGTCGTATGGACTTCCCTCACATGAAAGATTCTGCGGCGGCCCTTTGCAGGTTTGTGAGTTGTATAAAGAGGACATTTGCGCTAGATTATAAGGAAAGACATGGAGGTTGGGATGAATAAGGGAATGAAACAGTATAGATGTGTTTTCTTCCTGTGTCTTTTTCTGGGAAGCATGGCTTCATGGCAGGGAACTGTCATTACGGTGAGGGCCGGGGAGGTTAAGGAATCCGGAGAAGCTTGGAAGAAGGAAGAAGTCGGGGAGACAGAGACTGCGGTAAAACCGGGGGAAGAATTAGGAGCAGAGGAGGAGAAGGATATGACAGGAGAGTTATCAAAGCTTTTTCTAAAGGCGGATGGAAAAGTATTGCGTAATAATGCCGGTAAAGGAGAAGAAGTGGTTCTTCGGGGAACCAATATCGGCGGATGGCAGGTGATGGAAGCCTGGATGTGCCCCACCACGGCAGCTGACCAAAGGACGGCCATCGCAGTCTTAACAGAGCGTTTTGGAAAAGAGAAGGCGGATGAGCTGTTCCGGATATATGAAGAAGCCTGGGTGACAGAGCAGGATTTCGACAACTTTAAGGAACTGAATTTCAATGTCGTACGGCTTCCTCTTTCCTGCTACCGATTATTGGATGAAGAAGGAAGACTCCGGGCAGATACCCTGGCAACACTGGACTGGTTTGTGGAGGAATGCGGCAAGAGGGAAATCTATGTTATCCTGGATCTCCATGCGGCGCCGGGTTCTCAGAATGGCAGGGACCATTCCGGGGATACCTCGGGATCGATTCTGTTTACGGATGAGGCATCCCAGCAGCAGACGATTTCCCTGTGGGAGCAGCTGGCACAGCATTATAGAGGCAATCCTGTGATAGCCGGATATGATCTGCTGAACGAGCCGGAGGGAGCGGAGAGCGAGAGGCATCCATGGGGAGGGGTGCAGCTTCCGTTTATGGATCGTCTATACCGGGCCATCCGGGCGGTTGATCCGGACCACATCATAATCTTCAATGCCATCTGGGACCCGGCTCATATGCCGAAGCCTTCTGAGTATGGCTGGGAGAATGTGATGTATGAGTATCACTACTATGGCTGGGACGGAATAGGGGATGCGGGCGCACAGCGTAAATTCACGGACTCTAAGGTGGTAAATGACCGTCAGGCAGGCTTTGATGTTCCGGTGCTGGTAGGAGAATTCACCCTGTTTGAGAAGCTGAACAGCTGGGCTTATGCATTAAAAGTATACGAAGAAAACGGATGGAGCTGGACGACCTGGACCTACAAGACCGTGGATCAGGGAAGCTGGGGTATCTATAACAGTACGGCAGGCACCACGCCCAAGGTGGATATTTATAATGATTCAGAAGAGAAGATTCGGAGCAAATGGAGTAAGGTGGGAACGGCCGAGAGCTTTCAAAAGAACAAGACCCTCTTTGATCTTCTCCGGGTAGCGGCGGCAGGGAAGAATACTACTGTGAAAGATGCCTATGCCGGGGCTGGAAGGTGGTTTCAGAATGCCGAGCTTGGTGAGATCGCATTGCGTGCCGGCACGGATGCGGCGGCTGATATCATCTCTGCCCCGAAGCTTCGTTCCGATGCGGAAAGCGGTCAGGTAATCCGGCTTGTGGTGGAAGGAGCAGAAAGAAGACCCACGGCAACCTCAAGAAATGTATGCATCACGCCTGCAATCAGGGATTCAGTAGATACAACGGGGCTGGACTATCTGCTTTTTGATTCGTATGTACAAAAAGGAAATCAGGCACTTCAAGTGACGCTGGTAGATAAGGACGGGCGCACCTGGTCATCCTTCACCTCGGCACAGGTTATGCCCAGCACATATGGCTGGGAGAAGCTGTATCTGGATATGACGAAAGCAGATGTTGACAGAACGGCAATTATTGAGATACGTATCGGCGCGAATCATATGGGAACCTATTATTTTGATAATATTTATTTTGCAGATTCCTATGCGGCCCCTCTGCCGGAGGAAACAGCAGAGGAGATGGCTCTGGACAAGGGAGTAAAGGGAACGGTAACAGACTGGAATAACATACCGGAAAGCAGCCGGAGTGGGGAGAACGCCCCCAAAGCGGGCAAAGATAAGCCATGGATAGGTTGGAAAGCCGCCGCCATAGCAGGGGTGGTATTCTGCGGTATCGTTCTGTCATGGATAGGGTATCGGAGATATAGAAAGAGATAGTAACGCCGGAACGATAAAATGCAGCTTGTTGGATACCAACCGGCTGCATTTTATTATTCCAAATCGGCTTATGCTAAGTTCATTTCATCCGGGATGCTTCAATTACCATATTGATCATGGACATAAGGCAATACAGCCCAGGTAACGCTAATTGTTTTCTTTGAAAATATACGTAAAAATATATAAGTAAAATTATGTTTTCCTCTTGACAGATTGTAAATCCTTGATATAATAATAGTAATGATTACTGTTATTAATTATTATAATCATTTTATAACCAAAAATTTATAAATTCAAATTCACAGGAGGTAATTAATTATGTCACTAGTAGGAACAGAAGTAAAACCCTTCAAGGCTCAGGCCTATTACAACGGAGAATTCGTAGAAGTTACAGAACAGAGTTTCAAAGGAAAGTGGAGCATCGTATGCTTCTATCCCGCTGATTTCACTTTTGTATGCCCTACCGAATTGGAGGATCTCCAGAATAATTACGAGGCATTAAAGGCTCTTGGTGCAGAAGTATACTCTGTCTCAACAGATACTCATTTCACACACAAGGCATGGCATGACAGCTCGGAAGCTATTAAGAAGATCACATATCTCATGATTGGCGACCCTTCCCATACTATTTCCAGGAACTTTGATGTGTTAATCGAGGCGGATGGACTGGCTGACCGGGGCACCTTTATCATTGATCCCGACGGCGTGATCCAGTCCGTAGAGATCAATGCAGGCAATATCGGGCGTGACGCAAGCATCCTGATTAATAAGATCAAGGCTGCCCAGTATGTAAGAAAGAATCCCGGCGAGGTATGCCCTGCAAAGTGGAAAGAGGGAGCGGCGACATTAAAGCCCAGCCTTGATCTGGTAGGCAAGATTTAAGGAGACATAAGATTGCAGGAAGTGGAATGGATAAATAAAGGGGGACATAATT
Source organism: Bacillota bacterium (assembly GCA_023395555.1). Lineage (GTDB taxonomy): Bacteria > Bacillota > Clostridia > Lachnospirales > Lachnospiraceae > Mobilitalea > Mobilitalea torta. The sequence goes on from JAEWYQ010000020.1 coordinate 32,963, forward strand.
ATGATATTGGATGCGGAAATTAAAGAACAGCTGGCAGAGTACCTAAAGCTCATGGAAGGTGATGTACAGATCAAGTTAAGTGCGGGAAGCGATGACATCTCAAGAGACCTGACTGCTCTGACAGAAGAACTGGCATCCATGTCCTCCAGAATTAAAGTCGAGCAGGAGGTCCTGGACAGAACCCCCAGCTTCAGTGTCAATCGCCCGGGAGAGGATACCGGGGTAGTATTTGCCGGAATTCCGCTGGGACATGAATTCACCTCTCTGGTGCTGGCTCTGCTTCAGGTCAGCGGCAGAGCTCCGAGGGTAGATGCCGGCGTACTGGAACAGGTAAAAGGTATTAAGGAGCGGTATCATTTTGAAACCTATATCAGCTTGAGCTGCCATAACTGCCCGGAGGTGGTTCAGGCACTGAATGTCATGAGTATTAATAATCCGGGCATAGCCCATACCATGATTGACGGGGCGGCCTACAAGAATGAGGTTGAAAGCAAGGATATTATGGCCGTACCCTCCGTATATCTCAACGGAGAATTCTTCGGAAGCGGCCGGATGACTCTGGAAGAAATCCTGGCAAAGCTGGGAAGCAAGCCGGCTTCATCGGAGCTGGAGCAAAAGGAGCCTTATGATGTGCTGGTTATCGGCGGAGGCCCTGCCGGAGCCAGTGCGGCAATCTATGCCGCGAGAAAAGGAATACGCACCGGCATTGTGGCAGAGCGGTTTGGAGGGCAGGTAAGAGATACCATGGGGATCGAGAACCTGATCAGTGTTCCCTACATTGAGGGACCCCAGCTGGCTGCCGGACTTGAAGAACATGTGAAAAGGTATCCTGTGGACATCATGACGGCCCAGCGTGCCCGGGCTCTGGAGAAGAAGGAGTATCTTGAGGTTACTCTGGAGAGCGGTGCCATATTAAAGAGTAAGACCGTAATCCTGTCTACCGGCGCCCGTTGGAGGAATGTGGGGGTGCCGGGAGAGCAGGAGTTTAAGAATAAAGGAGTGGCCTATTGTCCCCATTGTGACGGTCCCCTGTTTAAGGGGAAGGATGTGGCGGTGATCGGAGGCGGTAATTCCGGCATTGAGGCGGCCATTGACCTGGCTGGGATTGTCCGTCATGTGACGGTTCTGGAATTCCTGCCGGAACTTAAGGCGGATGCGGTGCTGCAGCAGCGTCTTTACAGTCTGCCCAACGTGACGGTTCTTAAGAATGTGCAGACGAAGGAGATCACCGGCAGCAGTAAGGTGGACGGCATCACATATAGTGACAGGGAGACGAAAGAAGAGCATCACATTGAATTGCAGGGTGTGTTTGTCCAGATCGGCCTGGCAGCCAATACCGACTGGCTCGGTGATACGGTCGGGCGCAATCGTATGGGAGAAATCCTGGTGGATACCCATAATGCCACCAACCTTCCGGGAGTATTTGCGGCAGGGGATTGTACCGACAGCCCGTACAAGCAGATTGTGATCTCCATGGGCTCCGGTGCCGCTGCGGCGCTGAGCGCTTTTGACTATCTTATAAGAAATTGATGAGGAAATAATAAACAGAAAAAAGTCATTCCTACCGGGAATGACTTTTTTCTATGGCAGTCAATAAAAAATGAAACTGACAAAAGCTATGCCATATGCTATAATTAAATTATGAAATGAGAGATTGAATGACAAAAGCTGCTTACAAGAACTCCGTCTTGGGAATGATTTTCTCTTTGCCAAGGTTAATGAGTCAGAAGACAATTGGCCTGCTCCTGGACAGCAGGGGAATAAAATTGGATATTTATGCAAACGATAAGGCAGGAAGCGTATCTAATTGTGAACGCCGGCAAAAGCAGGGGAAGAATCTTCCCAAGCGCAGCAGGTATTATCAAGGGAACATTGATCTGGACCAGATATATTCAGAGGAGAGCCATATGAATCCGGTAGCAGTAATACTGAAACTACCGGATTTTCAATATTTTGTCTTTTAAATATACCATTTTAATGTTATAATGTAGGTTATCAAAGGCAATAGGTCGTGTATCGCCGGATATTGATAAGCTGCAATTAATTCTGTATTTTAAATTAAGGAGTTTAGGATGAACCGTAAATTTAAACTTAGAGGTGCACTTGGAGCATATTTACTATGGCCTGTTTTATTAACGTTAGTATTACTGTGCATGAATCTGAGTATTTATCCCATTGACCGGCTGGCCGGTTATGTTATGACGGCATTTACCGCTGTATACTTTGCCATGGCGATGACCATTTACCTGGCGAAGCGCCATAAGATAGCAGCCGAACTGGTCCGTTATGCCATGGATTATGGTCAGGTTCAGAAGCGCCTGCTGAAGGAATTGAATCTTCCCTACGCCATACTGGATACAGAAGGCAGGATGCAGTGGGGCAATGATGAGTTTATGGATATCATTCAGGAGAGAAGTGCAGCCAAGCGTTCCATTACGAATATCATTCCGGAGATCACCCAGGAGATCCTGCCCAAGAAGGAGAAGGACGAGGTGCTCCATATCGTTCTTCATGGCCGTAATTACAAGGTTCTGCTGCGCAAGGTGGTAGCGCCTGATTTTACAGAGGATATCAGCTTTGATCTGGTGGATACGGAAAAGGTCTGGGATGACAGCAATGCACTAATTGCAATGTACCTCTATGATGAAACCGAGATTATCTCGCTTTTAAGGGAGAATAAGGAGCAGAAGCTGATTACCGGTCTTCTGTATATCGACAACTATGAAGAGGCTCTGGAAAGCATCGATGAAGTAAGGCGTTCCCTGCTGATTGCATTGGTTGACCGGAAGATCAACAAGTATATGCAGAATATTGATGCGATTATTAAAAAGCTGGAGAAGGACAAGTATATCTTTGTATTCCAGCAAAAGTTTCTCCCCTGTCTGCAAAACGGCAAGTTCTCTGTACTGGAGGATGTCCGGGGAGTTAACATCGGCAATGACATGTCCGTCACAATCAGCATCGGTCTTGGCGTGAATGCCGATACCTATATCAGCGGCTACGAGTATGCGAGAGCTGCCATTGACCTGGCCCTTGGCAGAGGAGGGGACCAGGCGGTAGTGAAGGACAGGGAGAAGATATCCTATTATGGAGGAAAGAGTATTTCCGTAGAAAAGAGCACAAGGGTGAAGGCAAGAGTGAAGGCCCATGCCTTTCGCGAGTTTGTGGAAGCCAAGGATAAGGTTGTTGTCATGGGACACAAAATCGGTGATGTTGATTCTCTGGGTGCCGCTATTGGTGTATATCGCATTGCCAAATCCTTCAACAAGAAGGTGCATATCGTCATTAATGAAGTTACTTCCTCCCTGCGTCCCATGATGAATCGTTTTGTGGGAAGCCCGGAATATGAAGAGGACATGTTCCTGAAAAATGACCAGGCCAAGGAAGTGGTGGACAATAACACCCTGCTGGTGATTGTTGATGTGAATCGTCCCAGCTATCTGGAGTGCGCGGAGCTGTTGGAATATACCAGAACGATTGTAATCTTTGACCATCACCGCCAAACCAATGAGGCAATTGATACGGCAGTGCTCTCCTATGTGGAGCCCTATGCCTCTTCTACCAGTGAGATGATTGCGGAAATCATGCAGTATATCGGCGGCAATCTGAAGCTGAGGCCTGTGGAGGCGGATGCGCTTTATGCGGGAATTATGATTGACACCAATAACTTTCTGACCAAGACGGGCGTCCGCACCTTTGAAGCGGCGGCCTATCTGCGAAGAAGCGGTGCGGATGTGACCAGAATACGGAAATCCTTCCGCGGTGAGATGACGGATTTCAAGATTAAGGCGGATGCCATCAACAGCACGGAGCTTTTCTTGAATCATTTTGCAATTGCCGTCTGTGCCGGTTCCGATGGAGACAGTCCGATGATTCTGGGAGCCCAGGTAGCCAACGAGCTTTTGAATATCAATGATATCAAAGCTACCTTTGTTTTGACAGATTATAATGATACAATATATATCAGTGCCCGATCCATTGATGAAGTCAATGTTCAGATTATTATGGAGAAGATGGGCGGCGGAGGCCACCTGAGTGTTGCCGGTGCGCAATTGCAGGGTATCTCCATTCAGGATGCGCTTACAAGAGTAAAGAATACTTTAATGAAGATGCACGAAGAAGGAGAGCTGTAGTCCTCGGTGTTTTTGCCCCTAACTATAACGAAAGGAAGAGATAGAAATGGATATTATTTTAACTCAGGATGTGAAAGCCCTCGGAAAGAAGGGGGAGATTGTCAAGGTCAGCGACGGTTATGCCAGAAACTTCATTTTGCCGAAGAAACTCGGCCTGGAAGCGACGAAGCAGAACCTTTATGATTTGAATATGCAGAAGGCGGCACAGGAGAAACGGGAGAAGGAGATTCTGGAGGAAGCAAGAGCCTTTGCCAAGAAGCTGGAGGGGCTTACCATCAAGGTATCCATCAAGGCGGGTGAGGGCGGCAAGACCTTCGGCTCGGTATCCACGAAGGAAATTGCAGAGGCCGCGAAGAAGCAGTTTGATCTGGAGTTTGATAAGAAAAAGCTGGTACTCAATGATCCCATTAAGAATGCGGGCTCGTACACGGTGCCGGTAAAGCTTCATCCCCAGGTGACAGCGGAGCTGAAGGTACTGGTAGAAGCGGTATAAAGGAGCTTATCCAGGAAGAGAATAGCTATATCCGATCAAAGGGAAGTGGGCTGCCACTTCTTTTTGTGAGAGCAAAGTTGAGCCTAGCGGCAGGAACGGAGGTATCGGGGTACGGATGGATGAATCATTTATAAAGAGAATACTTCCCCATAGTGCGGAGGCAGAGCAGTCCGTAATCGGATCTATGATTATGGATAAGGATGCCATTGTGTCGGTCTCCGAGATCATCACTACCACAGATTTTTACGAACAGCAGTATGCCATCCTCTATGAGACCATGCTGGAGTTACATAATGAGGGAAAGCCGGTGGATCTGGTCACCTTGCAGGATCGGCTGAAGGAGAAGGATGTACCTCCCCAGGTCTGCAGCCTGGAATTTATACGGGATCTGGTGACCGCAGTTCCCACTTCCGCCAATGTCAGGTATTATGCCCAGATTGTCCGGGATAAAGCGGTACTGCGCCGGCTGATCAGAGTGGCAGAAGAGACAGCCAACGAATGTTATCTGGATAAGGAGAAGCTGGATAGCATTCTGGAGAAGACGGAAAAGCAGGTATTTGATATCGTACAGAACCGGGGAACCAAGGAATTTACAGATATCCGGGAGGTGGTGCTCCGGTCCATCGACAGCATTGAAGCGGCGGCCAAGAACCAGGGAAGTGTTACCGGTGTTGCAACGGGCTTCTACGACCTGGATTATAAGACGGCGGGCCTGCAGCCCTCGGATCTGATTTTGATTGCTGCCAGACCCTCCATGGGTAAGACCGCATTTGCTCTTAATATTGCGGAATATGTGGCATTAAAATCCAATGTAACCACTGCTGTTTTCAGCTTGGAGATGTCCCAGGACCAGTTAGTAAAGCGTGTCCTGGCAATGAACTCCAGGGTGGACTCCCAGGCAATCCGAACCGGTAATCTAAGCGGAGAGGACTGGGCATTATTGATGGAAAGTGCCCGTCTTGTCGGTAATTCCAACCTGGTCATTGATGATACTTCGGCAATATCCGTCAGTGAGCTTCGTTCCAAATGCCGCAAGCTGAAGCTGGAGAAAAATCTCGGTCTGGTTATCATTGACTATTTGCAGCTGATGACAGCCGGAAGGAAATCAGAATCCAGGCAGCAGGAGATTTCGGAGATATCCAGATCGCTGAAATCCCTGGCCAGGGAAATTAACGTGCCGGTAGTAGCCTTATCCCAGCTCAGCCGTGCGGTGGAGCAGCGTCCGGATAAGCGTCCCATGCTGTCCGACCTTCGTGAATCCGGTGCCATTGAGCAGGATGCCGACGTGGTAATGTTCATTTATCGTGACGATTATTATAACCGGGATACCGAAGAACCCGGTGTTTCAGAAATTATTATCGGCAAGCAGAGAAACGGCCCGGTAGGTACCGTCAAGCTTGCATGGCAGGCCCAGTTTACCAAGTTTGCCAATCTGGAACGTTAGCGGAATGCTTATACTGTAGAAAAGAGGAGACTTCTTTGAGGTTTCCTTTTTTTATGTCGACAAAAAAATGGTAATATATGTAATATAATATTGCAATTGAAATTTGCTATGTTATAATGTAAAAAGTAGAAAATAATTACATAATAAGGGAGGGTGTTGGAGTGGAGGAAGTTAGGTATATGATTTCTGAGGCCTCAAAGCGAGTCGATGTAGAAGCCCATGTTCTCAGATACTGGCAAAAGCAGTTGGGCTTACCGATTTCCCGAAATGAAATGGAACAGCGATATTACAAAGAAGCGGATATTGAGCTTTTTAAAAAGGTCAAGATATTAAAGGAACGGGGATTTCAACTAAAGGCCATTAAAATGCTGATATCTGATTTAGATAAACCGGAGATGCTGGATGCTCAGGCTGAGGTATTTCTGATAGGAAGACAGGATGGAAAGGAGCAGGACATGCAGCAGGATGAGAAAGAACGGGAGAAGAATGAGATGGGGAAAGAGGATATGGGGAAGGACGAGTTAGAGAAAGAAGGACTGGGAAAGGACAGGCTCGAAGATGAAGGCTTGCAAAAGGAAGTGCCAGGGAGCGGAGAACCGGAGGAAGGCGGGACAAGCCTGATTGCAGAAAGCGGCGGCGACATTACCGAAGGGACAGGCTCGAAGATGGATCAGTTTAAGGCTGTATTAAGCCATATTGTATTAGAGGCTCTGAAGGAGAATAATATCGCCCTTTCCCAGGACATCAGCGCCAATGTTACAGACGGTGTAATCAAGGAAATGAATTATCTGATGCGCCTGCAGGAGGAAAAGGAGGAAGAGCGTTACCGCAAATTTGATGCGACCCTGAGGGATTACCAGAAAAGCAGAATGATGTCCGCGGCCACAACAGACCGCAGAAAAAAATCAAAGTTTTTTAAGAAAAACAGGGTGTACATATAAAGGGGAACGCATTGCCGTTTGAACTGTTACGGGGGAATAGATAGAAAAAAAGAGTGAAGCAGATGCGAAGAAAACGCAAAGGGCCTCACTCTTTTTATGTAGCTTTTGTTATGCTGAAATCGCGCCTGTAGGGCATGTATCTGCACATGCTCCGCAGTCAATACATGTATCCGGAGCAATTTCATAATGATTAGCGCCTTCAGAAATGGATTCTGTGGGGCAGGAATCTACACATGCGCCGCAGCTGATGCAGTCATCGCTAATAGTATATGCCATCTTCAAACAACCTCCTTTTCCTAAAGATCCTTTATATTTTAATATAGTATGATAAATATTGCAAGGCTATTTTGAAGATTTGACAGGCTGCTGACAGACACCCATTTTAAATGGAGGCTTGACGTTCCCGGATCAATAGAATATAATAGGCCTAAGCTATTGCGAAAGCGGAAAACCGCGTCATAATAGACGAAATCCTACAAGTTAGGTTAAAATATCATTTTATTAAGGAGGAAGAAAATATGGCAAAGATTACGAAGGACATGACAATTGCGCAGGCGATTGCTATTGATCAGAGCATTATTCCGGTATTATTAGATATAGGGATGCATTGCCTTGGATGCCCGTCCGCCCAGGCTGAGACCTTGGAAGAGGCAGCTATGGTTCATGGATTAGATCCGGAGGATCTGATGGAGAGAATTGAAGCCGAAGTCGGCGAATAATGTATATAAAATAATGTATGTAAAAAGAGCTGTGTGCCGGTGATGGAACCCCTGGTACACAGCTCTTTGCTTGTCACTACATAACGGAAAGAATCTGCAAAGCATGATCCTTGACGATTACTTCAAAATGTTCATCATAATAACTGGAGCTGGCATAAGTGGAACGCTCCACCCGGCCGTATTCGGAAATGATATTGCATACCTTGTTGAACTCCTCGGGAGTGTGGTCGGAGATGCTGACTACCAGATAGTAGGTGGCATTCACCGGATTCTTATATAAGGTATTGCTGCCGTTGTAAGTACCCACCATGATATAGGCCAGCTGGGTCACTTCCTGCAGGGAGCGGAAGGAATAGATCTTAACCAGATTAGCAGGAACATGGGCACTGGATTTGGCGGGAACTTCATTCACGGGAAGAGCAGGCTCTTCCAGAATATCCTCCTTTGACTGGTCCAGAATATCTTCATTTATATCATCATCCATCTGGTCAAAGCAATTTATGATCTCGTCCGCATAGGAATCCTCATCGGTATCCGGCTCTCCCTGGCCTTCGGGAAGATTGAAGGAGGAAAACTTGGAGAAGCGGGTGTCCAGCTCATCCGGATCCTCTACCTTGGTAATTACCAGGATCAGACATTCGGTGGAAACCGGAATGGCTTCAATCATCAGCGGAATATCGTCTACTTCAAATCCGAATTCGTAGAAAGCCTGTTGAATCATATCACGAAACAGAGCCTTTGCCTTCTCTGTGCCATATGCCAATTCACTTATCTTCAGCTCACGGTCAATTAGATCACTTTTATTCAAGGTACAACGGATCTGATTGTCACTGATCTTTTCTATTTTCATAAAGTTACACCCCTTTCTGAACTAAACAGGAACTGCCTATGGTCGAATATACGATAAGCATCCATCGGTGTAAAAAAAGTATAATTTAAAACACAGGTAAAGTCAATATGCCCAGATATGAAATTTGTGTTAATAAATCCTGTATTTTCGGGCTATGTTGGGGGCTTAATTCGTTATTTGTAACAAAAGTTTTATAAATTATCATGATTTTTAACAATAGGAAAAGAATTGCATTCCACCCATTATTCGGATATAATAAGAATGTGATCTGTTTCCTGGTATATGCCCTTAAGTCGGTAAGACAAACTGGCAGGAAAGGAGAGAATGCAGCAGGAAATCTGGTTTCAAAAATATCAAATCTTGGGTCTTCTCGGCAGCGGAGGCACTGCCAGGGTATATCTGGCCCGACATATCAAGTTAAATTCTTATCGTGCAATCAAATGTATTTCTAAAAACAATCCCCTATATGAGTTACAACGCAAGGAAGCAATCATATTAAAGAGCTTGAGACATTCTTGTATCCCTATAATTTATGATATTGAAGAAGATGAAGAAGGTTCCTATATCATTGAACAATATCTGGAGGGAAGCACTCTGAAGGAATATATCCGGACTAAGGGACCGCTTCCGGAAAATATCCTAATCGAATATGCAGTTCAGCTCTGCGGTTTAATCCATTATCTTCATTCTTCTGATCCGCCCCTTCTTTATGTAGATCTCAAGCCGGATAATATTCTGATCCATAATTCCCAGCTCAAATTAATTGATTTTGGCAGTGCAGTCTATCGGGACGAGCATTCCGCCGGAAGTTTAATGGCTGCAACAAAGGGCTTTGCCGCTCCGGAGCTTTACCGCCGGGGAAGGATCGATGAACGCTGTGATATATACGGAATGGGGATGCTGCTTTATTATATGGCATCCGGAACGGCAATATCACCGGAAGCAGGGAGCATTTCCAATATAGATCAAAGTGCGGACTGTTCGGAGCAGCTGAAGAGGATTATTAACCGCTGCCTGCGGTATCGGCCGGCACTGAGATATTCATCCGTGGAGCAGCTGAGAAAGCAATTATCAGTATTAGGAGGAAACAGTCACGGCAACCGGAAGCCCGATCATGGGATTACGGTTGCGATTGCGGGATCACAGCTCAGAATTGGAGTGACCCATCTGGCTTTTCGGTTATGCCTCTATATGAAAAGCCGCGGTATTTGCTGCCTATACAGGGAGAGTAATGAAAGCGGGTGTCTTCAGTCGCTGAAGGACGATGCGGCAATGCGGACAGGGGGAGGGGAGGTGCTGAGTTTTAAAGGGATATCTGTTCTGGACAGAAGGCCGGAGACCATGGGTGGAACCCCTGCCGGAGATTCCATTGATACCGGTGTGCTGGTAGTGGATTATGGAAGACTGTCCAGGGACAACCGGGAGAAATTTCTGGAGGCGGACATAAAGCTGCTGGTACTCGGTGCCAAGGAATGGGAATTGGCTTATTCGGAAGAGGTGTTAGATGGAATAGCAGAATATAAAGAGATTTTCTATTTGTTTAATTTCCTCAACGGGAAGCAATTCCAATGGGCTGCGGCAAATATGGGGCGGCAAAGATGCTGCCGTATTCCCTATGAACCGGATCCCTTTGCCAGAACTGCCCTTCATAACGGACAGGAACTCTTCGACGAATTACTGGGACTTAGAAACGGCTGCCGGGGAAGAAGGAAGAAAACCGCTTTCCTGCATAGGAGCAGGCGGGAAGAAAGGAGTGATTTGAACCGCCGGTGCCGGGGGCGGAATGGAGACTACTATGAAAACCAAGGCGATATTGTTCAATAAGCTGGCTCATCAGGCCGGAAGAAAGACCAGGAAGATAATCGGACTGGTCGGAACGCATCATGGAACCGGAGTAACCCATACCGGGCTGCTGCTTGCCTTCTATCTCGGGGAAGAGCTTGGTAAAAGAACCGCATTGCTGGAGTGTAATGGGCATGGGGATATGGGGTTGATCCGGGAGGCCTATCAATGGAACAGTGAGGCCGAAGAGGGCTTCGCCTATCACAGAATAAGCTGTTACCAGGAGGTTGTACCCGGTCAGTTGGTGCGGCTTCTGGGAGGAGATTACGAATATGTCCTTCTGGACTTTGGAACAGATCTGATGAAAAATCGGGAGGAATTGCTCCGCTGTTCCATTCGGATTGCGGTAGGCGGACCCTCGGCATGGGACTTACAAAAGCTTGGCTGTTTTATGGAAAGCCTGGACGATATAGGGGGAAGAGACTCCTGGCTCTATTTTATCCCCCGGGGAAGAAAGGAGATGATACAGAAGCTGCAAAAAAAGATGAAACAAAGGATATGGGAGGTTCCGGAGTCCCCGGATCCCACCCGTATCAGCCGTGATGTAAAATTATTTATGGAACGCTGCTTCCATTTCAGGTAGCTGAATCGTTTCCGGAGAAGGAGCCTGGACCTCTGATCAGGAAGTATACATTCATAACAATGTATAGCATATCACAAATGACCTTCTTATCCATGGAGTCAAACAATTCAACCAATGACACCATCGCTTCTGTCCGGAGGAATATCTGCATCGAACACAGTGAATGAACGTCATGGCATGGAGTATCATTGTCTTCCCTGCTGCAACAGCCGATAACCGGCACTTAAAAAGCCCTCTATACTTTTTGACCGGGACATCTTGTCACTCCGGCTGGCTGCGGCAGGGAAGCCTGAACCATTATGAAACTTCGTTCCAGTTCAAAGGGTGGCAGGCAGGAGGGCATAGTGCTCCCATAATGCACTGTATGGAAGAGATGTGATTGGATTTGTATGGCACAGACGAACATACTTGTACGTTAATGCCATACAAATCCAGTCATATGTCTTCCATCCTGTGTGTGAGGGAGCACTATGCCCTCCTGCCTGCCACCCTTTGAACTGGAACGAAATTTAAGGAATAGCTAAGATAAAGTCGAATTTAGTAATGACGGGATGCCGAAACAATGCTATAATACAAAATGAGCAGAAAAAAGCTGCTGCAAAAGTCTCTGAGAGGAGCATTATAGAAGGAAAGGCACAGGTACTGGTATGGATAGACGTTTTAAATTGGCGGTAATCGGAGCAGCTGCCGGAATTATTATTATACTGATATTAGTAGGAGCCTGGGCGGTAGAGAAGCTGTCCCCCAGTGACGAGATTATGCCTCTGGAAGACTATTACGAAGTAAAGGAGTCGGAGGTATTGATCGTGCTTCAGGATGAGATCTACGACACCAGAGGACTCTTGATTGACGGCTCCGTTTTTATAGACTATGATACGGTGGTCGAACAGTTCAACCACCGGTTTTATTGGGATTCCAATGAAAATATATTAACCTATACAACACCCGGCGAGATCATACGGACGGAGGCCGGCAGCAAAAGCTACTCGGTTACCAAGAGTATGATTGAGACAGATATGGATACACAGATACCTACGGTATATATCTTTGCAGACAAGGTCTATGTCTCCCTGGATTTTGTACAAAAATATTCAGACCTTACGTACCAGTATTATGAAAATCCCAGCCGTGCGGTGGTTCAGTACAAATGGGGGGATTATCTGTTTACAGAGGTTCTGAAGGACACCCAGCTGAGAACCGGGCCGAATATCAAGAGCCCCATACTGACGGAGCTCTCATCGGGTACAAGCCTCATGCTGGTGGATACGGACGAGGTTCCTGAGAAGGGCTTCATAAAGGTCATGACAGAGGATGGTATCAAGGGATATGTAAAATCCAGGAATACCAAAGAATCTTCTTATAAGACCATCGAGAGCAGTTACCAGGAACCGGAGTATACTTCCCAGACCAGGTCCGGCTCCGTGAATCTGGTATTTCATCAGGTATTCAACAAGGACGCGGCGGACAATCTGGGCAACTTAATTGCTCAGACCAAGGGAGTGAATGTAGTATCTCCTACCTGGTTCAGTATCAATGATGTCTCCGGCACAATCTCTTCCCTGGCAACAGAACAGTATGTAACAAGGGCAAAGGAGCTGGGCTTGGAGGTATGGGCTTTGGTGGACGATTTTAATACGGAGGTCAGCAAGTATGATCTGTTTTCCCGTACCTCACGGAGAGATAATCTGTCCAATGCATTGATTCAGGCCGCACTGGATTATAAGCTGAATGGAATTAACATTGATTTTGAAAAGATATCAAAGGATACGGGAGAGCATTATGTTCAATTTCTGAGAGAGCTGTCTGTAAAATGCAGAAATAACGGAATTGTCCTGTCGGTAGATAATTATGTTCCCGCGCCCTATCGAACGTATTATGACCAGGAGGAGCAGGGAAAGATAGTGGATTATGTTATTGTAATGGCATATGATGAGTTCTACTCGGGCTCCGAGGTGGCGGGGCCGGTAGCATCCATAGGTTTTGTCACAGATGCGGTCAATAACATCCTTCAGCTGGTGCCCAGGGAAAAGACGATTATTGCAATCCCTTTCTATACCCGTCTTTGGAAGGAGCTTCCGGGAGGAGAGGTGAGCTCGGAGAGCTTCGCCATGACTCCTGCTGCCAAGCTGCTGGAGGACAACGGAGCGGAGGTTGAGTGGAGCGACGAATACGGCTGCCATTATGCCGAGTATGAGAAGGATGGTGCAACCTATAAAGTCTGGCTGGAGGATGAAAAGTCCATCGAAGAGAAGATGAAGGTGATCTATGAAGCGGATGTGGCAGGTATCGCAGCCTGGAAACTTGGTCTGGAGAAGGAGATTGTCTGGAACGTCATTACACCGTATTTGAATTCAAAATAAGAACCATTGTCCTGCCGCATATGCGGCCCCGCATAAATGCACTGGAATAGTACGATTATCCCTTTCATAAGATATAAAGAGTCCGGTTTGGGAAGTAGTACTATGAAAAAATATTTTAATATTATTTTTCTGCTTTTTATTAGCCTTGTCACTCTCCTGTCCTCGGAGGCAGGAGTTAAAGTAATAAAAAATGCGGATGAGATGAGCTGGAATGAAGCAGCCTCAGGGGCGGTGAATTTGGATACCGGCAACGGGAGGCAAAGCATAGTTGTCATTGATCCGGGACATGGCGGAAGAGATCCGGGGAAGATCGGTGTAAATAATGCTCTGGAGAAGGATATTAATTTGAGCATTTCCCTGAAGCTGAAGGAGCTGCTGGCTCAGAAGAATATACAGGTTATTATAACCAGGGAAGAGGATGTGGGACTGTATTCGGAGAGTGATTCCAACAAGAAGCGCGCCGATCTGAATGCACGGGTTGCGCTGATCAAAGAAAGCAACGCGGATATTGCCGTCAGTATCCATCAAAATAGTTTTACGGAGGAATACGTCAAAGGAGCCCAGGTATTCTATTATTCCACCTCGGAACAGGGGAAACGGCTGGCCCAGATCATGCAGGAGACGCTGGTGGAAACCCTGGCGGACGGAAATCATCGCAAGGCTAAGCCCAACAGCAATTATTTTATGCTCCAGAAGGTAGAATGCCCCCTGGTCATTGTGGAGTGCGGTTACCTCTCCAATCGGGAGGAGGCTGCACTGCTAATTGACGATGAATATCAGGGTAAGATGGCCCAGGCCATCTGCCAGGGGATATTAGCTTATTTAGAGGATAAACATAAATGAACAGAAACTTTTTATAATCATGTAGATTAATGTCTGGCAGGCTTAATCTGCATGATTTTTTATGCAATCTGATCTTCTCAGCCTTAATCTCTTTATATAATCCAAGTTTCATTAATATTTTCCCTTCCATGGCAGGTTTTTCTATGCTAACGTTTATCCTTGAAGATGAGTTCAAGGAGGTTTTCTTATGAAAAAAGAATATGGTATTAAGAGTATGATGAATTTTGCCAGCCTTCCGCTTTTGAAGGACGGAGTGAAAGTGCAATATGAAGGAAGCATTGATAAGACAGGTTATAATGCGGATTGGGACTGGTGGCTGTATAAGGAAGGGGAGGAATGGGTCATCTTTGATGCGGAGGGTCCGGGATGTATCTACAATTTTGTGCAGCACCGTTATCCTTCCAGTGAGGAGCCCACATTCCGGTTCTATTTTGACGGAGAGAAGAAGCCGGCATTTGAGATCAGACCCTCGGAATTTGGTTTCAAGCCTCCCTTTACCGAGCCCTTGGCCGGACAGTACCTTGGCCCGGAAGACGGGGGCAGGGGGCCGATTCGTGTGGTCAGAAGTTTTGTTCCTATGCCTTATCAGAAATCCTGTAAAATAACATCGTCCCTGCAGCTGAAAGGCTTCAGCAAGGAAGAAGGGGACGGCGGCTGGGGACATGTGGTTTATCATTCCTATTCCGATGCGGAAGATATTGTGACCTTTACCGGAGAAGAGGATTACAGCGGTTTAGAGGATATGCTGAATCATGTTGGGGAGGACCCGAAGCCTTGGTGCAATAATAGAAGCGTCAAGATAGCTTCCATTGCATTGGAGCCGGAGAAGCCTGCTGTGATATTTAAAAAAAAGGGAGGAGGATCCATTGCTTCGGTTAAGATGATGAACATAATAATGGAAAATGCAGAAACAGAGAAAAAAATCGATACGGAGATACTTTATAATGTGTGGTTAAGGGCTACCTGGGACAATCACCCGTTACCGGATATTAATTGCCCCTTGGGCGTGTTTTTTGGAAATGAGCTGGGATATAACCCGGTGAAGCTTCTGTCTCACGGCATTACAGAGGACGGTATGATGTATCAGTATTTTCCCATGCCGTATTGGGAGTCTGCCAGAATTGAATTAATAAACCATGGTAGTAAGCTGCTTTATATCACCGGAACCGAGCTGCAATGGACGGAGGAGCAGTGCTACCCCAGAGCTTCAACCGGCTATTTTCGCTCTTCCAAGTATTATGGACGCAAGGCGGTAGAGGGATCGGACAGCATCATAGGCCAGGTGGAGGGAAGGGGCCATATGGTTGCCGCCCATGTTACGGCAATTGCAGGGCAGCCGGGAATGATCAGCTGCGAGGGGGATGTCCGGGTACATATCGATGGAATTGAGACACCCCAGGTAGAGAGTGACGGCTCTGAGAGCTGGATTTGCTATGGATGGGGATTTGCAACTCCGCCTCAGATGAATTCCTTCAGCGGATATGACGGTCTGCCCGATAATCCGTGGTCCATGGTGCGCATGTGCCTTGGCGACTGGTATCCCTTTCAAATGGGCCTGCGGTTTGGCGTTGAATCGGGAGAGAGCAATAACCAGTACCTGGAGCATTCCGGAATTCTATTTTATTATGGAATAGATAAAGCAGGGATGGTGCTTAGCGATGAGCTTGATATAGGGGAGGAAGAAAGTGAAAGGGCACACGGATACAGGACGAAAGGAGAGAGGGCTTCCGGCAGGCTGACGGCATGTTATGAAGGGGACAATGACCATATTCTCATCGAGGACTTTGGAAGAGAGATAGATGGGTACAGTGAATTCCAGGTAAAGATACATAAGGAGAATGCCGGAGTAAGGCTAAGAAGACGCTCTGACCAGTTTACCGGGCGGCAGAGGGCAGCAGTGTATATTGACGGGGTGGAAGTGAAGGAACGCAATTGGTATTTTGCAGACAGAAACCCGTATAAAAGATGGCTTGAAGATGAGTTCGAGATTCCGGCACAATATACCAGAGGTAAGACATCTCTTACGGTTAGAATTGAGTATACTCAGGATGGAGAGAGCAGAACCTGGAATGAGTTTTATTACTGGGTCTATTCCTATTTCTGAACAAAGGGAAACAATGGCATTGTCTGAGAATCGTAATAAAGTCTTAGATTTCAGAAAATATTCCTGTTTTTATGCAAGCACCAGACAAGCAGAATAATATTATCAGGAAAATCGTAATTGGTTTCATGGCACTCCCGCGAAAGTTGGGCTAGAATGAATACAACAAAACCGTGAGACGGAGAAGAGATGAAAACAATGAGTAATACGATCAAGGTGTATAAAAGGAAGAGAAATAGTTCCGGGTATAAATTGTTTTTAATGGCGCTGCCCTTTGTCATTTTTATTATAGCATTTGCATACGTGCCGCTTTTTGGATGGTCCTATGGACTATACAATTATAAGCCGGGTTTTTCCTTAGGAGAGCTGGAGTTTGTAGGCTTTAAGAACTTTTTAAAAATGGCCGCCGACTGGAAGGACCTATCCCGTGTATTGAGGAATACACTGGTCATGAGTATGCTGGGAATTGTATCCTCACCCATGCCAATGATCTTTGCGATTATGCTCAATGAGGTAAGGAGGCCTTTCTTTAAGAAATTTGTACAGACGGCCACCACCCTGCCGTATTTTATCAGCTGGATCATTGTATTCTCTCTGAGCTTTGCAATCTTTTCAAATGAAGGGCTGATTGCTAATATCTTAAGACAGCTTGGCTCCGGGGTCCGGTATCAAAGCATCCTGTCCAACAGCAAATTGGCATGGTTGTTTCAATGGTTTCTCGGTATCTGGAAATCCATCGGCTGGAATGGAATTATATACATCGCCGCCATTGCAGGGATTGATACCGAGCTGAACGAGGCGGCGAAGGTGGATGGGGCAAGCCGTTTCCAGCTGATCTGGCATATTACGGTGCCCGGTTTGATCCCCACCTATTTTGTTCTTTTGCTCCTAAGCATCAGCAGTATGCTGAGCAATGGCTTTGACCAGTATTTTGTTTTCTTTAATGCATTGGTTGCGGATAAGGTAGAGGTTCTCGACTATTATATCTATAAGGTGGGAATTTTAACAAATGACTACTCCTATTCAACTGTGCTGGGTATCAACAAAACCTTAGTCAGTGTTTTTATCTTATTTATGGCCAATGCATTATCAAAAAAGGTCAGGGGCCGGTCAATCGTCTAGCAGCATGTTATTCTCAAGGGAAGGGAGAAATAAGATGGAAAAGCCTTCAAAAAAATTTGATCCGGTATCAATTATAAATTATACGCTTTTAATAATATTGGTCATTCTCTGTGTCTATCCGTTTTACTATGTGATCATCTACTCCTTCAGTAATCCGGACCTGGCATACAAGGCGGTTCTATATCCCCGGGGGTTTTCCGTGGAAACCTATCAATCCATATTTCGCCTGAATAATATTCAGAATGCTTTCTTTGTATCGGTATCGCGTATGGTTGCAGGGACGGCGGCCACCATTCTGGCCACCTCCTTTCTGGCATACCTGGTGACAAAAGAAGTAATGTTTGGGAGAAAGGTATTATACAGAATTGTGGTTATCAGCATGTATTTGAATGCAGGGTTGATACCCTGGTACCTGACCATGAGGGCTTATGGCTTAAAGGATAATTTTCTTCTGTATATCCTGCCCTCAGCTGTATCCGCGTATTATCTGATTTTAATAAAGACCTATATGGAATCCCTGCCCCAGTCTCTGGAGGAGGCAGCCAGAATTGACGGTGCGGGCTATATAAAATGTTTTTTCCGTATTATATTTCCCCTGTGTAAGCCTATTATAGCCACCATTGCAGTCTATGCGGCGGTAGCACAATGGAATACATGGATGGACAATTACTTTCTTGTGAATAAAGAAAGCCTGCAGACATTGCAGATGATCCTGTTCAATTATGTAAATCAGACCCAGAGCATGGCGACTTCTACGGTGCAGTCCTTAAACAGTGCGCAGATGGTTAAGATCACCACAATGACTCTGAAGATGTGTATTACTGTTATTGTAACAGTACCAATTATCTGTGTTTATCCGTTTTTACAACGCTACTTCGTAAAGGGAATTATGATGGGAGCAGTAAAAGGATGAATCTGGGGAACGATCCAGAATAGAAAAAGGAGGATATTTATGAAAAAGACATGGAAAAAAAGAATGGCATTCCTTCTCTGCATGACAATGGTGATTGTGTCCATAGGTGCCTGCAGTAAGGGGAATGGAACGGGCAAGGGAGGATCAGACGGATCTTCAGCCACGCAAACACCCGGCGATGGAAAGGCAGGCACAGCGGACGGTAAAGAGATTGTTATTACCATGTGGAATAGTGACATTCTGAATACCGGTATCCAGAACAATCCGGTTGCAGATGCCATTGCGGAGGCTACAGGGATCCGTATTGAGGTACAGAATGGCGATTCACAGAAGTTCAAGGTGTTAATGGCAGGAGGAGATCTGCCTGACATTGTAAACAACAATCTTGGCGACAATGGCGTGGATTGGGCTACGCTGGTGGATAGTGGCCAATTAATGGAATTGGATGATTTAATCAATAATAGCAGTACTACAATTAAGAACAATTTTCAGGATGCAATCCAGTATTCCAAGGAATTCCTAAGTACGGACGGTAACCTGTATCTGCTTCCGATTCAGAAATACAGTGCGGATCCGGATAGCCAGGTTGTGGATTATTCCGGAGCTTCCGTAGGCTTTTATACGAGATATGACCTGTTTAAAAAGGTTGGCTCTCCGGATTCCAAGACACCCCCAGAGTATCTGTCCGTATTAAAGCAGATGCAGGATTTGACGCCTGCGACGGAAGCAGGTGAGAAGGTATATGCCTTATCCGGCTTTAGCGACTGGGGTCTGTGGATGTGGACCATCCCCTATCAGTTAATGCATGGAATAACCAACTGGTCCTATGGCATGATGTATGATGTGGTTAATAAAAAAGCGCTGCCGACCTATTACAGCGATGCCTTCTGGGATGGTATGAAATTTTGGAACGAGGCTTATAATATAGGAATTCTGGATCCGGAGATTTTTACTCAGACCTATGATAATTACATGGATAAGCTTAAGAACGGACAGACTCTGGTGGGGTATGCCAACTGGATTTATAAAGACGCGAATAATGCTTATGTAACCAACGGTCATGAGGACTGGGGCCTTGAAGTAGTGGATTCTGGCATGAATTATATGTATGGAACCTATATAGGGGATGCACCCTATGGCTGGGGCGGGGATTATTCCCTGGCAATTACCAGGAATTGCGAAAATCAGGAGGCAGCAGTTAAATTGCTGGATTTCTTATACAGCGAAGAAGGGGCAAGGCTTCTTGGCAGCGGTGTGGAAGGCATCCATTGGGAACGTACCTCCGACGGAAAGGCTCAGATGACCCAGGCTTATTACAGCGGTTTGGCCGCAGATACAAACTATCTGCAGTCACAGGGCCTGAATTACAATAAATTCAGCGGAATCAGCAATAATCAGATTTTATCCGACGGCTTTCCTGCTGATCTTACAAAAACCGATGCGGAAAAAGCAAAGCTTCTGAACCCCATTGATAAAATCTTTATCCAGGACAGCGGGATTGATGCGGAGTTTGCCGGACAGGTGGTGGCGGCAAAGATTGAAGCTGGGGAGTATACGACCGAAACGGCCGTTGATCTCACCGCAAGCCTTGTAAAAGCGCCCTCGGATGATACGAAAACAACGGCCTCACAGGTTGATGAGTATATGAAGGTTGCGGTAGCCTCTGTTGTAATGGCGGCCCCGGAAGATTTTGACCGCGAGAAGGAAAAAGTAATATCTGATATTAACGATAAGGGATACGGTAATGTAGCGGCGGAGATGACAGTGCTTTGGGAAGAGGCGGCCAAGGCAGCGAAGAAATGGAACAAATAATTCAATAGAAAGATGGATATGGGGTGTTGTTGTCCGACACCCCATATTTCTAAATCAGGGATGGATTGATTTTCAGCTTGATGATAACTACCGTACCCTTACCGGGTGCAGAACAGATCGTCAGGCCGCATTCCTTACCATATAGTAATTTGATCCGTTTATCCGTATTGATTAAACCAATACCGATAGGCGCCTCCTGCTCCTCAGCCTGGGAACTGCTGAAGCTGGGCAGGATGGGATCATCCTGCAGGTGATTCTGAATCCTGGCCAGTCTTGCAGGCGGAATGCCAACGCCGATATCGGTGATGCGGATGGTAACGTATTCCCCATGTCCGGCAGCATCAAGGGTGATCCGATTCTTGATATTGTTAAAGGGATTGGAATGGATCATGGAGTTCTCGATCAGGGGCTGTAAAATAAATTTAGGAATGCAGTATTCCAGGATGTCCTCAGGCACATTGACAATAAAGTCGATGGAGTTGCCGGTACGGTAATTCATGATGCAGATATAATTTCTCAGATAGGAAACCTCATCGGTAAAGGTCCAATTGGAAGCCTTGCTGCTGTAAATCGGTTTCAGCATATTGCCCAGGGCAGTGATACAGGTTGAGATATTATCGGCCTTGCTTACAATAGCCATCCATTTGATGGTATTGAGGGTATTATAAAGGAAGTGGGGACTAATCTGGTTCTGCAGGTTCTGCAGCTCCAGCTTATGGCGTTCCTCCTGGATATTCCGGTTTTCCTCCATTAATTCCACAATATTTGCTGACATGCGGTTGAACTGCTTTCCCAGGATGCCCAGCTCGGATCGTACATTTTCATTCAGCTTCAGGCCGATGCTGCCCTGGCCCATGGTGTTCATGGCCTGTACCAGGTTCTCCAGGGGCCGGGTTATCTTATAAATCCAGAAGATACTGATGACCAGGGAGGCCAGGATACTTAATATAACCAGATATTCTATGATCTGTTTCAATTGCTTGATGTCACGAAATAAGACGGCATAGGGAATTTCATAAAGAATGGACAGCTTATACTCGTCGAAGGTATAACTTATAATCTGGTTGTTTTTTATATGTGCCTCATTATCGATTCCCTCCGCATAGAATTTGGCGGAATAATCCTCCTCATTGCGCTGGACGGTTACCTTGGTGGAGATCAGTGATTTGTCCTCCGCAGAGATAATGACATCGTATTGGTCCAGCAGAAAGCTGTCGCCCTCGGAATTAATATTATCATTGTGGTATAAGGAGCGGAGATAGGCTTCCTTCATGTTGATAATGATAAACCCGGTAGAATGTCCCATGGATTTTATGCTTCGGGCCATGGTGATGTAATGAATCGGATTCTTTCTGGCCTTGCTGGAATTAAAAAAGTCCATGGAAGTAAAAGCGCCGCTGAGCGCTACATTTTTATCAGCGGATACTGTCTCATATAAATCCGACTGGTAAAAGAAATTGATTTTCTCGGGATCATTCCGGAAAATACGGTCCGTGCTACCCAATCCTATGATAGTACCGCTGTCATTGTAATAAAAAAGAGAGTCGATGTAATCATAATTCATGATGAGAGCGGAGAAGTAGGAATATATTTCATTCACTTCCCGTACATTCTCCGGGCTGGAAAGAGAATCAATATTCATTCCCTGGTCAAAGTAAGCGGAAACCAGTACCTGGCGGCTGATATTGTTAAGGTTATCAAGAGTCTGGTTAATATTGTATTCCAATTGCTTCAAGGAGCGCAGGATAGCCTGCTCTGACTGGGATAGCAGCATTTTTGAAGCATAATTATAGCAAATCGTTGATAACAGCAAAGTGATAAAAATTATTGTCAGCATAAAGGTAGTAATCAGATAGGTCTTTAACCTTCTGCTGAAGATCCGCTGTTTAAAAAATTGCAGAAGCATGTACATTCATCTCCCTTTTGCCTTGCCGCAAAAAGCCTAGCTAAGTATGGAGGGATGCTTTTTACATTCGTTTGGCCGCTTCCCGGTATACTTTTTAAAGGTTTTACTAAAATAGCTTTCATCGGAAAAACCCACTGCATAGGCAACTTCATAGGTTTTCATATTCGTAGTGAGAAGAAGCTCCATGGACTTCTCCACCCGGTACCGGTTCAGGTATTCAAATAGTGATATTTTTAGCTCCTTCTTAAATAAATTGCTCAGATAATTAGGGCTGAAATTTACATGGTCGGAGATTTCCCTCAAGGTGACCTGCTTATTATAATTTTCCTGAATAAATTGAATCGTCTGGATTACTTCCCGGCTATAAAGCTTTCTTTGCTTTAAATCCTCATTGAGACCGAGAATACTCTTATGAAACAAATCCAATACTTCGTCATAGCTCTTGCAGGAAGAGCAGGCATTGGTAAAGGAGATGATTCGGTCGGAAATCTCCCCGGAGCTGATCCCGGCGTTATGGAGAACAGAAATCCAGGCATTATAGAAGGCTTTGTGAATCTTCTCTGCCTCAAAGGCGCCCTCCATAACCTGCTGCAATTGCTTTAACTGCTTCTCCTGCAATGGGAAGGAGCAGTCAGGATCGCTGAACAGGGCTTTGGCTTTCTCCGTTACCGACTGCCGGATCAGATCCGGATCGAAATCATTGTAATAGATCATTTGGTTGGTTCCGATGAAAAAGCTGTAGTTCAGACAGGTGCAGCATTGGGCATAGAGGTTTTTCAGATCAGAAAAATCACTGCCCTGACCGCTGAAGGCAAAGGTAGTTGATACATTGAAATAATCCCGGATCAGCTGTCTGATCTCCTGGATGACGGGAGTGATTTTATTATAAAAAAAATGAAGCTCCGGATCAGCAGACGAAAAGAGAAATAGGTACCGGGACTGGGTTTCATAAATCACCATGGCATTTGATGCAGGACCATGGGCTGCTGCGGTATTAAAATCCGCAGATTGGGCTTCCGCATCCATATGACGTCGGGTGAAGACCTCGTTGATAATGTTAAGTAAGGTAAAATTGATCAATTGCCCCTGTTCATCCTGGTAAATGTTTTGAAGATTTTCATATTGGTCAATCTTCATGATTACCGCAGTCAGAGCCTTTGGAATATGTAATGGATGGCTTTTTATCATTCTGCTTTTAAAATCCTGCGGAGAGCAGATATCATACAGCAGATAATTCAGTATCAGCTTTTCTGTGCTTTCCGAAGAGCTGGCGGCTTCATAGCGGACCGTGGGGCGGGAGGGACTGGAGGACTGATCCAGCTCCTTCTGAATCTTTTCCAGAACCTGTGCGATCTCCTCTGGTGTCATAGTGAGCTTAAGTATGTAGTCCTGGACGCCCAGCTTAATCGCTTCCTGGGCAAGGGCAAAATCCTCTACACAGGATAAAATGATTATTTTGGTTTCCTGATTGATCTCACGGATTTTTTTAATGAGCTGCAGACCGTTCATGACAGGCATTTTTATATCGGTAATTACAATATCGGGGGTGTCTTTCAGATAATGCTCCCATGCGATCTGACCGTTGGAAGCCTCATTAGTGATATTCATATTGTATTTGTCCCAGTTGACGGAGGATCTTATTCCGGCACGAACCAGCAGTTCGTCTTCGGCAATCATAACTTTATACATGGCGACTCCTTACGCTGAAAGCAATATAATGTCAAATAGTCACGAATTATCAGATATTAATTATAAAGTATCAAATAGGCTATGGAATGTCAATAGAGAGAGACTGCCATGCCCCATGGCAGTCCTTAATCTGTTTTAGTTGATGATAATTACGATAATTCCATAAATAGAGGGGTCTGCTTTGGAGGCGGCCTTTATGGGGATCGCGGTGTATCGCCTTAGCCCTGTCTCTGCGGTGTATAGTCCATCTTTGGTGATGCTGCCGGAACCGTTCACGACGGACCAGATCAGGCTGTCCTCTTCGTCGGTGATTCTTGCATGGAGCTGGATGGAGCTGCCGGATTCTACCTCGACCCTTACCTCCTCTGTGATTACCTGAGGCTGTGCCGGGGCTGTGGTGTAAACGATGGTGGTATACCCGGAACCGATGCGGTCGTTTAGGGTGCGGTCTGCCTTGATGGAAGCGGAGCTGGAAGGGAGCACTGCGTTGCCGTCCCCTTGTATCTCTCTTGTATAAACATATTTTTGAAAGGTTTTTCTGATGGGAGTGTCAAATTCTATATTGAGGAAGCGCTCTGTGGCTGACGGGGCGGCCTGGACGACCACGGTATAGTTCCCGTCGGGAGCCAGAAATGCGGCGGAGCGTATTCCTTCCTCCGGACTGCTGACAGAGAGAACCTTGGAGTGGCCTTGGACATAGCGCATTAATAATCCATATTCATAGAAATTATAATATACATTGCCAAGGCCCTGCTGGGGGGCTCCCCAGAGGTGGCGGTCTCCGTCGGCCAGGGTAAAGCTGCCGGGATCGGTTAGTGTGACACCTGCCATACACCAGAACATGGCGCCGGATAAGCCCTCATTGGCAGCAGTGATTGCGTAGGCCGTGTTACCCGCTTCCCAGTTCTCTTCCGAAGAACGGAAGCCGAATTCGGTCAGGTAAAGGGGAGCGGAGCCGATTGCAGCAAGCCGCTGGTGAATTCGCTGGGTCAGTCCCTGGACCGAAGCGCTGTACAGATGGAAGGAATAGCTGTCGAACACCTCTCCGGCCTGCTCAGCCATATAGGCGGTCCAATCAGGATGATCCGACTCCTCCGGCCCCCATAGCTGGATTTTGTCACGGAGCTTGGCTGCTTTTAGCTGCTGGTGAATTTTTTCCATCATTTCCGCATAATAAGCCTTCCGGTTACCGGGAGCCATGAACTCATTCTCAAAATTCGGCTCGTTATAGGCGCTCAGATATTTTATATTGGTATAACCCCTTTTCACAATCAGCTCTTCCAGCAGGGCGGAGCAGGATGCGGCATAGTGATCCAGATCCGCAGGTGCAGAGTTGGAAGGATCCACACCGGGAAGAGAGAACCAGCCGGTTATGGAGGAGCCCACCTTCCAGCCGAAGTTCAATTCGATTTCCGTCCCAGCCGCCTGAAAAGCATCCAGATACCGATAAACCGACTGCATCTTCGGGCTCTCAAAATCATAGCCCCCCTTGTCGGTCTCCATCCAGTCCACCTGGAACCACATTCGGGCAAGCTTTGGCTTTACGGTATTAATGCGCGCCGCCTCTACATCAAAATAGGCATCCCGGTAACCGGCTCCAAAGGATTCCTTCATCAAGGCGGTGGGAATCACATTCACGCCATAGCTGGAAAAATCCGGATTGATTATCCGGGAGCTGTCAACATGGATTTTCTTATCGAAGGTATATAGGGCGGTTTCTTCAAGAACAATGCTGTCTTCGCCGGTCAGATACCGGATGCCCACATAACCCGCAGAGATCCGGTCTGTAAAGTTAAGGGTATGGACATCGCTTCCTTCCACCGGCGTATCCGTAATGGCATCCCCATTGACCGCCGCCAGACTCTCATCTGCAAACAGATCGGAGAGAGCATCAGAAGCATAGATTTCATAAGTAACCTGATGGCCGAAGGTTCCGGCTAGTACCATCCGATCGATATTGGTCTTCTGCCCCAGAGAATAGACCGCCCGGAGCTCCCCTCCTGAAGCCTGCAGCTCGACCCGGGAATTCTCATCAAAGACAATACCATCCGTCAGCATGGTTTCCTCACCCTTTAGAAAAGCAGCATGGGAACCATCATCCAGAAGGAAACCGGCAGATAAGCCGGTGAGCAAATTGGTGCCGTTTGATGAAAGCCAGGTTCTTTGGCGGCTGTATTCCTCATTATATACGGCTAGTCTGGAAATACGGATTAAATTGTCCGTGGGATTCGGCTTTACAAATTTAATACCAAAGTACCTTCCCTTCTGAGGCTCTGTGAATTGGAACAATTGATCCGCACCGCTTCTTTCGATACCGGAGTTCCAGTTTCCGCTGTTGTCATAATCCGCCGCCAGATGCTCCGGTTCATACAAATTCTCCGGGGATTCGGAAAAATAAAGCTGGTACTGATCAAAGCAGTAATTGATCTTATTGTAATAAAACCCGCAGACAAGCACCTTATCAATGGTAACGGACCGGCCCATATCATAGGTAATGCGGGTCTGGTGATCTCCTATGATATCAATGTGCTGAAAAAAGTTGCTTTCGCTGACCAATTCCATGATATCCCCTTCATAAGGAGCCATGACATTACCGCGGCCATCTGCGATGAGAGGCTTTAATCCTTGCAGTAAATTAATGCCGTTGGCCTCCGTGAAGTCCTGTCCTGTATCGTAGGGGGATACCAGATAACCCGTATCCGGTTGGTCCTCTGACACGGGAATATCTACCGGTGAGAGCTGGATTGAGGGCGAGGGCACATCCGTGGGGGTATCGGCCCTGTTTTCAGAGACCGGGCTTGGGGTTATATCCGCTTCCGTTTTCCCGGAGGGGCTGCAGGCGGCAAAGAGCAGCGGCAGGACCGAGAGCAGCAGAACGGGAACCAGAATCCGGTTTTTATAGATTTTGTTAGAGCTTGTATGTTTCAAATAATTCACCTCCATACTGATTTTATCTTTTTTAGCCAATAAAATCTTGCGGTATATTTACACGTAATTGCGATTTCTTGACTTTTCATCTTTTGTTGAAGGATTATCATTTATTATTGTTGACACGATAAAATGAAATGATATAATAATAAATGAAAGAAAAGAAAGGCAGTTGAAAACATAAAATGAAAAAAGATAAAATTGGTATCTGCGTCATTGGCGCAGGCAGAGCGGGCATGATTCATGCAAAAAATTTCAGGGCCAATGTACCTGATGCATATCTTGCCGCAATCGTCGATCCGGATCAGGAGACGGTACAGAAGGCAGCAAAGGAGCTGGAGGTGGACACCTGCTACACGGATTATAAGCAGGCACTGGAGCGGGAAGAAATTGACGCGGTAGTAATTGTGTGCCCTACGAAGTACCATTGTGAAATCACAGTGGGGGCTGCAGCCGCCGGAAAGCATATTCTCTGCGAGAAGCCAATGGCAATGACCGTAGAAGAATGTGAGAAGATGGAGGAAGCGGCGGCAAAGGCGGGCGTAAAGCTGCAGCTGGCCTTTATGCGGAGATTTGATTCTGCCTTTATGGAGGCAAAAAAAGTAGCAGAAAGGGGGGAGATCGGTGATGTGGTAATGATTCGCTCCAATACGAGAGGTCCCAGCGTACCCCAGCCCTGGATGTATGATATTGCCATAAGCAACGGACCTCTAGCAGAAGTGAACAGTCATGATATTGATACTCTGAGATGGTTTTCATCCGGTGAATTTGAGTCCGTCTATGCCATTGGCGGAAACTACCGATGCCCGGACGCGGTAAAGGATTTTCCCGACTTCTATGACAATGTGGCAATGATTGCAAAGCTCAGCAATGGAGTGCAGGGAATGATTGACGGAGCCCAGGGAGTAAGATATGGCTATGATGCCCGGGTCGAAATCCTGGGCACCAGGGGCTGTATCTTTCTGGGAAGCACGCAGGAAAAGGCAATAACCGTCTGCAAGGCTGATTTTGTACGAAGAGATGAGTTTACCAACAGCTGGCGGTATTTGTTTAAGGATGCCTATCTTGAGGAGGACCGGGCTTTTGTCCAGTGCATTCTCAATGACAGCCAGCCCCTGGTAACCGGGCTGGATGGTAAGATGGCGGTAAAAATCGTGAACGCAGGCAATCAGTCCATCAAGGAAAAGCGGGTCGTATTTGTTTAAGGAAGCTGTTTCATAACAAGAGGGATTAATATCAGAACATAGGAGAGAACATATGCTTACTGCAAGAATGTATGGAGTAAAAGAGCTTCGTCTCGAAGAATTGGATCTTCCACAGATAGGAGAAGATGAGATACTGTTAAAAGTAAAGGCCGCTTCCATCTGCGGTACCGATATTCGTATGTGGAACAACGGATACCCGGGAATCTCCGAAGACTCCCCCAGGATACTGGGGCATGAATTCAGCGGAGTCATTGACCGGGTTGGAAAAAGAGTGGGAAATTATAAGGAAGGGCAGAGGGTTGCGGTTGCTCCCAATATCGGCTGCGGCGTATGCGGGCAATGCATTAAGGGAGATGGACATCTGTGCAGTAATTACCGGGCACTGGGGATTCATCTGGACGGCGGTTTTGCCCAATATACGGTGATACCGGCATCCGCAGTCGCCGGCGGCAATATTGCCCTCCTGGAGGATCATGTTACTTTTGAGGAGGCGGCAATCAACGAAGCGCTCTCCTGTGTCTGCAACGGTTTTGAACGCTGTAATATCCGTCCGGGGGACTTTGTATTAATTGTAGGATCAGGCCCCATCGGCATTATGCATGCCATGTTTGCGAAGATGGCAGGAGCCGGCAGGGTTTACATCAATGATTTATCCCAGGAGAGGCTGGATATCTGCAAGGAAATTGACAGCAGCTTTATTACCGTGAAGGATAATATCATGGAGGTAATTATGGCTGATACCTCAGGAGAAGGGGTGAATGTATGCATAACCGCCTGCCCCTCCCCGGCGGCACAGGCAATGGCTCTTGATATCACCGGATTCAATGGAAGAATTAATTACTTCGGCGGGATTGCGGCATCAAAGCAGCCGGTGGCAATTAATACAAATCAGATTCATTATAAACAACTGAAGGTCTCCGGGACTACCCGCGCCAGTCTGACGCAGTTCAGGAAGACATTGAATTTTATATCCACCGGGGTGCTGGATGTAAAAAAACTGATTACCAACACCATCCCGCTGAAAGAGATAGAAGAAGGCTTTCAGAAGGCCGAGGCGGCAGTTGGTCTGAAGAATGTCATTGTTATGTAGCAAGAAGTATGCCCCCGGTAATAGAACAAGAAGGATAGTGCGGCAATGAAAACAGCATTGGGAAAGAAGGGGTCAGGATATGAAGAAGGTAGGTATTTATTTTGCTTATTGGGAAAAGGATTGGAGTGCGGATTATTGTAAATACATAGAAAAGGTGAAAAAGCTGGGCTTTGATGTGCTGGAGCTGGCGGCGGGATCCCTTGCGAGCATGGAGCAAAAAAAGCTGATGGAAATTGCCCGGTGTGCCAGGGAGAATCAGATAGAGCTGACCTATTGCATCGGACTTCCCCAAGAATATGATGTATCCAGCTTAAACGAAGAGGTAAGGCAGAGGGGAATCCGTTATGTCGGAAAGCTCCTGGACATCATTCATCTCATGGGAGGAGATACCCTGGGAGGCATCCTCTACGCCTGCTGGCCTTTAAGCACAGCCACTTATGATTATAAAATGTCTGCCAGGGAGAAAAGCATTCAATCTGTGAAGGAGCTGGCGAAAAAGGCGGAGGACTACGGAATCCGCTATTGCCTTGAAGTCGTGAACCGTTTTGAGCAGTGCATTCTGAACACAGCGCAAGAAGGGGCGGACTTCATGGATGAGGTCGGCAGTCCCAATGTCAAACTGCTTTTGGATACCTTCCATATGAATATCGAAGAAGATTCCTTTGAGGCTGCAATCCGGACCGCCGGAAGCAGACTGGGGCATTTTCATATCGGTGAACGCAACCGCAAGGTTCCGGGATACGGCAATCTGGATTGGAATCAGGTGATGGGGGCCCTGAAGTCAGTGGACTATCAAGGTAAAATTGTAATGGAACCGTTTTTGAGGACCGGCGGTGAGGTGGGCCGGGATATAAAAATATACAGGGACTTGAGCAGCAACGCGGAAGAAGAGACAATGGACCGGATGGCGGAACAGGGCCTGAAGTTTATTCGGAGCTTCATGGAATAAGGAGGTTATGGGGATGAAGAAAATCAAAGTAGGAATTTTAACCATGTCTGACGGGAGAGAGTATTTACACCAGGAATATGAAGAAATGAATCTCAGATATCAGGCCGATATTGCAGCGGTATTGGAAGCAACCGGTGAATTCCAGATGATCCAGGGACAGCGGGCTATTAACACCAACACGGCGGCACGGGAAGAGGCCATGCGTCTGAGGGATCAGGGTGCCCAGGTAACCATATTTCACTACGCCATCTGGTGCTACCCCCAATTCACCGCAGTGGCACAGAACTTCGCACCAGGGCCCTATCTTCTGTTTTGCAATCTTCACCCTTCCGAGTGCGGCATGGTGGGGATGCTGGCGGCAGCCGGAACCCTGGACCAGTTGAATGTGGACTATCAGAGACTGTGGGGCTCCATTCATGAGGACGAGGTAAGGAATAAGATGATTGCCTTCCTGCGTGCCGCAGTCATTCCATCCAGGCTGAAGGGCATGACCTTTGGCAATTTCGGCGGCCGTCCTCTCGGAATGTATACTGCCGTAGCCAATGTGGATCAGTGGCAGAGAGAGTTTGGAATCGATGTGGAGAACATTGAGCAGGATGATATTATCCGGGCGGGTGAAGAGGTGGCCGATGAAAAGGTGGAGGCGGCTCTGTCCTGGCTGGAAAGGACCGTTGGCTCCATCCGTTATGACGGAAAGGGGCTGACTCCGGAAAAGCTGAAGCTGCAGATCCGGTCCTATTATGGTCTGAGGAAAATTATTGAGAGCAGAGATCTTGATTTTATCGGTATCAAAGCCCATGGGGATCTGACGGACCGCTATGTCACTATGGATCTTGCCGAGGCATTTCTCAATGACCCCTATGACTGGGACGGTCCCCATGAGCCCATTGTTGCAGCCACAGAATCCGATATGGACGGAGCCCTGACCATGCAGATCTTTAAGCTGCTGACAGGAGCGCCTGTGCTGTTTGCCGATGTACGCCATTATGATAAAGAAGAGGATGTCTGGTATTTCTCCAACTCAGGAACCCATGCCACCTATTTTGCCGGAGGCTCCTACCGGCCGGAGGAGAATCTCAAGAGGGTAACCCTTCATCCGGAGACTCATTATTATCCTGCCGGGGGTGCCAGCGTACATCATTTTGCAAAGGGCGGAGAGGTAACCCTGGCACGCCTGGCGCGGAAAAACGGGAAGTACTTTCTCACTATTGTCCCCGCCGAATTTGTTGAATTCCCGGAGGATAAGGCCTTGGCGCTGGGGTCCCTGACCACCCCGGAGTGGCCAATTGCATTCGCCAGATTAAAGGTCGGCGCCGACTATTTTCTAAAGCACTTTCCCTGCAACCATATTCACGGGGTGTACGGCAATTATGTGGAGGAATTAAAGATTCTTGCAGAGCTGCTCCATATGGATGCAGTTGTATTTGAAGAATAGGCCGCTGACGGCGTAGAAGATGCAGTTTTTCTCATAACTTATATTACAGGAATGAAATGCATATTCATGTAATCGTGGTGAACCATACAGGTGCAGTTATTATTATACAAAGAAGGGATATTACAATGAATCATACTATGACACCGGAGTTATTTGCAAAATATTTTGATCAGACCCTGCTGAAGGCATATGTCAGCAATGAGGATTTTAAGGCCTTCTGTGAAGAAAGCCGCCAATACGGTTTTAAAATGGTAGCCATCAATTCGGCACCGGTCAGAACCTGCAAGGGGTTTTTGGAAGGAAGTGATGTTTTAGTGGGAGCAGCCATAGGCTTTCCTCTGGGGCAGACAACCATAGAAGCGAAGGTGTATGAAACCCAGGGGGCCATAGAGGAGGGGGCTGACGAGATCGATTATGTCATCAATATCGTTGAATTAAAGAATAGAAACCTGGATTATATTCGTGAGGAAATGAAGCGTATCGTGGAGCTTTGCAGAAAGCATCAGGTCACCTCCAAGGTGATTTTTGAAAATTGCTATCTGACGGAGGAGGAGAAGAGGCTCATGTGTGAGATCGCCTTAGAAATCGGGCCGGATTTTATCAAGACCTCCACCGGCTTCGGAACCGGCGGTGCCGTCTGTGAGGATGTGAAGCTTATGAAATCCATAGTGGGAGACCGGATCAAGGTGAAGGCAGCGGGAGGCATCCGTGATCTGGAAACAGCGCTGAGGATGATCGAAGCGGGAGCGGAGAGGATTGGAACCAGTGCGGGAGTGAGCATCATGGAAGCCTATAAGAAAAGAAATTGATGAAAGCAAGAAAAAATATGATTTTATGAAGGGATACCATTATGTATGGAAATGAGCAGCCGGACAAGCTGTCCGACGAATTATTTTTAAATCCGCCGGCCCGGTACAGGGGGGCACCATTTTGGGCATGGAATTGTGTCATAAGGAAGGAAGATCTGACAAAGCAGATCGGATATTTTAATGAAATGGGCATGGGCGGATTTCATATGCACTGCCGCACCGGTATGAGCACCAGATATTTGGGTGAGGAGTTCATGGAGTATGTCAGGCATTGCAACGAAACGGCAAAAGAGAAGAATATGCTGTGCTGGCTCTATGATGAAGACCGCTATGCCTCCGGCTACGGCGGCGGCTTTGTGACCCGGGAGATTTCCAACCGGGAGAGATATCTGGTCTTCTCGCCGGTGAGATATGAGGAGGGTTACTGTGATACCCGGGAAGAGTTTGAGGCGGAGATTGCCCGCGGCGGAAATCCCAGGGGTTATTTTATAGAGGCTTACGGGGTGCTTCTGGAGGATGGCTATCTTAAGGAATATGAAAGGCTGGGGGAAAATGCAAAAGGAAGCAGAAAGGATACCTGGTGGGTCTATCTTGAATTAAGCGATACCAGCTCCTGGTGGAATAACCAGACATATGTCAATACCTTAAACAAGGCGGCAATCGACCGTTTTATTGAAGTGACCCATGAGAGCTATTACCGGGAGCTGGGAGAGGATTTTGGAAAAAGCATTCCCGCGATTTTTACAGATGAGCCCCAGTTTGCCCCGAAGGAAGCCCTAAGCCTGTCGGAGGAACGCCGCAGAGTTACTCTGCCCTTTACGGATGATTTTGCCCAAAGCTTCTATAACCAATACCACAGCGATATTTTGGACCATCTTCCGGAGCTGGTATGGGAGCTGCCGGTTCCTCAGATATCCCTGACCCGGTACCGTTACCATGATCATCTCACGGACCGGTTTGTGGAAGCCTATGCCAGGAATATAGGGAGCTGGTGTGAGGACCATAATATTGCTTTGACGGGGCATATGAAAGGGGAAGAAAATCTCCATACGCAGACCATCTATGTTGGAGAAGTAATGCGGTCCCTGCGGCATTTTCAGTTGCCGGGCCTGGATGTGCTCTGCGACCAGAGAGATTATGCCATGGCAAAACAGACCCAGAGTATTGTCCACCAATACGGACGGCATGGGGCTATGAGCGAGCTGTATGGCGTAACCAATTGGAATTTTGACTTTAAAGGACATAAGATGAGTGGTGACTGGCAGGCCGCCCTGGGTGTTGCTGTCCGGGTCCACCACCTGGCCTGGATGACCATGAGGGGAGAGGCAAAGCGGGACTACCCGGCCTCCATTAATTATCAGTCCCCCTGGTACAAGAAATATCATCTGATAGAGGATCATTTTGCGAGAGTGAATACCGCCTTGACCAGAGGAACGCCCCGGGTCCGGATCGGTGTGCTGCATCCCATCGAATCCTACTGGCTGCATTTTGGGCCGTATGACAAGACCTATATTGATAGGAACAGCCTGGAGAATAATTATAAAAATATAGTAGACTGGCTGCTGTTCGGTCAGCTGGATTTTGACTTTATCAGTGAAGCACTGATGGAGGAGCAGGCAGGGGAGCAGAAGGAATGTATCATCACGGAGGACGGAAGGCCTTATTGGAAGGCGGGCCTTATGAAATATGAGGTTCTCATCGTTCCGGGATGTCATACCCTAAGGAGCAATACCGCGGCTCTCCTGGAGCGATTCACCCAGGCAGGAGGAAGGGTCATTATGCTTGGAGATCTCTTCTACTGTGTGGACGGTATGGTATCCCATCGGAGCAAGAAGCTGGCAGAGCGCTGCACCCTCCTTCCTTTTGAGAAAACAAGCCTTTTAAGGGAATTGGAAAATGTCAGAGAGATCAATGTGTTATCGGAAGACGGAGGACGCGCGGAGAATATTATTTACCAGATGCGGGAGGATGGCAGCAGCCGTTGGATCTTCCTGGCTCATGGCTATGAAAGCATCAAGGATGATTTTAACAGTATGGTGAACAGCGAGAATTACCGCTATATGGAGAAGCTCCTCCTTCAGCTTAAGGGAAGCTGGAAGGTAACGGAATACGATACCATGACCGGAGGAAAGAAGCCCATTGCTGTGAACCGCCGTCAGGGGATGACCAGATTCTCTTATGAGCTTTCGGTTCATGGAAGCCTGCTGCTTCATCTGGAGCCGGCGGCAGAGGAGGAGAGCCCTGTAACAGAAGAAGTCTCCGGAAAGCCGGCGAGGGAGATATCCCGGGTCATTAAGCTGTCCAGGCCCTGCCGGGTAAGCTTCGAGGAGCCCAATGTATTTCTGCTGGACCGGGCACGGTACCGGATCAATGAGGAGGAATGGCAGGAGGAAGAGGATCTGCTGAAGCTGGATAACCTCTGCCGCAGCAGACTGGGATACCCTCCGAAGGAGGAGGCGGGAGCCCAGCCCTGGACCTATATGGAAGAGGATGCAAAGCCGGATCTCTTAAGTCTCAGCTTTATCATAGAATCAGAAATCTGTACGGAGGCAGAGCTGGCATTGGAGAGCTGGGAGGGAATCGGTATCTATGTCAACCAGGAGAAGGTAGAGAAGCCGGAGGTGACGGGCTGGTATGTGGATGAGGCGATACAAACCTTAAAGCTTCCCGGTCTCAGGGAGGGCAGCAACGAAATTATGCTGCAGATCCCCTATGGAAAGACCTCCAATATTGAGGCCTGCTATTTGCTGGGGGAATTCGGCGTATCCGTAGCCGGCCAATATAAGAAAATAACAAAGGCGGCAAAGAGCATTGTATACGGTGATCTGACGAGACAGGGAATGCCTTTTTATGGCGGGAATGTGATATACCATAGCAAGCTCCGGTCTGCGGGCGAGGAAGCAGCCATCAAAGCGCAGTATTTCAGCAGTCCGCTGCTGGAGGTCTATGTGGACGGCGAAAGCAGAGGCTGTATTGCCTTTGCACCCTATCTGCTGGAATTGGGCTATCTGCCGGAAGGCGAGCATGATATCAGGATTGTGGCCTATGGCAACCGCTATCCCACCTTCGGGCAGCTGCATAACTGTGATAAAAGATATTCCTGGTTTGGTTCCTGCTCCTGGCGGACCAGCGGTGACCGCTGGTCGGATGAGTATCAGATTAAGGCGAGCGGAATTCTATGTACCCCGGATATTATATTGTACCGTCGATAAAATAGCAGCGAGCAGGAGGGCAGGAGATGAAAAAACTTAAGGTTCACCCAAATAGACGATATCTGATGTATGAGGATGGAGCTCCCTTCTATTACCTGGCGGATACGGCCTGGGAGTTAATCCACAAGCTTAATAAGGAAGAGATGGAATTCTACCTGTCCACCAGAAAGGAGCAGGGCTTTACCGTCATTCAGACGGTTATTCTGGCGGAGCTGGACGGCATCCTGTCTCCCAATGCATCGGGCCATTTTCCGCTGATCTGTAAGGAGGGACGGTACGGGATCAGGCAGGAAGAAGCTTCAAACTTCTGGACGGATCTGGACAGCGTCCTGCAGATGGCCGGGGAACAGGAATTATACCTGGGCCTCCTGCCTGCCTGGGGAGATAAATTTAACAAAAAGCACGGAATTGGTCCGGAGATATTTGATGAAAAAAATGCTTATGAGTACGGAAAACGGCTGGGAGAACGGTATCGGGACCAATGGAATATCATCTGGATTCTGGGCGGAGACCGCCCCTTGGAAACAAAGGAGCAGGAAGGGATAATTGATGCCATGGCCAAAGGGCTGAGGGAAGGAGACGCAGGAACCCATCTTATGACCTTTCATCCCTGCGGAGCCGCTTCTTCGGCGGACTTTGTTGCCGGTAAGGATTATATTGACTTTCATTCCATTCAATCCGGACACGGAATGGAGGGATATGAAAGCTACTATATGCTCCGGAACACGGCACGCCGGGAGGCCAAGCCCGTAATGGACATGGAGTCCCGCTATGAGGATTTTCCTGCCTGCTTCCGGACGGACTACGGTTATCTGTGGTCTGCGGCCGATGTGCGCCAGAACAACTACTGGAATCTCATGGAGGGGGTCTGCGGCCATACCTACGGGCATCGAGCGGTATGGTGCTTTCATACGGAGACCACCGTGGATAACCCTTATTCCTGGAGAGAGGTATTAAGAAGGGAAGGTGCGGAGCAGATCCGGCATCTGAAAAAGCTTCGCCTCAGCCGTTCCTATTTTGATTTTCGCAATGGGGACGAATTAATCCGGGGGCGGACGGGAGGCGGCGGACACCAGTGTGCCGGCAGGGGAGAGAATTATGCCTATTTGTATTCCCCTCTCGGATTGCCGGTTTATACGGAGCTCAGCTCCTTTGGCGGCAGCAATTTAAGGGCTTCCTGGTTTAATCCCCGTACCGGCTCCGAGGAGGTGTTTGCCTTCGTCACTTCCCGGGAGGAAGTATTTGTTCCGCCCTCCTCCGGAAAAGGCAATGACTGGGTGCTGATACTGGAGAAGGCAGAATAGGGCTGAGAAGGAAGAACAGAATGTTATGGAAAGGATAAAATGTACATGGGAGAATATAAATTAGCCGGAGCAGTAAAGTCGCTGGATGAAATCGAGAAGGAATATTGGAACCCGAAGCCGTCCATGCTGGAAAGCCCGACGATACAGGTTGCATTAACGGAAGGAAAGCCCGGACATTGCCCCCGGGAAGGAATTCAGCCGCTGGATGGGCTGTGGGAGATGGCAGAGGGTGGAGCCGAGGAAGAGCGGTGCGATCCCGCAAAGCCCTGGAAGGATGCCATATCAGCCGGAATTCCCGGCAGTGTTCATACGGCTCTTTATGAGGCCGGGATTATACCGGACCCTCTGGTCGGCCTTAACGATAAGATTGCGCGGGAGTACTGCTATAAGGAATGGTGGTTTAAAAAAGAATTTACCCGGGATCACTCCCTGGAGAAGGAAATCCTCCGGTTTGAAGGAATTTGCTACCGGGCGAGAATCTGGCTGAACGGAGTCTGCCTCGGAACCCACTCCGGGATGTTTGGAACACCGGAATATCCCATTGAGGATCTTCTCCAGGACCGGAATATCCTGATTGTAAAGATAGATAACGCGCCGGCCAGACCCAGGCCCCTGTCTGATTTTATGGATAATGATGAGGGATGGCATGACGGTGTGGTGATCAACTGTGTCTATGGCTGGCACTATGTCTGCCTGCCCTCCCGCGGCATCTGGGCCCCGGTGCGGATCTATTCCGGAGCAGGGGAAGTGACTGCCGAAAAGCCCCTGGTTGCTGCTGCGGATGCGCAGCAGGGTATCATGGATATTTGTGTGAAGGTCAATGGAAGAGGAAGGGGGACATTATCCGCTTCTGTGGCGCCTAAGAATTTTGAAGGAAAATCCTATTATTTTGATTATAGCTGGGATACCGACAGGGATGGAGAGGTGCTGCATTTTCAGATCCGGATTCCGGAGCCGAGGCTTTGGTGGCCGAATAATCATGGAAGCCAGAATCTATATACCTTCCAAATGTCCTTCCTCCCGGAGGGAGACAGGGGGCAGTTCTTTGAAAGCTCCTTTGGCATCCGAACCATTACCATGGCTCCCCTGCCTGGCGGGCCCTATGAGGACAAGCATAATTGG
Source organism: Bacillota bacterium (assembly GCA_023395555.1). Taxonomy (GTDB): domain Bacteria; phylum Bacillota; class Clostridia; order Lachnospirales; family Lachnospiraceae; genus Mobilitalea; species Mobilitalea torta. Next base: position 70,768 of record JAEWYQ010000020.1, read on the forward strand.
ACCTATGTCATTAACGGGAAGAAGATCTTTGTAAAGGGGGCAAATTGGTGTACCCTGGATGTCCTGCTGCGGTTCTCCAGGGAGAACTATGACCGATTCCTGGATCTTGCCAGGAGACAGAATATCCAGCTCCTGCGCGCCTGGGGCGGCGGAATGCCTGAGAGCGACGATTTTTATGACCTGTGTGACGAGTACGGCATTATGGTTATGCAGGAATGGCCTACCTGCTGGGACAGCCAAAAGGAGCAGCCTTACCAGGAGCTGGAGGATACGGTATTATGCCACATGCCCAGACTTCGGAATCATCCCTCGCTGATTATGTGGTGCGGGGGCAATGAGTCAAAGGAAGCGGATGGGGCTGCCATGGACATGATGGCCCGGTATGCCTTTGAATTGGACGGAAGCCGGCCCTTCCACCGAACCTCGCCCTGGGGAGGCGCCCTTCATGATTATTCCACCTATTGGGAGCGGATGGATATCGATGTAAGCCTTCAGTTAAAATCCCATTTCATGGGAGAGTTTGGTATGGCCTCTGCACCCAATTATGAGAGTGTATTGAGATATCTGCCGGAGGAAGAGAAGAACAGCTGGCCGCCGGACAAGTACGGAAGCTTTGCCCACCATACGCCCAGGTTTAATCAGTTTGATCCCAATGATATGGATTATCTGTCGGAGCATGCCCTGGAATTTGCACCCTTGGATACGATGGAAAAGTTCATCTGGGGAACACAGATTGCCCAGGCAACAGGCATTCGCCATACGCTGGAAGCTTATCGCTGCCGTTGGCCGGAATCCACGGGAATCTGCTATTACAAGCTGACGGATGTCTATCCGGCCTGCTCCTGGTCCACCATTGATTACTACGGGGTTCCTAAGCTGTCCTATTATGTTCTGGGAGATAGCTACAGCCCGCTCCATGCCTGTGTGTTATTTCAATCCACCAGAGTCAGGGAGGGGCTGGAGGCACCGGTCTATCTGCTGGATGATGCGGATGAGCTGAGGGGCTCGGAGTGGAAGGTCTGTGTAAGAGCATACAATGAGGCTCTGGAATGCCTTCATTCCGTGAGCTTTCCGGGAAGAGATTCCATACAGGAGGTAAAGCAGATAGGAAGCTTTTGTCTGGAGCCGGCCAAGATCAACGGGAGACTGCTGCTGATCGTGGCAGAAATCAGGAGGGATGGCATACTGACAGACAGAACCTTCTACTGGCTTAATTACCATGAGCTTCAGGGCTGTCTTCTGGAGCTGCCTGCCACCAGGCTGTCCTATGGAACGGAAGGGGATATCCTGACGGTCCGTAATGAGGGTGACCTGCCGGCGGTGGGAGTGACGGTGGAATGCACGGGAGAAGATACGGCCTTTGTGGCGGAGGATAGTGTATTCTGGCTGGAACCCGGGGAGAGCCGCAGGCTTAAGGTAAACCGGACCGAGGGACTGCTGATAAAAGCATTTAATTCAGAGGAAGCGCATCCCCTTTTATGATACCAGGGAGCAATTTAAATTTATCTTGTACTACAAATTTTTGCTGAGATATGTTATATTGAAAGGGAAAATATGAGAAATGCATTTTTGATTGGAGTGGATATCGGAACCCAGGGGACCAAAGCCTCTCTTTACGATGCAGACGGAACGGCATTGTCCCATGCGTCGGAGCCTTCCCGGCTGATCGTAAAAAGACCGGGAGAAGCAGAGCAGGATCCCGATGAGATTTTCACATCTGTCATCCGCACCATAAAGCAGGCTGTAGAAGCAGCAGGGGTGTCTCCGTCAGAAATAGCCGGAATTGGGATCGATGCTCAGATGGCCGGGATTATGGGAATCGACAGGGATTGGAATGCGGTAACGCCCTATGATTCCTGGCTGGATACAAAATGCGAGCCCTATATCGCTGCCATGAAGCAGGCAGGGGAAGACCGGATTATCAGTGTAACCGGCGGTCAGGTCACCTATTCCCACGGACCTAAGATATTGTGGTGGAAGGAAAAGGAGCCCCGGATCTATGGGAGAATAGCCCGGTTTGTAGTGCCTTCCGTCTATGCGGCGGGGCGTTTATGCGGTCTGAGGAGTGACCAGGCCTATATTGATTATACCCATCTGCATTTTACCGGCTTTGCCGATACCGGGAAGCTGGCCTGGGATAAGGAGTTATTGGATACCTTCGCCGTAGGAGCGGATAAGCTGCCGCGAATCTGCAGCCCCTGCGAAATCATCGGAGGGCTGACAAAGGAAGCGGCCAGGGCCTGCGGTCTGCGGGAGGGAACACCGGTAGCCGCAGGATGCGGGGATTCGGCTGCCTCCTCCCTGGGTGCGGGAATAACGGAGCCGGGGATGATTTATGATGTTGCGGGAACCGCATCCGTCTTTTCCTGCAGCACCGCGGAGTTCCGGCCGGACAGAAAGCACAAAACGATATTATATGCCCGTTCCGTAATCGAAGGGTTATGGATTCCTCTGGCATACATCAGCGGAGGCGGCTTATGCATCCGGTGGTTCCGGGATCTTATGAGGCTGTCCTATGACGAACTGCAGGAGCTTTCGGAGGCGGTGGAGCCGGGATGCGAGGAGCTGTCCTTTGTTCCTCATTTTTCCGGGAGGACCTGCCCCAATCGCCCTGCGGTCAGGGGAGCCTTCGTGGGGCTTGGAACAAACCATTCCGCAGGCCATATGTACCGCAGTATTCTGGAGAGCATCGCATATGAATACCGCTTGTATCTTTCCATATTGCAGGAAAGCGGTCTGGGAGATTCCATCCGGGGAATCTATGGTGTCGGAGGAGGAACCGGGAGCGCTTTGCTTAACCAGATTAAGGCCGATGTATTGGAAGCGCCCTATATTGCCATGAAGAACAGGGAAGCGGCCACCTTTGGAAGTGCGGTAATTGCGGGATATGCCACGGGAATCTACTCCGGGCTCCAGTTCGCGAAGGAGAAGCAGGAAGCAGCGGGGCATTTCTATCCGGATCCGGCAAAGAGCCGCCGGTATAGAGGACGCGCCTCCGACTACGGAGAGATTTTGAATAAAATGGACCGGTTATACCGTGAACGGGAGCCGGATTAAGAGAAGGAAGAAGACAGGGAGGAAATGAAGTATGAGCGAAGCCGATAAGGCCCATCTGTTTTTACAGGAGAGGCAGGAAGAAATTATTAAAATGCTGAAAAAAGAGCAAAAGGTATTAGTGCCTCAGCTTTGTGAGTATTTCTCGGTATCGTCTGCCACCATCCGAAGTGATTTGAATGAGCTGGAAAACAAGGGTCTGCTGGTCAGAACCCATGGGGGAGCCATTTTAAATTCCAAGGTCGGACAGGAGAAAAACACCGTTCAGAAATTGGAGGTAAATAAGAAGGCAAAGGAAGAGATTGCAAAATGTGCCGCCGAATTCGTGAGTGACGGTGATATTATTGCAATTGACACGGGGACCACAACCCTTGCCTTTGCACGGGAGATTACCAAAAAGAAAAATCTGACGGTTGTAACCTATGACCTGGATATTGCACAGCTTTTGGAGAATCAGAGCGATGCATCGGTGGTATTAATTGGCGGAGTCATCAGAAAAGGCTTTCATTGCACCGTAGGGCCCATGGCCATCAATGCCATGCAGAGCCTTCGGATTGATAAATGCTTCATGGCCACCAACGGCCTGACACCGGAATTGGGTATCAGTACGCCTGATTTGAATCATGCAGAGGTGAAGAAGCAGATGATGTCCATCTCTTCCCAGGTCTTTGTGTTATGTGACAGCAGTAAGATTGGATACAACAGCTTCTGCCAGGTGGCCGAAATCAATCGGGTGGATGTGCTGATTACGGACAGCCGCATTGAACAAAAGCCATTGAAGGCATTGGAGGAAATGGAGCTTATAGTGAAGATCAGCGGCCGGTAGGATATGGGCCGGCGCGGAAATGAGGGAAGGTATGATAATAGGAGATGAACTTCCGAACATGCCCTGGCAGGACAGGCCGGAGGGCTGTACGGACATTGTATGGAGATACAGCGGTAACCCGATTATTCAGAGAAACCAGATTCCTTCTGCAAACAGCATTTTTAACAGTGCGGTGATTGCAAAGGACGGGGCCTTTGTGGGTGTATTCCGAAGCGATAATAAAGCCATGGAGCAGCAGCTTTTTTTGGGAAAGAGTAAGGATGGCGTTGAATGGGAGCTGGAGCATGAGCCCCTGATGCTGTATAACGAGAAAAAGGAACCCATAGGACTGGCCCGGGGATACGATCCGAGAGTGTGCTATATTGAGGGAAAGTATTATGTAACCTGGTGCAACTCCTTCCATGGTCCCACCATTGGTGTTGCCTATTCTCCGGACTTTGTAACCTTCTATCAGCTGGAGAATGCATTTTTGCCCTTTAACCGGAACGGCGTGCTGTTCCCGCGAAGGATCGGTGGCAGATTCGTTATGCTGTCCCGTCCCAGTGATAACGGACATACGCCCTTTGGAGATATGTTCCTGAGCCAGAGCAAGGATATGGAGTACTGGGGCCATCATAAATTTGTGATGCAGGCTTCCGGATGGGCATGGACCAAGCTTGGTGCCGGTCCGATTCCCATTGAGACCGACGAGGGCTGGCTTCTGATCTTCCATGGGGTGGGAACCACCTGTAATGGTATGATCTACAGCATGGGAGCAGCGATTCTGGATATCGACGAACCCTGGAAGGTAAAATACAGATGCAAGCCGTATATTTTACATCCGACAGAAATTTATGAATGCGTGGGAGATGTTCCCAATGTGATATTCCCCTGTGCAGCCCTTCATGATGCAGCAACCGGAAGAATCGCAATCTACTACGGTGCGGCAGATACCACCGTATGCCTTGCATTCGCCCAGGCAGATGAGCTGGTGCAGTATATCAAGGATAACGCATTATAATCTGAAAGGCAAAAGCGGACTGTCCAGGGCGGTCCCATAGAGATGCATAAAGCCTTCCCGCACTCCGTAAGGAGTCCGGGAAGGCTTTATGCATTATTTTTTTATAAAAGCCCCCCTTCTATTATTACTTGTTTATTTTGTATGCTTTTGATTGACAAAAGGAAAAGAAATGATATAATAATAAACGAAAGCTAATAACAACAATAAACGAGACGATAAAAAAGTAATAGAAAACATTTGAAATTTATAATGGATTGAGGCGGAAGAGCCGGGAAAGGGAGAAGAAGATGCTGAACGAGCTGTATATTAGCAGGAATCGGAGAATGATGCTCCATGTAGAGGGAAACAGGACACGGAATGCTTCCGGAGAAGAGGTATTATTAACCGGGGTAAACTGTGCCTCTCTGGAATGGGACCCCAGACCCTCCCAATTGATGAGGACGGTACAGGCGGCCTGTGACCAGTGGAAGAGTAATCTGATCCGGCTTCCCCTGCTTCCCAATGGATGGTATGGCTATATGGAGGGGCAGAAAGCAGATGACAGGGATGGGACTCTTTATAGGGAATTTGTAGATGATATCGTAAATGAGATTGCAAAACGCGGAAAATACATCATCCTGGATCTTCACGGAAGCACCTGCGGTATTCTGGGGCAGGAGGATTACGGCTATATGCCGGATCGAAACAGTCTGATGTTCTGGGAGGACCTGGCGGTACGGTATAAGGATCATCCCAATGTCCTCTTTGGTTTGTTCAATGAGCCCAGGGGAATTGACTGGGAGATATGGAGGAATGGGGGAGAGATCACCTGTGAATGCGAGATCCGGGGAGAAATCAGAGTCAATACCTTCCATACGCCTGGTATGAAGAGAATCCTGGAGGTGGTACGCGGGACGGGAGCTAAAAATATAGCGGTCATCGGAGGTCTTGACTGGGCCTTCTCCCTCAAGGGGATGCGGGACGGTTATATGCTGGAGGATACCCGGGGCAACGGCATTATTCTGGATACTCATATCTATCCCTGGAAGTCCATGGATTGGGACGGACATATTTCCTGTATGGCTGACCGGTATCCCATCCTGGTAGGCGAATGCGGGCACAGCGGGGAGCTCTTAAGGCCGGAAAATCCCCAGAAGGAAATCAGCAGTATATGGGTCCCCAAGCTGCTGCAATGGATCGAGACCAGAGGGTACCATGTCACGGCATGGGACTTTCATGATTGCGCAGGGCCAAGCCTGGTGGAAAACATGCAGGACTTTACCCCCACACCCTATTGGGGAGCTTACTATAAAGAATTCTTAAACCGGAGGAGCTTAAGCCCGGCAGACAGGCAGACGGAGATTGAAGTCCGGGTGAAAGAGCGGTCGGTGCGTTTCTTCGGAAGAACGGCGGAGGATGTTGAGAAGGATCTGGTCTTCTTTAACTGGAGCGGCTCCGGATTTGAATTCCGCTTTGTGGGTACAAAGGTGAGCGGAGAATTCGTGACGGATCTCAGAGGGGGAGAACTTCCCCCCAAGGAAGAGCAGGCCCATATCGGAGTCTATATTGATGGGCAGGAAGAGGCAGTCATGGAGTTCCTGCTTGACCGGGAATGCGGCACCTACACCCTGGCGGAGCAGCTTCCCTACGGCCCCCATGTGGTGAGAGTGGTGAAGCTCTCGGAGGTGGGCTATGGAAGGGCAGCAGTGAGATCACTGAAAGCGGTGGGAACAATGCAGCCGCTTCCAACCCAGGTAAAAGAGAGGCGTATGGAGATTATCGGCGATTCCATCAGCTGCGGATATGGCAATACCTGCTCCAATGAATCGCCGGAATTTGTAACCCGGGAAGAGAATGGGGAGAAGACCTTCGGCAGAATGCTGGCACGGCAGTTCGATGCCGAGGTTCATATTACAGCGGTTTCCGGGACCGGTGTATTTCATGATTATGGAATGAATACCCGCAATCTGCTGCCGGAGCTGTATCCCTGCACCGATAAAATGCTTCATGAGCATTATGGAATGCCTGCAAAGCCATGGGATTTCAATCAGTTCCGGCCGGATATTATCATAATCAAGCTGGGAAATAATGATTCCAGATATTGTGACGGATGGGACAAGGAAGAGCTTCAGCGTACTGAGGCGCTGAAGATAGAACGGCGGATGGAATTCAAGGAGAAATACATAGATTTTCTGGCTCAGGTCAGAAGGCTCAATCCGGATTCGGAAATTCTGGTCTTTAATGAAGCTACCTCGATACTGATCAATGAAATTGTGGATGCGGTAAACTTCTTGCAGAACAGGGCACAGGACGGCCGCCTGCATGTTATGACCCTTCCGGGCAAGCTTGCCGGAGAAGGGGTAGGAGCCAACGGGCATTGGTCGGTTCAGACCCATAGAAGAGCGGCCAATACCCTGGCAAAGAAAGTAGAGGAGCTGACGGGGTGGATAAGGAAAGGGCAGGAATAAGCCGCCGGGCTCCCCGCCGGAGCAACGGCAGAAAATGAAGGAGAGATTGGAATGTATAAAATGAATAAAATACACCTTGGGGCGGCTTTTCTCACGGCAGCCGCAGTAATCATTGCCATCCTTTGCTTTACAGGCTCCCCAAAACACAGCACAGCCCAGGAGACGGCGGCTGCCCTGGCGGAATATGAAGAGAAAATGGATTCCTTTTCCGATGCCATAGATTATGATGTTTACCTCCGGCAGTTTGACCGGAGCAGGAGGCCGGAGCGGGAGTATGTGATTTGGGCAAAGGACTATGTCAGGACAGAGAATATGAAGGCCGCCCTAATGGAGAATTACCAGGGCATGGAAGGCAGCTCGGTCTTAACCGATGAGTCCGGATTGATTGAGTACAGAGTCAATATTGAGGAAGAGGGCTTTTATGAGCTTTCTCTTGTGTACTATCCGGTGGAGGGGAAGGGAGCATCCATCCAGAGAGCCATCTTTGTGGATGGAGAGCTGCCCTATTCCCAGATGTCCAAGATTGAGTTCTCAAGAATATGGAAAAACAAGAGCTCCGTCTGGGAGGTGGATAATCAGGGGAATGACATTAAACCGGAACAGGTGGAGGCCCCGGAGTGGATAACCGGCTATTGCTATGACAACGACGGATATGTAACAGACCGCTTATCCGTCTATCTGTCCCAGGGCGAGCATGTCCTTACCCTGGTATCCCAGAAGGAGCCGATGCTGCTGCACAAAATAATATTGAATAATTCCCGGGAGCCGCAGGAATACAGCCGGGTTATGGAGGAAGGAGCCAGGGAGAATAAAAAGGATTCCTCCGGGCAGCTAGTTACCATCGAAGCGGAAATGGCGGACCGCAAATCCTCCCAGATGCTTTATCCCGTCCAGGATAAGTCCTCCCCTGCCGTAACACCCAGCAGCGCCAAGGTTCTTCAAAACAACACCATCGGAGGAAATAGCTGGAGGAGCGTGGGACAGTGGCTGGAGTGGGATTTTGAGGTTGCGGAAAGCGGCTATTATCAGATTGGAATGCATATAAAGCAAAACTTTGTAAAGGGAACCTATATATCAAGAAAAATAACCATTGACGGCGAGCTTCCCTTTGAAGAAATGAGCAGCTATCCTTTCCGGTTTAAAGCAAACTGGCATCAGAAGGTATTAAGTGACGCCGGCGGCGACCCATACAAATTCTATTTGGAAGCGGGAAAGCATACCATCCGCATGGAGACGGTTCTCGGTGATTTTTCCGCTATCATCGGTGCGGTGGAGAATATTCAGGGGAAGTTAAATACAATTTACCGGAAAGTAATCCGAATCACCGGAGTGGCGCCGGATCTTTACCGAGACTATCAGATTGAGAGGAGCCTTCCCGGCCTGTCGGAGGAGACAGAGAAGGCGGCAAAGGAGCTGGATGCCATAATTGATGAGCTGCAGAGAGTGGCCGGAGCCAGGAGTGACCGGGAAGCGGTGCTGCTTACTATGCGGGATCAGCTCTATACGCTGGCTGGGGATGTGGAGCTGTTTTCAAAACTGATTTCCTCCTATAAGGTAAATATGAGTGCGGTGGGCACCTGGATTACCCAGGTTATATCCCAGCCCCTCCAGTTAGATTCCATCTATGTATATTCCCCGGATCAGGAGATGCCCAAGCTGAAAGCTTCATTTTTCAGCCAGCTGGTCTATGAGATCAAGAGCCTGTACTATTCCTTTATCGTAGATTATAACCAGATCGGCAATGTGGCGGAGAACAGCTCCGATAATGAGATCCTGACCATCTGGGTCGGTACCGGACGGGATCAGGCTAATGTCATCAAGGCTCTTATTGATGAAACCTTTACCAAGGAGACGGGAATCGGGGTCAATGTCATGCTGGTGGACATGAACACCCTGCTTCAGGCTACGCTGGCAGGCCAGGGGCCGGATGTGGCAATGCAGGTGAATTATGACCTGCCCATGAATTACGGAGTGAGAAATGCCCTGTATGATCTCAGCGGATTTGAGGATCTGTCCGTGGTGAAGTCAAGATTCCATGATAGCGCAATGGTTCCCTTTGAATTTGAAGGAAAGACCTTCGCCCTCCCGGAGACCCAGACCTTTCCCATGATGTTCTACAGAAAGGATATTTTAAAGGAGCTGAATCTGGAGGTTCCCAGGACATGGGAAGAGATGAAGTCGGCTCTGTCGGTGCTCAGTGATAATCAGATGGAGCTTGGAATGCTTCCCACGGAACCGGTTTATTCCATGCTGCTGTATCAGAACGGCGGACAGTATTATAAGAATAATGCAACGGCCTCCGCATTGGATGAGGATGTTGCCATTAATGTATTCAAGAATTTCTGCAATTATTATACCAGGTATAAGCTGGACCGGGAGACCAGTGTGGAACAGCGCTTCCGTACCGGGGAGACACCGATTATTATAGCGGATTATACCACCTATAATAATTTCCAGGTATCGGCACCGGATATCAAGGGACTATGGTCCTTCACCGGTGTTCCGGGAACGGTCCGGAAGGACGGTCAGGTGGACAACACGGTAACCAGCACGGGCTCCGCCGTCATTATGCTGAAGAACTGCAAGAATCCGAAGGATGCCTGGAGATATATGAAATGGTGGACCTCTGCCGAAATTCAGACGGCGTACGGTAAGGAAATGGAAAGCCTCATGGGCGCATCGGCCCGGTATCCGACGGCCAATAAGGAAGCGTTTCAAAATCTTCCCTGGTCTGTTTCGGAATATGAGATTTTGAATCAGCAGTTTGAGCATGTGGTAGGGCTGGAGCAGGTGCCGGGAGGATATTTTACCTGGAGAAATGTATATAACGCCTTCTACCGGGTGGTGATTAAGAAAACCTCACCCAGGGAGACCATGACCGATTATGTAAGATACATCAATGCGGAAATAACAAAAAAACGTACAAAGCTGGGCCTTGGTATGACCTGGGATGCAGACTAGAAAGGAGCTTATATAAGAATGAAACGACCCTCGTACACTTTAAAATACAGAATGAAAAAAAGCGCTCCGGCCTATCTGCTTCTGACCCCTTATTTTATCCTGTTCTTTCTCTTTACGGTGCTTCCGGTATGTACTTCAATTATTTTAAGCTTTACGAATTTTAATATGCTGGAACTTCCTCAGTTTGTGGGATGGGCAAATTATAAAAACCTTATGCTGGATGATGATATTTTTATGATTGCCTTAAAAAACACCTTTATTTTCGCGGTGATCACCGGCCCCATCAGCTATATGATGTGTCTGATTTTCGCCTGGATCATTAATGAATTCCATGGAAAGCTGAGAGCGTTTCTGACGCTGATCTTCTATGCACCTTCCATCTCCGGCAATGCCTACCTGGTCTGGACGCTGATCCTCTCCGGTGACCGCTACGGCTATCTGAACGGATGGCTGATCCGGACGGGCTTCTTGTATTCTCCCATCTTATGGATGAGAACAGAGCAATATGTTCTGCCCTTATTGATTGTGGTTCAGCTCTGGTTAAGTCTGGGAACAGGCTTCCTGACCTTCATTGCCGGACTTCAGACCGTGGATAAGTCCCTGTACGAGGCGGCGGCGGTGGATGGGGTCAAGAACCGCTGGCAGGAACTATGGTATGTGACACTGCCCTCCATGCGGCCCCAGCTGCTGTTCGGGGCGGTGATGCAGATAACCCAGTCCCTGGCTGTGGCAGACATTTCTATTCAGCTGGCCGGCAACCCCAGTGTAAATTATGCGGGAGCGACCGTGGTGACGCATCTGATGGATTATGGCAGCCAGAGATATGAGATGGGATATGCTTCTGCCATTGCCACCCTTCTGTTCCTGATTATGATGGGGGCTAATATGCTGGTGCAGAAAATACTCAGAAAGGTAGGAAACTGATATGAAGCATATTTTTAAGCGTCAGAAGCAGTTGAACCGTTCCGCGGCCGGAAATATGTTTCTTTTTGTAATCATGGCCATTTGTGCGGTGTTTATGGCGCTGCCCCTGGTTATGATCGTCAATAACGCCCTGAAGCCCATGGATGAAATACTGAGGTATCCGCCCAAAATCCTGGTTAAGAATCCAACCCTGGATAATTTTTCGAGTCTCTTCATTCTCATGAAGAATTCCTGGGTGCCCTTCAGCAGATATATCTTAAATACGGTTATCATTACCGGGATCGGGACAGTGGGACATGTGCTTCTGGCATCCGCGGCAGCCTATGCCCTGGCAAAGCTGGAGTTTGTGGGGAAAGAGCTGCTGTTTCGGATTGTTGTCCTTTCCCTGATGTTTTCCTCCATGGTTACGGCAATTCCCAACTATATGATTGTATCCTGGCTGGGGATCAACAACACCTACGCCGCGGTAATTCTTCCGGCCTTTGCCTACAGCCTGGGATTGTATCTGATGAAGCAGTTTATCGAACAGATCCCGGATTCCCTCATCGAATCCTGCCGTCTGGACGGAGCCGGAGAGATTAAGATATTCTGGTTTATGATTATGCCCAATGTAAAGCCGGCCTGGCTGACCCTGGCCATCTTTCAGTTCCAGGCTCTGTGGGGCAATACGGGAAGCGTATTCTTAAGGGATGAACAGATTAAGCCCCTGCAGTATGCCTTGAATCAGATTGTGGCAGGCGGTGTGTCAAGAGCCGGTGCGGGAGCGGCGGTGCAGTTTATTATTGCAATTATTCCCATCACCTTCTTTATCATAAGCCAGAGCCATATTATTGAAACTATGACCACATCAGGGATGAAGGACTAAGGAGGTTAGGAAAGGCATGGTTATTAGCATGAAAAAGCAGATACTATTCTTACTATTCCCCATGATAATCATACTGGTTTTTGCGGACACCTCTGCTTCTATGGCATCCACGAGTGTGCCCTATGACACCTATAATTATGATTATTGGGGAGATATCGTTCATACACCGGCGGCCTATATTCCCTATGGAAGCCTCACCGGAGAGAATCTTGGAATTGGAGCATGGAAGAAACCCCAGGATTTTTACTATAAGAACGGGATCCTGTATCTCCTGGACACGGATAATCACCGTATTGTGCTCCTGGATTCCGGGCTGAAATTAGTCTCGGTGATTGACCGCTTTCAAAATAACGGACAGGAGGACGGCTTTAAAAATCCCTATGGCATCTGTGTAACGGAGGATGGAAGAATCTATGTTGCCGACACGGGAAATCAAAGGATTGTTGTTCTGGACCAGGAGGGGGCTCTCATCCGGCTGATCCGGTATAAGCAATCCGAGATGCTTCCGGAGGACTTTGTATTTACTCCCTTGAAGGTATCGGTGGATTATGCGGGCAGAGTATATGTAATTGCAAAAAACATGTACCAGGGAATTATGGAATTTGATCAAAAAGATAATTTTACAGGGTTTACCGGAACCATTAATGTGCACCTGACACCCTATGAGATCTTCTGGCGGAGGTTTTCCACCAAGGAGCAGAGAGCGAAGCAAAAATTGTATATCGCAACGGAATTTACCGGGATAGATGTGGATGAGGATGGATTCTTGTACGCCTCCAATGTGGATACCAACGGGAAGCAGTCGGTTCGGTGCCTGAATCCCAAGGGGGAGGATGTCATCGGTAAGAATGAACGGGTGAATCTCAGCGGAGATCTCTCCTGGAGAATTGCCGGAGAATTTTCCGGCGCCTCCAAAATTGTGGATGTGAAGTACCGGGGAAAGGGAATCTATTCTATTCTGGATTACACCAGGGGAAGGATCTTTACCTATAACCAGGAAGGGGATCTCCTCTATATCTTCGGCGGGATGGGAAGCCAGTACGGAACCTTTAAGACGCCCACCGCAATAGAAGAAATGGAGGGAAATATTATTGTGCTGGATTCCAGCCGGAACGCCATACTGATCTTTGCCCCGACCAAGTACGGCAGCTTAATCAATGAAGCGGTAGCGCTCCGGTATGACGGGGATGAAGCAGCGGCGGTGGAGAAGTGGGAGGAGGTATTAAAGCTGGATTCCAATTTTGAACTGGCTTATACCGGAATCGGAAAATCCTATCTTGCGGCGGGGGATAACCGGGCGGCGATGCAGTATCTGAAGCTGGGCATGGAGAGGACTTATTATTCCACCGCATATCGGAGATTAAGGAATGGGTTTCTCAATGACAATCTGAACTATATTCTGACGGGGGTCTGTGCCGCCGGTCTGGGCCTGTTCCTGTCATTCCGAATCCGGAAGAGAAAGAGGAGGGAACAATGAATACGCAAAAACGATTAAACTATGCATTCTATACCATGTTCCATCCCGGTGACGGCTTCTATGAGATAAGATACCGGGAAAAGGGCAGCGTGAAGCTGGCATTTTTCATGGTGGTTTTATTCAGTCTCTCCTTCTCTGTGAACAAGCGTTATGCCAGCTTTGTGGTCAATCCCCACAATGTGCTTTGGACCAACAGCCTGACGGATTTGCTGGCGATTGCGGCCTTCTACCTGCTGTTCTGTATCGCCAACTGGTCCATTACCTGTCTGATGGAAGGGGAAGGCAGACTGAAGGATATTATGACAGTGACGGGATATGCCACGCTGCCCCTTCTCTGTACCTTGGTTCCCTGTACTCTGCTGTCCTATATTATTGCGGAGAATGAGCAGGCCTTTTACTACCTTATTCTGACGATCTCCGTTCTGTGGTTTTTGTTCCTGGTAATCGTGGGAATTATGAGAGTACATAATTATACCTTTGGCAAAACAGTGATAACGGCAATTCTTACCTTTGCGTCTATGATTGTTATTTTATTTGTGATTTTGCTGATGGTGACAATTGTGCAGCAATTGTTCCTGTTTATCCAGAGTATCTATACGGAATTGGTATTTAGTGTGTAAGGAGGAGGCAGAATGAATAAGAAAAAATGGATCATTGCAGCAATCGCATCAGCCCTGCTTCTTCTGGGTATTGCCGGGTATGATATCTGGTACTTCTTTCTCTATGACGGCTGCCGGGAATCCCTGGAGGCCCTGACATATGATTATGAGGAGGGCACCGTATGGGAGACGCTGGAGGAAGCTCCGGACGGAATGGTAATGGTGGCAGAGAACAGCAATCTGAGGCTTTATGCCAATCTGGAAACGACAGAAATCCAGGTCTATGACAAACGAAACGGCCAGAGCGTATATTCTAATCCCCAGGAAGAGGACCCCATTGCGGCCAATGTCAATGCGGACGAATTAAAGAGCCAGATCGTGATTGATTATTTTACCGCCAGAAGAGACAGAGTAACGGCGAATAACTATACTCTCAGCATCGCGCAGAAGCAGTTCACCTATGAAAGAATTAAGGATGGAATCCGGTTTATTTATACCATCGGCGACCAGAGCAGCAAAACCGGTATTGTGCCCATGTATATTACGGAGGAGAGACTTCAGACCGCAGTCCTGGATAAGCTTAGTGAAGCAGACGCCAAGGCGGTACGGTCAAAATATCTGGCCTCCCCAGAATATGAGGGCCATCTGGAATTAGCTTCCGGGGTTATAAAGTCAAAGCTTACCTTAAAGAAATTCCAGGATTATTTTGGGAAGGCCGGTTACAGCCAGGAGGATTATGATCAGGATATGGCGGTGACAAAAGCCCTTGAGGAAGGAAAGGTAAGCTTTGAGATTCCCCTGGAATATCGCCTGGAGGACAGGGAACTGCGGGTATCCCTTCCGACAAAGCAGATTGTTGAAAAGGGCGGCGGGAAGATTGCCGGAATCAGCCTTCTGAAATTCTTTGGCGCCGCAGGTACCGGGGAGACCGGATATATGATGGTTCCCAACGGAAGCGGATCTCTGATTTATTTCAATAATGGCTCCAGCCAGGATGCCTACCGTCAGGATATATACGGAACAGACCCCATGAACGCGAATTATATTGTAATAGAAAAAACCCAGAAGGCAAGGCTTCCGGTGTTTGGAATCAGCCGGGAGGAGTCCGCGGTATTTGCCAGAATCACCAATGGGGATTCCTTTGCAGCCATAACAGCGGATGTGGCCGGAAAGATCAACAGCTACAATTATGTCTATCCAAGCTTCACCCTGCGTCAGTCAGAGCTGCTGAGCATGTTCGGTACCACGGGAGGGGAAGCCGATCTTCCCTTAGTGGAGAAGGAGCTCTACGATTGCAATCTGACCGTTCAATATGCATTCCTTGATAAAGAGGAGGCGGATTATTCCGGCATGGCCAATTATTTGAGACAGAGACTGATGGATGAGGGAGTATTAGAGAGAAAGACAGAGGAGAAACCGCTTCCCCTTTATCTGGATATCGTAGGCTCCGTACAGAAGAAAGCCTTTTTTCTGGGGATTCCATATCTGACCGATGAGCCGATGACGACTTATAAGCAGGCGGAAGAAATTGCAGGGCTCTTCCATGACCATCAGATCAGCAACCTTCGCATGACCTACCTCAGCTGGTTTAACGAGGGCTACTATCATGATATGCCGGACAGGGTTAAGCTGCTGGGAAAGCTGGGAGGGAAAAAGGGACTGGCAAAGCTCAACGGCTTTCTTGAGAATTCCGGAGGAAAGCTCTATGCCGATGCAGCCTTTGTACAGGTATCCCAGAACGCCTCCGGATTTTCTAAAATGTTTGAATCCTCCAAATACTACTCCGGTATCTACGGTGAGTTTGGCCAGGTGAATCCGTCAACCCTGCGTCAGACCGCAAGTCTGGGATATAAGGAGACTCTGTATTACCTGCTTTCCCCCAGATATCTGGGCCATTACACCGACAGGTTTGCCAGGGAGGTGAAGGACCTGGAGCTGTCCGGAATCTCTCTCCGGGATCTGGGCGATTTTCTTGCCTCTGATAAGAATAAATCCCAGGCAATAAACCGGGAGCAGGCCAAGAAGATTGTGAAGGACTCCCTTCAGACCCTGCAGGATGCGGGGAAATCCCTTCGAGTGAAGGGAGGGAACTACTATTCCCTGCAATATGCGGAGGATCTTGCAGGGGTGCCCCTTCAGGGCAATCCATACTATATTGTGGACGAAGAGATTCCCTTTTATGAAATGGTGCTTCACGGATGCCTGGACTATGCAGGAACTCCCGTTAATCAGAGTGATGTCTATGATAAGCAGCAGATTCTTCTGCAATTGATAGAAACCGGTGCGGCTCCTTATTTCACCTTATCCTATGAGGAGTCCAGTGAGCTGAAATATTCCGGACTGAACTTTCTTGGCTCTGTTTACTTTGAGTATTGGATGGAGGATGCCATTTCCATTTACAATACCATAACTACAGCAGCAGGGGGGGTTCAAAACAGTACAATTCTAAGACATGAAATTTTGGAAGATTTCGTAAGAAAAATTACCTATGATAATGGAACTGTTATTTATATTAACTACGGCAGTGAACCGGCAGCAGTGGACGGTGTGACGGTACCCGCCATGGACTATAGGGTGAAGGAGTGAGAGAATGAAGAGAAAAAAACTGTCCTTAAGCAGAAAACGTGCAATTACCGGTATGTTATTCATTCTGCCCTGGTTCATCGGTATTGTGGTCTTTTATATGAGAACCCTGTTCCAGACAATACAATTCAGCCTGTGCCAGGTTGAATTTCAGGCCTCAGGAGGATATCAGCTGAAATTTGCCGGACTGAGCAATTTTGAATATGCCCTGCTGAAGCATGGAAGCTTTAATCAGGTGCTGGTATCCTCGGTAACGGATATGCTGATTGATGTTCCGCTGATTATATTTTTCAGCCTCCTTATGGCAATGCTGTTAAATCAAAAGTTCAAAGGAAGAACCTTTATCCGCGCCATTTTCTTTATCCCGGTTATTATGGGATCGGGAGCAATCAACAGTGCAATTGAGATGGCGAGACAGGCGATTCAAGGGGGAATCGGAGTGGTCTCCGCCGAGTTTGCGGATTCCAACAATGGGGTCAGCATACAGTACTTTCTTGAGATCTTCATGCAGTTGGGCTTTCCGGAGAGAATTATCCGTTATGTGGTTGAGGTGGTAGGCCGTATTTATGATATTATCAAGGCTTCCGGGATCCAGATTGTGATCTTCCTGGCGGCACTGCAATCCGTACCGGGCGCTCTTTATGAGGTATCCAGGATTGAGGGAGCCACTGCCTATGAGACCTTCTGGAAGGTGACCTTTCCCATGGTTTCCCCGCTGATTTTAACCAATGTGGTTTATACCATTGTAGATTCCTTTGTGAACAGCAAGGTTGTGGACGCTGCCTATGATGCGGCCTTTAAGAGTCTGAACTACGGTCTCAGCTCGGCCATGAGCGTACTGAGCACGATGATTACCTGTATCATATTATTGGCGGTGGGCTTTGCTATTTCCAGGAAGACCTTTTATTACAATTAGGAAAGGAGGGATTGAATGACCAGGCTATTAAATGGTTTCCAATCAGTGTTAGATAAAATAGAAAGCAACCGGTCGGATACGGTTTATATCAATAATAAAATCAGATTGCAGCGTAAAGTAAAAAAAATGATGTTTTCCCTGTTTCGACTCATCATTTTTGCCGGAATTGCTTATATTATTCTCGGCCCCTTAATTACCATTGTGACACGGTCCTTTTTCTCCAACGAAGACCTGTACAACCCCCTGGTATACCTGTTTCCAAAGAACGGCACACTGGGACGCTATATTCATTCTTTCCGGCGGATGGATTACATCAATATTCTGGGAAAGACCATGGTCTATGATGTGGCACTCATGGTAATTCAGCTGTTTATCTGCTCCATGACAGGCTATGGCTTTGCCAGATATGAATTTCCGCTGAAAAGGCTCCTGTTCGGGATCGTTATATTGACCATAGTAATCCCTTCCCATGCAATTATGCTTCCCCTGTATCAGACCTTTATGGATTTTAACCCCTTCGGGCTGGTAGGGCTGGTGAGGGGCTCCGGGGTTAACCTGCTGTCCAGCCATATACCCATGTACATCATGACGGTATTTGGAGTTGGCCTGCGTTCCGGGTTATATATTTATATTTTCAACCAATTTTTCCGGGGGCTTCCCAAGGAGTTTGAGGAAGCCGCCTATATTGACGGTGCCGGACCCTGGTATACCTATTTCAGAATCATGCTTGTCAATGCCATGCCTTCTGTTATTACCGTATCCGTGTTTTCTCTGGTATGGCAGTATAATGATGTCTTCTTTCCCAGGCTTTTTGTTTACGGGGGTGATAATGCCATCAGCATGAAGATTGCCACGCTGCAGTCAACTATATCCTATGTGGATAAAATCATGGATCCGTCGGAGGTACAGCTCTATGTATATGCCGGGATCGTATTGACGGTCCTGCCCCTCCTGTTAATCTATGCTGTGCTGCAAAGATATTTTATGGAAGGTATGGAACGAAGCGGTATTGTAGGATAAGGGAACAGAAAGAGATGTTACCGCCGGATACACCTATTTTGAGTGTATCTGGCGGTATTTTAATGGGGTGATCCCATATTTTAATTTAAAGAGGGAGATAAAATGGCTGATGCTGGTATATCCCACCTTAAAGGAGATGGAGAGCACATCCATGGTAGAGCCGGTGAGCAGGCCTGCGGCATGATTGAGCCTCAGCTCGGTGAGATATTGCTTGGGTGACATGCCCAGATGGTTTTTCATCAGGCGGCATAAATGACCATGGCTGCATCCGGCAATACGCAGCATAGCCGGGATTCCCTCTTCAATATGCTCCGGGGAATTCATCTTCTCCAGGAGATTCTCCAACTGGAGAAGAGCATGGTCGTACTCCCGGCTCTGGGCGTTCATGACAAACAGGGTCAGGATATCCGCCAGCAGCAATTTAAATCGGAGGGTCTGCTCCTTGTGATTGGAAATTAAGTGGTAGAAGTCATGCTTTTGTACGACAGAAGGAAGGGTGTGCTTGGGAAGCTGCAGCTTGGGAAGGCGGGCCTGATCCGTGAGTGCCTCTATAATATGATTCCCGATATAAAGGCAGCAGGATAAAAAAGCTTCCTCAGAAAAGCTCAGGCGGATTGCCTCACATTTCTTGCCATGACAGGCAATGCGGATGTTTTTGTCTTTGCTGCGCAGGAATAGCAGCTCACCGGCATGCAGGACACCGGTTTCCTGAGACGATGCATAGACAAGGGAACCGGAGATCACCAGATAATATTCACAATAATCTTGCTGCCGGAAGGAAACCGGAAAGTCCTGGCCTGCCAGATGATGGCAGATGAACTCTCTGCAGTCGGAATCCGGATCATTGAGGACTTGATTTCTATCTTCGGTAAGAATCCTCTGAGACAATGCATTACTCATGTTGACCTCCATGTAAAAGTATAAGTGATGGGAAATGAAACATGATAAATATTTTCAAAATCTTTTATTTATTATCATTATATACCGTTTATCAAATAAAACAATAGTTTTCCGCAAAAATGTTAAAAATTCATTATTTGTTGTGAAGTAAACGCAAGAAATTAAAAGGAAACGATGATATAATTTGATTGTTCAAATGGAATAAAGAGAGTTCATATCAGGGATGGAATTGATAAAATAGTGACAAACAATATGATACTCTGTCAAAGCATTGAACAAAAAAGTGCACAAAATCATGAAGGGAGAAGTTTTATGAAAAAAGCAAAGCAATTTATCGCATTATTACTGGCAGCATCCATGATTTTTTCATTAACGGCTTGCGGCTCAAAAGGCGGGGATGCAGTTACGCCCACAAAGGCACCTGCCGCAGAAAATCAAACACCGACGGAGGTTCCCGTAGAGACCCCCACGGAGGATCCCACAGAAGTCCCGGCAGAGCCGGAGGCGGACAGGTACCCGGCCTTTGATATGGGAGGCAGAACCATCCGGATTGCCCAGTGGTGGGACAGATATTATGACAGCGGTGATACGGATGTTAATGATAATCCCGGAGTAACGAATGTAGAAACCGCTCAGATGCAATTGGATAACCTGAGAAGAATTGAAGAGAGATACAATGTTAAAATTGAATTTGTCAATGTTGCCTGGGGCGGAATGATTGAAAGCATTAATACTTCCATTGCGGCAGGCAATCCGGAATTTGATATTTATACTGTGGATCTTCAGTTCGGAGTTGGTGCCGTAGCCAATGGACTGGCCCTTCCCATCAGCCAGTATACAACGGAGAACCATGATATTAATAATGAGAATAATATTATGCTGCCTCTGAATATGCTGGGTGATAACTATCTCTTTACGGAGAATGGCCCGGTATCAGGAACTGTTATGGCATATAATGCAGAGATAATCCGGGCTCTGGGCCTGGAGGATCCCCAGTCCCTTTATGAAAAAGGGGAGTGGAACTGGGATAAATTCGCGGAATATTGCATTGCTGCAACAAAGGATACTGACGGAGACGGTGTAAACGATCAATATGGTTACGGCGGTGTTTACGGAACCAGTATGGGCTTCGTCTACGCCAATAACGGAACTCTGGCCAGCGGTGCGACAGAGAGTCTGTCTTCTCCTCAGGTGGTAGAGACATACAATTTCCTTGACAGATTATACAATGTAGATAAGACGGCGGTATACTTTTCCGGTACGGACAATGACTGGAATGCCAACCTCTACGGCTGGGCTAACGGAAATATCCTCTTCTGGGGAGCTGCCGCATGGCTGCTGAAGGCCGGTGCGGATAACTTCGGCGCGGATTTTGAATACCATGTGGTTCCCTTCCCGCTGGGACCCAGCGGTGACGGCTCCAGCTACGGTGCGGAAGCAAGAAACTGGTATATGATCCCTGTGGGTACTAAGGATGCGGATAAGGTATATCAGATCTTTGAGGAATATACCAACTGGTTTGACGGAGATACCTCTTATATCTATGATAAGACAATATTTGAGCCTTATTTCTTATCGGAGCAGGATATCGATTATTCCCTGATGACGGGATCCAAGACAGTGGTAGACTTTGCAGAAAAGGTTGGATTTGATCTGGGCTCCTTCCATAATTCCATTATCACGGGACAGACCACCGTATCTCAGGCAGTAGAGTCCAATAAGCAGTTACTGCAGGATAAGCTGGATGCAATCTTTAAAAAGAGTGAATAAAGCAGCCAGGGGGAATTAGCAATAAAGGCTGAAAAAGTAACAAAGATACATAAAAGATCGAGGGGAAGATACAATAGAACAAAAAGATTCCGGCATGGAAAAGAGGTGGCAGACACACGAGAGGGTGTCTGAC
>JAEWYQ010000035.1 GCA_023395555.1 Bacillota bacterium
AAGCAGGAATGGCTTTATATGATTGATAAAAGTCATAGGCTTCGCTCCATGCCAATTCGGGTGTTTGCGCCCAACCGCAGCATTCGTTGAGCCAGTCTTGTCCGCAGGAACCCCATAATATCCAATAGCAGGGCTTCTTTAGCTGTATTGGGTGGGCTGCGGTAATGAGTATTTCGATTTTGTAGGATTTGTTATTTTGGTTCATTCTTTCCTCCAGACTACCGCTTCACGGTACCAAGCATCCTTATACTATTATTAACGTTATGCGGAGGTAATAAACAATATGATTGTTGAAAGATATCAAAGTGATTTATTATCATTAGAAGAGATTGCAAGACATCAGGGGAATAAGATTAATCTATCCATTCTCTTTATCACAATTAAGTGTACGGAAGAGGAGAAGCAGGAGATTATTGATTATTTTCTGAAAAGAGAGATTGAGATCATCAATGAGGATGTGGAACCGGACAGCGATGAGGATGCCGGACAGATAACCATCGATAGCAGAGTGAATCCCTTTGATCCCTCCAAGATTGACATTAAGATGGATAAGATGGTGGTAGAGTCAATCATCAAGAGGATTAAAAATAATGAGCTGGAATTTGATTCTTCTTTTCAGCGAAAAGCCGGTCTCTGGACGAAAACCCAGAAAAGCCAGTTGATTGAATCCATCCTGTTAAGAATACCGCTTCCGGCATTTTACTTTGATGCTTCGGATGATGATAAATGGCTGATTATTGATGGACTTCAGCGCATTAGTACGATTAAGGAATATGTGGTTGATGAGTCCTTTGCTTTGACCGGACTGGAGTTTTTGTACGATTTGAACGGGTTGAAATTCTCGAAGCTGCCCCGTGCTTTGCAGCGGAGAATTGAAGAGACTAATATCAATGCATATTTGGTGAATCCGGCGACCCCCAAGAACGTTAAGTTCAATATTTTCAAGCGGATCAACACAGGCGGGTTGATTTTGGAGCCTCAGGAGATAAGGAATGCGCTGTACCAGGGACAGGCTACCGAATTCATCTGTACCCTTGCCCGAAACGGGAAGTTCATTCGGGCGACGGACGGTAGTATTAAAACGGACCGGATGCTGGACCGGGAGTTTTGCCTGCGCTATGTGTCTTTTACCCAGCTTCCGTTGGATACCTATAATGGTTTTTTGGATGAATTTTTGAATCAGGGGATGGATTATCTATCCAAGGCATCCGCCAATGATTTGGAACAGATTCAGAATCGGTTTGCGGAAGTGATGGACGCTTCTTATAATATATTTGGAAAAAATGCATTTCGTAAAATTTATGATGACGGAAGACGAAGACCAATTAATAAGGCGTTATTTGAAGGCTGGTCCCATGTGATTTATCACATGGAACGCGGGGATATCAACCTGCTGATCGAGAGGCGGGAGGAAGTGGTGGATCTGTTTATAAAGCGGTGTGATGACTATTATTTTCAGAATGCGCTGCGAGCGTCCGATAAGAAATCGGTGAATGACCGGATTAGAATACTGAAAACCATGGCAGAAAGGGTGTTACATAAGGAGGTGAAGGGGCATGCTTAGAAGGCTGAAGTTATCTAATTTCAAGTGTTTCGAAGAATTGGATCTGGAGCTTTCGAATCTGAATGTATTAGCCGGCATTAACAGTATGGGGAAATCCAGTGTGGTTCAGGCATTGCTTTTGCTGAGGCAGTCCTATGACATGGGCGCCATTACCAAGGGAATACATTTGAATGGGGAAGCGGTCAGGATAGGAACCGGCTTTGACCTGTTATACAGAAATAGCAGCCAGGACAGGGTTGGGATCGAGATTGACAGCGATGATGCCTCCTATCATTGTGATTATCAGTATGAGAAGGAATCTGATTTTCAGAAAATCCACTC
Source organism: Bacillota bacterium (assembly GCA_023395555.1). Lineage (GTDB taxonomy): Bacteria > Bacillota > Clostridia > Lachnospirales > Lachnospiraceae > Mobilitalea > Mobilitalea torta. The sequence continues at coordinate 1,886 of JAEWYQ010000035.1, forward strand.
TGATTATACGACTTGGAAGACCTTTCAAAGCATCAACCTTTTTTTCTCAACGTTTTCTTATGTTTCGGCAGAGCGGATTGGTCCGAAATCATTTTATGAAAAATCCTATCATCAAATATATGAGAAAAACCAGGTTGGCTATAGAGGGGAATTATTTGCGGATTACATAGCGGAGAGAGGATTTACCGACCGGATTGAGAACCGCCGGGTTCTGCATCCGGGAACCGACAGCTCCTTTCTGATCTACCAGATGGAGGCATGGATGTCGGAGATTAGTCCGGGGGTGCATATTAACCCTAAGAAATACATGGATGCCGGTATCGTAGGCATTGGGTATAATGTTTCGGAATATGAATTCACCCCCCTTAATGTGGGCTTTGGAATCAGTTATGCAGCTCCGGTTATTATCAGCCTGTTGAAAGCAAAGTCCGGCGATCTGGTTATTTTGGAGAATCCGGAAGCGCACCTGCATCCGAAGGGACAGCGTATTATGGGTGAATTGATAGCAAAAGCCTGTTCCGGCGGTGTTCAGGTGATTGTAGAAACACATAGTGATCATCTGCTCAACGGAATCCGGTTGTCCGTAAAGAACCGTGTAATTAACAGGAATCTGGTACGCCTGAACTATTTCTATCAGACAGAGGAGGCGATGATGCCGCGGCATAGAAAATCTTCTCCTGCGATTCTGGAGGATGGAAGTCTTTCTGATTGGCCGGAAGGCTTTTTTGACGAATGGGATAAGACAATTGATGCACTGTTTTAACGGAGGAAATCATGTATCTGGCATTCAACGAGCTTTGCATTCATGAGGAGATTAGAAGGACGGGGGATATCCCCGAGGCAAGACAGAGGATGAATGAATTTATTCAACTTCTGCATCGGCTTAAAACCGGAAAGGTCTGTGACGGGCTGGTTTGTACTCACGACATTCATGCCTTCCGCTTTTGTGCGGGATATGGTGTGGCAGAATGGCTTAAGGACCCCCAGGTGGACAGAACGTATCAGCAGTTTTTCAGAACCCTTTACAGTAAGAATTGCTCCTATATTGATGCCGCGGATTTTGAGGGGGAGTTCCGTACGGAAATTGACGGAAAAGACTATGGGGGCGCAGGTAATACCTATGCGGCTGAAACGGAGAGGATAACGGTAAGTATCCTAACCAATCCGTATTTTCAGCAAAAGGATCTTTGGGGACGATATCTCAAAATAGAGGATGCTTCGGAGATAACAGAAACACAGATGTCCATAAGGAACCTGTCTGCCGGAATGAGTGTCGGCGAGATGGAAGGTGACATCAGAAGGTCATGTTTTGAACATATATCATCCGGGCAGGATCTATGGGAACAGAGAGAGGTCTTGTTTCCCAATCTGATCTTTTGTGAAAATGTGAAGGATCAGTTATATAAGGACCCGGAGAAGTTCCATATTCTTCAGATTATGGATAGACTGCAAAGGGTACAGGAATACTTTCAATGCTATGACGGCGTGTATAACCGGAAAGATCTGGGAATGTATGCTCATTCGGAATCAGAGACTGTCAGAATGAATGAGCAGCTGAAAAGGATGAGACTATTTCAAAAGCCGGACGGTGGGACAGAATATTTTTTTGAACATATCAGGTTTTCCGGCAAGTTTTCGGGAGGCAGAATCTATCTGCTGCCGGACGATGCGGCCAGGAAATGCTATATTGGTTATATTGGCCGTCATCTGCCGACCAAATTATTTTGATGGGAGTAATGAGGATTGGGAATGAAAATGATAAGATCATGTATTTCTGCAAGGAACAAGGGAGGGCGCAGAGAATGACACTTTCAAGAGAAGATGGACAGTTGTACTATAAACTCTGGCTGCCATTATTGGACTATGTAAACAAAATATATAATATCAATAGCAAAATAAAGAGAATGGCTGACGAAGAGAGCTTGAATCCGAATGAAGTGAAAGAAATTGCTGATAAAATGTGGGATGATGTGTCTGTTATAGATGGTTATTTGGAGAAGTGTTCAGGTGCGCTGGAGGACGAGCATGTAGATATCATAAGAAGCTGGAAACGTAGAATCCGGGGACAGTTTGTACTGGAACGGAATCTTAAGAAGGGTTCTATTTTTATCTCAATGGATAATCAACGGGTCTATCAGGTATGCGGGATTATATCAAGTTGGGAAGAGATGTTCCCCTATGCACCCTTGCCGATTATGATGGAGGCAACGTTTATACCATTCAAGGATACAATCATCTCAGATGGCCTGGTTATGCCGTATAATGTGGTGATAGGTCATAACATGGCGGGACAATTGAAGGATATCTATACGGTTGCAAAGAAAAGCGGGATGTTATATAGAACTCTGTAATAGGAGTGATTGAAACTTAAGTCTGTGACCAGGAAAATATTGGAGGGAACAGCCACTGAACGGCGGCTCCTGCTAGGATATTAGGATATTAAACTGCTAAGACAAAAATACTCACTGTGCTGAGACTTTTTGTGTTGGCAGTTTGGTTTTTGTTGATGTTTTAAAATCAAAGATAGGGTGTCGGGGTCGGCACCAGAAGCAGATTTGAACACACTACATGAAATTGAAAAAATCAAATTTTAATTCATATTTTATACAAAAATTAAAAAAGCTTGATAAATAAATACGATAATTCCGAAAATATGGTTGATTTTTATGAAATATCGGGTATACTATAGGTAGAAGCAGATTAGCTTGGAGGTAAATATATGTTATTGATGTTTAAGGTGAAAAACTACACATCGTTTAAAAATGAAGCTATCTTGGATATGAGGGCAACTGCTTATGTGCAGCACCCTTCCCATGTTATACCTATTAATGATAAACTCGGCTTGCTCAAGACAACCGCTGTTTATGGAGCAAATGCTTCCGGTAAATCCAATTTGATCTCAGCAATGTTCTTTTTTGAACAGTATATCTTTTTACAATTTATTAACAAAAAAGAAAACGAAGGTTTTGAGTCCTCAGAGAATCAGATGAAAATTAAACTGGAGCCTTTTATGCTCTCGGAGCATAATAATGATGCTTCGGAGTTTGATATCATTTTTGTTCGTGGTGATAAGCAGATACAGTATGGTTTTGAATGTACATCAAAAGAGGTTTTGAATGAGTGGCTCTTCATTGATGATAAAAAGGTATTTGAGAGGACCGGTACAGAACTCTCCTTTGGCAGTAAATATCAAAAGATGCTGGGGGTTTATAAGAAGTTACCTGCTGAAAGATTATATATTGCCGTATTGGAATATTTCCTTGATGATGAAGTGAAAGAAATTATATTAGGAGACTTTATTTCTTTCTTCTATGAAGAATATAATGTTTTTTCAGAGATCCTCTTTGAATCCACAGTGAAACGATTAGCAGGTTCTATTATGCTTAACAAAAAGTTGGTAAGCAATAAGACATACCGCCAGAAAGTTGAGAATTATCTGCGTATGATTGATGTTGGTATTAAGCGTCTTGATGTGCAGACAGAAATTGTATTAAATGAACGAACTGGAAAGAAAAAGAAGGAGAAGGTTGTTCGTACTGTTCACAATATTTATGATGAAAGCGGAAATGTAACCGGAGAGAAGTTGTTTGACTTACAACAGGAGTCTACTGGTACACTGCGTTTTCTTGCTTATGTTCAAAACATTATTGAGATGATTGAGGATGGCGGTGTGTTTATTGTAGATGAAATGTCTGCAAGGCTTCACCCTCTTCTGACCAAGCTGATTGTGGATATTTTCAGCTCCAGCCAGAATAAAAAGGCACAGCTTATTTTTACAACGCACGATATTTCCTTACTGAATTACAATCAGTTTCGTCGTGACGAAATTATTTTTGTAGATAAAAATGAGCGAGGCGAGTCTACACTTTATGCTCTTTCTGATTTGAAAGTACGTGAGGATGCTACGTTTAGCAAGGACTATCTGCAAGGAAAGTATGGTGCGATCCCCATCTTTAATTACGATGAAATTATAGGTGGTGAAGTGGATGGGTAGAACAATACTATCTCCACAGCACCGTGCGGAGATTCAAAAAATCAATATCGGCCGCATCATTATTTTTTGTGAGGGTAAGACTGAAAAATACTACTTTGATTATTTTGCGGAAATTATCAATAAAAATAAATATACTGATGTTGAGGTGGTATTGGAAACGGCAAATGGTAATGCTCAAACCGTTTTGAATTTTGCTAATGATTTTTTTATAGATGAAGAAAATGGCCGGAAATTCAGTATCTATGGCAAGTATCTTGCATTTGATTGTGATGATCCTCCAAATATTCAGTCCGTGGTGCTAGCTTCTAAGGATTATGAGTTGCTGATTTCAAATTATCTGTTTGAAACATGGCTTTTGATGCATTTTGAAGAAGTGGATTCAACGCTTACCAAGCGCCAAATCTATCGCCGCTTATCAGAGCATTTAAATAGCACTTATTCAAAAGGCCATAGAGGCAAAACTCGCGAGATTATCCAAAATGGTGAGATAGAAAAGGCAATTGATAATGCTAAAGCTCTGGAATTCCAATATGAAGATCAGGGCAAAACATTGTCTGCTAATATTAAGGAAATGAACCCGTATACAAGTGTCTATAAGTTGATTGAGCAGTTTATGATGGAAATTTCATAAAATATTCAGGTTGTTTTGCAGCAGATTATATGGAGAATAGCACCAATTCCTATATAATAGTAGAAGGGAAGAAATTTATGTGGAGGCGCTTGAAAATGGAAAAGAATTTCTGAATAACGGATGAAAAGGAGACCTGCGCTCATGAAATACAGCGCAGGTCTTTTTTTCATTAAGGTAATTAAATTAATACATACTCCTCATCTGAAGCACTCTCATATTATGATAGAGAGCAGACTTAAGTAAGAGCCTTGCCTATGGTATACACGCAGTTAATAGCTTCATCCATTAACAAAGGGCGTGCAGGGGAGATTAGAAAATGTCAATGTTTGAGAACAAAACACTGTTGATTACTGGCGGAACGGGTTCTTTTGGAAATGCGGTATTAGCCCGCTTCCTGAATACAGATATAGGTGAAATCCGTATTTTTTCCCGTGATGAGAAAAAACAGGATGATATGCGTCATGAGTTTCAGACGAAAATGCCTGATATGGCTGGAAAAGTTAAGTTTTTTATTGGAGATGTAAGAGACATGCAATCGGTGAAAAACGCCGTGCATGGCGTTGACTATATATTTCATGCAGCGGCATTAAAACAAGTTCCATCCTGCGAATTCTTCCCTATGGAGGCTGTTAAAACAAACGTAATGGGGACAGAGAATGTACTGACTGCTGCAATTGGCGGGGGTGTGAAGAGCGTGATATGCTTATCGACAGATAAAGCGGCATATCCTGTTAATGCCATGGGAATTTCTAAGGCATTAGGGGAACGTGTGGCAGTTGCGAAAGCGAGGACAACGGAAACCACAAAAATTTGCTGCACCAGATATGGAAATGTAATGTGCTCCCGCGGCTCAGTTATTCCGCTTTGGATTGAACAGATGAAAGCAGGCAGTACCATTACAATTACTGAGCCTGCCATGACCAGGTTTATAATGTCTTTGGATGAAGCGGTTGATCTCGTCCTTTTTGCCTTTGAATATGGGGTCTGCGGAGATATTCTTGTTCAAAAAGCGCCTGCGTGTACAATCAAGACTTTGGCGCAGGCGGTAACTGGATTGTTTGCTCCGGAGCATGAAATTAAAGTGATTGGTATCCGCCATGGTGAGAAAATGTATGAGACCTTGCTGACCAATGAAGAATGCGCCAGCGCAATTGATTTAGGTGATTTTTATAGAGTGCCTTGCGATAGCCGTGATTTGAATTACGATAAGTATTTTAAGGACGGAGATATCGAAAGAAATATTCTGTCAGAATTCAATAGTAATAACACCAGGCTTCTTACCGTAGATGAGGTAAAAGAAAAACTGCTGTCCTTGCAATATATTCGAAAGGAACTTGATAATTGGGAGCAGGAAGCTGCCAGTAATAGAAATTAAGGAGTAACGGGATGAGAAAACATAACTCCAGCGTATGGAATAAGACAATATTGGTCACTGGTGCAGCAGGTTTTGTCGGGAAGAATCTGGTTGCATCCTTAAAAAACATACAGCAGAATAAGGATAAAACGAGACCCAATCTTAAGATTAATGAGATATATGAGTACGATATCAACACAGATCCGGCGTTATTGGAGGTGTATTGCAGGAAAGCAGACTTTGTGTTCCATCTGGCTGGTGTGAATCGTCCCAAGAACAACGATGAATTCATGGCGGGCAACTTCGGTTTCGCATCCACTTTACTGGACACACTGAAGGCTCACAATAACACCGCACCGGTGATGCTGAGTTCATCAATCCAGGCAACGCTGCTGGGCCGCTATGCAGGATCTGACTACGGAAAGTCCAAGCTGGCTGGCGAAGAACTGTTCTTTGATTATGGTAAAACCACAGGAGCGAAGGTTATGGTTTATCGTTTTCCGAATCTATTTGGGAAGTGGTGCCGTCCAAATTATAACTCTGCGATTGCAACCTTCTGTAACAATATCGCCAATGATCTGCCGATCACAGTGAATGACCCATCGACAGAGCTAGAGCTTCTTTATATTGATGATCTGGTGATCGAGATGTTGGATGCCCTGGAGGGTAAGGAGCATCACTGTGAGTTTGATGGAGTGGATGCGGTAGGACAGACAGATGGACGTTACTGCTATGTGCCGGTTACACATAAGGTAACACTGGGTGAGATTGTAGGGTTATTGAATTCCTTTAAGGTGCAGCCGGATACGCTCCTTATGCCGGAGCTTCCGAAGAACTCCTTTACCAAGAAGCTGTATGCCACATACCTTTCCTATCTGCCGGAAAGCAAGATAAAATTTGCGTTGAAGATGAACTGCGATGACAGAGGCAGCTTCACGGAATTATTAAAAACGGCGAATTGCGGTCAGTTTTCCGTAAATATCAGCAGGCCCGGTATTACGAACGGGCAGCACTGGCATCATAGCAAATGGGAGCTTTTCATTGTGGTGTCCGGTTATGGGCTGATTCAGGAGAGGAGGATTGGCACGGATGAAGTATTGAGCTTTGAGGTGTCCGGAGATAAGATGGAAGCAATTCATATGCTGCCGGGATACACGCACAGTATCAGCAACCTGTCTGAAACAGAGAATTTGGTGACGGTGATGTGGAGCAATGAGCAGTTTGATCCGGCGCATCCGGATACATTTTTTGAGGTGGTGGAGGAGAAGTGATGTCAGAAACACGTATCAAAACAGACTACAGCGATATACATTTTAAGGAGAACGGAAAACTGAAACTTCTTATTATCGTTGGCACCCGCCCGGAGATTATCCGTCTTGGAGCAGTTATCAAAAAGTGCCGAACCTATTTTGATACCATTCTTGCCCACACAGGCCAGAACTACGATTATAATCTAAATGGCGTGTTTTTTCGGGATCTGAAGCTGGACAGTCCGGAAGTGTATATGGATGCGGTTGGGGATGATCTTGGGGCAACGGTTGGAAATATCATAAACTGTTCCTATAAGTTAATGGCAGGTATTAAGCCGGATGCGCTTTTAATCCTCGGTGATACCAATTCCTGCTTATCAGCAATTGCAGCAAAGCGTCTGAAAATCCCGATTTTCCACATGGAAGCCGGAAACCGCTGTAAGGATGAGTGCTTGCCGGAAGAGACAAACCGCCGTATTGTGGACATCATTTCCGATGTAAACCTTGCTTATTCTGAACATGCCAGAAAATATCTGCATGAGTGCGGGCTGCCGAAGGAACGTGTTTATGTAACAGGTTCTCCCATGGCGGAAGTGCTGCATCAGAACCTGGCTGAGATAGAGAGCTCTAATATTCTGGAGACGCTGGGCTTAAAGCCGCATAAATATATTTTGCTTTCTGCACACCGTGAAGAAAATATTGATATAGAGAGAAACTTCTTATCTTTATTTCATGCAATTAATAAGATGGCAGAGAAATATGATATGCCAGTTTTATATTCCTGCCATCCAAGAAGCCGTAAGAGACTGGAAGTATCCGGTTTTCCGCTGGATAAGCGTGTCATCCGGCATGAACCGCTGGGCTTCCATGATTATAATCATCTGCAGATGAACGCTTTTGCAGTTATATCTGATTCTGGAACACTGCCGGAGGAGTCAAGTTTCTTTACCTCCGTTGGACATTCATTCCCGGCTGTGTGCATACGTACCAGCACAGAACGCCCGGAAGCACTGGACAAAGCTTGCTTTATTCTGTCGGGCATTGACGAGAAGCCGTTATTGCAAGCAGTGGATATGGCAGTTACTATGAATCTGGAAGGTGACGATGGTATCCCTGTTCCGGATTATGTGGAGGAGAACGTAAGCGCTAAAGTCGTGAAGATTATTCAGTCCTATACCGGAATAATTGACAAAATGGTGTGGAGAAAAGGATAGAAATTCCATAATAGAAAACGCTATAAATCGGTTACAGTCAAAAGAACATCCAATATATACTATATCTTACCGTTCATTCTTACTATACCCCCATTTTGAATAAACCAAAAATAAAATGCTAATAAAACGTTAATAATATTCAAGTTAATTATACTTGAATTCAAGTAAATTTGACAATATGATAAGAATATAAGGTTAGAGTATAAGAGATAGATGGAGGAGAGATTATGAGAAAGGAAATTCATTTTAAAGCAATATCAATTCTGCTGATATTTATGCTGACGCTGTCTATATTAAGCGGATGCCAGAATAATTCAAACGGCGGTAAGAGCGGACAAGCCAGAACCTATACCTTTGCTACATGGGCTGCCGGTGAAGAACTCAAAGATTTCCAGGAAATTATTGACCGTGTGAACCTGCAGGCGGACGGAGCATATAAGGTTGAGGTTTTAAGCTTTCCTTCGGATTATTATATAAAGCTTTCTACTAAAATAGCAGGGAAAAAGGTGCCGGATTTCTTCTGGCTTACCCAGGAGTTAATTGCAAAGTATGCGGAGCTTGGCGCAATCGCTGACTTGACGGATCAATTGAATGCCAGTGAGAAATTAAAGCCGGATACTTTTTATCCGGGTGTGCTGGCAGCAGCAACTTATAAGGACAAGTATTATGGGATACCATGGATTGCCAACCCGCTGATGGTTTATTATAACCAGGATTTATTCGAAGAGGCCGGTATTGCATTCCCGGATCCTTTGGGGGGCTGGACCTGGGATGATTTCTTACAGATTGCAAAACAGCTTACGGTGCAAAAAACCGATTCCCAGGGAAATGCTTACCAGCAGTATGGTTATATTGTGGATGGCTGGCCGAATATTGAAACCTTCTTCTGGGCAGGCGGCGGTGATATTATTTCAGACGATGGCAATGAGATATTGATGGATACACCGCAATCGCTGGAAGGATTAAATATACTTCATGAAATTCTTATCAGTAAGGTGACACCGCAGTACAGTAAGGTCTCCAGTCTCGGATCGAATAATGTATGGTTCGAGAAGCAAAGAGCGGCCATGTTTATGGGGGGTATTCAGGATAATTTTGAAGAGAAGATAAGTAAACTTCCCCAGGAGGAGCAATTTAAGATTGGTTACGCTCCTATGCCTGTTTGCGCGGACGGCAGGGCCAGCGGTTTTGACTGGACAGCTTCCACTGTGGTCAGCTCTAAACTGCAGGGGGATTCCCAGGCTTACCAGGTGCTGGAAGCAATCACTGAGGAATTCTTCCAATGGAAGATAGCATCACCGATTATGGGAACCGTGGATCAGGTGGCGGTGATTGATCCTCTGAAGGCACCCGCCCTTCCTACCATTGAAGTGTGTCTGAAGAATGCCAGATCAGCCAATTATATTTCAAAATGGAATGAGATAAATGACATGCTTTGGTATCAGTTGTATAATCCGCTGCTCAGTGATCCGGAGAATTTTGATTATATAACGGCAGCAAAGAATATTGCGGAGAAAAGCCGCCAGTTAATTACTGCCAAAGAATAGCCGAAAGGAAGTAGCAGGATGATAAGCAATAAAAAGAAAAACAAAGATTCCATAGGGTTTGTTTTTGTACTTCCCTGGGTAATCGGCTTCATTGTTTTTACGGTAATCCCAATGATAGCAGCGGTTTATATATCCATGACGGATTGGAGTATATTGGGCAATTCTAATTTCATTGGTTTTGAAAACTATCTTGCTATTTTTCGGGATGAAAAGTTTTATAAAGCCCTTGCGGTTACCGTTCGGTATGCGGTCTTTGCAATACCGTTGACCATTATGACCGCCTTGCTGGTTGCGGTATGCTTGAATTTCCAGAGCAAAGCAATCGGGGTGTTCCGGGTGATATTTTATATGCCCTCCATTGTTTCCGGTGTTGCTGTTGCCATTGTATTCAAATGGATTTTAGATCCGGGATATGGCCTGATTAATTCTCTGCTGGCGGCGCTGGGGATTCACGGACCGGACTGGCTTTTTGATCCCAGTTGGGTGCTGCCCTCGTATCTGATTATGGCTTTATGGGGTGCAAGCTCCGGTTACCTTACCTATCTGGCGGCGCTGAAGGATGTTCCGAAGGAATTATATGAATCTGCCAAGCTGGAAGGAGCAAGCTTTCTAAAGAGAACTGCCAAGATTACCGTGCCTTTGATTTCTCCCATCATCTTCTACAACATGGTAATGGGAATTATTGCGGCTTTCCGTAAATTTTCAGATGCCTATATCATGGGAGGAGCCGGGGAAGAGGGTAGTTTTTATATGGTGTACCTATATAACAGGGCCTTTTCTTATTATGATATGGGTTATGCGACAGCACTTGCCTGGATTTTATTTGCCATTATTTTGACGTTGACGGCAATTATCAATATCACTAAGAAATTTTGGGTCTATAATGAGGAGGATTAAGCATGGATAGTAAAAGCTCAAAAGCCTTGGGAACCCTCTTGCGTTATTTGTTCTATCTTGTTGGCTCCATTGTTTTGATCCTGCCGTTTTTCTGGATGGCCAGTACCACCTTTAAGATGGATAATGAGATTTTTACCAATCCGGTTAAATGGCTGCCGTCCACCCTGTATATGGGTAATATCATACGTGCTTTGGAAATTATGCCAATCACACGTTATATGCTGAATACGGCATTAATGGCCGTCTTGAAGATTTTGGGCGAGGTTTTTGTATCCGCATTGGTGGCCTATGGCTTTGCACGGTATAATTTTAAGGGACGAAATCTGATTTTCATGATTTTGCTGGCAACGATGATGCTGCCTTATGAGGTTACTATGATTCCCACTTTTATTATGTGGTCGAAGTTAGGTTTATCGGATGGTTATGTACCTCTTATTTTACCGGCCTTCTGCGGTTCGGCATCCTTTATCTTCTTCCTGAGAATGTATTTTTCAACCTTTCCAAAGGAACTGGAGGAGGCTATGATGATTGACGGAGCAAACAGGTTTCAGATATTTACCCGGATGTATATTCCGCTTAGCAAAGCTGCTTTAATTACAATTACGCTCTGGTCTTTTATGGGTACCTGGAACGACCTGCTGGGACAGTTAATCTATATCAACGATACGGACTGGTATACGGTACAATTGGGACTGGCATCCTTTAGCAATATGACCGGCGAGACCCTGTGGGGGCCGCTGATGGCTGCATCACTTTTGGTTTTAATTCCCGTATTCGTGATCTTCTTATTTGCACAGAAATATTTTGTGGAAGGAGTTAAGATGACGGGTATCAAGGGATAAAACAATATATCACAACGACAATATGAGGAGGAAACAGTTATGAAAAAATGGAAGAAAGTTTTATGCGCGGCAATGGCGGCAGCAATGGCACTGTCTATGACAGCATGCAGTAAGGGAAACGGAAATCAAAACCTTTACTTCTATGACAAAACCGCAGATGATGTGGCAGCGTGGAAACCGATGGAAACACCATCCGAAGAAGGAGGCGGCTCCGGCTCTGTTACAAAGGGTGATAAGGCGGCGGTGATTCAAGCGGCATTTGACGGTTGGGGCGGTATCCAGTCAGAAAAAATCACACTTGATTTAACAAAAAAACCGGTTCTCATGATTCAGGTAAAAGAGAATGCGGACGGCTTTAAATGGGGTGCCAAATTTGTTCCTTCCGATCCGGTAATCAGCGACCATGAGTGGGGCTTCTATCTCATTGAAGATACCAATTTCAAGTATAACAATTATGCCGCGGTTGATTTAAAGGCAAAGCTGGGACAGGATTTTATTGATGCTTATGGTGATAAAGTAGAGGGTGTTCTCTGGATTTATGCAGCAGGAAGCCCGGATGCTACGGTAGAAATTTCATCCGTCAAGATGTTCAATCAAAAATAATCAACCAATATGGGAGAATTGCTATGTTAAAGCATAAGTATATTCTTGCGGGTTTCCTTAAGACTGCCGTCCTTATGGCGGCAGTCTGCTCCGTCCTTGTGACGGCAGCCTGCCAGGCTAACCGGAAAGGAATGCAAGCGGAGAATGGATATAATAAAAATTTAAGCCGTATTGCTGAATATGGGCCGATGAACTTGAAGAGCTACCGATTTGTTGACTATAAGGGGATGGCCCTGGATTTTGACCGTCTCGTTTTTGATTATGATGCGGTTGGGGAATACCTCCCTCTGATCTGGGAGGATAAGACCTATGAATCCTTTGGCTTGCCCGCGTATGTCGGTGATGACAGGCGCTTTAAGGACGGGGCGCAGGAAGCAGTTACTTGTATTGCGGCTGTTTTGAGTGCATCCCTAAACGGAATAGATAAATCAAACAGCCAGGGCCATAATTATGTACGTATGCTGAATGCATTTTATAACGAGGAAGAGAAGGTTATTCTGAATAATCCTTCCGGCAGTTCGGCAGCAACATCCATGTGGTATCTTTTATATCCGGCTATTCTGTATGTGCAGACCTCTTCCTTGTATCCCAATGAAAAACAGATGGCGGAGAATGCCGCCAATACGGTGAACAGTTGGTATGAAGCTTATGAAATCATGTATGGGGATGGCAGCGATCCGGATTTTGACTACACCGGATTTGATTTTATGAAAAAGGAGCCTTATCATAATAATATCTGGAGTGAACCGGATTGTGCTGTCGGTATCGCCTGGCTGATGGACTATGCCTATGATCTGACCGGCGAGGATAAATATTTTACAGCAATGAAAAATTGTCTGGATTATATCGAAGAGTATTTTGGCGGCCCTTTATATGAGGTTTTACAATATTTCGGACCATTTCTGAGTGCGAAAACGAACGCTCTCCATGGAACCAACTACGATATGAACCAAGCCTTTGGAAGGGTATTTGACGGTTCCTCCATTCCGAGAGGCGGTTGGGGATCGATACGCGGTACATGGGGTGATTATGATATTTCCGGCTTATTTGGAAGTGTAACGGACCGGGGCGGCTATGCATTTGCCATGAACAGCTTTGCAGCTACGGGCGCTGTAATACCCGCAGCCAAATATGATACCAGATATGCGAGAGCAATCGGTGACTGGATTCTGCGTGTGATACAGAACGCCCGTTATTTCTTTGCAGATGAAACAAAGCAGGAGAATCAGTCCACCGGCTATCTTGACAATAAGAGTACTATTCCTGAGCTTATCAAGAGTACCATACCGTATGAAGGCATCATTCACAGCTATAACGGGAAGACGCCCTGGTTTGGCGGTGATCCCACGATCAACGGGTGGGCGGAAACTGATTTTTCTCTTTACAGCGGAGCTCATATCGGTATTCTGGCATCACGGATATCCCGGACGGATCAGGAAGGAATTCTGAAAATAGATCTTTCCGAGCACCCAATGAAAGAGGAACTGAAGTTTTATTTGCTGTATAATCCTTATTCCGAAGATAAAAAAGTAACCTATGAGGTGACAAGCGAAGCTCCGGTTGATCTGTATAACACGGTTATAAACGAATATCTGGTGAAAGCGGTTACGAAAGAAGCTTCTATCAGCATACCTGCAAAAGAAGCGGCGGTAATCGTTGAAATACCGGCAGGCACCCAGCTTAGGAACGAGAACGGGACGGTCTATGCAGGCAAGGAATTTATAGCAGCGGGCTTATGCAGCGTGGCAATTGAGAATTTGAAACAGAACCAGTCGGTATCCGGTAAATTTGATTTTGAGATTAAGCTTTACAGTAATCAGGCGGATGAAATAACGGAAGCGATTCTAAGCATTGCAGGTGAAGAAATTTCCTTTCAAGATAAAATAACAATCAATACAAAAGATTACGGCAGCGGCAATAAAAATCTGCAGGTACGGATTAGAACAAAAAACGGACAGACTGATACGGCAATGATCCGTTTGTATTTTGAGTAATTAAGCCGGCTTATTCTTATAAAGGAATGAAATAAACTGTAATAGTCCAGCCCGCAGCAGGGTGGAATTGTTACAGCAAAATGATACTGGGAGAGACATATGGAGACAAAACGAAGCTGTGATGAGCTTTTAAAGGAATATCGAAACAACAGAAAAGTAATATCCACTCATAGAATTCAATTTTACTTAGGTGAAAATGATGACAGGGATGTATACAATATCAGCGCACCTTTTCAATGGAATGGTGAAACCTTAATTGCCGGACGGGTTGAAGCAAGAGACAGTGAGGTGTCTGAAACTGTTTTTTTTGAGGAGAAGGATGGCAGGTGGGTGAAAAAAGAAGGATATCCGGTATTAAAGCTGCAGGACCCTTTTATTACAAAGCATGGCGGTGAAATCCTTGTGGGAGGAGTCGAAATCTATGATGACCCGGAATGCAGCGGACACTTAGCCTATCGGACCATCTTTTACAAAGGGAAAACAATCCGGGAGCTGGAACGCTTTGCGCAAGGTCCGGAGCGGATGAAGGATATCCGTTTACTTTCCATCAGTGACCATGATATATGGGTCTTTACCAGGCCGCAGGGTATGATTGGAGGAAGGGGCAAGATTGCCTTTACCCATATATCGGATCTCAGTCAGTTAAATGTGGAAAACATCCGGAAGGCGGAGGTCTTGGAAGACCAGTTTTATGAGGAAGAGTGGGGCGGTTCCAATGAACTTCACTTATTAAGGAATGGCAAGGTCGGAGTTTTATCCCATATCGCTAAATTTGATGAGCAGGGAAACCGGCATTATTATTCCTCCTGTTTTTGCTTTGATTTAAATACCGGGGAATATTCCCCGATGAAAATCATTGCTGCAAGAGAGGATTTTGAGAAGGGCGATGCCAAAAGGCCCGATTTAATAGATGTAATTTTTAGCGGAGGAATGATCCGAAAACCGGGCGGACTCGCAGAGCTGTATTGTGGTGTCAGCGATGCACAGGGGCATGTGATTGAGATTCCTGACCCCTTTTCCGAATATGAGGAGACTTTATTTCAATGAATAAAATGAACAGATGTACTGATAACCCGTTGATTACACCAGCAGATATTAAGCCAAGTAATGAGCACTTAAAAGTGGAGGGTGTGTTTAATTGCGGAGTAACAAAATATAACGATGAAGTAATGCTTTTATGCAGGGTAGCAGAGAGCGTAAAGGATGTCCCTCAGAATGAGGTTAGAATCCCTGTTATCAAAAAGAGAGAGGGAAAAGATGTTATAGATATTGTTACAATTGTGAAGGAGAATCACCCGGAATATGATTTTAGCGATAACCGGACAATTAGCCGGATCGATGCGAATGGCATCAGCAAGGCGATTTATTTAACCTCGTTATCACACCTGCGTATTGCAAGATCAAAGGATGGAATTCACTTTACTGTGGATGAGCAGCCCTGCCTCCTGCCTCAGGCGGATGAGGAGGGCTGGGGGATGGAAGATCCCAGGATTACTAAGCTTATGGATACTTACTATATATCATATACTGCAGTTTCAGAAAACGGTGCCAAAACAGCCTTAGTATCCACCAGGGATTTTAAGACATTTAAACGCCATGGAATTATATTTGCACCTGAAAATAAGGATGTCACCATTTTTCCTGAAATGTTTGACGGGATGTATCTGGCGTTTAACAGGCCGGTACCTTATGGGATCGGATATCCTGATATGTGGATGGCAAAATCCCCGGATCTCATTCATTGGGGCGGGCAAAAGCATTTTTACGGAATATCGGAAGATGGCTGGGAAAATGGAAGAATTGGCGGCGGAGCGGTACCTTTTCTGACGGAAAGAGGCTGGATTAAAATCTATCATGCGGCAGATAAGCAAAACAGGTATTGCCTGGGAGCATTTCTGCTGGACACCGGGGAGCCGTCCAAAATATTGGCAAAATCGGCTGAACCAATACTGGAGCCTGAGGAATGGTATGAGAAGGAAGGCTTCTTTCCCAATGTCGTATTCACATGTGGTTGCATTTTTGAAAACGGTATGGTAAGTATATACTATGGTGCGGCAGATGATAAAATATGCCGTGCCGACATCTCCCTGGAGGATATTTATGGATCGCTGCAAGTATTTTAAGTACACACAAAGAGCTTCGGAGACTGCGTATGAAGAATAAAGTTACCATGAAAGAAATTGCGGATAAATTGAATCTATCGATTAATGCGGTTTCCTTAGTATTAAACGATAAGTCCGGAATCAGTGAAAAGACCAGAAGCCTGGTCTTAAAGACAGCCGATGAGATGGGGTATATAGACCAAACCTCAAAATATAAGAAAACCTTCTCCAGTAAGAACCTGGCGGTATTAATCAAGCGTATTTATTTTAAAGATATGCATTTCTATTCAAGGATACTTCTCGGACTGGAACAGGAAGCGAAGAAAAATAATTATGATATCCTGATATCTGTCTTAGATGACAATGAAATTCCCAATTGTATCGAAAACAGAAAGACAGCAGGTATTTTCATCGTGGGCAAGGTCGAGACCGAATACCTGATGAAGGTCAAGCAATATGGCATACCTGTGATACTTGTGGATACCACCTCTTCTATTGAGGAAACAGACAGTGTTATGACGGATAACCGGTTGGGCGGCTACCAGGCAATCCGCTACCTGATTCAGAAAGGTTATCGTAAAATCGGTTTTTTCGGGGACTTGGGCTATACGGTAAGTGTCCGGGAACGTTATTGGGGTTATCTTGAAGCAATAAAGCATATGCCGGGAATTGACGATTATTTTGAGGCCTCCGAATACTCCGAGCAGTATTCGGTAGTAGCGGATATTGAGCAGGATATATTAAATAATGATACGGCAAAAATTATCGAACGTGTCAAAAGCGTAAAAAAGATGCCGGAGGTTTTTTTCTGTTCCAATGACAATGCGGCAATCCTGCTCTGCAATTCATTAAGGCATTTAAATTACCGTATACCGGAGGATATAAGTGTTATGGGTTTTGATGATGTAGACTTAAGTAACATGGTTATACCAAAGCTTACAACAATCCGTGTAAATAAAGAAATGATAGGAAGCAGGGCGATCCAGTTGTTTATCTGGAGGCTGGAGCATAAAAACGATCCTCCGGAAAAGGTGTTAATCAGTACGGAAGTGATAGAACGGGATTCTGTTGGCAGCATCTAATTCCGGGATTCTTGTGGTCAAAGGTTCCCGGTTTATCCTCCATGCCTGGTACCGCACCGGTTCCCGGCATCAGGGGAGATTTTTCAATCAGAATAAATACTTTGGTCAGCTTCTTTTCTGGAGAAGCTGTTTTTTTGTCTGGGATTTTGGATTGTATTTGTTCTGGAAAGATTTTATAATAGTGGCATAAGGGCCTGCGGTCATAAAGTTCTCAGGTCTTCTTTTGGTATGTAAGTTATAGATCAAAAAAATAGTATGGATTTTTATGAAAAAGTAGTAGAATAATAGATACAACTTTAAAAAGTATTTGGAGCATAGGAGAGATTGTGTTTAAAGGAGGATGGGCTATGGTTGATTATACGGAAGGATCCGGCAAGCAATACCATGTTCAGCTGGGACCCGAAGATGTGGGAAAATATGTTATACTGCCGGGAGACCCCAAGCGGTGTGAAAAGATAGCAGTACATTTTAAGGATGCGAAGCTCATTGCAGACAGCAGGGAATATATTACTTATACCGGCTATCTTGACGGAGTGAAGGTCAGTGTTACTTCAACTGGAATTGGGGGGCCGTCGGCTTGCATTGCGCTGGAGGAGCTGGTGCGGTGCGGGGCGGACACCTTTATCCGTGTGGGTACCTGCGGCGGAATGCAGGAGAATATCATGGGAGGCGATCTGGTGATTGCCAACGGGGCCATCCGTATGGAAGGAACCAGCAAGGAATATGCTCCCATTGAGTTTCCTGCGGTTCCTGACGTGCATGTTCTGAACGCGCTGATGAATGCGGCCAGAGAGAGCGGGGTTCCTTATCATGTGGGAGTTGTGCAATGCAAGGATGCCTTCTATGGCCAGCATGAACCTGAGACCAAACCGGTCAGCTATGAGCTGCAGAATAAATGGGAAGCCTGGATTCGCTGCGGATGCCTGGCTTCGGAGATGGAATCCGCCGCCCTGTTCGTAGCAGGAAGCTATCTGAGGGTCAGGGTGGGCTCTGTATTTCTTGTGATTGCCAATCAGGAGCGTGCCAAGAAGGGACTGAGCAATCCCCAGGTTCATGATACCGATCTTGCTATTGTGACAGCAGTTAATGCAATTAGAAAATTAATTCAACAAGACAGCGGGTGCAGATAAAGTAAAACAGGAGGGAAAGAGATGTATCAATATAAAAGAATTTTTACAATTGTAATTGATTCTCTGGGAATCGGAGCCGCGGAGGATGCCGCGGCCTACGGCGATGCCGGTACGGATACCCTGGGCCATATTTCAGAGGCGGTGGCGGAATTCCATATCCCCAATCTTCAGAAGCTGGGGCTGGCGAACCTCCATCCCTTGAAGCAGGTTGCGCCTGTGAGCCGGCCCATGGGATATTATATGCCCATGTCGGAAGCCAGCGCAGGGAAGGATACCATGACCGGACATTGGGAGCTCATGGGTCTGAAAACCGAAAAACCCTTTCAGACCTTTACTGACACCGGATTTCCCAAAGAATTGATTGAAGAGCTGGAGAGGCGTACCGGAAGAAGAGTGATCGGCAATAAAAGTGCCAGCGGAACGGAAATTCTGGAGGAGCTGGGGGAGGAGGAGATCCGGACGGGAGCCATGATTGTCTATACCTCGGCAGATTCTGTTCTTCAGATCTGCGGAAATGAGGAGACCCTTGGCTTGGAGGAGCTGTACCGCTGCTGCGAAATCGCCAGGGAATTGACCCTGAGGGATGAGTGGAAGGTGGGACGGGTTATAGCAAGACCCTATACCGGCAAGAAGCGGGGAGAATTCGTACGAACCAGCAACCGGCATGATTATGCCCTGAAGCCCTTTGGAAAGACTGCCCTGGACGCCTTGAAGGAGAATGGGTACAGTGTGATTTCCATTGGGAAGATTAAAGATATCTTTGACGGGGAAGGGATTACGGAAGCCTATAAATCCAAAAGCTCCGTTCATGGAATGGAACAGACCCTGGAAGTGGCGGAGAAGGATTTTACCGGGCTGTGTTTTGTGAATTTGGTTGATTTCGATGCGCTCTGGGGGCATAGAAGGAACCCTGTGGGTTATGCAGAGGAGCTGGAGAAGTTCGATTTGAACCTGGGACTGCTACTGGATAAACTAAAGCCTTCGGATTTGCTCATTATTACGGCGGATCATGGCAATGATCCCACCCATACCGGAACGGATCATACCAGAGAAAAGGTGCCTTTTATTGCTTATTCCCCCTCCATGAAAAAGAGCGGCGCCATGGAAGAAGCCCCTGCCTTTGCAGCCGTGGGGGCTACGATTTCGGATAATTTTAATATCGGGATGCCGGAAGGAACCATTGGCACCTCCGTGCTGAAGCAGCTGGCTTAATTAAATGGTCAAAATAGGCCAGGCGATTCTTAATGACGGGCAGGGTTTTTTGTGCTAAAATGAAGGTGCAAGGGTTGCAATTCAGAGGAGAGACCGCGATATGATTAATACCTCAGAACAGTATAGAATACAGGAATATATCCAGGGAACCGAGAGCAGTGAGATCTATAAGGCCATAGATTCCCTGACGGGTGAGCCCGTAATCTTAAAAACAATTAACACAGAGACCATGAGCCCCAAGGCGCTGGCAAAGCTTCGAAATGAATACAATATCCTGCAAAAGCTGAAGAGCGGCTATGTTCCCAGGGCGATTGATTTTGTGAAGCTGGATCAGACATTTTTTCTGGTGATGGAATACTGTGGAGGGGTTTCTCTATCCCAATATATCAAAGAGCGCAGAATGTCCGTCAAGGAGTTTCTGCATCTTGCAATCGAGATTGTGGGCGGCCTTTCCGAGATTCATAAGGCGGGCATTATACACAAGGATCTGACCCCCTCCAATATAATTTATAATCCCCGGACGAGGAAGATTACAATTGTTGATTTTGGCATATCGGCGGAATTTTCCTTCGAGAAGCCTTTGATGGTTGATCCGTCAGCTTCGGAGGGGACTTTATTCTATATTTCACCGGAACAGACAGGAAGAATGAATTGTCCTGTTGATTTTCGCACGGATTTTTATTCCCTGGGTATTACCCTTTTCGAAATGCTTTGCGGACGCCGTCCGTTTGATTCCGCAAGCCCGGCAGAGCTGATTTACGATCATGTGGCAAGAGTTCCTCTGGCCGCCAGAATGGTCAACTCCGAGGTTCCGGAGATGCTGTCCCGGATGATTTTCAAGCTTATGACTAAGATGCCGGAAAACCGATACCTTAGTACGGAAGGCATTCTTTTTGATTTAAAGAAATGCCTGGCTTATTATGACGAAATTTATGAAATACCGGAGTTCCAGATGGGACTTGGCGATTATTATGACCGGATTGAGATACCCCATAAGCTCTACGGGCGGGAAGAGGAGAGCGTAGTTCTGGAGGAAGCCTACCATAGTATTTTGAAAGGCGGAAGATGTGCTGTCTTCATCAGCGGACAATCCGGAGTCGGGAAGACCTCCCTGGTAGGAGAGGTTTATAAGCATGTTCTGGAATCAAACGGAATTATGATTAGCGGTAAGTTTGATCAATATCATAGGGATATCCCGTATTATGCTCTTTTTCAGTTGGTTGGAAACTACTGCGATGCCATTCTTTCGGAAAATGAGAATACCATTGCCATCTGGAGAAAATGTATCTCTGAGGCTCTTGGTCAGGACGCTGTCCTGCTGGTTGATAAGGTTCCCCGGTTAGCGCTGATTATCGGACAGCCCCAGCCCTTGCCGGAGCTGTCGCCTGTTGAGGCGGGCATAAGATTCAAGGCAGCGGTGCAAAGAATGCTGGCAGCGGTTGCGTCCCCTCTGCAGCCGGTGGTTATCTTTATTGACGATATTCATCTCGCCAATTCCGAGTCCATGGATATTCTGGGAGAAATCATGAGCAATGAAGACATCAGCGGTCTGATGCTGGTGGCCTGTTACCGGGATAATGAGGTTGACAGCGGCCATCCGGTGAATCTCAGTCTGAACCGGATGAAGCAGCGGGAAATCAATGTGCGCCATCTTTCCCTGTCAGGGCTCACTCTTTCCGCGGTTACCCGGATGCTCTCGGATACGTTAAACAGCAGTACGGATAAGGTTATGGAGCTGGCCGGAATTGCTTACAGCAAGACACATGGAAATCCATTTTACATAAAACAGTTTTTGATGCTTTGTCACCGGGACGGGATGATTCGTCTTGGAGGGCCGGGCAGGGATTGGAGCTGGGATTTGGATGCCATAAAAGTCTGTCCCGCCAAAGAGAATGTGATTGATTTTCTCACCAGGAATACGGATCAGCTTTCCGAGGAAACGGTAAGCCTTCTTTCGATTGGGGCATGCGGCGGTCAGAGCTTTTCCACCGGTTTTCTGGCCGGTATATCGGGTATGGAGCAGGAGGAAATATCCCGCCTGCTGAAGCCGGCTGTGACCATCGAGGTGATTTATCCGATACAGAATGATGATGGGGATAGCGCATGGATCCGGTTTCAATTTGCTCACGATAGATTCCAGCAGCTGTTCTATACGATACTGCCGGAGGACAGAAGATCTGATATTCATTATGCCCTTGCAAAATGCTATGAGGAGGGCCGGTACTGTACCGGAGGGAACGAGGATATACAGTTCTACATGGCGGACAATTACGCCAAAGCCTTTGAACGCATCTCTCCGGCAAAGGAAAAGAAACGTGTTGCCGGGATTCTCCTGAAGACTGCCCGTGCGGCAACCCTCCTGGCTTCTTATGATATGGCGGCCCGGTATCTGGAGCAGATTATTGGCTTCCTGGAGCAGGCGGCAGATAATGAGGATGCTTTGCAGGCAGAAGAGGAATTTATTTTTTCGGTTTATGCGGCATACCATCTGGTGCTTTGCGGTCTGTCCCGCTATGAAGAGGCGGATGAGATTTACCGGCAGCTTCAAAGGCTTACCGCTGCCCCTGTTGATCTTACCGAAAGCTGCTGCCTGCAGGCGGTAAGCCTGTCAAATCGTGGGAGATACCGGGATGCTTTCTTCCTTGGCATCGGGCTGCTGGAAACACTGGGAGTACATTTCCCCGAAGAGGATCTGTATCCCACTACCCTGGCTGAAATTGAAGAATACTACGCGGAATTCAGGGGAAGAAATTACGAGGGAACCCTAGCGGAAGATAAAAAGGAGTTTGCAATCGCCAGAATACTTAACCGGATTGCGGCGGCCAGCTTTTTCTGCGATCCCCTTTATTCCTCCTGGACGATTATTACCAGCGCCAGAAGGAGCCTGGTATATGGTTATACTCCGGACGGGCTGCAGCTGTATGCCAGTCTGATGCATGTTCTGGTACCATTTCGGAATGATTATAAGAGAGCCTATGAGGCTGCCTGTGCGGCTAAGAGAGTGGCGGAGCAGGGGGGATACAAGAATGAGCTTTATAGGGTATACCATGTATTTTCCTTGTTCACCTGTCATTGGTTCGAGGATCTGAAGAACAGTATCCCTTATGCGCGTGAATCCTTTAAGGGGAATGTGACCACAGGTGATTTCGAATTTGCCTGCTACAGTTATTTTACGACCCAGCAGGCCGTACTGGAGACGGGGCAGAGTATCGGGGAGCTTTTCTCAGAGAATGAGGCAGCCCTGGCTTTTGCTAAGAAAACAGGGAATCTCCATGGGCTCCAAAGCTATCTCAGCTATACGCAGCTGTATAAGGCGCTGAAGGGAACGACAAATTCCTGGGGAAGCTTTGAGGACGATGGTTTCCGTGAGGAGGAGCACCTTGAGAATATACACACCAATCTCATGGCCCGGTGCTACTTTTATATTCTGCGGGCCCTGTCCGCCGCCATTTACCTGGATTACGACAAAGTATATGAATTGACGGAAGCGGCGGTGCCGGTGCTTCCGGCAATTACCGGCTTTTATCCCCTGGCCCTTCATAATTTCCTCCACTCCCTCTCCATCTGCAAGCGGATGGAAAAGGAGGATTGCGGCAGTGAAGAGAGGAAGAGGCTTCATGAGGTGCTGGATCAAAACCAGAAATGGCTGCAGGAAAGAGCGGCGGATGCTCCCGGTAATTTTATGCACTTATACAGCGCTGTCAAAGCGGAATTAGCGGGCTTTGGCGGCAGCGCAATTGAATCGGTCATGCTCTATGAGAAAGCGATTCGGGAAGCGGAAATGAGCAACAGACCCTACCATTATGCGATTATCTGTGAGCTGGCCGCCCAGCGTTTTCTAAAGCTCAACAGTCCGAAAACCGCAGCTAATTTTTTAAGAGAGGCATATGCAACATACCTTGCCTGGGATGCGGACGGAAAAGCCCGGCAGCTTAAGGAGAACAATGAGGGGCTGTTTCATGTAAGTGCCATTAGTAAAAGGAATCACGGCATCATGTCCCTGAGCGGCACTTCCGTGACCAGATCCAATATTGACTTCAATGCTCTGATTACTGCCTCCCAGACGATTTCGGAAGAAATCAACCAGGAGGCTATCCTGGAGAAGCTTATCCAGATTCTGCTGGAGGTTTCCGGGGCGCAGGTTATTTATTATATAACGAAAAATGAAGAGGGCAGATTTATCATCCGTGCGGAGGGGCATTCGGAAGGCGGGAAGAAATGCAGTATAGAGAAACGTGCGGTGGAAACGGACTGTATCTCTCTGCGGATCTTGAATTATGCGGACCGGACCAGGGAAACGGTTGTGCTGGATGATGCGTCGGTTTCCAATATGTTTAAGCTGAATGACTATGTCCTGGCCTGCGGCTCCAAGTCGATTCTGTGCATGCCGGTGATTAATAAGAGAGATTTGAAAGGCTTGCTGTATCTGGAAAATAAGCTGATTGAAGGAGCTTTTGACAAGAAGCGTCTGGAGGCTCTGACCACCATTGCCTCCCAGCTGGCGATTTCTCTTGAAAATGCTTATCTCTACAGCAATCTCAAGTTTCTGGTAGACAATAAGACGAAGGAGTTGAGGGAAGAGATCGGAATTCGTAAGCTTGCGGAGAAGCGCCTTCAGCACATGGCAAACCATGACAGTCTGACGAATCTGCCCAACCGGCGGATGTTCCAGAATTTTCTGGAGCACTCCCTGGAGGCGGCGTCTTATGATAAAAGTATTATTGCGGTTTTGTTCGTCGATCTGGACGGCTTCAAGTCGGTGAATGACTATTATGGGCATGAGAAGGGCGACCTTGTTCTGGTTACGATTGCCGAGAGGCTGCTGGATACCATCAGAGGCTGTGATATGGTCTCCAGGCTGGGGGGAGATGAGTTCATCCTGGTAATTGAGAACGTGAAAAGCAAAAACGCAATTGAAAAGCTGTGCCAGCGGATTATTGATACCATTGGCGAACCCATCCAAATTGATGAGGATGGAACGAAGGTAGTGGTCACTTCCAGCATAGGCATCTGCCTGTCGAAGCAGAACGGAAGTAAGGTGGAAGAGTTGATCAGCAATTCCGACCGGGCTATGTATGTCGCAAAGGAAAGGGGCAAGAATCAATATAGTTTTTACTATTAATTTATAAACGCAGCTTAGAAGACTATCCATTTGATTAATAGCGGATAGTCTATCTTTAAATGGGGGAGATTTTATGAAGAAGACAGATTTAAGCGGCAGATGGGAGTTCTGCCTGGATGGGGAGAAGAAAGGGATTGGGAAGGGGTATTATGGAATCCGTCTGGCGGATAATATTCTTCTGCCGGGGACCGTTTCTGAGGCGGGGAAGGGGATACCTTCCCAGGAGGAACAGACCGGCTATCTGACCGATCCATATTTGTTTGAAGGATATGCCTGGTATTCCAGGGAGATCGAGTTTGAAGGAGAACAGGCGGAAGAAGTGTATCTGGTCCTGGAAAGAACCAGAATCTCACATGTCTGGCTGGGAAATCAGTATATGGGAAGCAATGACAGCTTGTGTACGGCTCATCGTTATCGTCTCACTCCCTATGCGGCAGGAAAGAAGAAGCTTACCATCATGATTGATAACACTTCCTATCCGGTCAAGGGAGGGCATATGACCTCTCCTGATACCCAGACGAACTGGAACGGGATCACAGGGGAAATCTATCTTGAAAAATGCAGCCGAATTCGTCTGACAGGAGTGCAGATCTATCCTGACGCTGCCGGAAAGCGGATTAATACGAGGGTTAAGCTGTGCGGCACGGCCCATGGCATTCTGACAGCCTGGGTTACGGATGGGGAGCGGATCTTTCCCCAGAGGGAATATACTCTGGAGGAGGGAGAGAACAATTTTTTCTATGATATGGATGAAACGGCCATAGCCTGGAGCGAACATACGCCCCATTTATATCAACTGCAGTTATCCCTGCATAGCGACAGGGGGCTGGAGGAGAACAGCAGCCATTCCTTTGGCCTGCGGGATTTTAAAGCGGCGGGCAGATATTTTGAGATCAATGGAGTTCGTACCTTCCTGAGGGGCAAGCACGATGGAATGATCTTCCCGCTGACCGGATATGCGCCTGCCGACACGGAGAGCTGGCTGAAGGTTATGACGATGGCAAAGCAGTATGGCATCAATCATTATCGCTTTCATACCTGCTGCCCGCCGGAGGCGGCCTTTGCCGCGGCAGATCAGCTGGGCATCTATATGGAGCCGGAGCTGCCCTTCTGGGGAACCGTAACCCGGGAGGGAGAGGAGGGGCATGATGCACAGGCCCAGCAATATCTCATCGATGAGGGCTTCCGTATTCTGGATGAGTTTGGAAATCATCCTTCCTTTGTTATGATGTCCCTGGGAAATGAACTTTGGGGAAGCAGGGAACGGCTGGATGAAATCCTCCTGGGATACCGCCGCCATGATTCGAGGCATTTGTATACCCAGGGCTCCAACAATTTTCAATTTATGCCCTGTATTCTTGAAAATGAGGATTTTTACTGTGGTGTGCGTTTTTCCAGAGGCAGGCTGTTCCGGGGTTCCTATGCAATGTGCGATGCTCCCCAGGGACATATTCAGACGAAGGCGCCGGATACGGTCTATAATTATGACCAGATGATCCGGCCGGACATCCGGGGAGAGAATCCTGCGGCGGATATGCCGGTAAAGGCTTCTATGGCAGGAGGAGAGGTGGAGATCCAGTATGGCACAGGAATTAAAACCGTAAAGGCAGAGGCGGTTGAGGAACTGATTCCTGAGATACCGGTGGTGTCCCATGAAATAGGACAGTATGCCATGTATCCTGATTTTTCAGAAATTGCTAAATATACCGGAGTATTGAAGGCGCGGAATCTGGAAGTATTCCAAAGGAGACTGGAGGAGAAGATGCTGCTCTTTATGGCAGATGATTTCTTCCGGGCATCAGGAAGATTTGCCGCAGAATGCTATAAGGCAGAGTTGGAAACCGCCTTGAGAAGTAAAGAGCTGGCGGGTTTTCAGATACTGGATCTTCAGGACTTTACCGGCCAGGGGACAGCGCTGGTCGGCATCTTGAATTCCTTTATGGAGAGCAAGGGGATCCTGTCGGACCGTCAATGGAGGCAGTTCTGCTCCGATGGAGTTCTCCTGGCGGAATTGCCGGGAATGGTGTATGCCGCCGGAGAGAAGATACGGGCCGGTATGAAGCTGACTGTTTTTCGGCGGGAGAAAATCAGGAATCCGAAGGTGGTGCTGTCCCTTTCGAATGAGGAGGGAGAGCTTCTGACCCAGGTGAATCAGGAACAGGGAGAATATTTTGGAGGAGTATTTCAGTTGAGCGACTTCCTTTTGGAATTACCTGTAAGGAAGCGTCCCGAAAGGCTGGAGCTGAACCTTTCTCTGGAGGGTACAGAGATTTGTAACTGCTATACACTATGGATTTACCCCAAGGATTTGCCAAAAAGCCCATCTGATCCGGCAGTAGGGACAGGGGAACAGGAGGATGTTCTGATCACCGGGAACACAGGGGCGGCATGTCAGGAGCTCCGGCAGGGCAGGAAAGTGCTGCTGTACCCGGAAAAGCTCAGTGATGGAAACTCCCTTCCGGGAACCTATTGTACGGATTTCTGGTGCTACCCGATGTTTCGCTCCATCTCCGAAGGCATGAAAAAACCGGTTCCGGTGGGAACCCATGGTCTTTTCATCCATAAAGAAAAACCGGTATTCGAATATTTTCCCGTGCGGGAATATACTACCCCGCAGTGGTATGACATCGTTACCGGTTCCAGAGCTCTGATTCTGGATGAATATAATATTAAGCCGCTGGTTTGGACCATTGATAATTTTGAACGCAACCATCGGTTGGGAAATCTGCTGGAGCTGAGGGTGGGCAGCGGCAGGCTGTTGATCTGTACCAGGGATTTGCGGGGGCTTCCCGGCAGCCTCCCTGCCAGATGGCTGGAATACAGCATCCTTCATTATATGAGCTCCGCGGACTTTAATCCGGAGGCGGAGCTGGGGGAGGAAGAATTGCTGGATATTCTAAACAGATGAACCGGAAAGACGATTGCGCTTTTTGGGATCTTCCCGTTCAATCCGCATGGTAATTGCCTTACCGTAGAGCGCAGGATCATGCAAGACTGTCTTCCAAGGTATGGTCGGCAAGCTCCATGGTAAGGGTTTTCGATACGAAGTCAACGGCGGCAGAGGAGACGCCGTCCAGCTTGTTGATATCCCGTTCGATTTTGGCGGCACAGTTGCGGAGCTGATGTGAAATAGAAGACTTGGTCATACCCGGAAGGACTGCGATATCGCAGACGCAGAACGATTTAAACTGATTTATGAAATATTTACTTATGGCCGGTAATGTGTTATCATTAAATATAGTTAATTGCGGATTTTAAGTTATGTCTCCCCCCCCCTTTAATTCATTAACCACACAGGATAAAACAATATTGATGAACAGGAGAGCTGCAGATGGAGATAACAGAAGAATTCTATAACTCAGTGATTGATAATATGATGAATGGGTTTGCCTATCACAGCATTATAACGGATAACGACGGCAACCCTATTGATTATAGATACATTCAAGTAAATCGGGCATTTGAGGAATTTACAGGTTTGAGGCGGGAAGACATCCTTGGCAGGACGCTCCGCGAGTTTATGCCCTCCATCGATCACGATTCCCTCAGCTGGGTTAAATTTTTTGGCGAGGTTGCCTTAAGCGGGAACCCTAATGTTACCGAGCAATACTCCCAGGCCTTTGATAGATGGTATTCTGTCAGTGCCTTTTGCCCTCAGATAGGATATTTTATTGCGGTGTTTGTTGATATTACGGAGCTGAAGGAGCAGGCACATAAGCTGCAGATGAAGCATCAGGAGCTGAGGAAGGTATATAAAGGGCAGTCGCAGCTCTATCGGGAGCTGCAGGAGAAAAATGAACAGCTGCTTGCCGCCCAGAAGGAAATAGAGAGAAATGAACGCCGCCTGAGCAAGGCCCAGCAGATCGCACATGTGGGCAACTGGGAGGTGGATTTGGCGACGGGCCGGTTCTGGGCCTCCGACGAGACACGGCGTATCTATGAGATTGACGGACCCCGGCGGGATATTGATTTTAAGGAAGTAATTGAAAAATATGCGGGACAGAATCCGGATGAACTCAGGGAATATGTGAGAAGCTTCCTGGAGGAAGGTATCGGCTCTGACATGAAGGTAGAGATCCGTACGGTCAAAGGTACGGTTAAACATATTCATTCCCTGCTGGAGACGGAGAAGGATGCCAAGGGAAAGCACACCCGCCTTCTTGGTGTGGTAAGGGACATTACCAAGGATGTGGCGGATGAGCTGGAGCTGAAGAATAAGAACGATGAATTGAGCTCGCTTTATGAGGAGCTTCTTGCCTCCGAGGAGGAGCTGAGGCAGCAAAATGACGAGCTGCTCCAGAAGAAGGAAGAAATCACGGCCCTTTATGAGGAACTGTTATCCCAGGAGGAAGAGCTCCGAAGCAATTATAGCCAGTTAAATGACAGCATGGTCCGTTTGAATAAGATGGAGGAGACCAACAAGCTCATCATTGAGGCAACCTCGGAGGGCGTATGGCAATATGATATAGCGGAGGACAGATATACCATTTCCAGCCAGTTTGCCGAGGGGCTTGGATACCAGACGGAGAATTTCCCCAGTATCTATTACCTGGATCGTATCATTCATCCCGAGGACAGGGAATATTCCAGTCAGGTTCTTTCCGCTTATCTTTCCGGTAAAGCGCCTAAATATGAGGTGGAATTCCGGTTTATCTGCAAGGATGGCTCCCACCGGTGGGTTAAGTCCTCCGGTAAGGTGTTAAGGGACACGAAGGGAAAGCCTTATTTGATGGCCGGTTCCTTTATTGATATTACCAGGATGAAGGAGCAGCAGAGCAAATTGGAGCATCTGGCTTACCATGATATGCTGACGGATCTGCCCAACCGGACTCTCTTTTTGAAGGAAATGGAGCAGGCCCAGTTAAGGGCGGACAGGGAAAAACATAAACTGGCCGTTATTTATATGGATCTGGATAATTTTAAAGATGTCAATGATATGCTGGGACACAGCACCGGTGACCGGCTTCTTCAGATTATGGCGGACCGGCTTCGGGGACTTGTTTCAGGACAGGAGATAGTGACCAGGCTGGGAGGGGATGAATTTGCCATCCTTCTTGTTGATATTAACAGTGAGCAGGAAGCCTATCATTACTGCCTCAGAATGAAAGAAAGTGTGTTAAAGCCTTTTGAGTTCAATGGCTATCGCTTGAATATCAGCCCGAGCATGGGAGTTGTCATGTATCCCGACATCACGGGCAGCAGTGAGGATCTGCTGAAGAACGCCGATGTGGCAATGTACCGTGCCAAGAATATGGGAAAGAATAATATTCAGTTTTACCGGGACAGCATACGTACGGATATCTTAAAGCGGATGACCATAGAGAGTCATCTGAGGGAGGCTCTGCACCAGGAGCGTTTTACCTTGAATTATCAGCCCCAGATCTGTCTGAAAAACGGAAAAATCAGGGGCTTTGAGGCTTTGGTCCGATGGACGGATGAGGAATTGGGAGTGCTTTCCCCGGCTGAATTCATTCCTATTGCAGAGGGAAGCGGTCTGATTGTACCCATGGGGGAATGGATTCTGTATGAAGCCTGCCGTCAGGCTAAGGAGTTCTGCTGCTATGGCATTGATTTTCTGATCTCGGTTAATATTTCGGCAATTCAGTTAAAGCAGACGGATTTTGTCCATAAGGTAAAGAAGATTCTCAATGCGACCGGGCTTCCCGCACGGCATTTGGAGCTGGAAGTGACCGAGACCATGATGATCAGCTCCTTTGATTCCAGTATTATCATGCTGGAGGAGCTTCGGGGGCTGGGGATCAAGATATCTCTGGATGACTTTGGGACAGGCTACTCCTCTCTGAGTTATTTGAAAAAGCTTCCCATTGATGTCCTTAAGATAGACAGGAGCTTCATCCACGATCTGGACAGCGAACAGTTTAAGAATGCAATTACCGGTGCGATTATTTCCCTGGTACATGAGCTGGATATCGAGGTAATTGCAGAGGGAGTGGAGACTGGCAAGCAGCTGGAGTACCTGCATCAGTGCGGCTGTGACAGTATCCAGGGGTATCTTATGAGCAAGCCTGTGCCGGCCTGGAATGTCCCCGCCTTATTTGAACGGGATTTTGCCAAAGAGCTTGGGATTAAGGAAGCGGAACAGCCATGAAGGGTCTGAAGAAGCTGGTAGTCGGTATTTTAGCCCATGTAGATGCAGGGAAGACAACCCTGGCGGAAGCCATACTCTATCGGACGGGAAGTATTCGCAGATTGGGCAGGGTTGATCATGGCAATACCTTTTTAGACACCCATGACCTGGAACGGGCCCGGGGAATCACCATTTTTTCAAAGCAGGCGGTATTTAAGCAGGCCGACATGGAAGCAACCCTGCTGGATACGCCCGGTCATGTGGATTTTTCTGCGGAGATGGAGAGAACTCTGCAGGTGCTGGATTATGCAATTCTGGTCATCAGCGGGAGCGATGGGGTACAGGGGCATACGGAAACCTTATGGAAGCTTCTGGCCAGGTATCAGGTGCCGGTCTTTCTGTTCATCAATAAGATGGATCTGGAAGGGACGGACAGAGCCGCTCTGATGGCGGAGCTGAAGAAGCGTCTCAGTGACGGATGCGTTGATTTCAGCGAAGGACAGGATGAAACGCAGTTTCAGGAGAACCTTGCGGTCTCCGATGAAGGGCTGCTGGAAGAATATATGGAAACAGGGAAGGTGGAACCCGCAGCTGTGGCGAAGGTGATCCGGAGGCGGGGGATATTTCCCTGTTATTTTGGTTCGGCTCTCCGGCAGGAGGGGATACAGGATTTCTTGGACGGCCTGGCACAGTATACGCAGAAGCCTCCGCAAAGGGATGAATTTGGTGCCAAGGTATATAAAATTATGAGGGATGAGCAGGGAAACCGTTTAACCCTTATGAAGATCACCGGAGGAAGCCTCAGGGTAAAGATGCTGCTGACCAACCGCAGGGAGGAAGCAGCCCAGGCTATGTTCGGCGGAAAAGAAGATGAGATATGGGAGGAAAAGGCAGACCAGATACGGATTTATTCCGGTGCCAGGTATGAGGCGGTGGATCAGGCGGAAGCCGGAACACTGTGTGCGGTTACCGGACTGAGTAAAACCTATCCGGGTCAGGGACTGGGAACGGAAGCCGGCTCCGATCTTCCGGTGCTGGAGCCGGTGCTGGGCTATCATATACTGCCTCCGCCGGATTGTGATGCCCATACATTGCTGTTGAAATTGCGTCAGCTGGAGGAAGAGGATCCCCAGCTGCATGTGGTATGGTCCGAGCAGTTAAAGGAGATCCATGTGCAGCTGATGGGCGAGGTACAGGTTGAAATTCTAAAAAACCTCATATCAGAGCGTTTTGGCATTGCGGTGGAATTCGGAGAAGGAAGGGTTGTCTATAAGGAGACCATTGCGGAGCCGGTGGAGGGCGTGGGGCATTTTGAACCGCTGCGTCATTATGCGGAGGTACACCTGCTTCTTGAACCGGGGGAGCCGGGATCGGGCCTGACCCTGGCCAGCCGCTGCAGTGAGGATGAACTGGACCGCAGCTGGCAGCGGCTGATTCTGACCCATCTGGAGGAGAAGGAGCATATCGGTGTACTGACCGGTTCTCCGGTCACAGATATGAAGATCACCTTGATTGCCGGACGGGCCCATCAGAAGCATACGGAAGGCGGAGATTTCAGGCAGGCAACCTACAGGGCGGTACGCCAGGGGTTAAAGAAGGCAAAGAGCATCCTGCTGGAGCCCTATTACCGCTTCCGGCTGGAGATACCCTCGGAAACAGTGGGAAGAGCCATGTCGGATATCCAGCGGATGAACGGAACCTTCCTCCCTCCCGACGCGGACGGTGAGATGTCGGTGCTGACCGGGAGTGCTCCGGTTGCAGCCATGAGGAGCTATCATATTCAGGTGACAGCCTATACCAGGGGACGGGGAAGGCTTTTTTGCACCTTGAAAGGGTATGAGCCCTGTCATAACCAGGAAGAAGTAATCCGCACCATCGGCTATGACAGTGAACGGGATCTGGACAACCCTACCGGCTCTGTGTTCTGTGCCCACGGTGCAGGCTTTACGGTTGCGTGGGACAGGGTGGAGGATTTCATGCATCTGGAAGGGGCCGGCTTAAGGTCTGTTTCGGAAAAGCAGGAGGCAGAAGCCGGACAGGCTGAAACAGCTGCTATCAGGAAGCGTGCTCATTATGAGATATCCCTGCAGCAGGATAAAGAGCTGGAGGAGATCTTTGTCCGGACATTCGGACCGATTAAGCAGCGGCTGGACCCCTCCAAGGGACGTCTTGGAGCGGAGAGAAGAAATCAGAGTACTTCCCCGCAGAAGCAAAAGGACAGTTCCGGCCCAGCTGGTACTCCGGCGAAGGGGAACGGCGGAATACAGCAGGCCGCCCTGTCTGATAAAATGTCGGCGAAAGAATATCTGCTGGTAGACGGTTATAATATCATCTTCTCCTGGGAGGAACTGAGTGAGCTGGCGAAAGATAATATGGACGCCGCGAGAAATAAACTGATGGATATTCTCTGTAATTATCAGGGCTTTAAAAATTGCATCCTGATTCTGGTCTTCGACGCCTATAAGGTAAAGGGCGGAATTGGTGAGGTTCTGGCATATCACAATATTCATGTGGTATATACAAAGGAAGCTGAGACAGCGGACCAGTATATAGAAAGGGTGACCCATGAAATTGCGGGTAAGCACCATGTGACGGTTGCAACCTCGGATGCCCTGGAACAGATGATCATATTGGGGAAGGGAGCATTGAGGATGTCTGCCGCGGAGCTGAAGGAAGAGGTCAAACGGATCGGGGATCAGATCAGAAGAGAATACCTGGACAGGCCCCGGACGGGACGGGCTTATCTCAGCGACCGGTTCACCGAAGAAATCAGAAATGAGCTGGATCAATCAGAGTAGAAGAACTACTGGGGAAAATCAGTAAGGAGGTAGCAGAATGGAGTTACAGGAAGTCATGAATCAGCTTCAAGCCCTTGGGTCAGAGCGGACGAAGAAGCTATACATGGGGAACGGTGCAAAAGAGCCTGTCTTTGGAGTAAGCATAAGCGCTATGAAACCCCTGTTTAAGCAGTTGAGATTTAACCAGTCCATGGCGGAACGGCTCTATGCCACGGGAAATTATGATGCGATGTATCTGGCCGGCATGATTGCCGAACCGGATAAAATGACAGAGGAAGATTTTGAACGGTGGATTGCCGGAGCATATTTTTATATGATTTCAGATTATATCGTAGCCGTGACCCTCGCTGAGACAAGGATTGCTTTTTCCGTATCGGACCGGTGGATTGACAGCGGGAAGGAGCTGGTTATGTCGGCGGGGTGGAGCTGTTATGAATGGCTTCTGGGTACCCGAAAGGACAACGAATTTGACCGTGAGCATCTTCTGGAGCTGCTGATCCGGGCAGGACAGACTATTCACAGCCAGCCGGACAGGACAAAGTATGCCATGAATAATTTTGTGATTGCGGTTGGGGTATCCTATTTACCTCTGCATGACGAAGCAAAAAAGATTGCCAAAGAGATAGGGGAGGTAACGATATACCGGGGAAAGACAAAGCTTGCGGTTAATCTGGCCGAAGCCGCTATTCAGAGGGAAGCGGAGAAAGGAAAGCTGGGGTTTAAGCGCAGGAATGTCCGATGCTGAGAAGCTACTTCAATTCATTGTTTTTTACATTTTGCTTATAGAAAACCAGCAGAATTGCGGGCCGGCCTTAAGAGCCTGTACCACAATTCTGCTGGTTTTTGAATTCAGATAAGTAATATTATTAATCTACTTCCGCAGAATCATCCTTGGGAACAATAATGTTCAAAACAAAGGATACCAGGAAGGATACAACGATAGGGGACTTGCCAATGATATTCTGAATATCTTCCGATGCAAACTGGAGAGACTTGGATACCATACTGATACCTACGCCAAGGGCCAGTGCAATACCAACAATCATCTTATTGCGGTAGTTCAGGGGCTGCTGGCTGATTAACTGGATACCGGACATGGTAATGGCAGCAAATACAGTAACTGTCGCGCCGCCCAGAACCGCATAAGGGATGGTAGTCATCACAGCGCCAAACTTGGGACAAAGACCGGCTACAATCATGATGCCGCTGACAATTACAAATACTCTCTTGGCAACAACCTTGGTAGTCACGATCAAACCAACATTCTGGCTGTAGGGATCGGTGGGGAGGCCGGCAATGCAGGCACCCAGCATACCGCAGATGCCCTGGCCCATGATAGCGCCGCCGATCTCCTTATCGGTAGCTTCCCGGTTGAAGGCACCGATTGCAGTGGAGGATACGTCGCCGATGGTCTGAACTGCTTGTACGATATACATGATAATCATAGCGAGGATTGCGGAAAGATGAAACTCCGGCTTCCAGTACAGGATATTGGGAAGAGCAACCCAGTCAGCATCAGCAATATTATTAAAGTTAATCATGCCGCCCCAGAAATAGGCGATCACATATCCTACAATAATACCGATCAACATGCCGGACACCTTGATATAGCCCTTGCCAAAGAAATTGCAGGCAAGTGTTACGGCAAGAACAACCAGGGCAATGACCCAGTACTTATAGTTTCCGAAGTCCTCGGCGCCGGCACTTCCGCCGGCCATGTAAGTCACAGCAGTACTATACAGGGAGAGACCGATACTTAATACTACGGTGCCGCTTACGATGGGAGGGAAGAATTTCCGGATCTTACCGATCCCCAAGCCAATAAAGATGGAGGCAAAAGCGCCGACCAGCTGGGCTCCGAAGATGGCACGGATGCCGTAACTGGCACCGATTGCAGTTAAAATGGGCATATAGGCAAAAGCAACGCCCATAACATTGGGCAGACCCATGCCGAAGCCGAAAATCGGGAACAGCTGTACCAAGGTGGTAATACCGCCGATAATCATCGCGGCCTGCATTAAGAGAACTCTTTCCTCATTGGTGAGATTCAGTTGTTGGGCAATCAGAATAGGAGGAGTGATATTACCCACCAGCATGGCAAGTACATGCTGTAATGCCTGGGGGACGGATACCCCCCAGCCGGGTTTCCCATTCAGTTGAAATAGGGGTGATGTGTTTGCTCTTTCTACTCTCTTAGCACTCATAGATTAAAAATTCCTTTCCATTCTGTTCTATGCAATATTATAATTGCATGCATGCGAGAAGATCGGTTAATCCAATGCAGAAGAATTCTGCAATAGTTTGATTAATCAATCTAATTCAAAATAAAAATAATAATGGGCATGATGAATAGTATGATCATACGCCCGCATATTTGCTTTGTGGAAAATCACCACACTTTCTTGATATAATATGTTGCCATTATACATTATTTCTATACAAAATGGAATAGCACATTTTAAAATTTATAACAAAATTTTAAATATAAGTTTTTTTAGACACAGAATTGCCAAAAAATACATTTAAAATCCGGTTAAGGAGGGAAGAAAGAATGAAAACGAGAAAAATATTGAAAGAAGCAAGTCGATTAGGGCATTTTAGTTTTATGATATTGGCGGTCTGTTTTGCCGCGGTCTTTCTCTGCCACGGGAAACCGGTGTCTGTTTTGGCCGCGGAAGGAAATCAGGGCGTGCTGCATGCCTTTTATCCGGCGAATGCGGTATTCTCCGAGCAGATGAAGAAATATATTGACGATGTGGATACCTTGAGCTTTGCCTGGAGCCGGATGGATGCCGAGGCTCCGGAGCTGGTCAATACCCAGAAGGGCCTCAATGACAATTGGGGTTTTTACTATCCTACGGATTTCCATAAGCCGGTGGAATATGCGGCAGGCAAAGGGAAGAGGATACAATTAAATATTTATATGGATGGAAGCGATTGTACGAAGGTGCTTCCTTATGCAGAGCAGCGCAGCATCATGATTCAGGCGATTGTGAAACACCTGCAAGCGGAGATCCTTCCGGGGAAGGCAATCTATTATGATGGGGTTGTCATAGATTTTGAAGGCTTGCGCGATACCTCCAGCGATAAGAAAGTATTGGAATATGAAGGAAAGCGGATCAGCTATTATTTTATCCAATTTTTGACCGAGCTGAAGCAGCAGATGGCGGACGCGGGGAAAAGCCTGTATGTAGCGGTGAATCCCGGACTTTATTATGATGGCTATAATTATGCATCCATTTTAGGGATTGCAGACAGGGTAATTCTCATGGCTCACGATTATGAGCCGACGGGGAAGCTGGAGAAGGGCCAGGTTCTTCAGTATACCGGTTACAATGCCCTGGAGCCTATCAGCAGCATGGCACCCATAGGTGCGGTAAGGCAGGCGCTGAATGAGCTGCAGAGTGCGGCAGCCTCCTCCTCTGATTTATCCAGGGTATGGCTGCAGCTTGTATTTGACAGTGCCCAATGGCAGTTTGAGGTAACAGGAGAGCAGGGCTTTCATACGCTGGACAATGCCGCTTTGAGCCATGGGGGAAGATTAACTCCCCTGTATCAGTCTATTAAGGCCCGTGTTGATAATACGGACGGTAAGGGTAAGAATATTACCTATGGCTACAATAATGAATTACAGACGCCGTATCTGCAATACTATAACAGCTCTGACCGGTTTTGGAATATTATTCTTTATGAAGACAGCAACAGCATCCGTGCCAAGATAGAGCTGGCAAAGACTTACGGACTGGGAGGAATCTCACTCTGGAGCCTTGGCAATGTGCCGGATTATACGGATGCCTCCGGGAAGAAATACCATCTGGATGTATGGACGGCGATTCAGGAGCAAATGTCTGATTATGCCGGGCAGTCCAAGAAGAAGTATATCACCATCGCAGACGCGGGAGTGGAGCAGGCGGTCAGAAATAAGCTGGGTAAGGCGGCAGGCAAATTAACGGCAGCCGAGCTGCAGTCCATCTTCCGGCTGAAGCTTCCCCAGGGGGTAAAAAATCTGAAGGATTTGAAAAATCTGCCCAACCTGGAATATCTGGATGCGCAGCAGCTGGGGATCAAGAGCATTGCCGGGCTGGAGAGCCTGACGAAGCTTCGGGTTCTCTATCTCCAGCGCAACAGCATATCGGATATCAGTCCGTTGAAGAAAATGAAAAAACTGGAGGTGTTGTCCCTGAACGGCAATGGCCTTGCCGATATATCCCCGCTGGCCTCTTTGACCGGGTTGAAGGAATTGTATCTGAGAGAGAATAAGATCACGGATATCACCCCGGTGGGTAAGCTCGCCAAACTGGAGGTGTTAGAATTAGGGGGGAATTCCATCAAAAAGACGGATGCGGTTAAGAAGCTGAAAAGTCTGCGCTTGCTGGCCCTGGATAATAATAAGATCACGGATATTAAATCCCTGGCTGGTTTGACGGGGTTGAACAGCCTGTATTTACAGAGAAACACCATTAGTGATATTACGCCGCTCTCTGCTCTGAGCAATCTGAAGCTGCTGTCTCTGAACGGCAATAAAATCAGCAGCCTGAAACCTCTGGGTAAGCTGACAGGGTTGGAGAAGCTATATTTGAAGGACAATAAGATTACCAGCGTAACGGAACTGAAGAATCTGAAGAATTTGAAGGAGCTTTATCTGAGCGGCAATTCCATCACGAATTACAGTCCGGTAAGGGGCCTGCAAAAATCTTCGGATTTCAACAGTGATTTTTAGCAGGAACAGGAGGGACTGTATTTCAGTAATGATAATTATTTGGAATGAAGTCCATTGGTTCCGTATACAATCAGCCTTACCATTAAGCTGGCAAGCATTTGCGGATCATCAGCACAATTCTCATCCAGCCAGTGCCGCATAATACTTAAGAGGCCATCCAGCGCAAACCGTTTCAGATACTGTATTGTGCGGGGAGGAAGGGAGCGTTCTCCCTGAAATTCCTCGACAAGCTTTTCCTGCGCCAGCTGCATCAGCTCGTATTGAAAAGAGGTATCCCCATTTTCGCTGAGCAGCACCTTTAAAAGAGCGGCATTGGCTTTTCCGTATTCAAGAACCTGCACCAGGACGGAAATGGAGCTGTCCGAGGCTTCCGCGAACTGGGCGGAAAAGACCTGCGCTTTGACATCGGCGATGATTTCCTGCTGGATCGCTTTCAATAAATCATATTGGTCCCTGTAATGTGCATAAAAAGTACTTCGGTTGATATCTGCCGCTTCACATAACATTTTCACCGAAATTTTTGAGATGGGCTGATCCTGCATCAGCTCGATCAGGCTCTCTCGTATGGCCAGCTTTGTAATGCGAATTCTCCGGTCTTCCTTCTTTCGATCCATAATTTTCTCCCTTGATAATATGAAAGCAGCACTTGCGACGCTGTAATCATAAAATTTTTATTAACATCCGACAATAATTAATACTGTGTTGAGTATCGGGCAATATTTCTAATGCTGTGGGTTGCTTTATTCGGTTATTGCAATTATAATACTACATTGTAGAATACACAAGTGATAGATTTATAATCAACACAGTGTTGATAAAAGGCGCTGCTTTTGCGCCGTCTATCCCGATTACAGGAACGCGCATTTTCTTCCTGTAATACTGAATATAATAAATTTGAGAAAGATAGGAACGTTTGGAATGTCATATATTGAATTCAATCATGTTATTAAAGAGTATCATACCGGAGGGGCAGCCATCAGGGCGCTGGATGATGCCAGTTTTAATGTGGAAAAGGGGGAGATTGCCATCATCCTGGGTTCCTCCGGCGCGGGTAAGACAACCGCCCTCAATATTCTGGGAGGAATGGACACAGCTACCTCCGGAGAGATTATCGTGGACGGAAGGGACATAAGCGGATTTAATGCAAAACAGCTTGTCAGCTACCGCCGGGAGGATATAGGTTTTGTCTTCCAGTTCTATAATCTGGTGCCTAATCTGACGGCTCTGGAGAATGTGGAACTGGCTGCCCAGATTCGGAGCAATTCCCTCAATGCAGCCGAGACCCTTGGGAAGGTCGGACTGGGAGAACGTATGGGGAATTTCCCCGCACAGCTTTCCGGCGGAGAGCAGCAAAGGGTCTCCATTGCGCGGGCCATTGCCAAGAATCCCAAGCTGCTGCTGTGTGACGAACCTACCGGAGCGTTGGATTATAATACAGGGAAGCAAATCCTGCAGCTTTTGCAGGATACCTGCCGCCGTGATAAAATCACGGTGTTGATTATCACTCATAATTCTGCCCTGGCTCCTATGGCAGACAGGGTGATACGTTTTAAAAGCGGAAAGGTAAGGGATATCACCCAGAACACCAATCCAATGCCTATCTCAGAAATTGAATGGTGATGATATGATGAATGCTTACATTAAGGATGTATTACGAACGGTAAGAAAAAACGGCAAACGCTTTATTGCCCTGATGTCAATTACCGCATTGGGTTTGACCGCCTTTCTGGGTATTAACGCTGCCTGCAGGGATATGTATCTGGCCGCTGACCGGTTCTATGACCGGCAGGGGCTTTTTGATATCCGGGTTTTGTCCACCCTGGGACTTACCGAGGAGGATGTGGAAGCGCTGCAAAGGATATCCGGTGTGGAGACCGCCGACGGGGCCTACAGTGAGACGGTATATACCATGCTAGAGGACGGCGTTACCCGTAAGAGCGCCGAGATGGTAACCCTCAGTTTCAAAGGAATGAATATGCCCTATCTGATTCAAGGGAGTCTTCCGCAGAATGCGGATGAAATAGCCGTCACTCAGAAGTATCTGGATGAGACAGGAAAAAGCATAGGGGACAGCCTGACAATGAAAGAAGATATGCCGGACGAGGGCAAAACGGATACTGCAGGGAAAGAAGAGGATGAGACAGGAAAAAGCGATGGGGCAGCAAAAGACGGCGAAATAGCGGGAGATGGCAGTATAGAAGGAAATGGTGGTACAAAAACGGATGATATAACAGGAGAAGGTGACGATACAGAGGAAGATACGGATTTTAATTCGGTGGACTGGAATGCAGAAGCTCCTGCCTTTAAAAACACACAATATATTATAACAGGAGTTGTGGTCGGCCCCATGGATATTGCCAATAATAAGGGCAGTATGGCTTTCCGCTCCGCCGGGGCAACAGATTATTCCTTCTATGTTACTCCTGAAGCCGCGGACAGCAGTATCTATACAGCAGTATACCTTACGCTTAACGGCATGGCCGGATTGGACTGTTACTCCAAGGAATACGCCGTTGCGGTTCAGTCTGCCATTCATACGATAGAGTCGGAAATCATGGATCAGCGTCAAAAGGCCCGTTATGATGCCGTAATGGATGAAGCCCTGGATAAAATCACGGATGCAGAAAGGGTAATGAAGGATAATTTCGCAGAGGCCGAACAGCAATTTGCGGACGCATGGACGAAGATGGAAGATGCGAAGCAGGAGCTTGCAGACGGAGAGACCCGGCTGAGCCAGGAAGAAAAAGATGCTCTGAAAAAGCTGGCTGATGCCCGATCCAAGCTGGAGGACGGCAAGAGGAAGCTTCGTGCGTCGGAAACGAAGCTGACAGAAGGAGAATCCGATCTGAAGGAAAATCGGCAAAAGCTGGAGGAAGGGAAGACTCAGCTTGGCGAGGAACGCAGGAAGGCAGAGAAGGAATTTCTCCAGGCAGAAGGGCAGTTTGACAGAAAGAATTCAGAACTGGAAGCTTCCCGTAATCAGCTCTTACCGGCAATAGAACAGTTGAAGCTTCCCTTTGGCCAGCAGTGGCCGGAGATGGAGTGGAATGACCTGGTATCAGCTTCAGCCGAAGAGACCTTCCGGCAGAGTATGACCGGCAATTCGGATGAGGAGGATACTACCGGTTCAAGCGGTGCAGAAGGAGATGACGATACCGGGAAGACTCCCGACCCTGCCCGGATTGCCCTGGCTGTGACGGAGGAGCAAAATACCCTTGCAGCTGCGTTGACAGCGGTTCTGCCGGCACTGGAAAAGCTGCCGCCGGATGCAGATGCCTCCCAGCTGGTTCAGGATATTATTCAGTCAGGACTGGGACTTGGCATGATAGAAGGAGGACGGCAAGCGCTGGAAGCACAGAGGGCTTCCTATGAAGAGCAAAAATCCGCAGCATTGCAGCAGCTTACGGATGCGGAGAAGGAACTGACTATTAATGAAGAACAGCTTGAGAAAGCGCAGCAGGAGATTAAGGAAAACCGGAAGAAGATAACTGAGGGCTGGGCTGAGATCGCTAAGAATGAGAAAAAGCTGGGCAGTGAAGAAACAAAGGCTCTGCAGCAGCTAAGGGACGGATGGCAGGAGTTGTCCGATGGTAAGAAGGAGTTGTCGGACGGTGAAGCAGAGCTGATAGAAAATGAAATAAAATATCAGGATAAAAAAGCGGAAGCGGAAGGAAAGCTGGCGGATGCCTATAATGAATTAAAAGAGATTGATATGGCACAGTGGTACGTTCAGGACCGTACATCAATAGACAGCTATTCCAGCCTGGATAGCGATCTGTCTTCTGTGGAAGCAATTGGAAGAGCATTTCCTGTGCTGTTCCTTGTGGTGGCGGTTCTTATTTGTCTTACCACAATGACCCGGATGGTAGAGGAGGAACGGGGACTGATCGGCACATATAAGGCGCTGGGATATGGGAATAGAGCCATTGGACAAAAGTATATCCTGTACTCATTTCTGGCTTCGGCTGCCGGCAGTATTCTCGGGAATCTTCTGGGCTTTCTGGTTCTGCCCAAAGCGTTGATTGCCATCCTGAGATCGATTTATATTATTCCCGGCACGACCCTGGAATTTGACGTTTTCTACAGTGCGGCAGGAACTCTCCTGTTCATGGCCGGTATTGTCCTGGCAACAGCCCTTACCTGCCGATATGAACTGAGACAGACGCCGGCTTTGCTGATGCGGCCGAAGGCTCCCGGCATAGGCTCCCGTATATTGCTGGAGTATGTTCCGGGAATCTGGAATCGGCTCAAGTTCTTGAACAAGGTTACTGCACGCAATCTTTTCCGCTATAAAAAGAGATTGTTCATGACAGTGACCGGAATTGCGGGTTGCACCGCCCTGGTATTGACCGGGTTTGCCATTCGTGATTCCGTGACTGATATGATGCCGAAACAATATGAAAATATCTACCGTTATGATCTTCTGGCAGTGTCCGAAGCAGAGGATTATGATAAGCTGGAAAAGCATTTCAGCAGGGATGAGAAGATTGCAGATTTTCTGTCCGTGCAGCTGGGAAGTGTCAAGGTCTTCAATTCGGCAGGAGATTCCGGAAGCATGCAGATGGTGGTGGTTCCTGCCGGAGCTTCTCTGGAATCGTATATCTTCATGCCAACGGGGGAAGGAAGCCTTGCGGAGTTAAATGACAGTGGTGTACTCATTACCAAAAATGCTGCAGAGCACTTGAAATTGAAACGCGGAGATGCTGTTACTCTGCAAAATCTTCAATTAGACCGGAGCGTGGCTGTAATTGGGGATGTGGTGGATAACTATTTGGGCAACAGTGTTTTTATATCCCAGGCACTTTATGATACCTTGTTCGGTGAATATGAGCCGAATGCTGTATATGCGCATTTTACAGAAGAGGTGGAGAATCAGGTGGCTTATGCCGATCATTTGCGGGGAGAAGAATATGTTCTGTCTTCCATCAGCGTTCAGAAGCTGAGAGAGGAGTTTTCCAGCAATTTTGTTATACTCAACGCGGTTATTCTTATATTAATTGTATTAGCCGCGGGCCTTGCCTTTGTTGTATTATTTACCTTGTCCAGCACGAATATATCCGAGAGGGTGCGGGAGCTGGCTACAATAAAGGTTCTGGGGTTTTTTGACCGAGAGGTTCATTCCTATGCGAATAAGGAGACCCTGCTGCTTACTTTAATTGGAATTCTGGCGGGGTTACCTTTGGGGCATTTGCTCAGCGGTCTGCTTCTGGCTGCCCTGAAGATGCCGTCCTTTCAGTTTGAGCTGATGATACAGCCGGGAAGCTATTTGTTTGCCGCGGTAGTATCGTTTTGCTTTGCCATTATAGTAAATCTTATCACTAATCGGATATTGGACAGAATTAATATGGTGGAGGCATTGAAGAGTGTAGAATAATATATTGGATACTATAGGAAGGGCTGTTACCGGGATAACCATATTACATGATTCGGGTAACAGCCTTTGATTTATTTATGCTCATGCAATGCGTCCAATGCATCATGTCAATCCGTTTTTGCGCAACCCTATACAAAAAGGAGGAAATTTAGTATAATAATATTTCATCAGAAGTAACACGGTTTGTAAGAGGAAGGTGGGGCGTTATATGAAGATTAAGATTGAATATATTGGCCATAGCGGTTTTTTGATGGAATGGAAGAACTGCTATTGGATTTTTGACTACTACACAGGCCCTATTCCGGTACTGAGGCCGGAAAAAAGAATTTTTGTTTTCTCCAGCCATAAGCATGCGGATCATTTTAACCCGGAGATTCTTTTATTGGCGGAGCGATACCCTAATGTGGAATACATATTATCTAACGATATCAGACTTCCCAAGGAATATCGGGAGCAGGACAGGATATTGATGGTGAAACCACATACTCAATATCAGTTCGAGGATGGGCAGGGGCAGCAGATTTTATTAAAAACTCTGAAATCGACAGACAGCGGAGTGGCTTTTCTGTTATCGTACCAGGGGAAGAGCGTTTATCATGCGGGCGATCTGAATCATTGGATCTGGAAGGGCGAGACCAAACAGAGCAATAATAATATGACGGCAATGTTTGAGAGGGAGATGAAGGAATTACAGGACATTTCTATTGATGTTGCCTTTGTTCCGCTGGATCCGCGCCAGGAGGAGTGGTATTATCTGGGGCTTCAGAAGCTGCTGGATACCGCCAGGGTAAGATATGCATTTCCAATGCATTTTTGGGACAAGCCGGAGATTATTCAGCAGTTCCTGCATGAGAGGGCCATGTATTTGAATG
Organism: Bacillota bacterium; assembly: GCA_023395555.1. Classification (GTDB taxonomy): domain Bacteria; phylum Bacillota; class Clostridia; order Lachnospirales; family Lachnospiraceae; genus Mobilitalea; species Mobilitalea torta. The sequence goes on from JAEWYQ010000035.1 coordinate 46,712, forward strand.
GAGCAGAGATCATGATGGTGCAAGAAGGCGGACAGAAGTGGGACTTAGAGGAAGGCGGGTGAAAATAATAGTCTGACATGGGTTTACAGCCAGATTATGATACAGTATGAATACACAAGACGCAATATCGTTAATGGCGAGAATAAAGCAGAAGGCCAACGGAGTCATGCTTGCTGAGCTTTCCCAAAACGGAATAAAAGGTATCGTGGCATCCCATGGAGATGTTCTCCTGGCCCTTTTTCAAAAGGAACGGATGACAATGGCAGAGGTTGCGGATCAGATTGCCAAGGATAAATCAACGGTCACCGCACTGGTCAATAAGCTGATCTCTCAGGGGTATGTAAAAAAGGAACGGGATTACATGGATGCAAGAATTGTATATGCCAGTCTTACATCGACAGGAAGAGAATTACAGCCGGTATTTGACCAAATATCTGAAAAGGTGAAAAAGATCTTCTATCAAAGCGTTACGGAAGAAGAGAAGGAGGTGCTGCTTCAGATTATAACCAGGATCGACAGTAATTTTAATTGTTTAAATATATGATGATTAAAGCGTCAAAAGGTGCTTTTGACGCTTAACCATATGATACATAAGGGGGATATCCTATGAAAGCAAAATATATTATCGGAGTAGATGGAGGAGCAACCAAGACGGATTATCTTCTCTGTACAACGGAAGGTGAATTTGTAGATGCCCTGCATCTGGGGACCGGAAGCCATGAGGTATTAGCATGAATTCTTTTTTACAGCTACAGGCTTTAAGCCCCATGCAATGGATGGCAGTGATTGTTGCGGCGCTGTTGGTAGGCTTTTCAAAGACCGGAATCGGCGGGACGGTTATGCTTACGATTCCGTTGCTGGCAGGTGTCTTTGGCGGGAAGGATTCGACCGGAATGATACTTCCCATGCTGTTAATCGGAGATTTATTTGCCATTTGGTATTACCGGCGCAGCGTGGACTGGAAAAATGTAATCACACCCTTACCCTGGGCCCTCGTGGGATTGGTGCTGGGAGCAGTGATAGGCAATTACCTTGATGACAGAGCCTTTGTAGCTTTGATCGGAAGCATTGTCTTATTATGCATGGGTATCCTGATATATACGGAGAGAAAGGGAAAGGATTTTAAGGTGCCGAATGCGGTATGGT
>JAEWYQ010000038.1 GCA_023395555.1 Bacillota bacterium
GCCAAGGCCGGGAACTGTTAAATCTGAGGCTCTATCCATATGCTCCAGGCATTGGAACAATAAGAAATAAAGAAAAAGAGTGATTTCTTGAAATTAACACTTGACAAGAGGTCACTTCATAACAGAAAGTATATGCCGCCCTATGGGGAAGCTGCATGAGGAAAATAACCGGCAGGAACAAAAGAAAGCCCGTATCCTTAAATACTCTTTCCAGATGAAGCTCCCGGAAGGGCACCGCTTTTTCCGCCTGCGCATTGGTTTTAACCCGTGAAAAGAAAAGGGCGGAGATCATAAGGAAAGCATTGCAATATCTTAGGGAAAGAGCCATAATCCCCTGCAAAAGCATGCATATTACCAGGGTCAGCTTCACAGAACGAAGCTTATCGGATATAATTCCCCAGAATGGCTGGGCAAGAATTAATACCAGAGAATTCGTTCCCATAACCAGGCCGATTTCTTCCGCCCCAAGGCCTTTTCCTGGAGATAGACGGTGATAAAGGGATTGAACAGCGCTCTTGCCGACATAAAGAAGAGATAAATAATAATAAAAGTGATAAATACATTGTCCGGCCTCCGAACATATTGCTTTTCTTTAGCATAACTCATGAAAGCTCTCCTTCTGCAATATATAATATCCAGTAGTCCCTTTAGTGAACCTCCTTTGTATATTAAACAAAAATCCGTATCCGGTCTAATACATATTTATCTATGGAATTCATATCCCATAGGTTATCTGTTTTTTCTACGCTATATTGCTTATATTATAGATTATCGTTTCTATTGCCGTGCTTAATTTCTGAAATAAGATTGACTTTTGATAAATCATCTTTTAGTCTATTAGATAAAGATGGATTATTGTACTATCATAAAAACCCGCAAAGGACATGTGCAAGCATGCAGGTAACCCTATGGAATTATTGCAATTAAGATATTTTTGTACCGTGGCGCAGATGGAGAATATTACAAATGCCGCCCAGAGCCTGAATATTTCACAGCCCTCCCTGAGCAAGACCATCATTAATCTGGAACGGGAGGTGGGAGTCCCTTTATTTGACCGCCTGGGCAGGCATATCTATCTAAATTCCCAGGGAAAGCTGTTCTACGAAAAGATCCGGGACGGTCTGGATCTCATCGACAGCGCCCGGAACGAGTTGCTGGATACCTCGGCTAAGCCCAGCGGTGATATCAAGCTCTTCGTCCTTGCCGCCTCCTCCCTTGTTCCTGGCATGCTGGCAGGCTTTGTCTCCTCCTATCCCCAGATCAGAATCAATCTATACCAGCAGACAAGCTATGATCTGCGGTATTCGGATGAATATAATTTCTCCATATCGGCGACCCCTATGGATTATACCAATCTGGAGGTCTATCCCCTCCTTACGGAGGAGATTGTTCTGGCCGTACCTGCCTCCCATCCTCTTGCCGGTAAGGACGAGATCCAACTCTCGGATGCCGCCGACTGTAATTTTATTGCCTTTTCCCACGGCCCCAGTCTCCGGGTATTGACGGACAGCCTGTGCTATATGGCGGGCTTTGCCCCCAGAATCATCTTTGAGAGTGACGGCATCAACACCTTATTTACCATGATCGAGGCAGGCGCCGGTGTCTCCCTCATTCCCGCCGAGACCCACCGCAGGATCGATGAACAGAAGATAAAGCTCGTCCGCATCCGTGAGCCCTATGCATCACGAACCGTGAATCTGGCCTGGAGAAGGGGGAAGAATATGAACAATGCCTGTATGCTTTTTAAGCAGCATTGTATCGATTTCTTCTATGAACACCTTCACAAGCATAACGCCCAGGATATGAGTTCCATAACCTAAAATATATTATACTTGCCGCTGCAATTCGTTTATCATCGAAGCAAATGGATTCATTTCATCCGGCAGGTGATCATACGAAAAGGAGCATATTTATTATGGATCTCAGAATATCAAATGGAATTATACGGGGAATGCGGGAACATGGATGCATTTCCTTCAAGGGTATCCCTTATGCAAAGCCTCCCCTGGCAGAGCTGCGCTTTCAGCCTCCCGAGCCCTGTGAGGACTGGTTCGGAGCCCTGGACTGTACCTGTTACGGCCCCCGTCCCGTACAAATGCCCCCTCCCTGGTGCCTGGACCGTCATCTGGCGGTATACGGCGAGGACTGCCTCAATCTTAATGTATGGACCCCGAATATCGATGACAAAAAACGTCCGGTTTTATTTAACATCTATGGCGGCGGTCATATAGAGGGCTCCAATTCAGAGCTGGGAAGCGAGGGATACCGGCTGCTGCCCGGCCGGGACATGGTTGTGGTGGCGCCTAATTACCGGGTCGGCGCCCTGGGCTATTTATATCTGGGCCATCTGCTGGGCGGCAAATATGCTTCTTCCGGCAATCTGGGCCTGATGGATCTGATTCTGGCATTGAAGTGGGTGCAGAAGAACATCGCATATTTTGGCGGTGATCCGGACCGTGTGACCATCGTGGGACAATCCGCCGGCGCTAAATCGGTGATCAACCTATTGGCAGCTCCCGAGGCAAGGAACCTGTTTCACGGCGCCGTGGCCATGAGCGGAGGGCTGCAGTCCATCAAGAGCATCCAGACCGAGATAAAGCTGACGAAGAATTTCCTTCATGCCCTGGAGCTTAGGGAGGAGGACGCGGCAAAGCTGCTGACCTTACCGGCAGAGGATATCGTGAAGGCACAGGAACGGGCCAACCAGGTATACTTTAAGGTAGAAAGCTATGGCCCCACCGCAGACGGCATCGTGCTGCCCCTGGATGTGGAGGCGGCGGTAAGAAGCGGTGATATTGCCAGAGTGCCCGTCATTATGGGGCACACGAAGGAAGAATTGTTCTTTCCTCCGGGCTCCGACGGGACGGATATCGGCAGGGAGGAGGTCATGAAAAAGCTCCGCTGGAAATTCGGCGATAATGCCGAACGGGTTATGGAATGCTATGACCGGCTCAGAAGCGAGGCAGAATACCCGGAGGCTTACGGCTCTGCCGTTACCAATTACACCTATGCCCAGGCTTACCTTCGCACTGCCTCACTGTTAACACAGCAGAAGCTTCCCCTGTGGCTCTACCGCTGGGATTACAGCGGCGGTGATATCGCAGGCCATTCCTCCGATAATGAAGCCCTCTTCGGAAGGACCCTGCCCCAGAAATTCAAGACAAATCCGGAGGTTACTAAGCTTGTGGATCAGCTGTTCCGGGATGCCATCCTCAATTTTGTCGAGACCGGCAATCCCAATGGCGGCATCGTACCCCATTGGCCGTCTTATGACGAGGAGCACCGGGAGCGTTTGCTGATCGATGCGGAGTGCCATACCGGGCACCTGGAGCTTGATTTTGATCCTTCCTTCCCATTACAGGTATTTAAATAAGAAAGAATTCCGAGGAGTGATAAAAATGAAAGATGTTCTACTGCTATGTGACGACCATTGGCATCCGGCTGAGATTATAGAGCTGGGAATAAAGCCTCTTGAGCACCTGTTTCACTTTACGGTAATTAAGACCGCCAAGGATATACTGACACCGGAGCTGCTTGCAAAATACCCTGTGATTGTGTGCTGTAAGGGAAATGCAGTGAACTCCTCCAACACGAATCCCTGGTTCGAGGAAGGGGTGACCGAGGTCTGTCCCCGTGAATTTGAAGAGTATGTCAGAAACGGGGGAGGCTTCCTCTCCCTGCATTCCGGCAATACCTCCAAGGAAGGAGAAGCCTATACGGATTTCGTGGGAAATTACTTTGTGGGCCATCCTCCCCGCTGTACGGTGGAGGTGAAGGCAACCTCCAGCCATCCTATTACGGAAAACATAAAGGATTTTACCATACGGGATGAACATTATAACATTAAAGTAACCGCGCCGGACGCCGATGTTTTCTTAAAGACTTATTCAGAAACCGGCGGCGAACAGGTCGGCGGTTACACCAGAAGCCTCGGCAAGGGCCGCCTGTGTGTGTTGACCCCCGGCCATACCTTGGGTGTGTGGCAGCAGGAGGCTTTCCGGCAGCTTCTGATTAATGCGATAAACTGGTGCGGGGAAGTTATTAATTAGTAACAGAAATAATAAATTATCCATTACAATTCAATACAAATATGGTATAATAAGGCTGTAATGAGCAGGTCACCCATTTGCTCATGAAAACATCGATTATATACAATGAATTGAAATGGAGGAATTTTCATGAAAGCATTTGTTGAACGTAATGGATGTATCGGATGCGGTCTGTGTGCCGATACCTGCCCCGAAGTATTTCGTATGGATGCCGATGGTCTTGCAGAGGTTTACACCACTCCCGTACCCGCCGATGCCGAGGATTCCGCCAAGGAAGCTGAGGATGGCTGCCCTGTAACCGTTATTATGATTGAGGCATAATATCTGCCGATATTATTTCGCACCGGGCCAAAGAAGAGCGCATCCTGCTGCGAAGTGCCGCATATCACAGCTGTTTTGCGGATATGCTATAATGAAAGCGCGTACTTAAAAAACAGACAGAAGAAAGGATAATATCAGATGCTGAACAAGGAAGTAGTACAATTATTAAACGAACAGATTACGAAGGAGTTTTACTCCGCTTATCTTTACATGGACATGGCTAATTATTATGCCGACCAGAGCCTCAACGGTTTTGAGAACTGGTTCTTCATTCAGATGCAGGAGGAACGGGATCACGCCCTTCTCTTCCGTGAATATCTGCTGAATAACGGAGAGGTTGTCAAGCTGGCTGAGATTGCTGCTCCGGATAAGACCTACGCCAGCTTCCGCGATCCCCTGGCCATTGCCTATGAGCATGAGCAGTTTGTAACAGCCTCCATCAATAATATTTATGAGGCGGCCTCCCGCTGCAAGGATTTCCGCACCATGCAGTTCCTGGACTGGTTCATCAAGGAACAGGGCGAGGAAGAGAAGAATGCCGACGATAATGTCAAGAAATTCGACCTGTTTGCCGGTGATCCCAAGGGCTTATATATGCTGGACAACGAGATGAAGGCCCGCGTATATTCCGCTCCTTCCCTGGTGCTGTAATAAGCTTTGCAGCATCAAAAGGTTGATACTTAGAGTCTATATTGAAACAACGGGCGGCACGCTCTGTGTGAGCCGCTCTTATGTTCCACAAAAGGGCTGTTCACCGGCAGTTGTAACTGCTGGTGTAACAGCCCTTTTGAATCCACAGCATGAGGATAATGTTTCAAAGTCTACTTAGAACCTCGCAAATATAAGATTTTTATCAACTGAGCCTTTCTATAAGATAATCCTGCCTCTTCCATATGCCATAAGCGAACAAACGAATACAATTATGGCATGCAAGACGGCAACATCTATTGTTAATTACTATAAGCTACTTTGAAGAAGCCGGATAAATCTGAATATCAAATCCCTGCCTGGTGAATACCGGAATTCTCTCCAGAGGTGCTGCTGCGGTTACATATCTCCCGCCCTCCAGCTCCTCCCCGGTGCATGCATTGATCCATACAGTGCCTGCCGGAAGGTACACGCTCCGCTCCCTGACTCCTTCTTCCATGACCGGAGCCACCAGAATATCCGGGCCGAACATATACTGGTCCGTCAGCTCCCAGCACCGGGAATCCTCCGGGAATTCATAGAACATAGTCCGAAGCAGGGGTGCTCCCTTCTCATGGGCTTCCTCCATCAGTCTCCTGGTATAAGGTCTTAGCCTTTCCCTCAGGAAAAGATACTCAGAGAAGATCGCCAGCTTATCCTCCCCATAGCTCCATACCTCATTATCCTGGCCGGAGGAGAATTGTCTCACACCGTTGCGGAATTCTTCCTTCAGCGGATGGAAGGGCGGCCTTTCTCCGTGCAGCCTCATGACGGGGCAGAAGGCGGCCCATTCAAACCAGCGCACCAGCAGCTCCTGGAAGCCTGCACCCGTAATATCACCGCCTAAGAAGCCTCCGATATCCGTAGTCCACCATGGAATTCCGGCAAGCCCCACATTGAGCCCGGCCTGAAGCTGTTCCCGCATACTGCGGAAGGAGGAATGCACATCCCCTGACCAGACCAGGGCTCCGTAACGCTGACTGCCTGCCCAGGCACAGCGCACCAGATTTACCGGATTATCCATTCCCTCCGCTCTCATCCCGTCATAATAGGCCTTGGAATAAAGCGCCGGATAGATATTGCTGCATTGCAGTGCAGGCCCCAGATGGTAGCGGTAAATATCAAAATCATAGGGGCCGTATTCCGGTTCCGCCTCGTCCAACCAGAAGATCCGAATCCCCTTGTCAAAATAGTTCTCCTTGCACCGGTTCCAGACGAATTGCCGGGCTGCCGGATTGGTTGCATCAAAGAAAGCAGTCTCCCCCATCCAGTTCATATGAATTCCCATCCCCCGGTCCGTCCGCACCAGCATTCCTTCCTCTTCCATAGCCTTCCTGTTCTCACTGGCGGCATCGATAGTGGGCCACACGGAGACCATTAATTCAATGCCCAGCTCCTTCAGCTCCGCCACCATCCCTTCCGGATCGGGCCAGTCCGCAGGATCAAAACGGAAATCCCCCTGCCTGGTCCAATGGAAGAAATCCACCACAATGACATCCATGGGAAGTCCCCGGCGCTTGTGCTCCCTGGCTACCCGGAGCACCTCCTCCTGATTCCGGTATCTTAACTTGCACTGCCAGAAGCCCAGCCCGTATTCCGGCATCATGGGAACCCTGCCCGTCACCCCGGCATACTGCTCCACGATCTCAGAAGGAGTATCCCCGGCTGTAATCCAATAATCCAGTTTTTTCGTATTTTCTGCGATCCATTCCGTTTTATTGGTTCCAAAGACCACACTGCCCACCGCCGGATTGTTCCAGAGCAGCCCATAGCCGCGGCTGGACACCATAAACGGAACGCTGGCCTGGCTGTTTCTCTGTGCCAGCTCCAGAACCGCTCCCTTTTTGTTCAGGTTGCCCTCCTGGTACTGGCCCATGCCGTAGATTTTTTCATCCTCAAATGCCTCAAACCGGGCCGTCAGCCGGTAATCCGAGGTTCCTGCAATGGGCTTTAATTCCCTGGCTCCCACCCAGATGGGAACCGCGTACCGGTCAATCCGTGCCCGGTTGCGCCAATATTCCGCTGTCAAAAGCCCACCTTTTTCATTTTCAAAGGACAGCCAGCCTTCGATGTTGAAGCTGGCGGTTATTCTGCCGTTGGTAATGCTGGCAACGGTGAATTTCTGCATATGCTCCTGGGGCGCATTCCTGTACCAGGGCTCTGCTACATCCGTCTCCTCTATCCGTATCACCGGTGTGCAGGCTTGGGGCGTCTCGAATAATGCCCAGTCATTCTGATCCATATGGGCCTCTTTGGTCATGCGGATGCGCAGTGAATTCTCTCCCCAGGGCTCGATCCAAATCGTCTGCTCTCCCTCTCTGGCAATCAAGCGGTTATTCTGTACCTCATACTTCATTTATACTACCTCCTTTTCCCTGATTATTTACTGTATCGGAACAGGTTCTCCCCATAACACTCCCCTGGAGCCTGTTCCAATATAGAATCTTCCGTAGGTGCGGGGATCACCCGCTATGCTTCGGATATCTCCGTACATCTGTTGTTCCGTATTAATTCTCTGCCAGCTTCTCCCCTCATCCATGGAACGGTAGAAGCCGTACTCTCCACTAAGGCTTCCGTTTATATATATGGTTTTATATTCGCTGGAGGGAGCCGCCATTCCCATTCCCTGGCGGAAGACGCTGTCCCCCTCCTGGGTGATTCGGTTGAAACCAGCATATCCCTCCTCTGTATGGAAACAAAGTTTCCACAGTCCGCCTGCTCCGGTGGATATCCAGACCACTCCCCTGCGCCCGGATTCTACCCGTATTTCCGCCGGCATGATATTATCCACACCGCCCAGCTCCAGCTTAGGGAAATGTTCCGGCACTGCGATCTGTTTAAAATTCTCTGCTCCGTCCGTGCTGAGATACATTCTGCTGTCCGAGCTAAAACCATAGAAAACATTAGGATCTACCCGATCCGCCATTACCTTAAAGGTAAGTCCGCAAAGCTCCTCCGCTTTCGGGCTGTTTCTATCTTCTTGCTGACCATCGCCGGTGGAACTCTTTATGAGGCTGGGGTCAATCAAGCCAGCATCAACCAAACCGGCATTTATCGAACCAGCGTTTTCTAAATCAACATTTTCTAATTCAGTATTTACTAATCCAGCATCTTTCAAATCGGTATTTACTAATTCAATATTTACTGGTTTACCCTCAAAATCATAAATTCTTGGAACCTTCCAGCTCCTCCCCTCATCCCTGGAATATACCACCGCCTCCAGGGGCAGGAGCTGTCCGTCGGCCACACACCAGACCAGCGTCCGGGTATCTGCGGAGATGGCTGCCCAGCCGGAATTGTTATTCGGCCTTCGTATGGTATCAACCAGGCTATCCAGATAGTTCGAAATACCCTTCGGGTCCGGCAGCCTCTGCCAGGTTCTGCACTGATCCCTGGATAAAATCAATCCTCCGGTGGTGTGTCCCGTCCAGTTCCCCCTGGCGGTCACTACGACCCGCTCCGGCTCATGATCCGGATAATCCGCGTTCAGACAGGTAATATAGCGGTGATTCTCCTCGTCCGCAAAGGAGTTGCCTGCGGGCTTTGTTAAATCGGTGAAGGCAAAGCCCCCCAGATCTCCCAGGATATCAATCAATCTAACTTCACCGGAAGGGGGACTGTAGACGTTCAGATGGACCGTTTCCTCCAACCCCTTGCAGCACTGTTTCCAAATTACGCTTTTCTCTTCCCGGGACTGAAGTAAGTTCTCTGTCATGAAGATGCCCGTACCGGTATTAAATACAGCCCGGTTTGAATCAAAAGGATCAAGCTTGATATCGGACAGCCAGTGGATCAGATTATTGTGATTATTATATTCGGGCATCATATAGGGCGCCCCTTCATAATCCATACGGCCTGTTCTGAGTCCTTGAAGGACCGTGGTCCAGTGCTCTCCGTAATCAGTGGAGTAGAATACGGTCTCATCAACGCTGCAGCACTGGGTGGAGCATATAATATGCCCCGGCAGATTCCGGTCCGCACAGATCCCTCCAAAGCCGGTGCTTCGGTTAACTCCGTCTGCCTCCCCGCTGATTCCGGAGCCATTTCCCAGCTCCGGTGTAATATAGGAATAATCCATGACTTCTCCCGTATCAGACAATTCATACCGGAGCACACAGCCCCATTGGGCGCCGCCCATATCACAGGCATATCCCTTCCACCCGTTCCAGGAATATCCCACCGAGGCCATGGTGATAAACAGGAATTTTCCTGCGGCGGAGGCTCTTTGCCCCACAAAGCCGGGATAACTGCCATAGCATGTATTCTCCGGCTGCCCGGGCATCACACGGAAGGTCCTTCCTCCGTCTGCGGATAGGTACAGGCTGGGCCCCCGGACCGTTCCTCCCGGGGAATTCGCCTCACCGGAGGCGGCGATCACCATGGTCTGACAGCGGTCTCTCCTGGCCGATCTGGGGTCCAGCCACACAAAGGCGATATCCAGCTCAGTCCGGCCCCCTTGCTGACACAGGGGCAAGGCTGACCAATGCTCTCCGTAGTCCTCCGATCTCAACAGCCCCTCCGATTGGGAACCGAAATAAAGTATGGCCGGATTATGCGGGTCAACTGCCAGCCGCTCGCCGGTGCCCCTCCCGGAAGCATTCCCATGAACTCCCGCCGGGATGGGAAAATACTCAAAGGTTTCCCCCCGGTCCTTCGAACGGCACAGATAATTATTCTTCCAATCCCCGCTGGCGATATAGAGCCAGTCCGGATGCTGCTCATCAAGGGCGATAGAAAGGGGAAAGGTTTCCCAGATCTGTGTCGTTTTGACATGATCCATTAAAGAATGCCAGCTTTTCCTTTCAAAGTCATACCGGTATACTCCTCCGATATCTGTCCGTGCATATAGAATATCCTTCTCTCCCGGATGGAAGCAGAAGCCCGTAACGAAGCCCCCTCCCGGTATCGGTGCATGATGATATTCATATGGTATTGTTTCAAATCCATTCTTAGTTATCACAAAAATACCTCCCTAAAAGATTCCTGTTTCTATAACTTCCTGTTCCTGTTCCTTCCTGTTCCTCCCTGTTCCTGTTTCCGGCTCTCCCTTAATACCTCGCTTACTCCACACTGACCCCAGTATTACATTCATTTCCCATATTGTACAATAGCTGTCTTAAAAATTCACTCTTACATTTTATCTCATTTTCATCCTTGAAATTAGTGATTAGTTATGATCAAACACGGCATAGGTTCCATTTTAGTAACGCTGCCCCAAAATACACTATATTTTTATGTTTCTTTGTGGTAGTATTAAGAAATCAGAATTTTACGGGCCGTTTTTAACCTGTGGGCCATTTATATTATGTAACATCAGATCTAAATTTCCTGAAAATGAATCAGAGACGGATTTCCTGAGAAATGCAAGAGGAGTAAATAAATTGGAGGGCATGCAATGATAGAATTGAGAAAAGTAGTTTCAAGTAATATCTGGAAAATAGTTAAGTTATCCGTACATAGCGAACAATTGGATTTTGTAGCGACAAATACAGAGAGTATTTTAGAAGCATATACCACTGTTACTTCGGGGGGAGTTGCGATGCCCTTTGGAATTTATAATGGGGATACCCTGGTTGGTTTTGTTATGTTTGGATACGGTACAAGCGGTGATGATGATGAACCTGATGTTGCTGCCGGTAACTACTGTATATGGCGTTTTATGATTGATAAAGCATATCAAAGACAGGGGCTGGGTAAAGGAGCGTTACACGCATCAATTGAATATTTGCGAAGCGAACCCTGCGGGCGGGCCGCATATTGCTGGCTTTCTTACGAGCCTGAAAACACGGGGGCAAAAGCACTTTATAATTCAATGGGCTTTTATGAAAACGGAGAAATGTGCGGTGAAGAGATTGTCGCTGTTCTGCCGCTTTATGATTAATGCTATATACATTTATTTGGGAGGGCTATAGTATGCAAAAGATTACCTTTGTTACCGGCAATAAAGGAAAGGTCGCTACTGCACAGCAGTATTTTGATGAGTTGAACATAGAGTTGGAAACCTATTCCTATGAATTGATTGAACCGCGTTCTGATGACATAACAGAAATAGCAAAGTCAAAAGTAAAGCAAGCTTACAAGCTGGTAAGGCAGCCGTGTATCGCTCAGGATTCCGGCTTCTATATAGATTCTCTGAATGGTTTTCCAAGGGCTTTTGTTAATTTTGCCTTGGATACCATTGGTGTAAACGGCATACTAAAATTAATGAACGGTGTTGAAAACCGAAATTGCAGGTTTAAAGAATGCCTGGCTTATTATGACGGCAATGAAATTAAATATTTTTACTGCAATCACGAAGGCAGGCTTTCAAAGGAAATGGTTGGAATCGAAAATCCTGAAAAATGGAGTGATTTATGGTATGTTTTTATTCCCAGCTACTCGCTTGACGGCAGAACCTTCGCACAATATACCATAGAAGAGACATACGAGAGACGGAGAAATGTAGATTCCTCAATAAAACAGTTCGCCGATTGGTACAAGACATGCGAATGCGGCAAATAAGAATGATGGAAGGTTTTTCGATAAATCAGAGATAGTATGGAAATCCAAAATTCAATTATAGTCTGTAATGATAAGTAAGAGGAGCTGCGTCCCGCGGCTCCTCTTGCTTATCATTTATAAAGTTTATTATCTTTTTTTCTTGACAGAAAAGACAATCTCCCGCATTATTTTGTTTCCAAAATATATTGATTCAGAATGCTCTCCAGCATCTCCTGCCTGCCGGATTTGTTGGGGCTGGTTCCGTTCTTCATGGCATAAGCCTCTAACTCCTTGAAGCCAACCTTGCCTTCCACAATATCCTTGCCGATGCCTTCCTTATAGCTGGCATAACGCTCCGCCTTGAAGTTCTCGAATACGCCGTCCTCCAGAAGCCTTGCAGCAACCTTCAGGCCCTTTGCAAAGGCATCCATACCTGCAATGTAAGCATAGAATAAATCATCATCCTCAAAGGATGCACGGCGAACCTTGGAGTCAAAGTTCAAGCCGCCCTTTGTGAAGCCTCCGTCCAGGAGAATCTCATACATTGCCATGGTGGTATCATATACATTGGTAGGGAACTGATCGGTATCCCAGCCCAGCATCGGATCGCCGGTGTTGGCATCCACACTGCCGAGAGCGCCGTTGATTCTGGACATATTCAGCTCATGCTGGAAGGTGTGCTGCGCCAGTGTTGCATGGTTTGCTTCGATATTCAGCTTGAAATCATCCTGTAAATTGTATTTTCTTAAGAAGGAAAGCACGGTTGCCGCATCAAAATCATACTGATGCTTGGTAGGCTCCTTCGGCTTGGGCTCGATTAAGAGCTGGCCGGTGAAGCCGATCTCCTTGGCATAATCCGCTGCCATACGAAGAAGTCTGGCGAGGTTATCCAGCTCCAGGCCGGTATCGGTATTCAGCAGGGTCTCATAGCCCTCACGGCCGCCCCAGAATACATAGTTCACACCGCCTAAATCCTTGGTGATCTCCATTGCCTTCTTGATCTGTGCCGCGGTATAAGCGAAAACGCTGGCATTGCAGGAGGTGGAAGCGCCATGGACGAATCTGTCATCACCAAAGGCATTGGTGGTTCCCCATAAGCACTTGATGCCGGTACGGGCCATCTCTTCCTTAATCACTGCTACGATCTCGTCCAGTCTCCGGTTTGTCTCCTCCAGAGTAGCTGCTCTGGGAGCGATGTCCTGATCATGGAAGCAGAAGAAAGGAATCTGCATCTTCTCCATGAACTCGAAGGCTGCATGTACTCTTTCCTTCGCCTTTACCATCTCCTGATCCGTGTTATCCCATGCACGGTGCATGGAAGCGCCGCCGAAGGGATCATTTCCCATATAGGTGAGGGTGTGCCAGTAGGACATAGCAAAACGGAGCTGCTCCTTCATGGTCTTCCCCATCACTACTTCCTCGGGATTATAGTACTTGAAGGACAAAGGATTCTTGCTCTGGGGTCCCTCGTATTCAATCTTGCCAACCTGAAAATATGACATTTTAATATCCTCCTTTTGTTATATAAATTACTTTTTCTATACTTGACTACCTGCTCCATCATGAATAAAAGCCTCATTCATGATCTTGTTATCATGAACACAACCATGTCCATGATTTTTCGCTCCGCTCGGCAATCGCAATTAAACTTGCATTTCCTCACTGCGCTTTTATTATATTATAAATCCTTTCTTCAAATATTACAATAGCCAATTTGTAAATTAATTAAACAAACTTAATAGTATTGTTTTAATAGATCCGTATAGAAGTAAAAAAGTTTTTTGATTTTGTTATTGACATTATTGTGTATCACACAGTATAATATTATTAACAGTAAGCGACAATGCACAATATTATAGAAGGGAGGCTATTATGTCTAATAAAACTGAATTACTATCGGGGCTCCTGCTGGAGCTGAGGCGGGGAACCACCGTCCTGAGCGTACTATGCCGGCTGTCCGCCCCTACTTATGGATATTCCCTGGTACAGGATCTGAGCGGGAATGATATCCCCATGGAAGCCAATACCCTGTATCCCCTGCTGCGCCGGCTGGAGAAGCAGGGACTTCTGAAAAGTGAATGGGAGACCTCAGGCGCCAAGCCGCGCAAATACTACATGCTCACCGAGCTGGGTCAGGAGGTATATCAGCAGCTGAGACTGGAATGGGATAAGATGGTAACAGCAATGAATCACCTGATGGGGAACACTCCACAGAATTCCGGCCAGACGGGACAACAATCAAATATTAGCCCAATAAAATAACAAATTAAATTAATAAGGAGGATGTAAGAAATGAAGAAACATACCATCAAGCATGACTTCGATTATATTGAAGATAGAATGAACCGTTACATTTACCAGGTAACAAAGCATATGACTCCTTCGAGCCGGAAGGATATCGAAATTGAATTAAAGACCCTGATCTACGATATGCTTGAATCTGGAAATCAAGGTACTCCCGCTGCCCTGGAGGATCTGAACAAAGTGCTGAGGGAGCTCGGGAACCCCAGGGACCTGGCGGAGAAATACCAGGATACCTCCAGGTATCTTATCCGCCCGGAGAGCTTCCCCATCTACCTGATGGTTTTAAAGATTGTGCTGGGAGCAGCTCTGATAGGGATAAGCATTGCCACCTCCCTGGAGCTTTTCACTTCCGAGATCAGTATAGGGTATCGCTATATCGGTACCTGGCTTGGGAATTTATTTAATACCGCTCTGTCCGCTTTTGGCTTTGTTACCCTGATTTTTGCATTGGCAGAACGCAATGGGATGAATATAAAGGATCTTGAACCGGAGTGGGATGCCGACTCCCTTCCCCCTGTCCCTGTCAAAGAGTTTCAAATCCCTATTTCAGAGCCCATTGCAGGGATTATCTTCACAACAATAGGTATCACGGTCTTTGCCTCGCTGCCGCATTTATTCAAATTCTATCATCATGCTGATAACGTTCGTACTGTCATACCGCTGTTCAATTCGGAAGCCTTTCAAATGGCCCTGCCTCTTTTTTTGATCGCCATGAGCCTTGGCCTCCTGAGAAATATTTGGGAGCTGATTGACAGGAAATACTCCATTCCTTATGCCATATTTGCCTTCGTCCTCAATACCGTCAGCACAATTTTAACAGTGGTTGCCTTCACTGCCTTTGATGTCTGGAATCCGGACTTTGGAACACAGCTTGATGCGCTTCACTACTGGGGCTCTGACTTTTCTGTTACAAGCGCCTGGAATATAATAACCTCTAATTTTGTTACATTCCTGATTATTATTTATATCCTGGAGACCATATTTGCAGTCATCAAGGCTCTGAAATACAGCCGTCCCTTTGATTTATAATTTACGGCCTTTCATCATGGCTGTTCCAGCAGATTCCTGGTGTCAGGCACCGAGATACTTGGTGCCTGGCACCATCTTTATTTCGGGTCAATTCTCAGCTGATGAAGGGTTATCCGGGCATCGGCCTGATATACCCGGATCAGCTTCTCCTCATTGGGCAGCAATTCAAAATAATTATCGCTATAATGAATCCGGTCGTCTTCGCAGGCCAGATAAGCAACCGGTACATAGGTGCCTGACACCACTCTTACATCTACGTATTCCTCCGTTCGGTCTGTGATGGTCATCTCCGGCTGGGCCTCCGGTAATTGAAGCGCCCTGTAATAAGGGCGTATCTCCGAAGCCGCAGCAAATTCCTGGTGATTTAACGCCTTTATGTAGTAGCAGCCGCTTTGGAAATCCTCATATTCCGCAGGAACAGAGAATTCATGCCTTGCATGGGCAGCCAGCTCAATCTCCGCCGGTTGGGTGAATCTCTTCTCTCCGTTAAGTCTGACATATCCGTATTCCAGGGAAAGGGACAAGGCTTCTCCGCTCTCATTAATAATGATAAACCGGATTAATCCATCCTGCCGTTTGACCAGGAATTTCTTAGGCTCGTAGGCACGCTTCAGAAAATAATAGGATATTTTTCTGGTCAGGTAATAGTCAATGACGGTCCAGCCAGTCTCCGGCCAGCAGTCATTATACATCCAAATCAGATTCCCCTGGCAGTATTCCTTGCTTCGTAAGGTCTCCGCCAGGTCTTTGTATAAGCATCCCTGTAAGATACCGCTGTACAGAAGATAATCCCCGGCACAATTCTCCTTTGGTTCCGCCAGGTGCCTCCGGATTCCTTCCATAATGCCCTGATGCTTTCTGGGATATTCGCCGTGATGCTCCCAAACCGGGCTGCCCATCCGAAGCTCCTCTCCGTCATGATAGCGCTTTACGGAGCTGTGCATCAATGCACCGTAGAAACCGTATTCGCTGGAGAATCTGGTCTTCAAACGGTCGAAAGCCTCCAGCTCATACCGGAAGTTCATCTTCGTCTCCTCCGCATGGCCCATCCATTTCCAGATATGGGAATCCCCGGCGTCCATATCATTGGGCAGCCTGCCGAAATAGGGGGAACCGGGCACATAGGGAATGCAGGGGGAATTATCGCGTACCGCTTTAGGCTGAATATAGTTAAATATTTTGGCACCGTAAAACTGCTTCGGCTGAATCTGATCAGGAAACCATTCCGCCATGGATTCATGGATCTCATTATTGCCGGTCCAAAGAGCCATGCAGGGATAATGGGCCAGTCTCTTCGTCTGGTACTCCGCCTCCAGCATCGCCTGATGTAAAAACCAGGGGAGATGGTCGGGATACAGGGCACAGGCATACATGAAATCATGCATAATAAGAATTCCCTGACGCGAGCACTCCTCATAGAAATAATCCGGCTCATAGAGCCCGCCGCCCCACATGCGAAGCATTGTAAAATTCGCTTCCTTGGCCTCACTAATCAATGTCTTGTAGGTTTCCATGGGTGTCCTGAGATAATAGGAATCCGCAGGCACCCAGTTTCCTCCCTTGCACCATATCTTTACTCCGTTGACAAAGACCGCATAATTTCTGGTGCCGTCCTCCCTTTTGCTGAGATCAAGGGCTACGGTACGGATTCCGGCCTCCCTCTCCTTCATCCGGCAGACTTCCCCCCTATATTCCGTATAAGCCCTCACCTGGTACAGCTTCTGACTGCCGTATCCATTGGGCCACCATAATTCGATCTCCTCTAATTCAATCTCTTCCTCAACAAAATTCAAGCCCCCGGCAAAGTAATGCTCCCGGCTGCTCTCATATAATGCCCTGTCTCCGTCATAAATGGAATAATGCAGCGTTACCTCTTCTGCCTGGCACATCCTCAGCTTTTCCACTTCAAAATAGATTCTGAGCTTTGCCCGGGTTCCTTCCATTTTCAGAGTGTCCATGCGAAATGCCGCGATCCTTGCCCCCGAGAAGGCTTCCAGATACATCTCCCCTCCCATGCCGCAGGTGGGCAGCGACTTGCACCAATCCCATCCATAGGTATATTGGGGCTTTCTGAGATAGATTCTTTGATTGCAGAGGGGATTGGAGTTCATTCCGTAGAAGGAAATGCTGTCCCTCTCATGAAATTCCTCCACCCCGGAGGTCAGCCGGATTACCAGCTGGTTTTTCCCCGGCTTCAGAAATCTTTTCACATTTTGATAAAAGGGAACAAAGGTATTCTTATGCTTCTCCACAAAATGATGGTTAATTATAATATCCGCATTATAATCCAGCTGTTCCAGAAAGAGTCTGACCTCTTCCTTTTCCAGTATTTCCTCCTCCACATGGAATTCCCTGATATACCACCAGGACAGATCCTTCACCCACAGAGCTTCCTTTGAATTATCCTTTAACAGCGGATCTTTCATAAGCCCGTGCCGAAGAAGGGTATCCACTACATCCCCTGGCACTACGGCCTCCAGGTATCCGCAGCGGTGAGGAAAGGGAATCGGCCCCTTGCTGGAGAATTCTATCCCAAAGGTTCCTTCCTCCCGCTCCGTCACCTCCTTCACATCCGCCGCTGCTACATCCAGAAACTCTCCTCTCAGTCTCCAATGATCACTTAATTTTTTTCTTATCATAGCTGCCTCCGTTTCTTAAATTATAAGTTATTCGTTATAAATCATCCATCCTGTCAGTACCGCTGTAATAACTGCTGTACTAACTGCTGTAATAAACGCCGTAATAAGCGCTGCAATAAACAAGGAGGGCTCCCTCCATACCGGATGGAAAGGGCATCTTCTCTTATGCCTTCCAACCCGTATGAAGGGAAGCCCGTTATACCATTATGGCAATTACTGTTCCTTATTTTTTGCTTTTGTAGGTCTCATACTCAGCAATCTGCTCCTTATAGAGCTCTGCTGCTTCTGCCTCCACTTCTTTTCCGCCGATTGTATAGAATTTCTCAACAAATTCATCAAAGGCATCGATGGGCATTGCACCGGAAATGATACCATAGAGATATTGGTCACGTAATGCCTGCAGCTCTCCGCCGTACTGCTTCCAAACAGGACGGTTTGCGCTCTTGAATTCAATGCTTGTTTCCTTGACTACCTGTGCATAGCCGATGGATTTCTCAAAGAGGGAGATAACCTCAGGAGTATTTACGATGTTGGCGCCGTCCTTTCTTGCGAACAGATCCTTGAACAGTCCCAAACCGATATTATCCGCTTCGTTCTGACCGTCAGCCAGAAGGCTCTTGAATACGCCGTCCTCGATGGCATAATGCTCACCCTCAATACCGAATATCTTCTCCTTCCAGTGCTCTTCTGTTGCCAGATCATCAAACATTGCGAATACGCGCTCCGGATCATCACAGGTGTTGATGATGGCAAAATAACACCAGGATGCACTTCCGGCAAAATACTCGGATTTCTTTCCGTTCGGTCCTGCAACCGGCTCAATTGCCATCAGTTCAGCACCGGGATTGTTGGCCTTTAATGCGCTTGCCTGTCCATCGGAAGGATTCATGGCTGCAATCCAGCGATAAACACTTCCCCACTTGCCGCCTGCAAATATTTCACTGATATTGTTCTGTGTTACAATGGCAGGATCAATGACACCCTCCATATATAATTCGTTGATTACCTTCAGCGCTTCCTTTACCTCCGGCTGAGTTGCGCCGTATACAACAGAACCATCCTCTTTAATGACAAACTTCTCGGGATTTGCTCCATATGCTCCGTAGAAGGGCCAGAAGCTGCGGATGCTCAAGCCTTCTCCTGTAAAGCCATAGGTATCGTTCTGTCCGTTTCCGTCGGGATCATTGAAGGTAAAGGCACGCAGTACCTCCTTATATTCGTCGATGGTGGTCGGTACGGAAAGTCCCAGCTTATCCATCCAGTCCTTTCTTAATAAGGTAACGGTACAGGATTCCTCCGCTACATCGCCGGGGATTCTGTAAAGGCTGCCGTTTGCTTCCTGCGCAAAGAATAATGCATCGCCGGTCTCGGAATAATACTTCTTCATGTTGGGGTATTTATCCATATAGGGTGCGACATCGATCAACAGTCCTGCGTCAACCCACTGCTTATACTCCTGCTGCAGGCCCCACCACCAGATTACGTCGGGTCTCTGCCCTTCGTCGGCCATCAAAAGGTTAACCTTTGCTTCTCCGTCACTCCAGCCGGGTAATACCAGAACCTCGATATTTACATTATAACGCTCTTCCCAAAGCTTCTCCAGCCAGCTGTCCGGCTGTACAAAGCCCTGCATGGTTACGATGGTTACATCAATCTTCTTCTGCTCCTCAGGCGCAGCTTCGTTGTTTTTCTCATCGGTCTTATCTGCCGTATCGGTCTTTCCTGTCTCTGCTTTCTTCCCGCTGTCCGTTGATTTGGGATCACTGGAGGAGCATCCCGTCAATAAACCAATGCTCAAAACCAATGCCAAGCCTAACGCCAGTATTCTGTTACCCAACCTTTTTTTCATACAATCCTCCTATAATATTTATTCTTTGTTCTATATCAAACCGCATCCGTGATACTGCTGCTCTTTAAAATACCACTCTGCGGATATGACCGTTTAGCCCTTTACGCCGCCTATCATAACACCCTTTACAAAATACTTTTGCAGGAAAGGGTATACCACCAGGATGGGAACCGTCGCCACGATGATGGAAGCGGCCCGGATGGTTGTTGCATTGATGGCAGGCGTCATATTGATATTTACACCAACGGCGTTCATTGCCTCTGCGGTGTTGGTCAGCATATTACGAAGATATGCCTGCAAGGACCACAGCTCCTTCTTGTTGATATACATTACGGTGCTGAAGAAGTCGTTCCAATACATAACTGCATTGAATAAAGCAATGGTTGCAATAGTTGCCTTTGACAGAGGAACAATGATCCCAAAGAAAATCCTCACATCATTGGCGCCGTCAATTCTCGCCGCCTCTTCATAGCTTTCGGGAATTGACTGAAAAAAGCTCTTCATAATAATTACATTGTAGGCGCTGATTAATGCGGGAATAATCAATGCGAAAACACTGTTCAGCAGCTTCAAATTCTTAATCAGTATGTAATTGGGGATCATTCCTCCGCTGAACAGCATGGTGAACATAATCAGAAACATCACCAGCTTCCCGCCTCTTAACCGGTTCTTGGAAAGGGGGTATGCCGTCATGGCTGTCAGGAGGGTTCCGGTCAGGGAGCCCGCTATGGTGACAAAGACCGTCACTCCGTAAGCCCTCCAGATTTCCCTGTTCTTGAATACGCTCTGGTAGGTGCTTAAGGTAAAGCCCTTGGGCCACAGGAAGATGCCTCCCGCCGCTGTTTCATTGATCCCGCTGAGAGACTGCATCGCAACATGCCAGAAAGGATAGATCATAATCACCGCGATCAATGTAAAGAAGATATAATTAAACACTGAAAAAATCTTACCTCCGGTGGTTTGTTTGATGCGGTTTTTTTTCGATGTTTTATTCATAATGTTATGTAATTACTCCTTTCCTGTCCTTTATTCTGAGCTCCTTAATAAATGCCTTCCTGACCCGCCGTTTTTGCAATCCGGTTGGCGCCCACGATCATGATCAGGGCCACCACCGATTTAAACAGCCCCGCCGCGGTACTGAAGGAATAATCACTTCCGATAATACCTGCCCGGTAAACAAAGGTGTCGATTACATCCGCCACATCATATACCAGCGGACTGTACAGCAGGAAGATCTGTTCAAAGCCTGCGTTTAAAATATTGCCGAGGTTTAAAATAAATACTATGATAATTACCGGACGGATTGCCGGAAGCGTAATATGCCGTACCCTGTGCCAGCGGTTGGCTCCGTCAATGCTGGCGGATTCATACAGCTGCTCGTCCACGCCGGAGATAGCGGCAAAGTAGATGATGGTTCCCCATCCCATGCTCTTATAGATTTCCGTCAATACCAGCAGCGGAACGAAAGCCGAGGGATTGGTTAAGAAATCAATTGTTTTTCCGCCCATCTGGGTGATCAAAACATTAATTAATCCGTTGGTGGGATTTACAAAGCTTCGGATCAGTCCCGCCATAATAACCCAGGAAATAAAATGGGGAAGATATAATACGGTCTGTGTAAATTTCTTAAACTTTAATACCCTCACCTCATTTAGCAGCAGCGCAAGAATAATCGGAACAGGAAATCCTACTAAGGATTTCAGCATACTGATCTTTAAGGTGTTCCAGAAAACCTTTGGAAATGAGATTGAGGTAAAAAGCCTCTTAAACTGATGCAGTCCTACAAAGGGGCTGCTGGGCGGATCAAAGGGATTATAATCCAGAAATGCGATCCGCAGGCCAAACATAGGCACATACCTGAAAATGATAAAAAATACAACTCCCGGCAGCAATAAAAAATACAACCATTTATCTCTAAGAATATCCCTCAGAACCCGTTTCCCCCGCGTCCTTTTTATCGCCACTTCACTCATACTGCATCCTCCTGTTTCTTTTCTTCAGCTTCTGTAATTATGCTACCACAAGAGGGACGGCTCTTTAACTGCTCCCCTTTGGATTTATATACAATTTTTTAGAACAGGAAAACATCTTCCCTATACGACAAAAAACTCCCCGTAACCACCGAAGCTGTTTCTGCTTTGATGATCTCGGAGAGTTGTAAAATAAAATAAACCCGGTTTACGGCTGTTCCAGCAGTCTGCGGACATTCAGCAGCCCCCAGCCCTGCTTCTCCCAATGCTGTCCCAGGTTAACCGCACAGCTGCGCAGTCTCAGCTTCACCTCCCTGTTGGAGAGCTGGGGATGGGCGGACAGAAGCAGGGCAATGGCACCCGTGACTACCGGTGTTGCCATGGACGTTCCGCTTTTGATGGTGTACATCATGGGCGAATCCACTGCGGAATACCGTAGCTCGCTGCTCTTTGCCCTCGACGGATACCGGCAGATATTACAGGATATAATATTGGAGCCCGGTGCGACAATATCCGGCTTCTTGATGCAAAAAGGGGTGGGCCCCCGGCCGGAATAGTCCTTGGTGCGCCCGCTTCCGAACACCTCCACCGCCACATTGTCATCCGAAGAGCCGACGGTTATTACCTTTCTGCTGATGCCCGGGGTGGAGATGGACATGGGACCGGGACCGTTGTTCCCTGCAGCCACTACCACCACTATCCCGCTGTCCCACACCGCGTTGACCCCCTGCACCAGGAGAGAGTTCTCATCCAGGCTTTCCTTGGCGGAGGTTCCCACAGAGATATTCACAACCCTGATATTGTATCTTTTCTTATTATCTATAATCCACTGGAGTCCGGCAAGCACATCGGAGATATTCCCATCCCCTCTCTTATCCAGAACCTTGACCCCGATCAGATTACACTCCGGGGCAAGACCCTGATATCTTCCTTGGGAAGAGAAACCATTGCCTCCCACAATCCCTGCCACATGGGTTCCGTGTCCGTTATCGTCATAGGGCTCCGCCCGGCGGTTGATAAAATCCACAAAGCCAATCACCCGGTTGCCTCCGTCTACAAAATCCTTATGTAAGGTAATTCCGGTATCCACGATTGCCACTCCTACTCCGCGGCCAAAATATCCGTGATCATGCGCCCATTTACTCTCAATAATATCACTGACCCGGTTCATCTGCGCTGTAATATGAGTGTCCAGCTCGTAGCTGATCATCCCTTCCATGGATATGATTTTGTCCAGTGCATCTTCGTCTATCTCTATCACACAGGCACCGATCATCGGGAGCCAGTATTTGATCCGTCCCAGCTCCTCCAAGGTCCTTCGGCGCTGCTCATAATCTTCAAAATACACAATCACCTGGATTTTTTGTTTTTTGACCATCCGATTGCTCCACCTTTTTTGTATTATCCTATTCCGAGGGCTTAATCAATATACTTCTATTCAGGAGCCTGGGGGAAATGCTGCTTCATAACCGCAAAAGAAAAAAAATATGTGCATAATTATATGAAAAAACAGGAAATCAGTCAAGCAATCCTTCATATGATACATTGTAATTATTATTAGGAGGAACAATCAATGAGTGATTTAGCAGCAACAGGTTGCGACAGAGGCTGTGATAACGGCTGTGGAGGCGGAAGCAACAACGGATGCCTCATCTTAATCCTTTTATTGCTCTGCTGTGGCGGTGGTAATGGCCTTCTTGGAGGCAATAGCTGCAATAATGGCTGCGGCAATAGCTGCGGCGGTGGCTGCGGCAATGGTATCCTCGGCGGCGGCGATAGCTGCGGAAGCATTATCTGGATCATCCTTCTGCTCAGCTGCTGTGGTGGCTGCTTCTAAAGAGCCGTTTTCCCAACAGTCCCAAGCATCCGATGGCGAAGTAAAAGGGCCTCCTGACAGGAGGCCTTTTACTTTGTTATTCTCTTCTCTTCTTCTGCTTCAGCCGCTCAAAGCAGGCTCTGTCGATTTCATAAACTGTATTATCCTCGATGATCAAATCAGCGTCCGCATCCTCCCCGGTATAGTGGGAGGTATTTCTATTATCATTGTTCCCCTTGGAAGGGGCAGTTGGTTTACCATATTGAAATCCGGATCTCCCGGAAGAAAAAAAACGATCACTCATATACTGCCTCAAATTATTTTGTCATTTTAATATATGATTATTTTACCCAAACGTCCTTAAAATGATTGAATCTATAACTACTTTCCTATATACTATTGATACATTCTCCCGGGCGGCACCGTCTCTTAATTTCTTACTGCATCTGCCCTTCGGAAGACATAATCAAGATAAAACAGGAGGAAAACTATGTCAGGTTCTATCTACGGTACTCTGTTCACCATAACAACCTGGGGAGAATCCCACGGCACCGGAATCGGTGTCGTCGTGGACGGCTGCCCTGCCGGCCTCCCGCTGGACGAGGAATATCTCCAAACCTATATGAACCGCAGGAAGCCGGGTCAGACCAAATACTCCACCCCCCGCAAGGAAGGGGACAGGATCACGATTCAGTCCGGTGTCTTTGAAGGCCGGACCACCGGCGCCCCCATCTCACTGGTGGTATACAATGAAAACCAACGTTCCGGCGACTATTCCGAGATTGCAAATTATTACCGTCCGGGCCATGCGGATTATACCTTTGATCAGAAATACGGCTTCCGGGATTACCGGGGCAGCGGACGCTTCTCCGGGCGGGAGACTATCGGGAGGGTGGCTGCCGGTGCCATTGCCGCCGCTATTTTAAGGGAACTGGGAGTTGAGGTAAATGCTTACACCCGTTCCATCGGCCCCATCTCCATCGATCCCGCCAGATTCGATCTCCGGGAGGCACGGACAAGCCCTCTTTGCATGCCCGATCCCGATGCCTCCAAACGCGCGGAGGATTATCTATCGGGGCAGATGGATGCTTACAATTCCTCCGGCGGAATTATCGAATGCATCGTGACCGGAATGCCTGCAGGAGTTGGGGAGCCGGTCTTCCAGAAGCTGGACGCTTCCCTGGCCAGAGCCGTAATGTCCATCGGCGCGGTGAAAGGGGTAGAGATCGGTGACGGCTTCCGCTGCGCCCAGATGACCGGGGCGGAGAATAATGATCCTTTTCACTATGATGAGAACACGGGTATCACCAAGATGACCAATCACGGCGGCGGTATCCTGGGAGGTCTCAGCGACGGCTCGGATATTATTGTTCGGGCGGCAATCAAGCCTACTCCCTCCATCTTCCGCACCCAGAAGACGGTGAATAAGCAGAATGAGAATATTGAGATTCAGATCAAGGGCCGTCATGACCCTGTGATTGTTCCCAGGGCTGTAGTGGTTGTTGAATCCATGGTTGCCGTTACCCTTGTGGATCAGCTCTTCCTGGGCATGACCTCAAGACTGGATAAAATTAAGGATTTCTACCGTTCTGAATAAGGAACTGTTACATTATAGTTCATAAAATGCTGCAGCAGGAAGGCCTAATCTTCCAGAATGATTCCTGGCCTTCTTGCTGTATTATTCTGTACCCTTCTTTTTCCCTGCTTTTCGGCTTTCTCCTAAATCTTTCTCATTCTATGCACAATTTGAGCTCGTTACTGAAGGATTGTTTTACCGCCTCCATCTTCTCCCCAACCTTCCGGCATCGTCTTTCCCCCTTTCCTGCTTCCTTTTATTTGCATTTATAATTCTCTACAAAATTATACACGTAATTTTTATAAAAATGATTGACAATATGAATTATACTAGTATAATTTATATTGTTTGCTGTTTAGCGTAACTAAACTTTGAGTTTATTCTCAGTAAGAATCAGAAAGGACACCCCCATGAATATCGGATCAAAAATCAAGGAATTGCGCATTCAGAAAAGTCTGACCCAGGAAGAGCTGGCAGACCGGGCGGAGTTATCCAAGGGCTTCATCTCCCAGCTGGAACGGGATCTGACCTCACCGTCCATCGCGACTCTCATGGATATCCTGCAATGCCTGGGCACCAACCTGGAGGAATTCTTCAGCGGAACCTCCTCCGAACAGGTAGTGTTCAAGAAATCAGATTATTTTGAAAAATACGATTCCGAATTAAAAAATGAAGTGAAGTGGATCATTCCCAACGCTCAGAAGAATATCATGGAGCCCATCCTGCTGACCCTGGACCCCCACGGATCCACCTATCCCGATAATCCCCATGAAGGGGAGGAATTCGGCTATATTTTAAACGGAAGCATCACCCTGCATATCGGCAACCGGAACTATAAGGTCAAAAAGGGAGAATCCTTTTATTTTACCGCCAATAAGCAGCACTACATCACCGCTTCCGAAAAAACAGGCGCTACCCTATTATGGGTATCTACTCCGCCAAGCTTTTAACTCAAAATAGGAGAAGGCTGCCAACCCGGCCTTTGTGATAATTCAGGAGGATCCCAGGATGACGGATAATAAGTTAATCAATCTAGTGAACATAAGCAAGTCCTTTGGTGACACCATGGTACTTGATGAATTGAATTTATATATACGGGAGAATGAATTTCTGACTCTGCTGGGTCCCTCCGGCTGCGGCAAGACCACGACACTCCGCATCATCGGCGGCTTTGAAACCCCCAATGTGGGTCAGGTTATCTTCGAGGGCAAGGATATCACCAAGCTTCCGCCCAACGAACGCCAGTTAAACACGGTTTTTCAGAAATACGCTCTTTTTACCCATATGACCATAGCGGAAAACATTGCCTTCGGTCTGAAGATAAAGAAGAAAAGCAAAGCTTACATCCAGGATAAGATTAATTATGCCTTAAAGCTGGTGAATCTGGAGGGCTTCGGCAACCGTATGCCGGATTCCTTAAGCGGCGGCCAGCAGCAGCGGATTGCCATCGCCAGGGCCATCGTGAACGAGCCGAAGGTTCTTCTCCTGGACGAACCCCTGGGCGCGCTGGATCTGAAGCTGCGCCAGGACATGCAGTATGAGCTGATCCGTCTGAAGAACGAGCTGGGAATTACCTTTATCTACGTAACCCATGACCAGGAGGAGGCTCTGACCATGTCCGACACCATTGTGGTTATGAACCAGGGTTATATCCAGCAGATCGGAACACCGGAGGATATCTACAATGAGCCGAAGAACGCCTTCGTAGCCGACTTCATCGGTGACAGCAATATTATCCCCTCCGTCATGGTGGAGGATAAGCTGGTGAATATTCTCGGAGCGAATTTCCCCTGCGTGGACATCGGTTTTGGACGGAATAAGCCTGTGGATGTGGTGATTCGTCCCGAGGATATCGATCTGGTGAAGCCGGAGAACGGCATCCTCAGCGGAAGGGTGACCTCCCTGCTCTTTAAGGGTGTCCATTATGAGATGGAGGTAACCGCGAACGGACGGGAATGGCTGGTGCATTCCACCGATCTCTTCCCCGTCGGCAGCGAGGTCGGCATCAGCGTCGATCCTTATGATATCCAGATCATGAATAAACCGGAATCCGAGGATGAGGAAGCTGCGGAAATCGCGGAATAGTTACTGAAAACCAGTAACCGCAAAATAGTATATCAGGAGATGAAGTCCTATGGCAGTTATCGATAAATTAAAGCATCTTACGGAAAAAAGCCCAATTCCCGCTCTGCGGTTTTCCCATGCAGATAAAACGGAGGCAGGCGGCAGGCATCCTGTGTCGTCTTCCATGAAATGGCTTTCCTTTCCCTATATTATATGGATGGTCGGATTTATCATAATCCCTTTGATTATGATTATCTATTACGGTCTGACCAGCAGCAAAGGCTTTACCCTGGATAATGTGGCGCTGATCGCAGATCCGGTCAACCGGCGGGCCCTTGTGCTTGCGCTGGAGCTTTCCGTCGTCAGCACCATATTATGCCTGCTTCTTGCCTATCCCCTGGCAATGATATTAAATAACTCCAAGCTGGAGAGCAACAGCTTTATCGTGCTGATTATTATCCTGCCCATGTGGATGAATTTTCTGCTGCGCACTATTGCATGGCAGAATATTCTGGAGAAAACCGGTGTGCTGAATAAGATACTGGAGTTTCTCCATCTTCCGCTGCTGAACATTATCAATACCCCTTCTGCCATCATTCTGGGTATGGTATATAATTTCCTGCCCTTTATGGTGCTTCCGATTTACAATGTATTGATTAAGATTGACAGGGACGTGGTGAATGCGGCCAGAGATCTCGGAGCCAGCAGCTCCCAGACCTTTTTGAGAATTATTCTGCCCCTGAGCCTTCCGGGAGTGATAAGCGGTATTACCATGGTATTTGTACCCTCTCTTACCACCTTCGTCATCTCCACCATCCTTGGCGGAAGCAAGATCGTTCTCATCGGCAACGTGATTGAGCAGCAATTCCGCCTGGGGAACTGGAACACCGGCTCCGGGCTGTCCCTGGTACTGATGATTTTCATCCTGTTCTGTATGGCGGTTCTGTCCAAATACGATAAGGAAAAGGAGGGAAGCAATCTATGGTAAAAAAAATAGTAAGCCGTCTCTATGTTGGCATTATTCTGCTGTTTTTATATGCACCCATTATCATTCTGATTGTCCTGTCCTTTAACGCCTCCAAGTCCAGGGCGAAGTGGGGCGGCTTCACCCTTCACTGGTACAAGCAGCTCTTTCGGAATGATGATATTATGGCGGCCCTCTCAACTACTTTGATTATTGCCTTTTCCTCCGCACTCATTGCCACACTGCTGGGTACTGCGGCGGCTCTCGCAATGAACAGCATGAAGAAGACACCCCGGGCCGTATTGATGAGCATTACCAATATTCCCATGCTCAACGCGGATATTGTGACGGGTATTTCCCTGATGCTGATCTTTGTTGCACTGAACTTTACCCTGGGCTTTACCAGCGTATTACTGGCTCATATTACCTTTAATATTCCCTATGTGATTTTAAGTGTCATGCCAAAGCTAAAGCAACTCAATCCTCATACCTTTGAAGCGGCTCAGGATCTGGGAGCATCCCGCTCATATGCTTTTTTCCGGGTTATTCTGCCGGATATCCTGCCCGGGGTCATGTCAGGTTTTTTCCTGTCCTTTACCATGTCCCTGGATGATTTCGTAATCACCCACTTTACCAAGGGGCCTGAGATTAATACCCTGTCAACCAAGATCTATACCGAGGTGCGCAAGGGCATCAAGCCGGAGATTTATGCACTCTCCACCCTGATGTTCGTAACGGTATTATTACTGCTGATCTTCATTAACCGGAGAAATGCAGGAAAAAATGCACCGCTTCGCAAGCTGTAATACATTCATAAGATATCTGCTTGCATTTCCATTACAAAAAAAGTATTTAACCGGAACAATAAGATCATGTCTTAAGAACATGGCAAATTAAGAGGAGGAACAAGAATGAAGAAAGTAATTGGATGTTTTGCCCTGCTGGCCTTTTCCCTCAGCCTTCTGGCAGGCTGCAGCAAGGATGAGGGGGAGAAGGTCTATGTGTACAACTGGGGAGAGTATATTGACCGGGAGGTTCTGGATCAATTTGAGGAAGAGACCGGTATCAAGGTGGTTTATGATGAATTTGAGCAGAATGAAGAGATGTATCCCAAGATCAAGGCAGGGGCGGTCCAGTATGATGTGGTATGCCCTTCTGATTACATGATACAGAAAATGATCAAGGAAAATTTGCTTGCGGAAATCAATTTCGATAATGTACCCAATATCTCCAATATTGATCCTGCCTATCTGAAAAGCTCCCAGAGCTTTGATCCAGAGAACAAATACAGTGTTCCTTACTGCTGGGGAACCGTTGGAATCCTTTACAACAAGACCATGGTGGAGGGTCCCATTGACAGCTGGGGCGCCCTTTTTGACGAGAAATATTCCGGTAATATTCTGATGATGGACAGTGTGCGGGATGCCTTCGGCATCGCTCTGACCTATCTGGGCTATGACATGAACAGCACTGACAACGCCCAGCTGGAGGAGGCAAAGGCGCTGTTAGCCAGCCAGTATCCCCTGGTACAGGCTTATGTGGTTGACCAGGTACGGGATAAAATGATCGGCGGCGAGGCTGCCCTGGGCGTCATCTATTCCGGTGAAGCAATCTACACGCAGAGGGAAAATCCCGACCTGGAATATGTTATTCCAAAGGAAGGGTCCAATGTCTGGATCGATGGCTGGGTTATCCCGAAGAACTGCCGGAACAAGGAGAATGCGGAAGCCTTTATCAATTTCCTGTGCCGCGGTGATATCGCCTTGAAGAATTTTGAGTACATTACCTACTCCACACCTAACACTGCTGCCAGAGAGATGATAATGGATGCGGATATCAAGAACAGCAAGGTAGCCTTTCCTGAGCAGTCCGTTCTGGACCGCTGCCAGACCTATCAATATCTGGGCGAGGAAATCGAATCATCCTATATTGATAAATGGAATGAGGCAAAGTCCTCCCATTAATTCTACGTTCTGCTGCTATTGGCAAGCTTGAACGGCAGGAATAAAATCAACTATATAGAACCTTACCATATCAGTATGATAAAATGATGCGGAAGAAGCTCTGTGACCAGGTCTTCTCCGCATCATTTTTTAGTATTATTAAGATATTTTTAAAGCGTGACATGTAGCTGCCATATTTGTATGCTACGCTGATTTTGGTGATGAAATATGAACAGATTATTTGAAATTACATATCTTCTGATGAATAGAAAAGCCATAACCGCCAGGGAGCTGGCGGAGCATTTTGGCGTGTCCCAGCGCACGATCTACCGTGATATCGATGCGCTGAGTTTGTCGGGCATCCCTGTCTATACCGAGAAGGGCAAGGGCGGCGGCATTCGTCTTCTGCCGGATTTCGTTCTGAACAAATCCATCCTGAGCGAGGAAGAACAGAATGAGATTCTGTATGCCCTGCAGGGCCTTTCCAGCGTAACAACAGCAGAAACCAATCAGGTATTACAAAAGCTGTCCACCATTTTCAACCGGAATACTGTTCCCTGGCTGGAGGTGGATTTTTCTGATTGGAGCTATGCAAACGGCCAGTCCTTTAATGACTTTAAGACAGCGATTCTGGAGCATCGGATTGCCGAGTTTGATTATTATAGCACTTACGGTGAGAAAACCCACCGGCGCATTGAGCCGATTCAGCTCTGGTTTAAATCCAAAGCCTGGTATATCAAGGGCTTCTGTCTGACCCGGCAGGACATACGCCTGTTTAAGCTGTCGAGGGTGAAGAAGCTGACCGTGACGAATGAGCGGTTCACCGAGCGCAGTATGTCAGATCTCCGCCCGGATACCAGTCCCGCCGGACACCGGCGGCCGGATGTGAGTCTCCGGCTTAAAATCACACCGGAGATGACCTATCGTGTCTATGACGAGTTTGATGAAGATATGGTGGAAAAACAGCCGGACGGCAGCTTCATCATATCGGTGACATGGCCGGAGGATGATTGGGTGTACGGAACCATCCTCTCCTATGGGGAATATATGGAGGTTCTGGAGCCGGAGCATATCCGGGCGATTATTAAGAAAAAAGCACAGAATACAGTAAGAAAATATTTATAGCAAAAAACATTTATATTACAGGAACATAATGCGTTCCTGTAATCAGGGTATGCGATGCAGGTATAGTTGTTCTGATAACTTATATTACAGGAACATAATGTGCGTTCCTTGTAATCGGGATGGACGGCACAGAAGCAGCGTCTTATATCAGAAGTTTGAAATATAACTTCTGATAATTTATAATATGACATTACGTTGTCAGGTTACGGGTTTTATAATTGAAACAAACGCAGAAAAGGAGTAACCACAATGACTACAAAACATATTTACAAGGACATATTCTCTGTTATCGGAAAAGCCGGACAGGGCCCGGCGGACAGCCCCCAGAAGTGGATACCGCAGTTATGGAACGATGCTAATTCCCACTTTGCAGAGATCGCGGAAGTCATCCGCAAGGATGAAAATGGCATCCCCCTGGGTGTATGGGGCGCAATGAACGATGCGGAGGAAAGCAACAAGCGCTGGGGCGAAACCGGCAAATACATGGCAGGCTGCGAGGCTGATATTGACGCAGCGGCGCCGGAAGGCTGGACAAAGTGGATCATCCCGGCACAGACCTACCTGGTGGCAGAATGCACAGCGGAGGAATACGGGGAAGTATTTGGAAAGATTACTAATGATCCCAACATAGAAATCGTTGGCACCGTTCATGAACGCTATCCCGTACCGGGCAACTCCGATCTACTTGAATTATATTTCCCTATTGCAAAGGGGTCCTCTTATGCCTAAATCGGATCACGCCCACGCAATCAAGCTGTATCAAAGTCTGGAAAGGCATATTGGGTCCGAGGCGGCGGGGGATTTCCTTGAAAAGCTGCCCTTGTCCAAATCTGCCGATTATAATAAAAAATTCAAATGGGCCAGCGAAGTCTGCTCCTATCTGGAAGAACGTTTTTCAGAAGAGGAGATACGCAATATCCGCATGGACTGCTGCTGCCTGCCGGGAAGTAAGGCGGAGGATGCAAGGATACTGTATGAAAGCTCCGCAGATTACGGCGAGTTCTGTGAGCGTTTCAATAAGAAACACGCGCCCGGCAACAGTCTTTCCCATGACGGCAAGGCACTTTACTTCTCCTACCCGACCTGCTACTGCTCCTGTATCAAGCGCGGTGACGGAAATGTAACGGGTTCCTGGTGTGCATGCACCCTTGGCTATACCGAGAAATTGTTCTCACACGCACTTTCCTGCAAGGTACAGGTAGAATTGCTGGAAAGTGTAAAAACCGGCGGCAAGAAATGTGTAATGAAGATTATACAAAGCTGAAAGTAACACACATAAGCCTCTTGTACGATTACATAAATGTGCGCCATCTTTCTTTATAGAAGAAACGGCGCACATTTTTCACTGTATTAAAATCTATTTCATTATTTTTTTCAGTATAGATAAATGATTTTCAAAAGGCGGGTAACGTAAATTTATGTCCAGTAAGTTAGACTTTTTTATAACACCTTTTTGATGTGTAAATGTATCATAGCTATTTTTTCCGTGATACCGCCCCATTCCGCTTTCTCCAACTCCCCCGAACGGCATATTGGGATTGGTCAAATGAATTACCGTATCGTTCACACACCCGCCGCCGAAGGAAGCATTCTTCATGACATATCTTTCCCGCTTTTTACTTGTTGTGAAAAAATAAAGGGCAAGGGGTTTTGGACGTTCTCTGATGGCTGCCAGCGCGTCGCTTAACCTCTCAAATTGCAGAATCGGAAGCAAAGGCCCGAAGATTTCCTCCTTCATTACGGCATTTTCCCAAGTTACATGATCCAAAATAGTAGGCGCAATTTGTAAGCTATCCTTATTGCATCCTCCTCCAGTAACAATCTTGCTGTTTTCTATCAAACTCAAAAGTCTTTCAAAATGTTTCTGATTGATAATTTTAGGATAGTGCTCGCTTTGCAGAGGGTCCTTCCCGTAAAATACGGTAATATATTTCTTCATCTCAATGATCAGCTCGTCTTTTATCCTTTTATGCACAAGTACATAATCCGGGGCAACACAGGTTTGACCCGCGTTTAAAAACTTACCCCAGACAATTCTTTTTGCCGCCAGCTTAAGATTGGCTGTTTCATCGACAATACACGGGCTTTTCCCGCCCAGCTCCAAGGTTACGGGCGTAAGATGCTTTGCCGCTGATTCCATAACGCTTTTTCCAACCTGCGGGCTTCCGGTAAAAAATATATAATCGAATTTCTCATCCAGCAACGATTTGTTAGCTTCCCGTCCGCCGCGGACTACCGCAACATATTCCTCCCTGAAAACCTCTTTCATTATTTTTTCTATCATTTCGGAGGTGTGAAAGGAATACTCCGAAGGCTTTAATACACAGGTATTCCCCGCAGCCAGCGCGCCTACAAGCGGTACCATGGCTAATTGGAACGGATAGTTCCATGGCGACATAATAAGAACCACGCCGTAAGGCTCCGTATAAAGAACACTGGAAGAAGGAAAATGCATCAGAGGGGTTTTTACCCGCTTAGGCCTTGTCCAATTGGATAAATGCTTTATCACATATTTAATTTCTTCTAATACGATTCCGATTTCTGTTTCATAAGCTTCGAATTCCGATTTGTTTAAATCCAATTTTAAAGCCGACATAATTTCATTTTCATGCTTTTTAATCGCGTCACGCAAACAATTGAGCTTTGCAATACGGAATTTAATGTCTTTCGTTTCTCCTGCCGAAAAAAATTCTCTCTGCGATTTGATTGCTTCCTTCCTATCAGATATAATACATCTCCTCCTTACTGTAAAGTTTTATTATTCCCTTATGGATAGCTTATACCCTCTTTCATCAACCAGTCAAGTAAAAGGATAAAAGTTTTTTCAGCAGGGGATGATTCTCATCCCCTGCTGCCATTATTAATCAGTATTCATAAATAGAGCAGGCAACCGGCGTATTATCCTCTTTTTCAGGAAGCACGAGAAAGCCTTTGTTATATAGTGCCTCATAAAAATAAATACCGGAATAAAAACTGATCCAGGTTGCAGCAAATCCGTCGGCATATCCCTTTAAATGCTCCGGGATCGTGTTTTTAACAATCCGCCGTATATTCGCTGCCTTCTCTCTACAGAGGGGGCCCAGCACCCTTTTCATTTCTGCATTTACTTCGTCAAACAGTTTTCTGCCCACACCATACATTTTTCAAGTTCGGTTGGTGTCTGCCCCGAACTCCATTGATAACCTGCGACGCCATCTGATTTCCTGCGCCAGCTCCTCAGCTTCATCATAGTTATTCATTTTTTTAATTGCAAACCCAAGGAATGCATTCAGGTAGGTTTCTTCTAACTGACGCCGTTGCTCTTCTCTGTTCATGTTCATTTCTCCATTGCTTATGTAAGCTGCTTACAACAATATAGTAACCAGCGCCAATGAAAAGATAAGTAAATTAGCAGCTATATTTATAAAATCGGGGCCTGACACCTATCGTGACACCTATCGGATTCTCTCCGGGAAACCAACCTTCTTCTGAACCTTTCGAAGGGTCTTGGTTGCATAATAGTTTGCCTTCTCCGCATTGGCCTTGATAATTCCGTCAATATAGCCTTTATCCTTCTCCAGCCGGGAGAATTCCTCCTGAATCGGCTTCAGCAGATGAACCGCGGCTTCTCCCACGGCTAATTTAAAGTCACCATAGCCGGAGCTTGCAAATTCCGCCTCCGTCTCGGCCACATTCTTGCCGGTAGCAATACAGTAGATATCAATGAGATTCTTAATTCCCGGCTTATCCTCACTGTAACGGATGCTGTTCTCCGAATCAGTCACCGCTCTCTTGAACTTACGGATAATGGTATCCGTATCATCCATCAGGTAAATACTTGCGTTGGGATTCTCATCGGATTTGGACATCTTCTTCTCCGGCTCCTGGAGGCTCATGATCTTGGCTCCCTGCTTGCCCAGATAGGGCTCCGGTATCGTAAATACATCTCCGTAGATTCCGTTAAAACGCTCCGCAATATCCCTGGTAAGTTCAATATGCTGCTTCTGATCCACACCAACCGGAACGATATCCGACTGGAACAGCAGAATATCTGCCGCCATCAGAACCGGATAGGTGAAGAGACCCGCATTGATATTATCCGCGTGCTTTGCCGATTTGTCCTTGTACTGGGTCATGCGGCTCAGCTCACCCATATAGGTAAAGCAATTTAATATCCAGCTCAATTCCGCATGGGCTGATACATGGGATTGATAATAAATGCAATTCTTCTCCGGGTTGAGACCGGCGGCAATATACAGGGTGAGAAGCGCCCTTGCCCTCTTGCGCAGCTCTGCCGGCTCCTGGCGGACCGTGATGGAATGCATATCAACCACACAGTAGAAGGTCTCATATTCATCCTCAAAAGCAACCCAGTTCTTCAAAGCTCCCAGATAATTTCCCAAGGTAAGAGTGCCGGTTGCCTGCATCCCGCTAAATAATGATTTTTTTCCGTCTAACATATTGTCACTTCCTATTCATTAGTCAGAGCCTTAAATACATCATGCATTCTGTCGTAATCATATCAGATGCATTCACTCTCTGCTGGTATCGTACTTATTATGCTTTACTATATCATGAACAAAAAACATGTTCATGATCTTTCGCTCCGCTCACATGACTGCAAACCGGCTTGTCGTGCGAATGCTCTTTCCGCACTGTTTACTATGCTTTACTATATAAAGAATATCTAAAAATGTCAATGTTTCCTGCTAAATAATTTGGCAGGCTGCGAAAGCTTATCATCTAAACTTCTGCACCAATTCTGCCAGGGAATCGACTACACCATCATACTCCGTCACATCCCCAAAACCATACCTCGCAAAAATGAAAGGTACCCCGGCTTCTTTTGCGGCATTGGCATCTCCCTGGGTATCGCCTACGTAGACCGGATTCTCCAGCTTGTTGCGCTCTACCACCATGCGTATGTTGTCCGCCTTTAATTTACCGGAACGCCCCGGATACTCATAATCCGTAAAATACTGCTCAAGCTGGGGATAAGCAGCAAAGAAACACTGGATGTAGCCTTCCTGACAATTGCTTACTATAAATAGTTTATATTTCTTCGTCAATTCTCTCAAGGCTTCTTCC
The DNA here is from genome assembly GCA_023395555.1 of Bacillota bacterium. Classification (GTDB taxonomy): domain Bacteria; phylum Bacillota; class Clostridia; order Lachnospirales; family Lachnospiraceae; genus Mobilitalea; species Mobilitalea torta. The sequence goes on from JAEWYQ010000038.1 coordinate 35,884, forward strand.
AGCCCTTCATATAACACCGCTCCATGCTCCGCCAGATATTCGCACTCATATGCGCAGCATTCCTCTATCACCTTGACCGCATGCGCCCTGTCCACGCTCTGATACAGTCTCTCCCCGATCACATCCAGGGGCAAGCCGAATAGCTCCTGCAGCCGTTCCGGGGTTACGACCTCCTTCACCTCCGGGTGCCTTTCCGCCAGCACCTTATTAAAGGCATCCGCTACCTCGGCTGTTGAATCCCATAGTGTTCCATCCAAATCAAAAATAATACTATCTGTCATGTTATGCTTTTTCATCCTCTTCATTTTATTGATTTTCCATTGAACTATTTTACCATACATCGCCGGTAATGTATACTCTGTAATCTTCCGTAATTCCTGCTTATCTGTCTTGTTTCTGCCAGAACCTCTTCTTTCCTGCATTCCCTTTCCTGCCTTTGCCTCATTGGACAAAATCCTTTCCCCATGCTATAATCTTAAATAAAACACCAGGAAAGGCAGGTAACAAATGAAGCAAATCGCAAGCTTTACTATTGACCATATGAAATTACTCCGGGGCTTCTATGTCTCAAGGAAGGATAAGATCGGAGAGGAAACCATTACCACCTTTGATATCCGCATGACCCGTCCCAATTATGAACCGGTGATGCAGACCGGTGAGATGCACGCCATCGAGCATCTGGCCGCAACCTATCTGCGCAATCATCCCGAATACGCCGGAAAAGTAGTTTATTTCGGCCCAATGGGCTGCCGCACGGGCTTCTACCTGCTTCTTGGCGGTGACTATGAATCAAGGGAGATTCTTCCCCTTTTGATGGAGACCTATGAATTCATCCGGGATTTTACCGGCGATATCCCCGGTGCGGCTCCGGAAAACTGCGGGAATTATTCGGATATGAACCTGGAAGCGGCTAAGCTCTGCGCCAAAAGCTTTTTGGATGATATTCTTTACAAGATCACGGACGCCAATCTGATTTATCCAAATTAATAACGCCGTCTGATCCGCAGGCAGCAAAGCGATTCATTTTTCACGGCTTGATGAATATACTGTATTAAGTATGTATAATGGGAGAAGCTATGGCACACCAAAACTATTTACATATAGCCGAGATAATGAAGGCATCCCTGCCCTATTTTGACTCGGCGTCAAGGGTACGGCTGGAGTTCTTCAGCAAGCTGCTTGATTTGATGGGAAATCTGAGTGCTATCAGCCGCAATAGTATGGTTGCCTGTGGCTACGAAAGTACACATGTGGATGTCGAGGGTCTGTTAAACGGTATCCGCCCTGTATGCAATAACAGGGAACGAGACTTTGTTGACCGCATTCTGAACATATTTAATATGAGACGAATGTTTGAGATGTATAATAACATCATGAACATGATGAACGCAATGAATGCCATGCAGGAATTTGAAGGCTTTTCCTTTACTGACGACACACCGAAGGATGATACGGATAATGTCACAAGCAATTTCACAAATACAAACTTTGAATCCATTTTCCGGGCCTTCAATCAGGGAGGCTCTGATACACAGGATTCATTCTCCCAACACCGGCAGGAAGGGGATGATGTTCAGGAAGCTTTCTCCCAGCACAGGCAGGAAGGTGATGATACCCAGGATACTTTCTCTGCCCGCCGGGATGAGAATGACCTCGGTTCACAAGATGATTTCTCCCGGAATGAAGATGGCTTCGGTTCACAGGATGATTTCTCCCGGAATGAAGATGGCTTCGATTCACAGGATGATTTTTCCCGGCAGCAGCAGGAGGCTTCCTCCCGGCAGCAAGAGGCTCCCTCCGGCAAAAATAATTCCTTTATGCCAAATAATTCCATGTTTGAGATGCTGAAGACTATGGTTCCGCCGGAACAGGCAAATACCTTTGAAAACATAAGAATGCTTTTGAATACAATGTCATATGATGGTAATAGTAAATCTGACAATAGCAAGGAGCATGAAAATGGCTGACACATCCTGGACCAATAACCCCAGATTAAATAACATTGATCCCCGGAAGCTGTCCATCCTCTTGGATTTAATGAAGGAAGTCGAAGGAAAGTCACTGGATCAGGTATTTCCCCTGTTAATGAATACCAATAAGCGTCTGCAGGAACAAAACATGGCATTTTCAAAGGATGAAAGCGATATTATGATCGAAATACTTACCAAGAACATGACCCCGAAGGAAAAATCCCAGTTTGAAATGGTAAGAAAAATGATGGCTTCCAGGAAAACCTGATGCCAGCGAAAAATATGTAAATAAACAGCGGAGCGGTTACCGTTCCGCTGTTTATTTGTAACCAACTAAAAAATACATTGTTGCTAAATTGCGTAAATACTATATAATCAGAGTTACAGGAAAGCAATTTCAAGCTGACTGGCTGGCTGGATTCAGATAGAGAATAGAAAGAGGTTACACCATGCGTAAAAAAGAAAAGGGACATTTCATAAAAACAGTTGCAACGGATTCCATCGGCGCGGAAATGGGAATCGAGCCCGGTGACTATCTTGTTGCCATCAATGAGGAGGAAATCGATGATGTATTTGACTATCAGTATCTGATCAAAGACGAATATCTTGAGCTTTTAATTCGAAAAAGCAACGGGGAAGAATGGCTCCTGGAAATAGATAAGGAGTACGATGAGGATCTGGGCATTGATTTTGAGAACAGTCTGATGAGCGATTACCGCTCCTGCCATAATAAGTGCATCTTCTGCTTCATTGATCAGATGCCGGAGGGGATGCGCGATACCCTGTATTTTAAGGACGATGATTCCCGGCTGTCCTTTCTCCAGGGAAATTATATCACTCTGACCAATATGAGCGATAAGGATGTTGACCGGATTATCCGCTTTCATCTCTCTCCCATTAATATATCCGTCCAGGCTACCAATCCCGAACTCCGCTGCAGGATGCTGAACAACCGCTTTGCCGGGCGGGCCCTCCAGAAGCTGGACAAGCTGTACGAGGGACATATCGAGATGAACGGCCAGATTGTTCTGTGTAAGAGTGTCAATGACGGTCCCGAGCTGAAACGCTCCATTGAGGATCTTTCCAAATACCTCCCCTTTATGAGGAGTGTCTCCGTCGTGCCTGCCGGGATCACCAAATTCCGCCAGGGATTGTATTCCCTGGGATTATATAATAAGGAAGAAGCCGGGGAGGTCATTGACATGGTGGAAAGCTACCAGCAGAGCTTTTATGAGGCCTTTGGACTTCATTTCATTCATGCAAGCGACGAATTCTACATCACGGCAGAACGCGAATTCCCCGAGGAGGAACGATATGACGGTTATATCCAGCTGGAAAACGGCGTGGGTATGATGCGGCTTTTTATCAATGAATTCCATGAGGCCCTGGATCATATTCTGAATTCGGAAGAATACAAAAATCAAAGGACGGATGTCTGCAGAAATGTCACGAGTGCCACCGGAAAGCTGGCCTATCCGACAATCTGTGCCTTTGCAAAGGAAATCATGGACGCTTTTCCTAACATAAAAATCAATGTGGTATGCATCCGGAATGATTTCTTCGGTGAGACCATCACCGTGGCGGGTCTGATCACCGGGCAGGATCTCATCCGTCAGCTGAAGGAACGAAAAGAAGAAGGCTGCGATCTGGGTGATACCCTCCTCATCCCATCCTCCATGCTCAGAACCGGGGAAAATGTATTTCTCGATGACATTACTGTAGAAATGGTGGAGCAGGAGCTTGACATCCGGCTGATTCCCGTAGAGTCCAGCGGACAGGAATATCTCCGTTCCATCCTGGATAAGGACCACCGGATGACAAGGAATAACGAAGGCTTCGTATATGTCAAAGCCTACGAAGAAACTCCACCTGTCTGATATTACAGATTGGCCCCTTCCATTAAGCCTGAAGTATCACACGCTTAATGGAAGGGGCCAATCTATTCTACTATATTTTTTGAATTACTTAATTCCCGAATGTGCCATTGTATTCATTACCTTGCTCTGCAGCAGAATGAACAGCAGTATATTGGGAAGGAACATAATAAGTGCTCCTGCCGCCGCCATTCCCTGGCCGACTACCGTATTGTTGGCATTGATCAGGGTGCTCATGTAAAATGCCAGGGTTTTCATACTCTCCTGGGAGGTGAACATATTGGAGGTCTCCAGGTTCCCCCACACCTGCTGAAAGGACAAAATGCATACAGTAGCAACCGCGGGCTTGATCAGCGGTAGAATGACCTTGGCATATACCTTGAGATTGCTGGCGCCGTCCATGTAGGCGGCCTCCATCAGCTCATCCGGCACCTGGTCGATAAATTGCTTTAACAGGAACAAACCGACAGGCATGGCCAGCAAGGGCAGGATATGGGCAAAGTAGGTATCCATAATTCCCATCTTATCAATAATCAGGTATCGTGGAATCAGCACCGCAGCCGGTACGAACATCATGGACAGGGTATTGGCTTCGAAGATCAGCTTCTTCCCCTTGAACTCCAGCTTGGACAGGGCAAAGCCCGCCATGGAGCCGATGATCACCGTCAGCAGCACCACCAGGAAGGTGACCGCCAGGGTGTTAAGCAGATACCTGCTTAACGCCACGGATGAGGTCTGCGCTGTCTGGGACAGCTTTGTAAAGTTATCCAAAGTCGGATGAACCGCAAAGAATTTCGGAGGAAAAGCAAACAATTCTCCCAGGGGTTTAAAGGCATGATTGATGATGTAAACAATTGGCAGCGCCATAAATAATGCCAGGGGCACTAATACGATATAGAATTTTAACTGGCTTTTTTGAAAGCCCTTCGGATTAATTGTTATGCTTCTCTTCATAAGAACCTCTTCCTTCCGGATATACTGAAATAATGAATAATAAATTATTTATTAATTACGGCATATTAGCCAGCCACTCATCCTTGAATTCGTTGGCCTTCTGGGTCAAGGTATCCGCCATCTCGGCAGGGGTTACTTCCCTGTTGTCCAGCTGGGCCCAGATACCGTTCTCGGTTGCCCAGGCATCAAACTGGCTCCAGCCGGGTGCTACGGAACCTACTGTAGGAACCACATTGGTCAGTCTCTTATATACTTCCTTGATATCTTCTCTGTCCGTGAAGGCCGAGACTGCATCCCACACCTTCTGATTGCTGATGACCGGCATACGGCTTACCATGGTAACTCCTGCCGCCTTGTAGCCTTCCAGACGGTTCAGACAGGCTTCTTCACCCCAGGAGGTCCACTTCTGAAGCTCCCATGCCTCTCTCGGATGCTCTGTTGTTGAAGAAATCACACCATAATCCACGATAGCCATCTGTCTTCCGGAAGGCCCCGCAGGCTGGGGATAGTATAAGAAATCACAGCCGGACTGCGCCTTTACGGCATCCTCAAAGTAAGCAATGGTCCAGGTCCAGTCAAAATGCATTGCACTTCTTCCGAATCCGGGAGGCCATGCGCCTTCATCGCCAAGCCATTTCAGCTTATCTTCCGGGGACTCCCACTCACAGATATCCCTGTCAATAAAATCGTATTTAAGATTCAAGCCGTCAATCCAGGACTGACCAAAATTATAATTGCTTCCGTCCCAGCCTCTCATGGATTCATTATCCGTATACTGGGCGGGAAAATAATCCGCATAGTTGGGATTGGAGGTTCCAAAGTTAAAATCCTCCGGATGGGAGATTCTGGCCGCAATATCTTTGAACTGATCCAGGGTCCAGTCATAGGACGGAAGGGGCTCGTTATACTTCTCAAACAAAGTCTTGTTTAAGAACACCAGATAAGGGAACATAACGACGGGCATGCTGTACAGCCTGCCGTTAATTCTGGCATTTTCCACCATGGAGGGATAAACATCCTTGGCATCCGGGTCTTTTTCAAAAAATTCTGTTACATCCATGGCCCACTGATTGGAAATAGCGTCGGTTACCGAGAAGGTCCAGAACACGTCCGGCAGGGTGCCGGTTGCCGCCATGGTGGTAAGTCCGTCATTCCAGGCCGCCTGGTCGATGGTTACAAATTCCACCTTGATGTTGGGATACGCCTTCATGAATGCTTCAATCTGTTTGTCCTTCGCTTCGGTTTCCCCTTTTTCCCCAAGACCCCAGCAAGCATAGGTGAGAGTGATATTCTCGGTTGTCATAGGCCCCAGCAGGGAATCTGCATCTGCATTGGCATCCGCATTGGTATCCGTGTCTGTTTTGGCATCGGCATCTGCATCCTTATCCTTCGTGCCGCTTCCCTGGTCTGCTGCTTTTGTAACATCTGGATTTCCGCCGCCCGTGCTCTTTTCCTGGCAGGCGGTGAGGGTTGACAGTATTAATACCATAATCATTAATACCGACAATAGTTTTTTCGCCTTCATACAAAATCCTCCTCTTATAATGATTTAAAAGCTTTCCCTATGTGATCTTAAGGGCCGCTGCTTTCCGGCTCCTTAAGTCTAAGGCATTCCTGTTACTCCCCGGTAATACCGGTTCTGTCGATCCCTTCCACGAAGTATTTCTGCAATACAAAATACATCAGCAAAAGGGGGGATATGGTAACCACCGTAGCGGCCATTTTAATGGCTTCGTTAGCGACGGAGTCGCCCATTACGGAAGCCCCCCATCCGGCTACCATCTGCACATGCTGCTTGTAGCTGATGTCAAAATTCTGCAGCTCCAACAGCATGGTCCTTACCACGCCGGTATCCGTGGCGCTGGTAATTCCCATATACAGGGCGGTAAAATAGGTATCATTCCAATACCATACAAAGGAAAATAAAAAGCATATGATAAAAGCCGGGACCGCCAGCGGCACCGCTATCCCAAGGAAGATCCTCGCCTCGGAAGCGCCGTCCACCCTGGCCGCTTCATCCAGGGAGATAGGGGTCTGCTTAAAAAACTGCATAAAGATCAGAACAAATATGGCGCTCCTGGTTCCCTGTCCCAATAGTGCGGGGTAAATCAGGGTTTTCATGGTGCCGATCATATGGTAATCCGAGAACATGGTGTATCTTGGCACCATCAGCACATAGGGCGGCAGGATAAAGGTGATGAGAAGCAGGCCGAGAATCAGTGTTTTAAAGGGAACCTCGTACCTTGCCAGCCCGTATCCCGTCAGTGCGCATACCGCTGTCTGGGCCAGGGAAGGAAGCAGGGCGCTTAATACTGTGTTCCAGATGGTCTTATCCACCTTCATTACTTCAAAGGCATCCTTATAATTCTTTAAGGTGACCGAGGTGGGAATCCATTTTACCGACGCATCCAGGAGGTCAGGCAAGGACATGAGACTTTTTACAATCATCTCAAGGATCGGATACAGATACACGAACCCCATTGCAACCAGTATGATGTATACTCCTGCCATATATAACAGGCCCCTTTTGCCGGTGCGTCCGATGAGCTTTGCCTTGACTTTATGTAACCGGGCGTAATTCATATCATTCTCCTGCCTTTCCCTCAGCGGATATCCATCCTCCGCATCTGCTTTTTCCAAACTAATTTTTCCTTCTCATTACTCCTGCATGTACCTCCCTGCTCTTAGGCTCCCGCCCGAACAGCAGATAGCATACCAGGAGCAGAAGGCCGATGCCCAGGGAATAGATCCAGGCGGCTGCGGAGGCTACCCCGAAGCCCCTCTTGGTGGCATCCAGCATACTTTCCCGAATCCACAGAATTACTGTGTTAATCTCCGACGTAGCCAGGAATACAATAATATAAATGGCATTGATCAGGATCATTCCCCGGATGGAAGGCAGCACGATCTTCCAGAAGGACACCCAGGAAGAGGCTCCGTCAATGGAGGACGCTTCATAAAGGCATTGGTCGATTTTCTGCAGCCCCGACAGGAAGATCAGAATCGGCACCCCGGAATACCACAGGATCAGAATCAGCTCGCTGAATAATGTGGACACCGGCTCTACCAGGAAATAGGGCAGCTTATTATTAATAAAATCATAGATCCCATATTGCTCTATTAAGGGTATGGTGGATGCTCCCTGGCTCATGAGCATATTCATGACCGGTCCGCTCACTACCACGATGGGCAGAAAGAACAGGGTGCGGAACATCCCCCTCAGCTTAATCTTTTCATTCAGCAGCAGTGCCAGCACCAGGGAGAATACAAGGATTAAGGGAAGCTGCATTACGATGTTTTTAAAAAATGCCGCCAGCCTTTCCAGGAAATACGGGTCCTTGGAAACAAAGTATTTAAAATTCTCCATCCCCACAAAGGTGACTACCCTGCCCTTGCCGGTAAATGCCACTTTGCTGAAGCTGAATAATACGGACTGGACCAGCGGATACAAAAAGAAGATGAGAAACCCTGCAATCCAGGGGGTCACAAATAAGAGACCCGTTAATTTCTGCTTATTGAAAACTGTGAATATCTTTTTTCTCTTTTTCATACAGCCTCTTTCCTGATACCTTATTATCAATAGATGTCCTGCTTACAATCCATATCTGTGTCGGCCAAAGGAAGTCCGCCCAACTCAGTGAGTGTACCTCCCGGTACGCAGTGCCGCCAGCATGGCCGCTTTCCGGCATCCCATCATCTCTCCTGCCGGATTACCTGGAAGCTCATAGCTTCGACGGTAACCGCACCGCTCTGATAATCGGAAGCCGAATAATTAATCAGAAGCTCCACTCCATTGTCATATTCCACAGAGACCACGCTGTCCGTCAGCCAGGCATGTTTCCTGATTCCCACGCCCTCCACAAGCCGCAGTACGGAGCCGATCCGGTTATAATAATCCGTAACCATGGGTTCCAGCACCTCATACTCCGAAGTGTAGATATAATCGGAATTGGTATTCCTCAGCTTCTCCGGAGATTCCCCCGTAAGGAGAAAGTCAGGATACGCGCCGTACTCCAGCATTTTCAGAAAATACTCCGTCTCATTAGCTTTAAAATTGCTGCATTCGCCCCAATAAGGGAGATACCCCCTCAAAACTATAGGCAGGAAGGGAACCTCCTTGCTGATATAACTGTAGTTGGAAGTGGAAAGAGGCAGGTCGTAGTACTGGCTGGTATATTTCCAGAGATACTCATAGGGATTCTCCATGGAGATCTGAAAATCCCCCAGCGCCTCCATTGTCTCCTCATACATCCGGGCCGTGTCCCCTCTAGAATAAATCTTCCCGCCGGAGTAAAAAGAAAATAGGGTGTCAGGCACCGAGGCAAGTGCTATCGCACTTATGTTCCCGGTTTTGTACCGGTCTGCCCACTTTTTCGCAAGGCTTAAGGTCTTCCCCGGCGTCAGGTAATACATATAGGGGAATACTCCGGCATTGGTGGACTTTTCTACCAGCATCTGGTTGATCCCCTTTACAATGTCCCTGGCCGTATTGTAAAACCGCTTTGGATTGGCTTGAAGGAAATCCTGCTGCAATACCAGACGAATCTCCTGCTCCTCCAGCTTTGCCGCAAGAGCATCCAGCTCCTTCCGGCTGCCCAGCTTTCCTTCCAGCTTGAAATTGCCGCTGCCGTAATTTAAGGAGATACCTTTGGACTGCCATCCCGTATAAACAGGCTGGATATCCATAACCCCTTTCTCCCGCAGCTTGTCAATGATCTCTTCCATCTTAGAAACTGTGGTCATGGGTACTACCTGGTTAAAGATAAACCATTTTTTCGTATCCGCTCCGAAGAAATCCAGCTTGATGCGGAATTGGTCTTCCTGCTTTCTTAAGTCTCCCCGTTGAACCAGGTATTGCTGATACCGCCGGGCCAGCCCGGTATAATCCGCTTCGTTTCCGTTTACCAGCTTGTAGCTTACGGAAAGATCCCTCATGTAGGGATTTTTCTCAAAGGCAGGGACGCCGGAAGAGGCCGCCGTCTGCATGGTATAGACCTCCCGGTAATTATATTTGGCGGTGACCCAGTTATAATCCGTGGTTGCGCCATTGGGATAGGCCAGGATATCCGCATTGTACTGCCCTTCCTCAATAATTCCCAGAAAGCCCTGCTTCTCTCCCGTATAGGCCATGCCGAATACCGGTACGGTAATCCTCTTCGGTTCCTTCACAAAGAGGCCGTTAAAATAATTGTTATTGGTGGTCTCCGTTCCCACATTGGGCCCGTATATTTTCTTGGAATAGGGGGTCTTGAATTTCCCGTGGTTATCCTCCAGGCTGATGATCGCCCCGGAACCTTCCGGGATCAGCAGGTAGCCCTCCTTCTCCGCCTTTTTGGTGGCCCCGAACATGGGATAGAGGTATACCGCCGCCAGCATGTAATTTTCCCCCTCCCGGATGCTCTCCTGCTTCACGGAAGCGCTGAAGCCATCCCCCTTCAGCCTTACCTGAAGGCCGATGCTAAAATCATAGGAGGGAAAACGGATGTCCGCATCGAAGCCGTCCTCATAGCTGGTGATTACCTTCTCTGCTTTTCCCTTCACCAGATCCACCCGTTCCGGCATGGCACCCTTGCCGGTGCACAGCTCAACGGAGATTCCGGAGCTTAAGAAGCCCTTCCAGGAATCATTGGAGCTTTCATCTTCTATCACGGATTCATAGACATAGCCCGTTTTCCGGTCTGTGAGAGTGATACCCAGGGTCTCCTCATCCAGGTTCATGATGTAATTCTGATTTTCAAAGGTGTTCCTGCTCTCCTTCTTTGGGGAGGAAGTATCCGCCGATGCCGCAGCCATGCCTCCTGCCGCAAGAGCCGCGGCAAGAACCGCCAGCAGGCATCGTGCCATATGGCACCGGAAGCTTTTTCTATCTGCCACGATAGTATCCCTCCTTTACAATCGATACGATGAAATCCGTCACCTGGCTGATAAGCGCCACCAGGATAAAGCCCGCGGCCAGCGCCAGTACCATGGTAAAGACCGTCAGAAAAATGCATTTAAAGGTCTTCTTATAGGTATAAGCCTGTATTTCCTTGATCATCACAACTACCAGCACCGCCATTCCGGCAACAATGAAGAAATTCAGGAACTGAATAATAAAGCGTTCGTTCAGGCTCAGCACATGCCCCAGAAGAATTACCGCCGGTTTCACGAACAGATAGGGCATCAGACAGTAGGCGTATGCACAGTAAAGATTTTTCAAAGAGCCTTCTCCGTCCTGGATGGAGCAGATCAGATTGCAGCAGATCATACTTACCAGGAAGAACCCGAATACGGTCACGAAATCCGTTCCGATCTCATAGTAGCCGTCGGCTATTCTTTTAAACAGGAAGCCGCTGTAATACTTATTGATCACATACAGAAGGAAGAACAGCACATAGATCAGTGTGGAAGAAAGAATACTGACCTTTCCTTCAAATTTGATGCCATAAAAGGCATCCGCCGGATTCTTAGGCATGTATTTTAAATAAGCCATCTCGCGGGAGAACTTCTTCCCCTTCACCCGTTCCAGCCGCTGTGAAAATCCGGCTAACAGGGGCACTTTGTTTTTATGTTTTTTATAAGCCTTTCGCAGAAGATACAGAAGCAGCAGGCCAGCCAGTACCGCCATTACATTTTCCCGAATCCAGGTGTTGCGAAGCTCCCAGAACGCATCGGAATAGCCGGTATAGTCTCCGCCCTGTCTTGCGGCTGTCAAGGCTCCGCCATAGTCCTCCAGGCGGTAATATGCCTTCCCGATTCCCCGCTGTGCATAATCGAAGAGACTGTCCCTGCTTAACACCCTTTCCCATGGACCCTGGCTCTCCGTGTAATAGCCCTCCTGGAACAAATTCAGGGCTTCATGGACGGTTCTGGCGTATTCCGTCTGCTGGAGCACCGTAACCCTTGCCATTTCCGAATCCAGCACATAGAGCCTGCCTGTGCTGTCAGCGTCAATGGCGGAGGGGGCCGTGAACAAACCCGTCCGGTTATTGCCGTCATCCCTGCCGCCGAATAGGAACAGCAGCGCATTATCCCTTGTATATTCCGCAATATAACCCTCTTTGGATATGGTATAGATGTTTTCAATATTCCCTACGGCAACATCCGTCACAAGCATCTCGAAATAGCCCGTATCCAGTATGTTCTTGCCGGCCATATTGAATTTCTTCAAGCTGTCCCGGCCTGCTCCCTGGGTTACGGTATAGATCAGTCCGTTCCCGTCAATGGCAATATTGCTGGCTGCCGCAGGCACATTCTTCTGGAGGCTTTTCTTCATCTCCTCCGTAAAAGCCAGTCTTTTAAGGATCTGGGAAAGCCTGGTGTAGGTGTAGTTGGCTCCAAAATATCCGTAGAAATCCCCTTCTGCGCCAAAGGACAGGATGCCGTTGCCGTTTCCCTCGGAAAGGGCATAGACGCCGCCTGCTCCGTTCACCACAAGCTTGGAGGGCGCATACCGGCTCTCCTGCGCAAACAGGGGGCTGACCGGTTTTTCATAGGCTTTTACCAGGGTGCCTTCACGGTCATATACCATAATCTTTTGCAGCTTCGGGTCCGCCACATAGACGGTTCCCTGGGCATCCACATAGAGTCCGGTGGGGGTATTCAAATCACCCTTGATGGTATCGATAAGATTTCCCTCCATATCACAGATCAGCACCCGGCTGTTGCCGGTGTCCGCAATATACATTCTGCTGTCCTTCCAGATAAACAGGTCCGAAGGATTTTTCAAGCGTTCCTCCCCGAATTTATCATATACCTGGGAGGGGATATAGCCGTCCTGGGTATGGGCCAGATTGCCATTCTTATCAATGGTCAGGGTGGTGTACGGCGCTTCTGCCCCCTTTGCGGAAGAAGGATACAGAATGAGGGCAATTGCTGTCAGAATTCCCGGCAGGCATTTTCTGAAATTATTAAGATATCTCATTGGTCACCTCCATTTTTCTCCTTCCGTCAATCCTCCTGAAAGATCCTGCGGGCAAATCTTGAAATGCCGTATATGACCAGAAGCAGGACAAGAGAGACACAGGAGGCATAGCCCATTTCATAACGGATAAAGCCGTAGTCCTCGATGTGGTTTACAATCAGCTGCCCCGAATAAAGGGGCGTGGGATTGGCTCCGCTGAGCTGTACCCCGATGGCTCCCACCGAAAAGGTGTTCACCACTGCCATAACTGCTGCAAAGAGCATCTGCGGCTTCATCATGGGGATGGTGATATAGAACATTTCCTGGAAACGGTTGCGCAGGCCGTCGATGGCCGCGGCTTCGTATACCTGGGTGTCAATGTTCAGGATACCCGCCAGAATTGCCAGGAACCCCACCCCCATGCTGCTCCAGAGCGACACAATAATCATAATGGCCAGCAGGTACTTTGCATCGGTGAGAAAGAGAACGGGTTCATTGGTAATTCCCAGCTCCATCAGCAGATAGTTGATGTATCCCATCTGATCCCCTGCAAATATGATCTTCCACACCACCGCCATGGCAACACCGGAGGTCATGGAGGGGGAATAGATCAGCAATGCCAGTATGGTTCGCGGCAACCTGCTGATCTGCGCCAGCATCCAGGCCAGCAAAAAGGAAAGGGTATAGCCCAGCGGGCCCACGACAAAGGCAAAGATACAGGTATTGGGCAGTACCTTCTGCATAAAGACATCGTCCTGGGTCAGGAGGTTGATATAGTTTAGCACCCCCACAAAATCCGGTCTCTGCACCGCGTCATAATTGGTGAAGCTCAGCACGATGGCCGCACCGATTGGCACGATGATAAAAATTGCAAACAGCAGCAGATAGGGGAGCATAAACAGGTATGCTGAATTTATTCGGGATTTTCTCATCATTTTAACCATTCCTCAATCATCTGAATGTCGGGGACTACCAACTCCTTCATCATGCTTCCGTTGGAATCCAGGTATCCGAACTCTTCCATCTTCCGGTTCAGTTCCCGGTTGATCTTCTTCTGGGCACTGTCCACCGCACTTCGTAAATTAGCGTTCTGGGTCACCGCCTGAACCAGGACATTGCCCAGCTCCCGCTCGATAATATAGCCCCCAGGCACTCTTGGAGCCTCATAGGTCCAGGATATCTGTTCTACTATGGTATCCTTGAATCGGGAGCTCCAGGGGGAAGCCTTGATGGCGTCCAGATTGGCCGAATTCCACAGGTATTCATTGCCCAGGGTGGATTGCAGGGTGAAAGCAAATTCCGTCTGTACTTCGGTGGAGGTCCACCAGTCAATGAATTTCCAGGCAGCCTCGGCCTTGAGGTCATTCTCAAAGACCACACAGCTCTCCGCCGCTCCGGAGGTATAGCGAAGGACATTCCCCTCCTCATCCGCGATTCCCGGATAAGGTGCGATATTCCAGGCATCCGCCAGCTCCGGCGCCGCATTGGTCAGCAGGTTAAAGGTGCCGTAATCGGAGGTTCCGATGGGCAGGCGCCCGTCCCGGAAGGCCTGGTAGAAGCTCAGTACCTCATAGTCCATATCGTAGATCGTAAAGTTTTCCGTCAGAACCTTCAGTCCCCCCAGAACGCCGGGTGTCTCCAGATCAATCTGCATCTCGCCGCTCTCCATCAATTTTCCGCCGCTCTGAAAGATGAAGGGGGCCGTGGTGTTATAGCCCTTTACAAGAAAATTGGCCACATGGGTGTTAAAGCCCAGACCCATCCGTTCCAGCTGGGGCAGCATCTTCCTTACTTCCTCCATGGTGTCAGGCACCGTCAGTCCCAACGACTCCAGTATATCCGTCCGGTAGAACAATACATAGAAGTTAAAGGTCTCCGGCAGCGCATAGATCCCGTCATCACAGACCCCCGGAATCAGCATTCCCGGTGCGAACCGCCTGCCCACTTCCTTAAAATTATCATACTGGCGCAGGTTCTCTAAGGCTCCCCGGAGAGCCAGGTCATATACATACCCGGAGGAAATTCCGATTGCGGCGTCGGGAGCCTTACCGGAAGCATTGGCAAGAATTAATTTCTGCTGGTCGGGTACAATGGAAAGATTCACATTGATTCCATACCTTTCTGCAAAATCCGTATCCGCCATACGCTGCATAATCTCCAGGTACTGTCTGGGACGGGCTACCCAGACATTCAAAGTATCCTTGTCTTTATCATAGGTAGGAGCGTAATCCTGTTTGGTGAAGGAGGAGAAGAGCCGCCTCAGGCTGAGGAATGCTTTCTTTATCACAGCCGGCTTGCCCGGCAGCTTGGCGTCCTCCTGGTACAGGAAGAGCTTATCCAGTCCCAGCTGTCCTACGCTTAATTTCTCAATCACATTATTCACACTCTGCCTGGCGGAGCTGTTGCCGTAGGAGAACAGGTTCAGCTTCTTGGGCAGCTCGTTGGGCTTCTCGGCCAGCTTTCTCAGATTCTTGGATGCCACGGTCAGTTGGGCAATCTCACCCACGTTGCCCTCTCCGGGATTGAGTTCCGACAGGCTGCTATGCACCTGCTCCAGGGTATCCGCCCAGTCTGAGAGCTTCTGCCGGATGTTGAAGCCGTAAGGCTCCAGGTCAAAATCCCGGTATTTGTCCGAATTTCCTCCGGTGATCTTGCTGACCTCCAGAGCCAGGGTATTCATTTCCTTTGTCACTGCATTTAATATTTTCACCGCATAACGTACCTTATCCAGGGACACCTCCAGGGTAATGGTGTGCATCCCCTCTTCCAGGTAGATGGCATTTCCCTCTTCTTCCGGGATCAGCCTGGCGAACTTCTTAGCGTAGGGAAAGGCAAAGTCCTCGTAAAAAGCGGAGGGTATCCTGCCGTCTATGTAAATATTGCGGTACACGCGAAAGCCCGGCTTGGCGCTCTGGCGGTAATCGAAGGCCAGATTATAGTATCCCGGCTTTCCGACTTTAAACTCGTAGGTAATGCTGGTTCCTCCTGTTTTAAAGGATTCCTCCGCTACCATATTAAGCACCTTCCGCTTGGGATCATAGGGAGTAATATCCGTAACGAATTCCGACGCGGCTCTTATATTGGGGGAATTCCGGCAGGTCATATTCTCCGCCTCTATCACAATCAGCTCATTACCGGAGGCTTTCTCTCCCAGAGCCGGTCCGTCCTCTTCCCTTCCTTCCAGGTACAGGCTTCCTATGCGGATGTTGCCCTCTCTTGCCTGGAAGGTCAGGATATTCTCTCCCGCCTCCAGATACAGGAGCATGGGCTCACTGTACAGATAGGCCGTATCATGGATATAGGCTTTCTTCCACTCCGGCACCTTCGTGGGCATGGCAAGGCATTCATTGCCGTACCGGTCATGCTGAACCTCCCCTGAGATCCAGGTGTCGCCCAGAAAGATCCGTTTCAGCTCATCATAGGGATATTCCCCGTTTACCTTCAGGGCCAGATTTGTCGGAAGAATATTCTCCCCCAGGGTCTGGTAGTCAAAGCTCAGGACATAGGCTGCCGCCTGTTCTGCCCGGATGGTCACCTGCACCTCTTCGCTCTCTTCCAGCAGAAAGCCTTCCTGTTGGGTGCTCTCCGCCCACAGCTCTTCGGCGGGATAGGTAATTTCCTTCCCTTGATAAAGACTGTCCCCATACCTTTTCAGATATTTTTCATAATCCGTATCCGGGGTATTTTCCATGCCCAGGTAGAGATCCTTCAATACCAAAAGCCCCGCCCCGCAGGCCGCTGTGTTATTCCCCGCCCGAAGGGAACAGCTTCCCGCTCCGGCCAGGATTACGGCCGCAAGGCACAACAGCGCCGCTTTATATTTTTTTCCCATAAGTTTCTCTCCTTCAGGATACGCCGTACACTGCGAACTCTTCAAAAGCAAAGCCTTCTCCCTTTGCTTCCAGCCCCGCTTTGCCGCTCAAGAAGCCATCGGTATCGGTATAGGTGAGAATAACCTCCCCTTCCGCCGCCAGCTTCAGCACTCCTTTCGCTGCCGCGACGGAGAGCTTTAAAATCTCCGCCTCCCTGCTGGGGCAGGCATAGAAGCCAATCTGCTCCTCTTTGTAGCAGCAGCGGTAGAGATAGATTCCCTCGTGATCCACCTTCACCTTGTAGCCGAACAGGGATGCTTCCACCTGATCGGGATACCAGGATTCCCTTGAAGCCATCACATAGACGGAGACCTCACCGGTGGGCGCGTTGTTTCTGTAAATCGCCGCTTCCACGGTATAGGCGCCCCAGCCGCTCTCCCCTGCAAAGGCCCTTCCGAAATTCTCCGCACAGGTAAAGCCGGAATATTTGGTCAGCATGCTCTTGAACCTCTTATGCCCGTATATTCTGATCTTATCCATGGCCTCCGCCGTCAGCACTCCAGCCTTTATCACATGGATATCCCGAACCTCTGCTGCTTTTTCAAAGATAAAGCAATCGATGAGGGCTTCGTCCCGGCTGCTGATCTCCAGCTCCTGGATTCCTCCGGTAAGCCGCAGGATACCGGCCTCCGCTTTCTCAAAGCCATTGGCATCCTTTCTTCCTGGCAGGGTAAAGGTGAGGGGAATTTCCCTTCCCTGACAGGAGACTGTGAGGCAGACCTCCCTTGCTTCGGAAGAAATTCTGGTAATCAGCCGGTAGGATGCATCTTCTTTTATATTTACATGATAAACAAGCTTTTTGTTTCTTTTGAAGACCGCCGCTTCTGTCTGAAAGCCGGACTCTGTTACAGGACGGCTCTCCACCTCTCCCAAGGCATGAATTGCATCCATCCTGCCGGGAATGGCCTTGGCTGCGGTCTTGTCGCCTCTTCCGCCGACGGTATGGGATATTCCGTAGAAGCCGACTTCCCGGACTCCTTCCTCTCCAATACAGAGGCTTCCCTGACCGGTACATGTGGAATAGCTGGTCAGGAGCATATTGTTCAGATAGATTTCCATAGTGCCGTCAATATCTTTGGCAAGCCTTACAGTCAGCAGCCCTTGAAAACTGACAGAAGAATTAATGCTGCCTTTCACGGTTTCCCTGCCGCATTCTCTTATCTCATAGGTACCTCCGGCGCAGAGATGTATTTCACCATATCCGTAAGTACTTCCTACACAGAGACCTCTTTCATCATGCCCATGGGTACCTTCGGCATAAAGACTTGATTCTCCATGTCCATAGGTATCTCCGGCACAGAGACCTGTTTCACCACATCCGCAAATGTCCTTACTTACGGAATGTTCTACTGTTTCATGAGATGTGCCCGCCTCATCCGATGTGACACAATTCTCACCGGCTTTATAGCCATAGAGCAGAACAAGATCTCTGCCTCCGGTATTTACATTGATTTCAACCGTATAGGCATCGGGAGTCTCCGCTCTCAAAGCAAGGTATTGTTCCGCACCTATGGTTACTGTCTCCAGCTCTTCCTTCCCTCTTCCATAATAATCCGGCAGGGAAGACGCTTCCTGTTCCCACCAGATGGGATTGCAGTACATTCTGGCTCCGTTAAAGAAGATCCGGTCAATATTCGTGCTTCTCTTCCTTGGTACGATATCCAGATTAATGTTATGATAGGCAATGCAATAGCTGTCCAGATCCGGCGCCAGGAAGCTGGAGCTATGGCCCAGAGCATGGAATTCATCCCCTGTTTCCAGCAGGAGGGTATTATCCCGAAGGTTCACATAGCCTTCTTCCGGGCTTTTCTCCGATACACTGTAGGCGATGCGGTAACCCCTGCTTAACAGGTGGTTCCCCGTATAAGTCAGATAATAGATGCCCTTGCGCTTAATGATCATAGGGCCTTCCGTCCAGTAATTCAGGTAAGTCTCCGGAATCGTCGTTCCATTTACATCAATTTCATTCCGCGCCGTCATCCTGTGGGTGATAATTCCTTTATGACCGGCCCGCAGAAAATACTGGCCTCCGTCATCGTCGATGAAAAAGCTTCCGTCAATGAGCAGGCCGTAATTCTTGCTGATGAGACGGAAAGGTCCTTCCGGCCGCCCGCTTTCCAGCAGGTAGTGCCCGCTTCCCACCGGGGAAGTCACCATGTAGAATTTCCCCTGGCAGTAACAGACCTCCGGCGCATAAGCCCCTTCAATCTCCGGCTCGTCACAGACGCTTCCAAGATAAACAAAGTCAATGAGGTTCTCCGATTTCCAGGCCTTGATATGGTTTCCCGCACTGGAGCAGTAGAGATAATAAGATCCGTTGAATCTCATAATAAAGGGATCTCCGCATTCATTTTCAGACCACTGGTGTTCAAATAAGAATGGATTTTTATATGTTCTCATACAGATCTTTTCCTCCCTGCTTCTATCTCCGGTTAATCTCTCCAATTCTGCCGATATCCACCTTCGGCTCCCTTTTCATGGTATACAGGCCGTTGATCTCCTGCTGCACATCCGTCAGCTGGGTGTAGCAGAAGCCGCAGACATAATCCAGGGATTTGATGGCTGAAGTAATGGCGTCAAACCGCTTTATAAAATCCTCTTCCGACTGCACCTGTTCCCCGTAGCCCCAGCCCCGGTCATCCCGCAGGGCAATTCCGCCGTACTCGCTGATGATCACCGGCTGTCCCTGATAGGCATAGCCCCTGGCGAAGGCATAGAGGGAACGGTTGAAGGGAATTTCATTCCCCAGGATTTTGTCCTTGCCGGAATATCTTTCAAAGAGCTCTCTGCCGCCCTCCTCATAGTCGTGAAGGGTAATAATATCCGATACCGTATGCTGCCATCCGTCATTTACAATAACCGGCCTCATATTGTCAAAGCTCTTGGTAAGGTGATAGATGCTTTCGGTAAATTGCTGCTGGGAGACATCCGTCGCTACGGCTTCGATTCCCCAACTCTCATTAAAGGGCGTCCAGGTAATAATGGAAGGGTGATTGTAGTTCTGTTCCACTACTTCCATCCACTCCCTGGTAAAAAGCTGCATCCCGCGGTCACTGAAGGCATATTGGGAGGCCATCTCCGACCAGACTAAGAGTCCCTTTCTGTCACACCAATACAAGAAACGCGCATCCTCTACCTTCTGATGTTTCCTCAAGCCGTTGTAACCGGCCTCCAAAATCAGATCAATATCCTTTATGATGGCTTCCTCCGAAGGAGGGGTTAGATGGGATTCCTCCCAGTAGCCCTGATCCAGGATCAGCCTCTGATAAATGGGCCGGTTGTTCAGCAGAACCCTGCCTCCCTCGATGGATATCTTACGCATACCGAAATAAGAATCCACCTCATCCATTACCGCTCCAGCCTCCAACAGCCGGAACTTTATATCATACAGCTTCGGAGACTCTGGCGACCAGAACTCCAGGGTCCAGGGCACTCCGGTTCCCCGCAGGCTGGCAGAAATCCGAAGTCTGTTCTCCAGCACCTGCGCCTGCTGCCTGCACACCAGCCTGCCCTCCAGCCAGATCTCCCATTGAAGCCAGGTCTCTTCCTTCCCGGGCGTACCGGAGAAGCTTGCCGTAATATCGATCAATCCCCTGTCAATATCCGGGGTCATCTTGATCCGGTCAAGATAGAAATCAGAAACCTCTTCCAGCCAGACGGTCTTCCAGATTCCGGTGGTCTGCACATACCAGCAGCCGAAATTATCATCCTTCCATCTCTGTTTTCCTCTGGGCTGCTCGCAGCTGATGCTGTCCTCCGCCCGTACGGTTATGCGATTTCTTCCCAGCTTAAGAAACCGGGTAATATCCAGGGCAAAGGCTCCATAACCGCCTTGATGGCCGCCGGCAAAGCTGCCGTTGACCCAGACCCTGGCTTCATAATCCACACCTTCAAAATGTAAGAGCAGCCGTCTGCCGTCCCTTGCCTCCGCTTCAAACTCTCTTTCATACCAGAGGATATTATGATGCCTCTCATCCTCAACTCCGCTTAAGGGGGTTTCATAGGTATAGGGAACCAGAATGGTCCTGCTTTCGGGGAATTGCCGGTACCACTCTTCTCTCTCCCCTCTGTTGTCATCATCAAAAAGAAAATTCCATTCACCATTGAGATTCATCCAGCTCTTTCTTGCAAACTGGGGTCTTGGGTATTGTGTCAGCATTGTAATAGCTCCTTATTCTTCGACATTATAATTGTTTGTACATAATAAATGTATTAATAAAACTCTAAGTTTATCTATTATTTATGTATTAATACTTTTATTTTTCTCAATATCTTTAGTCAAAGCATACTACAATACTTATTTTATGTCAATACTTTTGTTTAGTTTTTAGCAAATAATATTTTTATATACATTTTTAATGTACAAAAATATTTCTTTCCCGATTTGCTTTCTACATTTTTATTGTATATATATTGCTTTTCCTTTTCTTTTATGTTAGGATGAAATATAACCGATACAATATGACTTTAAGAAAGACGAGGGTTGTTCCATTTATGAAAGATAGTCTGAAGCTTAACCTTAAGAATAAGGAAGAACTGGTCAATGTGGGGAAGGCTTTTTCCTCCGCCATCCGCATCGACATTCTGGAATTCCTCTCCGCGAAGCCCGCCATCATAACCGATGTAGCTTCCCATTTCAATATCCCCCTCTCCAGTGCGGCTCTCCACATCCGAACCCTGGAGAACGCCGGGCTTATTTCCGTTCAGCCCATTCCCGGTTCAAAGGGAGCCCAGAAGCTCTGCGGCGTTCTGGTCTCCAATGTGAATGCGGATATCTGTCCGGATCCGAACAGGAACGCACACTGTCTGTTCCGCGAGGACATGCCCATCGGCTGCTACCTTGACTACCATGTATCCCCGCCCTGCGGTATTGTGTCCGATATCGCCGACCTGGGTGCGGAAGACAGCATCTGCGGGTTCTTCAGCACTGAGCGCTATAAGGCCCAGTTGATCTGGCTGACCTGCGGATATCTGGAATACCGTTTTTCCAATACTATCTTGAAATCCAACTCAGCCAACAAGATCCAGTTTACCTTTGAAATCTGCTCCGAAGCTCTGGGCTATAACCCCAACTGGCGTTCGGACGTCAGCATCTGGATGAACAACACGGAGATCGGCATTCTCCAATGCCCGGGGGATTACGGCGGCAGGAGAGGAAAGCTGAACCCCTACTGGTGGAGCGATACTTCCACCCAGTACGGTGATTTAAGAAAGATCTGGATTACGGAAAAGGGGTGTTTTATTGATGAGAAAAAGGTATCGGATCATACCATTTCTTCCCTCAGTCTCAACAGGAACAGTTTTATCTCCTTTAAAATCGGAGTAAAACCGGATGCCGAGTACCTGGGCGGAATGAATCTCTTCGGAGAAAAGTTCGGGGATTACCCTCAGAATATTGTAATGGAGGTATTTCATGAAGAACCCTAGAAAATTCGCCGCAGCCCTCCTTTGCTTCCTTACGGCTGGCGCCGTGTGCGCCGGCCTTGCAGGCTGCAGCAAAAAAGCCGTTCCCCAGACTCTGGAGGACGGCATCTATAAGATCGTCAACAAGGCCACAAATCGGGCCCTGAATATGCAGCTCAGCGGCATGGCGGACGGTGCCGCACTGTGGCAATACGGGGATACCGACAGCTTTGACGAGCTTTGGCGTGTTAAAAAAAACGAAAACGGCTACATAATACAGTCCCTCCTCACTCCAAGGAATCTATCCATCCGCAAGGCTTCCAAGGATGCAGGAGCCTTGGCAGAGGTGCGCATTCCCGGCGAGACACAGGATCAATCCCAGCTTTGGACTCTCCAGGAAACCAACGGATCCATTCAGATCATATCCTCCCTCTCCGGCTATACACTGGGACTGGAAGAGAAGTCTCCAAAATCTTCCGTACCGGTCAAGCTGCTGGAATATACCGGGCAGGACTGTCAGCTCTGGAATTTCAAGAAGGTCTCTCTTACGGAAGACCTTCCTTACCTGCTGCCTTTAGAAGGAAGCCTCTTCCATTCCTCCTGCCCGGAAATCATCCGCTATGGGGATACCTACTACATGTTTATCATGGCACCCCATATCAGCATCAAAACCTCCAAGGATCTGATTCATTGGACCATCGCAGGCACGGTATTCGGGAATCAGGACCCCTCCTGGATGAACAAGGAGGTTCCCGGCTATGGCATCTGGGCTCCCGGTGTGTACCAGATAAAGGATAAATACTATCTGTATTACTGCATTTCCACAGTAGGCAGCCAGAATTCCGCCATCGGCATGGCCGTGAACACCACCCTGGATATGGATTCCCCGGATTACCGGTGGGAGGACAAGGGCGTCGTAATCCGCTCCTACACCGGAGACGATTACAATTGTATCGACCCCAATATTATCACCGATGAAAACGGGGATGTGTTCCTTACCTTCGGTTCCTACTGGAATGGAATCTACCAGTGCCAGGTCGACCCGGATACCGGTCTGCTTCTGGGAAGCAATCCCCAGTTCTACCATCTGGCCAAACGCTATGCCAATAACGGGGCCATCGAGGCGCCTTATATCATCAAGCACGGGGATTATTACTATCTTTTTACCGCTTTTAATCCCATGGATAAGAGTTATCACAACAGGGTAGGCCGTTCTTCCAGCGTACACGGCCCCTTTGTGGACCGGACAGGCAAATCCATGCTGGAAGGCGGAGGCACCCCTGTCACCCAGGGTCTGTCCCAGCTGCTGATGCCGGGGCACGCCTCCGTATTCCAGGACGAGGATGGGCGGGACTATCTGGTCAGCGAGTATTTCCGCGAGAACAGCGCCAGCATCCTGCTCATCGGAACCATCCGCTGGGACGAGGAAGGCTGGCCCATCACCGCCCTGACACCGGATGCGGTGCGCTTGCTGGCGGAGTAAGATCCGTCTCATGCAAAAAGCGGCTTAGCCCCATACCTCCCTGGCAATTTCCCGTACCAGCTTCAATTTATCCCACTGCTCTTCTTCTGTCAGCTTATTTCCTTCTTCCGTGGAGGCAAATCCGCATTGCGGACTGAGGCACAGACGTTCCAATGGAATGTAGCGCTCTGCCTCCCGGATGCGCTTAATAATATTCTCCTTCTCCTCCGGAACCGGGGATTTGGTGGTAATAAGGCCCAATACCACCTGTTTATCCTTGCTCACATGTTGCAGGGGCTCAAAACCGCCGGAACGGTCATCGTCAAATTCCAGATAAAAGGCATTTACATTTTCATTCGCAAAAAGATCCTTTGCTACCCGGTCATAGCCGCCCTGGCAGGCCCAGGTGGAATGGAAATTGCCCCGGCAGATATGGGAGTTGATTACCAGATCCCCGGGCTTGCCCTCTATGGCGAGGTTATTGACCCTGATCAGCAATTCAATCCGCTTCTGCAGGCCTTCCTCATCCGTTCCCAGAATGAAGCATGCATGGGGGTCCACGCATACGCCCCAGGTACAGTCATCAAACTGGATATTCCGGCAGCCCGCATCGTATAAATCCCGGATTACCTTCCTATAGCCCTTCGCAATGTCCAGAACCAGATCCTCTTCCTCAGGATAGATGGCCTTTGTGCCCTCCAGGTTCTGGGGAATGAGCATCTGGAACAGGAACTGGGCCGGCGCCGGTATGGTCTGGCGCGCCCTTGTGTTCTCATTCTCGAATTGCTTTACAAATTTGAAATGCTCTACAAAGGGATGATTGTCCACCGATACCTTTCCTGTAAGGAAGGTATCATCGATTAAGGCATCCTCCCCGTGGAAAGGAATTCCGGATTTCGTCTTTTCATGTCCCACTCCGCCAAACGCCCACATAAAATCCAGATGCCAGGAGCTTCTTCTGAATTCTCCGTCCGTGATCACCTGGTATCCGGCCGCTTTCTGCTTTGCAATCAGATCCGTGATCGCGGCATCCTCTGTTTTTTTCAGTTCTTCCGCCGTAATCCGGCCCTTTGCATACTCTTCCCTGGCCTGCTTCAGATTCTCCGGCCTTAAGAAGCTTCCTACGATATCCCATTTAAAAGGTGCATTTTTACTCATCCGCCCTACCTCCTGTTTTTTAATATAAGAAACATCTCTTTTGTTTTCTGTATTATAGCTCTGTTTGGCAGAATTGAAAAATATAAAAAAACATGTATCTGATATAGTTTTAATCTATATCAGACACATGCTTTCTTAAAGCCTCCATATATGCCTTCCCGTACCGGCTGAGGGGCATTTCCTTCTGCTTTATGGTTCCAACACGGATATGCTCCTCCACCATGAGGGGTCTCGCAATGATATTCTCCCCATTGAGCTCCCTGCTGATCACACCGGTGCTGACCGTATATCCGTTCAGCCCCACCGCCAGGTTAAAGAGCGTCGCCCTGTCTCTCACCTTGATATTCTTATTGCGGTCAATGGTGCTGAGTATTTCCTCTGAAAAATAAAAGGAATTATAATCTCCCTGTTCAAAAGACAGGTAAGGATATTTCTCCAGCTCCTCCAGCGTAATCCTCTCCCTGTCTGCCAGAGGGTGCTTTGAGCTGATGAATACATGGGGCTTCGCTACAAAGAGCTCCCCGAACTCCAGACCGTTCTGCTTGATTAGCTTTTGGATTATCTCCTCGTTTTTTGAAGAGGTGTACAATATCCCGACCTCACTCTTCAGCCTGCTCACGTCTTCGATAATCTCGTAGGTCTGAGTCTCCCGGAGAGTAAAATCATACTGGCTGCCCCCAAATTCACGGATCACATCCACAAAGGCATTCACCGCAAAGGAATAATGCTGGGCCGAGACGGAGAACCTGGGACTCTGCTTTTTCCCATTCAGGAATCGTTCCTCAAGGAGATTCGCCTGCTCCAGAACCTGTCTGGCATAGGCCAGAAATTCATCTCCCGCATTAGAAACGGTGGTTCCTTTCTTCGTCCGGTTAAATATGGTGATCTGCATTTCATTCTCCAGTTCCCTGATTGCGCTGGTGAGGCTGGGCTGGGAGATAAACAGCTCCTTGGCCGCCTCACTGATGGTTCCCTTATCCGCAACGGTCACCGCATATTTTAACTGCTGTAATGTCATCCGCTTCTCGATCTCCTTCTATACAGCTTTGACTTCCGCCGGATTCTCATATGGCCCTGACACTGTCCCGTTCCACGAATTCCGTACATACCTGTATCTTTGTTTTTATTCCGTCATTATTTTTAATCAGCTCTATCATTCTGCGGACTGCGAGACGGCCCATCTCCTGCTTCGGCACACGAAGGCTGGTGAGGCGCGGAGAAGATATCTCACAGAAGGGCAGATCATCAAAGCCGATGACCGAGACATCCTCCGGTACCCGGTAGCCCCTTTCCTCCAGTGCCTTCATCGCCCCCAGAGCGATCATATCATTCTCGGCAAAATAGGCCGTGGGAAGCTCCGGCTTCCCTCCCAGATACTTCAGCATATCCTTGTAGGCGCCGTTCATGGTGGTATTGAGCTCCACACAGTACTTTGGATTGTATTCTATGTTCTGCTCCCGGAGCGCGGAACGGTACCCGGACTGCCGCTGCTGGAAGCCAAGGATACGGAAGCTTCCCTTCAGATAGCCGATCTTCTTATGTCCCTTGGAACACAGATAATTGATTGCCATTCTTACCGAATCCGCATTATTGATAATAACTCCGTTAAAATCCATGTCAAAGCTCCAGTAGTCCAGCAGAAGAATCGGACACTGGGCCGCCTTGTACAGCTTAAGCTCTTCCGGAGACAGCTCCGTACCAAGAAGGATAATCGCTGTTCCGGGTTCATTCATCATCTGCCTGGCCTGTTCCGCATAATCTGGATGCCGGATATCCAGATTCCCCATAGCCATCTCATATCCGGATTCACGGCATTCCTGCTCTATGCCGCTGATCAGGGACGGAAAAAACGGCGTATCATCAATGATCATTCCGTTCTTTTTATAGATCACCAGCCTTATCTTCGCTACAGAACTGCTGTCTATATATCCGACTTCCCTTGCTACCCGCAGTATTTCCTCTGCTGTTTTTGCATTCACACCTTTTTTTCCGTTTAAAGCGTTGGATATTGTAGCCGCAGAAAATCCGGTAATATCACTGATCTGCTTAATCCCTGTCTTCAATCACTCACGTCCCATCTGTTTTTAATTCATAAATTTGGCCCCATCCCGTACCAAATCAATATAAATATTATTATAAATTATTTATATAAAATATCAAGTAAATATTTTGCCAATATATCAGATTATGTATTATTTATTACAGTTCAGAGCACCTCGCTTAACTAACTGACATTGGTTCAGAGGGGCGTTAGAACAAAAATCAAGACCACCAGTTCAGCCGATGGTCTTGACTTAAGTTTTTATCTGAAAATTACAGGAAAAGAATCTCCGGTTTTGGGTCTGAAGAAATTATTTCCGTTTCGCAGCTCTCTGAAGCGCCTTGATAATCTCAACAATCGGAATAACACTGACTGCCAGCAACATGGCAATACCGTATTCCATCAGGCTGATGTGTGCAAAATCAAAGAGATCGCTAAGGAAAGGTACATAAATTACAGCCGTTGTCAGCACAAAGCTGGCCACTCCCGCAATAATTAGCGCAGTATTCTGCGTGTTCATGCGGAAGATGGAACCGCGCTGGCTCCTCATATTGAAGCCATGGAAGATCTCCGCCATACTCATGGTTAAGAATGCCATGGTCATACCATCGGGACTGTTAACAAATTCCCACCGGCCGGATTCAATATAATGTCCGATAAAATACGCCGTCAGGGTAAGCACCGATACCATCAAGCCCTGGTATGCAACATCAACACCGACTCCGCCGGAGAAAATACCATCCTTGGAGGAGCGGGGCTTACGCTGCATCAGATCCTTCTCACCCTTTTCCATACCCAGGGCCAATGCCGGGAAGCTGTCCGTAATCAGGTTAATCCAAAGGATGTGCACCGGCTTTAAAATGGTAAAGCCCAGCAATGTCGCAACAAATATGGATATTACTTCACTTAGGTTGGAGGACAGCAGGAACTGAATCGCCTTACGGATATTGTCATAGATTCTTCTTCCCTCTTCAACTGCCGAAACAATGGTAGCAAAATTATCATCCGCCAATACCATGTCGGCTACATTCTTCGTTACATCCGTACCGGTAATACCCATTCCGACGCCGATATCGGCACTTTTAATGGACGGAGCATCATTTACACCGTCTCCGGTCATCGCAGTAATCATCCCCTGCTGCTTCCATGCCTTTACAATACGCACCTTATGCTCCGGCTGAACACGGGCATACACACCGTAATCGCCAATGGTCTTCTGGAATTCTTCCTCTGATATATCATTGAGCTGAGCACCGGTAATGGCCTGCTTCGGATCATTGATAATACCGATCTGGGTAGCAATTGCAATTGCCGTATCCCTGTGGTCACCGGTAATCATTACCGGACGGATACCTGCGCTGCGGCACTCCTTAATTGCGTCAATAACCTCAGGACGGACAGGATCAATCATACCGGTCAAACCAATGAAGACCAGCTCCCGCTCCAGCTCCTGGGGAGTGAATTCTGCCGGAACCGCCGCATGAATCCGATATGCTGCCGCAAGAACACGAAGAGCCTTATCCGCCATCCGTTTATTCTCCTTCAGTATCTCGCTGCGCTTCTGGTCGGTCATGGGCTGAAGCGCGCCCTTCTCATAATAGGAGGTACACAGCCGGAGTACCTCATCCGGGGCACCCTTGGTATATTGAACAATCTCCTGGTGCCGATGAACGGTCGACATCATCTTCCGTCCGGAATCAAAGGGAGCTTCACCAATACGGGGATAGGCATTCTTCAAATCAGGCTTTTTGAGATTCAGAGAAGCAGCATAGTTCACCAAGGCGCACTCTGTAGGCTCACCTACGGCATCACCGTTCTCCAGCTCCGCGTCACAGCAGAGAGCCATGGCTCTGGCAAGCAATTCCTCATCCGAAGCATAATGATCCACTACGGTCATCTTATTCTGTGTCAGTGTTCCGGTCTTATCGCTGCAGATAATCTGGGTACAGCCCAGAGTCTCCACCGCGGTCAGCCTGCGGATTACCGCATTACGTCTGCTCATATTGGTAACACCGATAGAGAGCACGATGGTTACCACCGCCACCAGACCTTCGGGAATGGCAGCAACCGCAAGGCTTACAGCAATCATGAAGGTATGCAGGATGAATTCTCCGCTGAAATCTCCGGCACGGATCAAACTGAAAAGGAAAATAAATACGCTAATTCCAATTACCAATACGGTAAGGAGTTTACTTAACTGATTTAGCTTAATCTGAAGAGGAGTCTCACCCTCCTGCGTCTGCGTTATCGCATCCGCAATCTTACCCATCTCCGTATCCATACCGGTGGCAACAACTACCGCACGGCCGCGTCCATATACCACGGTACTGCCCATGTATGCCATATTTTTACGGTCACCCAGCGGCACCTCCTTCTCATCGGCTTTCAGACTCAGGATGTTAATCATCTTGTTAACAGGTACGGATTCGCCGGTTAATGCCGCTTCCTCAATCTTCAGGCTGGCACTTTCCAGGATACGGCAGTCTGCCGGAACGGCATCACCTGCTTCCAGAAGAACAATATCGCCCACTACCAGCTCTTCGCTCTTTACACTGACAATGGCCCCGTCACGAAGAACCTTGCTGGTGGCTGCGGCCATTTCCTGCAGTGCTTCGATTGCTTTCTCCGCCTTGTTCTCCTGGTATACACCAAGAACTGCATTAATGATAACAACGGCTAAAATAATAAATACGTCAGCCTCAAATCCTCCTTCATAGATACTGGTGGCTGCGGAGATTGCCGCTGCTGCCAGCAGTATCATAATCATCGGATCCTTCAGCTGATCCAGAAAGCGTTTAATCAGACCATCCTTCTTCCCTTCGGCCAGCTTATTCTTACCGTTCTTCTCCAGCCTTTCCCTGGCTTCGGAAGCAGTAAGACCCTCCATTGTACTACTCGTTTGTTTTAGAACATTTTCCGCCTGTTCGAGATAATACTTCATTTGCGATAAGTTCCTTTCTTTTTAATAATTAGTAGAAGTTCGTGACAGAGTGTACTCCGGTCTTATTATCTCACAGAATATAGTATATCATGCCCGGAGCGGACATAATCATCTGTACCTCCATAATTCTATGAAAAAACTCATGTATGTCTCATTCCATAAGAATAAAGAAATACATGAGTCTTGTCCTTTCCGGATAAGCCAGACGTTGCCGCCATGTTTGTTGACTTAGCCACGCAAAGATTGCGCGAACTACTCCCTCACGATAATTCAATTGATTATTTCTGTCAATATCATACCATAATTAGATTAGATAATCAACCCAAAAAATTGTTGCAGCGACCTCAGCTAAATATACATTGCGGCTGAATTAATCTGTAACGAAAATATTATAAATGGCTCTCATTGCTTCCTCGAAATCCTCTTCATCCACGCCGATGACAATATTCAGCTCCGAGGAGCCCTGATCGATCATTTTAATGTTGATCTTCTCCTGGGCAAGGGCGGTGAAGATCTTGGCCGCCGTACCTCTGGCCTTTCTCATGCCGCGGCCCACCACGGCTACCAGGGCCAGGGAATCTTCAATCTCCATGTGGTCGGGATGCGTCCGGAAGGTGATCTCGTCCAGGATCGCCTTCTCCTTGCCGCAAAACGCCTCTGTATTTACAATTACACTGAGGGTGTCGATGCCTGAGGGCATATGCTCAAAGCAAAGATTGTTCTTCTCCAAAGCCCGGAGAACATTTCTTCCAAACCCTACTTCGGAATTCATCATGTCCTTCTCGATATTGATGACGGAGAAGCCTCTCTTTCCCGCGATACCGGTGATAACATAGGGACTTGCTTCCACCGTCTGTGCCACAATCATGGTACCCGGATCCTCGGGATGGTTGGTGTTCTTGATATTGATGGGAATCCCCACAGTGCGGACCGGGAAGATGGCATCCTCATGAAGCACCGTGGCACCCATGTAGGAGAGCTCCCGTAATTCCCTGTAGGTAATGGTTGTAATGGGCTTGGGATTGTTCACGATTCTGGGATCGCAGATCAAAAAGCCGCTGACATCCGTCCAGTTCTCGTAAAGCTCCGCGTTTGCCGCTCTTGCCACGATAGAACCGGTCACATCGGAACCGCCGCGGGAGAAGGTCTTGACCGTATCATTGGGCATGGAGCCATAGAAACCGGGTATCACCGCATGCTCCATCTGCGCCAGCCTGGGTCCAAGGGTAGAAATGGTTCTTTCCAAATCAAATTCGCCGCTTTCATTAAAATAGAGAAGCCCCACCGTATCCAAAAAAGGAAAGTCCAGATACTTGGCCAGCAGGATACTGTTCAGATATTCCCCGCGGCTGGCGGCATAATCGCGGCCCGCACTATGTGCAAAGGCGGCCTTGATGAACTTGAATTCCTCATCCAGGGAGATATCCAGTGCCAGCTCCCGGATAATCGAATTATAACGCTCCTCTATGGCTGCAAACTCCGCTTCAAAGTCATCCCCTCTGGACGCCTTGTCGTAGCACTGATACAGCATATCTGTAATCTTAATATCCTTACCATGGCGTTTGCCGGGAGCGGAGGCTACAACAAAACGCCTGTCCTTGTCCGCACGGATGATATCCGCTACCTTTTTAAATTGATTCGCATCAGCAAGGGAACTGCCGCCGAATTTAACTACCTTCGTACCACTCATTTACTGTCCTCACTCTTTTCTGCATTTTTATGCTAAAATATTTATCTTATTATACATGTCCTATCTAAATTTATCAATGTTTTTTTCTAAAGGAAGCGTTGATTCAATAGAACGGAATTGCAGGCTGTGATGAATACTCACACACAGGTTCCGTCCCATTGAAACAGCGCTTCTCTTAATTTCTTATAATTATTAATAAATATCACCCATACCGGACACTATTCTGCTTCATATTCTATCAAAAAGTCCCCCAGCTCTCTGTCCACCTTCATAATGTGGTTAGCGAGCCATTTTGTCAAATAGTCCCACATCTCATAATAAAAATCTTTTGGCTGTTCAATATCCAGCACATAGGTATTCTGTAATTTGTCCCGAAATATATTATGCTCCTTCGTATGCTCCATAATGAGGGGGTACGAATGCCGAAGCATCAGCTCTTCCTCATAATCGAAATGAATGCGCACATAGCTCTCCAGCCTCTCCACAATGTCAACCAGATTGATATAGCCGAACTTCTCCCTTTTTATCATTTCTTCAATATCATTCAGCATCCCAATCAGCACCTTATGCTGTTCGTCCATTCCGTCGTGCATCACGGAAAATTCCGCTTTCCACTCGAACACTTCAACCGCTCCCTTCTTCCGAACCTCCAACGCCTTTACCGGCACTCTTTTACCGGTAAAAATTCGCACTGGAATTAATGTAATTATAGCATAAACTTTCTATGGCAGTCCATTACTTTTATTTTTTATTGATTGGCAGACACTATGATACCACCATTCAGGTGATTTTCCATTCGTCTACCATTTTTTTGATAGAAAGCAAACGGGATTTGTGCTATGCTTGTCCAGTAATGCAGGCATAGTTTATGCGGGTCTACGGTGTATTACACATCGTAAACCCGCATTTTTCTATACTGATATATTCCTGTTTTTTTGAAGCATTGGACAATTCGTCAGCGGATCAATTTCCCCAGCATCTCCAGGGACAATTCCTGCCCGGGCGCAAATTCCTGTGAATTCATATAGCGGATAATACTCTTTGTCAGAGCTCTCACTTCAGGATACTCCTGTTTTTCCAGAAGTCCCATGCTGCTGATCATCAGTTTTCCCTTTCCTGCATTACATTCCAACAGGAAGGCCATTCTGCGAAGACGCGCATAGCAGTCCATCACCGTAACAATGGGCTGGATTTCATTAGGGATGATCACCGCCCGCCCATTTGACATGGGCCACCATTGCCAATTGGAATGACTTTCTGTCGGAAATCCGGTAAATACCGGGTGGGAGGACTCTATAAGACATCCCATGCATCCGCTTTGGTTTGCAAAGGTTCCCACAGACCAGAAATCCGTGGTGAATTGGGACTGACCGGAGGAAGGAAAATGTTCCTCCTCCGCCGCCGGGGAGTAGAATACCCTATTTCCTTTCGCCAGTTCTTCTACTGTATCAGCATAATTTCCTGTAACTACGACTTCGCCAAAGTCAATATCCTGCTTCTTATCCGGTCCATCAACTTGATTATTGTCCATCCTATTGCCTTGCCTATTGTCTGATCCATTGCCTTGATTATTTGCCGCTCCATTGCCTTGGCTATTATCCGGTTCATTAACCTGGCGGCTGTCTGGTGTGCCGCATTCAGGGACATCTCCCGTCTTTATCCAAGTCTGATCCTCCGGGTACACCCAGATGGGATATTCATTCCTGTGCTCACCAATCATGGTCGTTAAGTTCAACTTTTTAGGCGAGAAAACGCCTGCCAGGGATAGGGTAATCCCTCCTATCACTGTAATTCCCCCGCAAGGTATAGTCACAGCCGGGAGACTTCCGCTCTCCAACAGCTCTTCGCCGTCCTTCAGCTCATAGATCGCAGGAGCAAGGATTGTTTCCTTCCCATAATTTGCAATTTCTATCACCCCTGAGAGCATTTCCTGATTGGTGTAGGTGTATCTTTCCAGCAGTATCAGCGGCAGTACCGGCCGAAAGAACTGACGAAAGCGTTCCGGCTGTGCAAAATCAAAGGGCTTCGGGCGCAGATGCGAATTCAGCATTCCCACCAATGCCGTTCCCTGTCCCGGAAAGTCCTGCAGTCCCAGGAGGGAGATGCCGGAAAACTCCCTGGTACGCATGGCTGCCTCTATCTCCTCCCGATAGGCCAGCAGAGCAAGCTCTCCGGTGGCCTCTACCCTCTTCTTCCAGTCGGCGAGAAATCCCCGTTCCTCCACCCTCTTTCTGATAAAGCGCAGATTATCCGGCAGTGTTACTCCGTTAAATTCCTCAATCTCGTCAAAATCAGGAAGAACCTCATACTGCCCTACCTCAAAGCTGAAGACCGGACCCGCATACTCCTTTCTGATTTCCTCCATCCCGGAATCATAGTTTGTTCCGGTGTTAGGATAGGCTTCATTGATATGCCCTATCATGGGACTTGAGGTGCCTCGGATCATTTTGTCATAGAAATTGGAGGAGGTATAAAAATCATTGCTTCCCTTTGCGCCCACCGCTCCGTAATGATTATTGGAACCGTTGGCATACATCCTTGTGGGATCCATGCTTCTGGCCAGGGCAAGCAGCTCTTCCATGCGCCGGTGGCCCAATTCCCCGGCCATCAGCTCATTTCCGAAGGTCAGCATGACAAAGGAAGGGTGGTTTGCATAAAATTGCAGGATCTGCACCAGCTCTGTCCGGTAATACTTCCAGCTTTTCTCATCCTCAAAGGCTGTTCTGGGGTTCCAGTGGGACAGCTCCGGCTGCATCAGCATTCCCATTCTGTCCGCTGCTGTAAATGCCGCATCCGGAGGGCAATGGGAATGAAAACGGAGGCAGTTGACGCCATAGGATTTGTAGGTATTCAAAACCTCCGTCCATTCCTCCACGGTTAGAGGCATATGCCCCGCCTCCGGAAAAACACAGCAATTTGCTTCACTTCGTAAAAATATATTTCGTCCGTTCAACGCCAGGCGGCCCTTTCCATTATCACAGAAATCACGAATTCCAAAGGATACCTTTCTGCTGTCCAGCCCCTGGGCAGATACCGCCAGCTCATACAAACTGCCTTCAAATTCATCCCAACGCTTACAATCCTCCCTCAAAGGCAGGTTTTCAAAAATAATGCTGTGTATTCCCGCCTCAAGGGATACCCTCCGCTCTGCATCGTTTTCTAAGGCCGCGCTTTTCAAGCTCAGACTTCCCTCGTAGGGCATTGCCGCATCCATCTCTACTGCAACCGTGATGTACCCGCCCTTCGGATAGACCCTGATATCGGACAGGAAGACCTCCTTTTCCATTCTCAGGCGAAGATAGCCCAGAATGCCGTTCCAATTGGTCTGGGTTTCATCCGTCGCCGCAGAAGAATACAGAATTGCATCACGGGGCCAGGAGGGATAGGAGTTGTCGCAAACAAGGGATAAACTGCCGGACTTATCCGTCAGAAAGTCCGTAAGCTCAAATATATAGGGAGTGGATACGGTTCCGGGAACACAGGGCTCTACTATCTTTCCATTCAGACGGAGCGTCAGCTCACGGGTACGCTCCGCTTCAAGAAAACATCGTTTCTCCTTATATCTCTTCTCCCGGCATTCCCCCTGGCATCCCTCCTCCTGGCATTCTTCCTCCACGAGAAGCTCCCTGGAAAAAACAGCAGCTCCTTCGTATGAATATGCTCTGGTAAGTCTGGTGGTAATAACCTCCGGCCCATCCGGCGAGGCTTTTTCCATGTCTGCAGCATTTCCCTCCGCCGACTTCCATTGATTCGGATTCCTGTCTTTGTACCCTATCCTGTTCTCATCCAGGGTTCCCGGCAGAATGGCAGTATAACTCTTCCCGTCATCCAACTCTGTTCTCCATTGCCCGCTTAAGTCTATCAGCTTCATTCTATCCCTCCATTCCATAATTTTATTTTTTCTTCCGCCAAGGGAATGGCTTCTGCTTCAGCCATTCCCTATTGTTTTTCCCGGTATCTATACTGTGAATATCTGCAATGCGGGTGTTATTTGGTCATCTTTTCATAAATTCGGCTCTTCTGATGGTTATAATCCAGCTCAATTGCCTCGGCAAAATGCTTTGACGCTTCCTCTTTCCTGCCAAGTCCCAGCTTTCCGAGTCCCATGAGATAATGGCAATGTGCCTGGTTTTTTATTGTCATATCCTCTTCGAAGATCAAAAAGTCCGGAAGGGACACTGCAAAGAAATCATTCTTTATTTCCTCTTTCAGATGCCGTTCGCCGTAATCCAGAAGCTTATAGAAGCAGGCATAGGCCTCTTTTGTCTTGCCCAGCTCCTCCTTGGCCAGCCCCTTATATAAGATCATGTCTGCCGGCTGATCATAATAATACATTACTCCTGCCGGTTCATTCTCTCCCCGTTCGGCTAACCGGAAACATTCTTTTGCTTCTTCTGTTTTTCCCAGGGCCTTTTTAACAAGTCCCAGATAGTAGTACAGATGATTGTCCTTCGTCCCTTCCAGCTTCCCTTCTCCTAAGTTTTCAGGATAAACCAGTGCTTTCTCCAACAGCTCCCGCGCTTCTTCATACAGCGAACCCCTGCTTTTGCCGGAATGGCTCTGAGCATCAGGATATTCGTCCTCTCCGCCCACAGTATTCTCTGCGGCATGAAGCCGCTCCTTAGCCATTTCTAAAAGGGCTGTTTTATATTGTTCCGGGATTCGCCCTTCCGCGCCCTCCCATGGACGGAAGTTATGGGACATAATGATTTCATATGCCTTCTGATGCATTCCGGCCAGATTGTGGAGCGTTACGTATTCCAGCATAACATCGTCGCGCTGGCTGATAATATCCTTATGCCTTTCATAGTTTTCCAGCCTCTGTGTAAAGGGAACTCCCATTTTCTTATAAAGCTGATCCAGTTCCAGGAACACTCTGGCATCCTTTTGATCCAGAGAGAACGCCTTCTCCAGCTCCATCCTCGCCCTCGCAGCATTCCCCTGCTTGTTATAACAGGCAAGAGCCAAATTCCGGTGCACCGTAGGATAGCCGGCATCCAGTTCGGCGGACTTCTCCCAGAGCCTTATGGCTTCCTCAAACTGTAATTTATCATAATACAGATTGCCAAGATAATAATAAGCCTTCGCGCCCGCGGGATTTTCAGCAATCGCATCCCTTAATACGGCGATATCTTCTATTTTATTAGGGAAACAGTATACCGGAGACCAGGTTTCCGCCATCTGGTACTCTTTCCTGCTTTCCCCGGCATATCCGGCCCGCTTCAGATAATACCCCTTGTAATAGGCCAGCAGAGGATACTCCCTCGTACATTGCTCCAGAACAGCAACGGCCTCCCGGTAACATCCTGCTTCCGCATAATCCCTTGCCGCCTGCAGATAATTTTCAGGGAAATCCCTCATGAGAAGATTCATTTTTTCCAGCGCAGCCTTGAAATCCCTGCTATGCTTTGCCAATTCAAACCGGGATACATAGTCAAAGGGATCTACCGCCAGATTCTCTTCCAGCTGCTTCACGAAGGCCTCTTCCTCTCCCAGTCTTCGAAGGAGCACTGCCTTTAAGCCGCGCGCTTTTATATTATGTGCGTTCTTAATGAGGGCTTTCTCTGCAAAGTCCAGCGCTTCGGCATCCTCCCCCCTCTCTGCCGCAATCGCCGCCAGGTAATAGAAGGACATTTCCTGCTGTTCACTGCTCCAGGTGGCTTTATAGAACGCGTCGAAGGCCTCCTTTTTCCTATCCTGGTACAGCAGAGCCAGTCCGAGATTATAATACGGCTCGCTGCTGTAGGGGTTGGGGCTTCTCCAGATCAGACGCTTGACCGCGGTACGGAAAAGCTGCTCCGCTTCCGCAAATTGACCCCTTCGCATCAGAAGCATACCATATGCATTATTGATACGGCTGTCTCCTTTGTCGCGTTTTAACCCTTCCAGGTAATACGGATCCGGCGGACAGGTGGCATGGCGGTGCTGCTCTATATGCTGTGCCGTCAGAAGCAGCTCCTCATTGGTCCTGATCTCCTCCGGCTCTCTGGCAGGTTCGGCGGGCTGCGCCAATTCCGGGATATCCTCTTCCTGCGGGCAGTATTCCACCAACAGCTTCTCCCTGCAGGAAACAGACACACAGAGATCGCCGGGCTTACTGACGCAAATCGGCAGTTCCTTCTCGTAGATATCCACAGGGGACAGCAATGTGTTTTCCCTGTATACTTCTTTCCCCCCTATTTTAACAATTACCGAGGCATTTTCATAGCGTTCGGTTCCATAGACGATAATACGAAGGCTTTCCTTCCCCAGCTCCACGTTCATAGCCGCATGAATTGTGGCATTCTTTACTGCTCCGGCTTTCTTGTAGGGCATAAAATACTGCTTGAAGGTCTTTTCCTCAAAGGGCTTCAGCCAGGAGAAATCCGGCTGGTTTTCCGTATATACCCCTGTCATCAGCTCAATATACGGGCCGTCCTCATCCGTCAGGTTGCGATCCCAGGCCCGGCCAAATTCGCCGCAGCCCCAGGTCCACTGCTTCTTTCCCGGAGAGATATGGTGATCCGCCACATGGAGAAGTCCGGCTTCCTTCTGATAGTCATAGCCTCCTACAAAGTCAAACTCGGAGCTTTCCGCCATATAGGAAGTGGGAACCGGGATGTTCTTGTATCTGGAGATATCCACACCCTCGCTGTAATCATGCTTATAATATACACCGTTGGCAATGGGAAAACGGGATACATCCCTCTTTCCATGATCCATAACGGAATGTACGTCCGGAGGAAAGATGGACTGGGTGTGGTCATTTACCGTTACCGCCGGATTCGCCCACCAGAGAAAGGTCTGGGGCATGGAGGTACGGTTATAGAGCTGTCCCCGGATCTCGATATAGGCTTTGCCGGGATACAGGGTGAAGCCTGCGATTCCCTTGGTTCCATACATCTGGTCCACATCATTGACCAGCAGAGTCTTGCTTCCGTCCGGATTCTCCCGGATGATATAATCCACGGGCATAAAGGTAGTGGGCCTGTGGTGCTGGGGCCAGTTAAATTCAATTCCCCCGGATATCCAGGGCCCGGTCAGCCCTACCAAAGCCGGCTTGATCACCCGGTTATAATATACGAAATCATAATCATTTGTCTTGTCATAGGCCCGCTGAATCCGCCCGCCCAGCTCCGGCAGGATCATAACCCTGATGTACTCGTTCTCCAGATAAACCGCCTTGTATTCCTTATCTGTTTTAACCTGGCTGATTTTCTCCGTCGTCGGATAAGGGTATACCTTACCGCTGCTTCCCTGATAAACTCTTTTCTCCAGGAACATGGGATTCTTGTCCGGCTCCCCGACCTCGTAAGTCGGAATGATTACCCGTTCTTCCCAGATCTTCACTTCGTTTCTTTGTATCTGATTCATTACTTTATCCCTCCTGTCTGTTTGAACCTATTATATTCTTTCTCTTCGCTTTAATCATTAAATTATATTGCCTTTTTATTGATAAAAGTTGCTATTGATATTTCCTGTTTTATTTTTTTGATTATGGATATCTCTTCGCATTATTTTTGATTTAAACAGACGCCACATTTAATATATTATAGAGAATTTTCAACACATCCAGGAGATGCAGGTAATTGTTTTTATGAATAGATAAAACAATAAATTTTAGATTTATTGCTATTGTAATTGAAGTTTTTATGTCTTAGAATTGAAGAATACTATCTGTCTGTTATATAGAACAATTATCGATCCATACAAGAAATTATAAGGGAGGCCAGCCATGAAACCCTATGAAGATTTTATCCACGCAGATTCTGACTACTATGTCTATTCACCTAGCATTACAGCGCAGAATATGTTTTTTTATCCCCTTTATACCGGCCATTTTATTTATCAGCAGGGGTATTCCCTGCACCGTGATTCCTATGACAGTTTTCTGCTGATGTATATTCAAAGCGGCTCCCTCACTCTGAGCTATGAAGGACGTACGGAAGAAGTGCCTGCGGGATATTTCGTATTTATCGATTGCTATAAGCCCCATTCTTACTGCTGCCTGAATAGCTGCGAATGCATCTGGTGCCATTTTGACGGGCTGACTGCAAAAGCACATTATTCCAGTGTCGTTGCCCGGCTGGGGAATGTATTTTCTATGATTGACCCCTATCCGACGGTTACTATGCTAACCGCTATTTACAATATATTTCAAAGCGGCGATGCAATTAAGGAGCCGTTGATCTCAAAATATCTGACCGATATTATGACTTCTTTCCTCCTATACACACCCTATAAAATAAATTCGCCCGATTATACAGGGATGGCTGAGAGGACCATCTCCTATATAAACGAGCATTTTGCAGAAAAGCTTTCGATTGAACAACTGGCTGGTCAGGCCGGACTAAGTCCGTATCATTTTATCCGCACCTTTAAAAGGGAGACGGGGCTCACTCCCTACGAATATCTTGTAAATACCCGTATGAACACAGCTAAATATCTGTTGAAAAACTCCCGGCTCTCCATCAAGGACATTTGTTTCAACACCGGCTTCTCCAGTGAGAGCGTTTTCTGCAATGCTTTTAAAAAGCACCAGGGAACTACTCCTACTGAATACAGGGCCTTGGCAGCAATATGAGTTCAAGGCTATTATATGTTCCTTACAAAGCTTTTGCTTTAAGTTCATCATCTGCACTGCCGAAAAAAAGATAATTGAAATCAGAGCATTGGTATCAAAGATAAAGGTGTTAACTTTAGTATACAATACATGATTATCTGTGCTCATCTTGGATTATTTCTTTTGATGTTTACTATCAGCATTATTTCCTTTTGTTCTCCTGTATCTTTAATCTGACTAAGAGCTATATAGAAGTGTCGTTTTCTGTTAAAAAGGATATCGTTTTCTATAATAACCTGCCGCAATTATTTCGTTGAAATAGACACAAAACCAGGTTATTGATGAGAATGATGATATTCTTATCAATAACCTAAGGTTTATTTTCAGTACTATAAGTGCTTATACTGTCATTTGATATATGTAAACCAAAATATTACAATACATAATAAATCGGTACTTATTTACTATTTTAAAGATACAAACCACAAAATTATTCTTGATTATGGGGATATTTAATAGTAACATATAATTACATTTAAAGCGAAGGAGGTATTGAAATGAATAAAAAAATAATTGTGGTTTATATGGTGGTTTGTTTCGCTATTGTAGGTTGTGGCAACAAGAATGAAAATACTATTAAGTTTGATGTGGATAATAAAGAAAATTATACTGGGTTTGATAAGATTAAGGATTATACCAATGCCAAAGAAGCTGTTGCTGATGGATGCTATGTTAAGGATGGTGATGTCTTCAAAGGGACAAAGCATTGGAAGAAGTTTCTTGATAAAGCATCAAATAGTGATGATGCACAATTACGAATAGTAATACTATCAGATGATGGAATAAGTGAATATATTGATTTGTTTTATCACAACGAACTTTACTATGCATTTAAATCAGAAACAGATGATTTGTCCGTAAAAGGATATCAATATTTACTTGTATTAGAAAATAGTAAAATTATTAATAATAAAACTGCATATGCTGTAGTTCTATCAAATGATGATACTCTAACCTTTGCTAATATAATAAATAATCTCACTTCAAGTAAGTCTATCGTAATAAATGAACCATACAAAATCATTTTTCAAGGAATGAAATCAGTATAAAGGAACGCCTTTAAGCATATTTGTGCTACTCTTAATACTAATCATGATCGTATATCGTTTTTCCCACATTTCTTTTCTTATCTCTCTCACGAAGTCATTTATTTCTTCCTCAGAATGATAGCCTACTTTTTATGCTTCTCGAGCCATCGCATTATGTATCCTTTTAACCCCCAATAATGCAACGTTTTTTAAAATATATCCTACCGTCTTATTTTAAAACGAACTTGTCGCCCTCACTTAAATTAAGCTTTTTCTGATTTCTTAACTTCTTACCTGTCATACCATTGTGCCTGTGTGGAATATAGCCTTGCATATTCACCGTTCCTGGAGAGCAGCTCAGCGTGGGAGCCATCCTCGACAATCTCACCGCCCTTGAATACAACAACCCTGTCCGCAAGGGAAGCTACACTGATCCGATGGGTGACCATAATAACGGTCTTACCCTTTGTCATCGCTATGTATCTTTTAAATACCTCGGCTTCGGCAAGGGGGTCCAGATTGCTTGTAGGTTCGTCAAGCACAATAAAATCACGGTTACGATAATACGCCCTTGCAATGGCAATCTTTTGCCACTGACCGCCGGATAATTCCGTGCCTCCGATGTCCTTCCCCAGCATGGCCTCCTTATCCGCCCCCTCAAATCCGGAGAATTCCAGCGCCGTGTCAATCCGGCTTTCCTCCCGTTCCCGCTCCACATCACCTAAGAATACATTGTCCGCAACCGTAAAGGTGTTAAACCTGGCCGGCTCCTGGAATACACAGGAGGAAGAATGATATCTGCCGGAGAAATCCATGGCCCTTACGCTGCCGCCATTGATATAGATCTCCCCCTCTGCCGGTTCCAGCATTCCCGTCAGCAATTTAATAAAGGTCGTCTTGCCTGCACCGTTTTCACCTACAAAAGCAACTTTCTCCCCTTTATTTATTGTAAAGCTTACATTTCTTAATCTGTATTCGTCCGTCAGAGGATAACGGTATGTTATGTTTCTGGCCTCTAATTTCTCGATATCGATGGGAGTATTGGTGCTGTCTGTATTTTTTGAAATTTGCTCGTTCAGGTCAATCAGTTCAAAAAATTGCGCTGATTCATTCTTCTTCGAGATAAAGTTGGCGATTGATCCGAATAATTGAGAGGTGCTGTCCATAAGCGTGCCGATTAACGCCAGCACGGCACCGAGAGCGCCGATTGACAGCCTGCCCCGGGTCATTAACACAATC
Organism: Bacillota bacterium; assembly: GCA_023395555.1. Lineage (GTDB taxonomy): Bacteria > Bacillota > Clostridia > Lachnospirales > Lachnospiraceae > Mobilitalea > Mobilitalea torta. Next base: position 78,000 of record JAEWYQ010000038.1, read on the forward strand.
GCAAAAACATTGGCGGCAATGCTTGCAATATTGGAAATAACTCCGCTCACTGCTCCAAGTATAAACACACTCATCTGGTTTTTCTTCTCTTTGACAAGGTAATCATCCGCCAGGACCTTCCATTTTGCGAAGAAAAAGTCAAAGAGATTCAATGCCTTAACCTCTTTCGCAGAGCTTCCCAGCAAAATCCCCTGATAATATCCCGCTTCCCGCAATACCTTTCCGTTATCCCGTGAGAATTTGAAATTCAGCTTGTTGCCGATATAGGTGGTATAAAGAGTGGGAAGGGGAGCCGCCAGCACGATCAGGCACAGGAGCGGATGAAAAAGATAAAGGGATGCGGCAACCATAACGACGGATACTGCCTTGGCAATTATGACATAGCCCTCGATCATCACGCCCCTCTGAAGGGAGCTCCACTCTCCGCCCATGGAATGAAAGCTGCGGTTTATGATATCATTTATCTTCGGCACTTCCATATAATCCGGGTACAGCTTCGATATCTTAGTAAACAGCCGGGCCTGAAACCTCTCCTGTAAACGGTGATCCTGCACCTTGCTTAACCGCTCGATATCCTCACCCCCATAGAGGTAACGCTGTATCAGATTATTTACAAACCCTATTATCCAGTACAATGCCGCAAGTCCGAAAAGAGAAATCAGCTGAACCGTCTGCTGCTCCGTTCCATCGGCATAACGATAGGAGCTGTCTATGTATCTTCCCCAAATAAACGCTGCTGCCGGCTGCAATATACTCAATATAACCGCCAAACCTAAAAAGATGCCGCACATCATTTTAGCCGATGAGAAAACATAGCGAAAAAGCCGTATCAGATACAATAATTTCGGCGGATTTTCTTTTAAGATATCTTTTTCAAAAATTGCGGTATTGTCGTTGAATTTAATCTCATACACCGGCTCTTTTTCTGCTCCGGCCTGATCTGTCTTCGCCTTCTTCCTACCCGCCTTCGCCTTCTCAGACATTTGCAGCGACCTCCTCTCCGCTCTGCTTGTACCATTGCTTCTGCGCGTTGAACATCCTTGCGTAAATGCCCTCCGTTTGCATCAATTCTTCATGGGTGCCGGCTTCCTTGATCTTACCGTCGCTGATCACGAAAATCCGGTCTGTTATCATGGTAGAACCCAGCCTGTGGGTAATGAATACCGCCGTTTTGTTTTCAACCATATCAGCGAATTCATTATATAAGCCGGCTTCCGCCATGGGGTCAAGCTGTGAGGTCGGCTCATCCAGCAGGAGAATCGGCTTGCCGCCCATGAACGCTCTTGAAATCGCGATCCTTTGCCATTGGCCGCCGGATATATCCACACCGCCCTCAAAATCCCTTCCCAGGAGCGTGTCATAGCCTTTGTCCAGCTTTTCGGCAAATTCATCGGCCTTGCCCTTCCTCGCTGCCGCCGCTATTTTATCATTATTTTCAATCTCGTCAATATTCCCGATACCGATATTCTCTCCCAGGGTAATGCTGTACCTGGGAAAGTCCTGGAATACAGGGCCGAAGATCTTTGTCCTGACACTCAGGGGGTAATCCTCCAATTTCCTGCCTCCCACCAGTATCTCACCCCTGTCGGGTGAGAACAGCCCCAGCAGCAGCTTAATCATGGTTGATTTACCCTCGCCGTTTTCCCCTACAATGGATGCCTTTTCTCCGTTTCTTATCTTGAAGGTCAACCCCTTCAAAATATCCTTTTCCGTACCGGGATACCGGAACCAGACATCCTTGAATTCTATGTCAAAGGCCTCCGGCATATCCGTTTCAATCCCTTCCGATTCGTCGGAAAGCCGGAAGAACTTATCATAATAATCATAGGTATTAATATGGAAGGGCGCCCATTTGAAGATAAAGGCACTTCCGCCGAGGCTGCTGTAGATACCGCCAAACATTAAGCTTGTCACGGCTATGAACAGACCAACCGACATCTGCCCATTTACAAACAGAATAAGGAGCAGAAGCACATTAACAATAGAGGCAATTTTCGTGAGATTGCCGCCAAATATCATCTTTCGAAGATTCTTGAAATAATACCGCTCATAGTCACGGTTTCTTTCGTTCAGCCGGCTTTTATAGGTATCAATCAGATAGTCCGAATTACCAAAGGCCTTCAGCTCCTTTGAAAAATCCCTTGATCTCAGATATCCGCCAAGGGTGCTGTATTTGCGTTCCTTTTTCCAGTAGGTCTCAAGTTCTGTGTATATATTATAATTCACCTTGGAGGATATGTAAGTTTCCAGTATAAACGGAAGCAAAACCGTGAGAAGGAGCCACCACCGGATGCTGAAAATATACGCAAGAGAGCCGATGCTGGCAATTACAGAGCTCAGCCAATAGTTTACATACATGGGCCATAGATGCCTTGCCGCATTCTCGGCCCTGTTATATGCCTTGTCTATAATTTCCGCCGATTCTTCCCTCTCAAAATGCTCGTATTTCATCGTCTTTAGCTTCATCAGCATGCGCGCCTTGTATGCCGTCCTCAGAATCAACAGGGAACGAGGCTCAACATAGTTATAAACCAGCCCGCTGATAATAGAGGGCAAAAGCGCAGCTGCCACATATAAAGCAAGATAAACAAAGTAATCCGAAAAGGCCATATCACCTCTGGCTACTGCCAGCCCGCCGTCAAAAACATTCTGGTTGACATAAATCAGGAAGGGTCCCAATAACCCGCCAATGATCGCACAGAGAAAGGTCAGCACCACCATCACGGGAGCCTCAGCAAAGATTATGCCAAGCAAATCTTTATATGCGGTCAGTATCCGCTTCATCTCATCGTTCCTCCGTTTTTCCTGTAGTCTTTCCATGCTAAAATACGGATACCTCATACTGCATGCCTGGGTTTTGCTTTTTGTTCACATCCGGCATATCCTATATTTCCAAAGCAGGCAGGAATTCCAGACGCTCCAGACATACCATACCTTCTGAAACCTTGATTCTCACGGCACCTTGTCCTGCTGACAGCTGTGCCTTGATTACTCCTTCCCCCTCTCCTGTCCTCACTGGAACAGAGCTGGTGTCATCTGTCCTGCCGATTTCCAGGGTTCCTCCCGGATAGCCCGGCGCCAGCTTTAAGTGCAGCTCCATCGCCTGTCCCGGATCAGCCGTATAGCAGGCAAATTCCCCTGTCCCCAGAACCAGCCCGTAACGGTCCCATTGGGAGTCGAAGACGCTCCGCTTCTTTCCCGGAGCCTCCAGCTCCACCAGCTTCATGCCGCAGCCCGCCCGGTATGCCAGATCCCTGTCCTCTTCTCCGCAGCCGCTGAAGGCGATCCCCTTTCCGGGGCATTGGTCAAAATCCGTGGCACGCATGGTGAAGGGCGCCCGGCGCATCACATAATTGGTTACCTCCGGATGCTCCCTGCAATTCTCCAACTTACAGTTCTCCAGATATTCATCAAAAATCTGCTGTGCCTTCTCAAATCCGGGATGGGCACCGCCTCCGATATAATCCAGAATCTTCTGATATTCTGCCGGCCGGTTGATGGAATAAGGAGAATTGGTACAATCCATCTTCTTCCAGGGCCAGAGATTATAGCCGATCCCTAACGATTCGGCCAGAGGATAGATTGCCGTATACCATTCATTGATATTCTCCCCGGATTCACCCAGCCAGAGGGGAATCCCCAGCTCCCCGGATTTATCAAGGAACTTCTGCAGGCAGGCGATATCCGGTATCTCCGCATAACGGTGGAAATGCAGAACCATATTGTCATCAAATCTCTTTGTAAAAATACCGATATCCGTGGCCCAGTGAGCCCCTTCGATACTGAACAGATGCTTCCGGTCAATCCTGCGGATCTCGGCAATGGCAGTCTCATAGAACAGCACCAGCCTTGGGATCAGATAATCAAAATCACCATGGCCCCCATTGGGAGGCAGGATCGGCTCATTTAACAAGTCATATCCTCCCACCACTTCCCTGTCCTTATAACGCTCCGCCAGCCTTTTCCACAGCTCAATCGTTTTGTTCCAGCTGTCTTCATCAATAAACAGACGCGGCACATCATCGATGCAGTCATCAATATTAGCGCCGGTCTGACCGCCGGGAGCGCCGTGCAGATCCAGAAAAGCATAGATTCCTGCTTCTTCGCACCAGGAGAGACAATTGTCCAGCAAGCGAAAGCCTTCCTCTTTGAAATGAACCCCGGGTCCGTCCTCCATAAAAAGCCGGTACATAAAGGGAATCCGGACAGAATTATAGCCCAGCTGGGCCAGCTTGAGAATATCTGCCCTGGTTATATAATTTTCACGGAAATTCCTCCAGAAGGCATCCGCATAGGCCTTGCCTGTCAGCTCCTCCACAACCTGTTCGATGCGCCGCGGCCTGTCAAAGCGGCTGCTGTGCGCCTTCCACATATAGCCTTCCTGCAGCATCCAATTACCAAGTCCCCAGCCTTTTAAGAGCACTTCCTCTCCCGCTCCGTTGTATATCCTTTTCCCTTTTGCCTGTAAAAATCCCTTAATCATTTTTATGTCCCCCTTTCCTTCAAGAGCAAAGCTGCCTAATTCCACAGCCTGGTGCTGTTTCTTATTACCAGCTCCGGCCGGATCAAGGTAGTCTTGCTGCTGCCGGTATCCTTGTTCTGAATCAGCTTATGCAGGCTGTTAAATACCTTCTTGCCGTAATATTCATACCTTGGGCTGACTGTGGTAATATGGACCGGTGTCATGGTGGTGATGCTCACGTCATCAAAGCCTGTAACCGCAATATCATCCGGCACACGCAGTCCTGCCCCAAGGGCGCAGTTAATTACCCCCAGAGCGACATAGTCATTGATTCCGCATATCACCTCCGGCAGTCTGCCCTCTCCTAAGAGTATCTTCATGCTGTCATATCCGGCGCTGTAACTGAACACATCATTACCCGTCAGCCACCTTACGGAAACCTCCAAGCCAAGTTTTTCTCCTGTCTCATAGGCACTCTTCTTCTTCAGCCAGGAGGGATAATACCGATCCCCTCCTCCCACAAGGCAAATCCTTTTATATCCGCAATTCTTCAGGAAGTGAAGCAGCTCCTCCATCCCTTTTTCATCATCCGTATAAATACCCCGGCAGCCAAACCTCCCCGCCTGGGCGCCGCAGGAGACAAAGGGAATACTTTTGGTAATTTCCTCAACCTCCCTGATATAATGATCCGAGAGGTTGATTTCATCCATCCTTCCGCCCATCATCACAATGCCGTCCACACGCTTTTCCTTCACAGCGCCCAACAGCTTTGACTCCAATTCATAGTCTCCCTTAGAGTTTAACAAAATGGTCACATAGCCATGCCGGGATGCCCACTTCTCAAACTCATAATATACATTGGCAAAATACATGTTGCCGATGTGGGGAACAATATATCCGATGGATTTGGTAAATCCCGACTGCAAATTCTGAGCAAAGGTATTCGGGATAAAATTATATTTTTGCACCAGCTCCTTGATTTTTTCCTTGTTTATTTCCGAGACATAACCTTTTCCTGATATCGCCCTGGATACCGTTGCGGAAGAGACCCCTGCCTCCCTGGCTATATCATAAATTGTTATATTCTTCGGCTTGTTACTGTCTTCTAAAATGAGAATCACCGGCCCTTTGACAAAATAATAGTGGTAATGGACTGCTTTGCAGCAGTAATGCCCTCCGAATCATGATAGGCTCCATCCAAAACCTTGGCCAGATCATTGTTTTCTGAGGTTTCATATACACATATACCAGTATATTTCACCGTCTGGGGAATATCAAGCAGAATTTTGGCGTTTTTCTCCGATTGATTGATCAGAACCATCACCAGCTCCTCCTGCCCCTCTGCTCCGGTTCCGATAAAGGCCACAGGCCTTAATTCTTCGGCATCAAGACTTCCTGCTCCCTTACCGCTGCCTTCCATTTCCACTCTTTGGTATCCGGGACGTATAAATTTAGTATAATTTCCATACCCCCACAGCCTCTTTAAAGGGTTGAGGGTTTTCTTCTGTTCGTTGATATAGATCAGCCCGTCTCGATAGCCTCCGGGCGCCACAGCCACCCAGTTCTGCCAGGCCACCACATCCAATACCGTCAGATCCTCCTGCAGTACCTTGGCAAGGACAAAGGCAGAATCCATGGTAACGTCGGAGCCGTTGACCATCTCACACCACTCGCTCATTCTTAGCTTAACGCCCGGATAATTGGCATCCATCCACCTTTTAAAAGCAATCTTGGACGCCGTATCCGTCCAGTAGGAATGGTTATCTATGGTGTCAAAATGGCTGCTCAGCACGGTATCATTGAGCAGGGCGCTGGTATAGGCAGTGGCCTGCCCCTTCCACTCCCCGCTTTCCGGTCCCGATAAAGCCACCTCTGAAAGTCCGGGACGCTTCTTAAGCTCCTCCAGGAATGCCCGGTACACCTTTGCAATCTTGCCCGGTTCATAATGGCAGCCCTCCTGTCCCTCATACCAGTCCCACTGCGGTTCGTTGATGGGGGACACATATTTTACCGGGACGCCTTCTTCCGTAAAATGCTCTGCCACATCCAATACATATCTGGCAAAATCCCCGTAATTTTCGGGACGGATATTCTCCTTACTTCCTTTGGTAACCTGAGCCGTTCCGTTGATCGTAAGTCTCTCCAAGGGGCTGTTGCAGAACAGAACCACTTCCTCCGCCCCCAGCTCCACTGCTTTTTTCATGAACCAGACCGAATTCTTATCCTTATTCCAATTATAGGTAAAGGGCGCTGTCTCAAAGCTTTCCGCTCTCCGGTGAGGATCCCAGTAAGTACCCTTTCCGCTGTCCGCGGAGCCTGCACCCACATTATAGCGGTAGCTGGTAAGCCCGATGCCGTATTCCCGGTCAAAGAGAAGGTATGCAATCTCTTCCCGGACCTCTCTGCCGGTGTCCTTATACTTATTATCCCATCCTCCCACATACTGGGACCACCAGCAGCCGCTGGTGCCGAAGCTCTCTATGATCTGATGCTTCTTCTCCAAATCCACCGTGAAATAAATCATATCCTCCTCACCTCCTGCTGCACCGTCTTCCTGCTGCGACACGGTATTATCTGACAACTCCGATTTCGCCCCGTCATCCGAAGCATTTGAAAGCTCCCCTCTTCCACATCCAATAAAGAACCCGGCAATCAAAAATAAAAGACCTGCTGCCGCCATACGCCATCCTTTTCTCATCTCTGCCTCCTGTATTCTATCCTACCAAACCGGAATTCTCCAGATTCTCCACCAGCCATTTCTGTGCGCCAAAATAAACCAGCAGCAAGGGCGCCAGGAATATCAGCACCGCCGCCTGTTTGATGGCATCAAAGGCAAAATCCGTTGCCAGCGGCACCTTGAACCATACCTTTACCGCATTGAGAATGAACTGTTTGTTAGGCGCGGAGAAGGTTCTGGCAAGAATTGAGCTTAGATAAGGGCCGTCCTTATGAAAATAGCTGGTATAATAAGTATCTCCGTAATTCCATACAAAGGAAAGGATCGCCACTGTCGAAATAGCCGGAAGCGCATTGGGCACCATGATCTTAAAATAAGTTCTGTGAAAGCCGCAGCCGTCAATCAGCGCCGCTTCCTCCAGCTCCTGGGGTATATTCTTGAAGAACTGGCTGAAGATGAAGATAAAGAGGCTCTGCTGGACACCGAAGCCCAGGACGGCAATCATCACCAGGGTAATGGGCTGGTTGATGAGATTCACCTCTCCCGCCGGGATAAGAAGCTTTAGCAGTCCGAAGGCATTAAAATGGGTGTAATAAATATACTGGGCCAGCAGAAGGGATTGCCTGGGTATTAAAAACACCAGTATTACTAAAAAGAACACAAAACGGTGCCCGAAGAACCTGACCCTGGCCAGGGAATAGCCTGCCATGGCGGAGAAGAAGATCTGGACCGCCATAATGAAGCCTGCATACAAGATGGACTTTGCCATGGTCAGAAAGCCCTCCGGCATACTGAAGCGTACGGCGGCCTTGAAGCTGGTGACGGAGAACTTCAGGGGAAGCCAGATCACATTGGGATTGCCCAGGTCTTCCATATTGGAAAATATCGTGGGGATCAGCTGGAGCACCGGATACAGAATGGTAAAGCACAGGCCCGTGATGATGCAGAACAAAAACACGGACTGCACCGCTTTTTTTACCTTCTTCTGAAACAGATATACTTCTAATCCCGGGGAGCTTTTATTCAGCTTATTTCTCATATCTTTTTACCGCCTTTCTCAATACCAGCATAGCGATTCCCAATACCAGAAGAACATTGAAGATATACACTACCGACAGGGCCGAGCCCGTGCCGATTTTGCTCTTCTCAAAGGCGAAGCTGTAGGCCTCCTCGGATATGGGCGAGGCCAGGAACCGGTCCACTATGGTATATATGGTTACAAACAGGGTTATATGCATAATGGAAGGTATGGTGACCTTCCAGAAGGTCTCGTAGGCCGTCGCGCCTTCGATCTTCGCCACCTCATAAAGGCTTGGGCTGACAGACTGCAGTCCGGCCAGGTAGATCAGCGTCTGAACCCCGGACTGGGACAGTACATCAAAGATCTTATCCACATAGCCAATCACCGGAAGCAGAATGCTTAAGGGAATATCCGTGTACCTCATCAGCATAATGCTGATATAGCTCTCACTGAACAGCCCCGTGCTTTCCTGCGCCCACTCCCCTCCGGTAGTGATGGCAAGCATATCCATTACCACCTCCAGGCCAAAGATAATGGGAAGGAAATAGATAACCCGCACAATTCCCCTGCCCTTAAACTTTAAGTTAGCCAGCAGCGCCATAAAGAGGCTGAATATTACAATCAACGGGACATTGGTCAGAATCTCCAGGTTCTGGTCGGCAAAAAGTCTTGCCATGGGCTGGGCGGCGGTTGTGACCTCACTCCGGAACAAATCAATGTAATTCTGGATCCCGTTGAAACTGAATTTCATTCCTCCCGTATCATTGACACTGACCTTGTGAAAGGAATAATACACCGTATTGAACAAGGGAATGGCAAAGCACAGGAAGAAGCCCAGGAGAAACGGCAGCACATACAGGAAGCCGTTAATTTTTCTTTTGGTCTTGTATTTTATGGTAAAATTTCTTCTCATCCCGCATTCCTCCTAATTTCCTGAAATTCGATACGAAAGAGCAGACAACTCACTGCCCTCCACTGTTACAGGATGCAGGTTATAATTTGTGATAACCGATATCCCCGAAGCATACTCGCTTAAAAACACATTTTCCGCAAGGATACTGTGATTTGTTATCTCCATGGTGCCGATTTGATCCCAGGCCTCCCTGCACTCCGCGTATACCTGGCTGATGATGTCCTTCTGCTTCTGAAATTCCGTGGCATAATAATAGGAATACGCCGTTTGCTGCAGAACATCACTGCTCTTGGCGGTCAGGGTAAACTTAGGGATCACCCCCAGCTCCACCGCCTGCAGAACATAATAGGAATAACTGCGGGAGGACATATTTACATTCTCCGTGGTGGTCTGTATGATTCCGTTCATAACAAGCTGCCGGAAGGGAATTGTGGTATCCATTGTTGCATAACCGCTGCTTTCCCTGGAAATATCCTCCGCATAGGAGCCGTATACCAGATTCTTCATCATGGGATTACTCAGGGACAGCTCATGACTTTCGGCAAGCTTCTGCAGATTCCGGTCTGCAATTTCCGCCGCCTGATAGATGGAGATATTTTGGTTAAACCGGTAATCCGCCGGATTCATGCCTGCCAGGCCGGAAATGGCAAGCTTCGGGTAATCTTTGGCTTCCTTCAGGAAGCGGTCCACCACCCCGTCCAGATATCTGGGCGAAAGCAGATAATAAAAATTTGCCTCTGCGCCGGCAATGCCCCTCAAAACCCCAAGAGAGGGAAGATAACGGTAGAAAGATGCCGGGAAATTGGAATAATCATAGATGGCGTGCCTCCTGGCCGAAAAACCATTGCCTTTATCATATACCTTTTCCAGAGGGGCATCAAAAAACAGCTCATCCCCCTTCTTTGCAACCAGTTCCCTCAGGGACTGCAGCTCCTTTGCGCTGCCGTTGGCAGCTACGGTATCCGCCCTGTTGTTCAGCTTATTTTCAAAGCCCCCGTTAAAAAAGCCGGTATACTTCAGAACTAAGTTCCTATCCCCAAGATAGTCTATGATTTCCTTCATCTCCCCGTAAGTCGTCATGGAATAGCGGGAGGTATAGGGTATCCCAAGAAATCTCTCCGTCAGAGACACCGTCCCCAGAAAATCCAGGTACAGCTTCGGCTGACTCGGATAGGAAGCCTCTGTCCTATCCCATTCCTTCATCAGATATTCCCTGTATGCTTTCGCCATATCAAAATAAGTCACCTTGCCGGGAAAGAACTTGTAGCGGATGGTATAATCCACCTGCTGCATTCCCGAATCCGCCAGATAGGTGGCTGGATTGTCACTGTATGGCCCATATACCTTCACGCTGCTGTACTGGGTCACATCATAGGAGGCATAGGCCTTATTGTAGGCGGAAGGGCTCTCCTTATCCGTGGACGCCAGCTTTACATTAATGTAAGAGGTCTCCGCCCCTTTCTCAATAATCGCCAGAAAGCCGTTGTCCGAATTCCCCGCTTCTCCGTAGATCATTCCAAATAGGGGCATCATCAGCTCTTCTGCGTATTCGGGAGCAAAATAATAGTCCTTCAACAGATCATTGTCATATACCGGCCTGATATAATCCGGCACGGCAGAGGTAAAGGTATTAAAGCGAAACAGCGCTCCGGCCCCGTCGGGAACCAATATGTAACCGTCTTCGTAATCCTTGGCCGGTGCGGTTCCAAAATTAGGGAGCACCTTAATATTCTGAATCATATAGTAGTCATTAAAGCTTTTCATCTCCTGCACGGGCACTCTTACTATGAAGTCCTCCCCGTCCAATACAGCCTCCGCTACTATCTTAAATTTTGCCGGCTCCGCGAAGGTTACCGTAAGCCCCATGGCCTCACTGTCCTCGATCAGCATATCCCTGGTATAGCCCAGCAGGCCTGCCAGGGTAATCAAAAGCTTTACCGCGCTTCTGGGAGGAGTGCCGGTATAGGATACGGCATAGCACTCTTGTGCAATACTTCTTTTATAAAGGAGCTCCAGGGTCATCTTATATTTATCCCCTGCCGCCTTATCAATCACTTCCGTGTCAACCAGACGGGCAATTCCCTCCAGGAAGAACTGCTCAAACCGCTCGACGGACATTTTCTGGGGATAGTATTCATTAAAGCGTCCCGAATCCCCCTCATTCATATCCAGGGTGAGCCTCACTCCATTCTCTATCCGGTTCAGCACATAGCTTCCCAGCTCTGTGCAGTAGGTATAGGAATCCCATTCGTAAAGATTGTTATCCTCTCCCAGATAGGAAAGGGTCAAAAGCGCCAGCTCGGATGCCTGTGACGCACCCTTTACAGCAGAATATAGGGTCTTTCCCGTATTCTTATCCTCCACCTTCAGGCTCATGGTGGAGCTGTTGATGTACAGCCGTTTGCCGGAGCTTTCCGCTACCAGGACTTCTCCTGCATCATGGGCTATTTCCTCCCCGGCCGGAGCCAGTAATACCTCTTCCGGCAAGGGAATGGAATTGGCCCTTACCAAAAGAATGGGGATTGAATACAGAAGACCTGCCAGCAGGCAGAACGCCCCTATGGTTGCAATCAGCTTAGCGACAAAATGCCTCTCATATATTTTACGGATTCTCCCCCTTATCCTGTCAATTCTATGTTTTATTCCTTCCTTCATACCTGCACCGCCTTCCTACCCGAAGCATTCATAATGCATCCTCCCTTCTGCCGCCGGGCGGCAATTGATTTCCCAACGTATTCATCCGTTCATTCTCCTCATTCCCTCCTGCACCACACTCAAGATAAAGTAATACATACGCTCTAGCAAGGAAAAGAACAGAATTCCCAGAAATACGATGATAAAAGCAGCCACAGCCGTTGCCAGCAGGGTCTTGATATTTCCTGCAAAGGAGTACTCATGTATAATACAGAGTCCGGCAAGAAGTACAAATACGAACCAGGCTATCCCAATTCCCTGCACGGACCGCAGAATAATCACCTCTTCCTCTATGACAAAATTGCTGACAAATACCGTTACCCCGCCCATGATCAGCATGGGCAGAAGGGAATAGCAGATCACGGTGTAAATATCCTTCATGCTTCCCTTTCCGTTAAAGAGGGTGGTAATGGTCCAATTGCTGACGGTAAAAAGCAGAAAAATGGACAGGGAGGAGATAAAGATGGATATGCTGTTCATTTGATAAACCGGATTCAGATTCATGACAAAACCCGTATACTGGTAGGATATGCACTGCATGATCCCATACAATACAAGGATTGCCGTAGCCAGCTTCAGGCTCCCCTTCTCCCTGTACTTAATCTCATAGAAACCGTCAAAGGGATGGAACAGTGCATACCGCAGATAATACAGCTTTTCTTTCCTTTTTTCATTTTTCACGCCGGCCGCCCCCCTTTTTATGATATCTAATCTCCGAAAACAGGATGAGAGAAATCAATGCCAGAAAAATCACTGCGATGATCCCAAAATGTTCCTGCAGCACCTCTCCCCGGTAGCCATTATAGGCCTTGGAATAAAATGTTCTGTTGTTGCCCAACTCAAAAAAATGCATAGCTTTTTTATACTCATCCTTCATCAGGTAGTTCTTGCCGATTCCCACATAGGCGGTCTCATAGTTGGCATTTAACTTCAAGATATTCTCAAACTGGACCAGCGCCTCATCCCACCTGCCGTAATAATAGTGCTCGCTGGCAAGCAGAGCCGCCTTTCCAAAGTCCGTAGGCTGAAGAATATAGGCACATTTTAAGCTGGCATCCGTCACCACCAGATTGTCTCCCAGCCAGGCAATGCCGGAAGGATTGGCAAAAGAGCCTTTTGTCTTGCCCAGGGAGCCAAAGGCATTCAGCAGCTGTCCGTCAAAATCGTAGATGAAAATTCTTCCCCGGTATTTATCAATCACGGCATAGGTTCCGTAATCCGTCACTGCGATATCTACAAACTGGCTCTGATCGGTCATGCTCATCCCGTGGATATCTCCTATTACAGGGGTGCTGCCCTCCTCCCTCAGTACATTTTTCCCGCCGGAATTTAAGCGGAATACCATGAATTGCGCGGAAGCGTCATAGGTCACCGCATAGACAAAGTCCTCGGTATCCACCGCCACATTGTTAAAAGCCGGGGCAAAGGTTTTCTTCATCTGCTCCTTCTGCCGGTCCGAGGATATGGATTTCCAGAAATAATCCAGGAGATTGACCGAGGGGGAATTCACCCCAAAATACCGGGAGAAGCTTCCGTCCGGGTTAATTTCCAGGATGCCCTCATAGCTGGACTGGACTACGGCATAGATACGTCCCGCACTGTCCACCGTCAACTTGGAGGGCTTGAATTCCGACACCCCCGCCATATTGGAGGGCTTCTTAATGGTTCGCTTTAAGTAATAATCCTCACCGTCTAAAACGAGGATTCTCTCCGCACCGGTATCGGCAATGTACAGCTCCCGGGCGCTCTCCTGATAGAACACGCCTTCGGGCGCCTTTAATACAAATTGGGCGCCGGTCTCATCGATTACGATCTTATTCTCTTCGTTCCGGATCACCTTCAGGGATTTCAGGAATTCTCCGGTACGGTCTAAAATATTCACTCTGCTTTCCAGGGTATCCACCAGAAAGATACGCCCATCCTCACTGGTACAGACATCGTTCATTCCCTGAACCTTTACACCGCCCATATCCCCTTCGTCAATTACTTTGTCCGGCAGAAAGGCTGCCGGGCTGTCTACGGCATCTCCCCAAAAATTATAGGTATAGCCTTCCAGATCGTAGCTCTTGCCGTCCGCGGCATATACGTCCTCCGGCAGGAATATAAGAAGAATACATAGCAATACTGCTGCAAAATATCTCTTTTTCATCTGCGCCTCCTAACCCTTCACACCGGAAGTTGCCATGGTCTCGATCACATTGCTCTGGGACAGGACAAATACCGTAATGGGAACTGCCAGCATGATCAAGGAAATAGCGGAGGACACGCCGGTTCTGGAAATACCGCCGCTTACCAGCTGCTGGAGCACATAAGTTACCGGCTTTAATTCCTCCGTATAGATGAACACTCCTCCCGTGGTTCCCCACATCTGCTGGAAGGAGAGAATAATCAGGGTCATCCAGGCCGGCTTACACAGGGGCATCACTACTCTCCAGTAGGTCTTATATTCTCCCGCTCCGTCTATCTTGGCGGCCTCCAGCATCTCATCCGGAATCTGCACCATGAAGTTCTTCATCAGATATAGTCCCAGGGTTGAGCCTACCGCCGGAAGAATTACCGCCCAATAGGTGTCAATCATTCCAAGCCTGCTCATAATCAGATAATTGGGAATTGCCGTTACCGAGGCATTAAACATCAGGGCATATACGATGATATTGCCCATCAGCCTGGAGCCCGGAAATTCATACTTCGCCAGGGGGAAAGCCGCCATGGAACCCAGGAGCACCGTGCCGAAGGTTCCCAGGAGCGTAATCATGCCTGTGTTAAATATGTATCTGGACAGGGGCACGTTGAAGCTCTCCACAATGGTCGCCAGATCGAAGAAATTATTTAAGGTGGGGTTCTCCACGCTCATCTTCGGAGGGATTATGAATATTTCGCTCAGGGGCTTAAACGCGTTCACTACTGTAAATACCAGCGGAAAGAGGCTGAACAGGCCAAAGAAGGCAAGCATCAGCGTAATGCCCGCATCCCCTCCGAGGCTTCTGTTTCGTCTTCGTAATTTTCTTGCTCTCAGCTTCGATACAAGAAATCTGTATAATTTTTTCATTTCCCTTTTCCTGCCTTTCTCTAGCCTAATTTGCGAAGCAGCTTCTGGACTACGATATTGCACAGGAGCATAATGAAAAACAATACCACCGCAATGGTGCAGGCATAGCCAAGCTCATACCGGACATTGCCGTAATCGTGCAGATGGGTCAAAATGGTATGTCCCGAATAGCTGACGGACGGGAAGCCCGCCAGATCAATGGAGATCTGGGATACGGACAGGGAGCTGGTAATCTGCATCACCGCACCGAACATCAGCTGGGGCTTCATGGAGGGCAGGGTGATGTACCATAATTCCTGCCAGCGGTTCTTAATCCCCTCCACCGCTGCCGCCTCATACCAGGAGCGGTCCACGTTCTGGAGACCTGCGATAAAAGCCAGGAAGCTGACTCCAAGACTGAGCCAGAGCTGCACGATAATCAGGATGGGCATGACATATTTGGCCGTTTCAAACCACAGGACGCGCCCCTGGATAATTCCCAGCTTCAACAGCCAGGCGTTGGCCCAGCCATAGGTATCCGAGGAGAAAATCAATCTCCATATCATATAGGCATTGCCTGAGATGGAAGGTGCATAGAACACCAGGGTTATAATGGATCTGGGCACCGGCGGCAGCTCGTTAATCATCCATGCAATGAGAAAACACATAATGTAGCTGACAGGCCCTGTAATCAAAGCAAAAAGCATTGTATTTTTGATAGCGATCAGGAATATGTCATCCCGGACAATCAGGTTAATATAATTGATTAATCCGTTAAAACTGGGCGCTTCCACCATGTTAAAGGAAGTGAAGCTCAGCACCATGGATACGATAACCGGAATCAGGGTGAATACCATGAATACCGCCGCAAACGGGGCAATCAGCAGATACTTGTACTTATGGCGCTTCCATATCAGTGCCAGGGATTCTTTCTTTGTTTTCAAGGAATAAAACCTCCATTCTTTACCGAATTATTCCGCCACGGACAGATGGAATTCCCGGCGCTTGTTGGTAAGCTCCTTATCAATGGTCTTCAGGTTCAAATACAGGGTTTCTCTTGGATTGGCCCCTTCCGCCACCACATTATTGAAGGAGTATAATACCATTCTTGTCAGCATATAATTGCCGGGAACTGCCGGTATTCCCACCGTGTTCTCAAACTGTGCAAGTATCTCTTTCAGCTCCGAATTGCTCCAGGGCAGCTGCTTTATAACCTCCGGGTCGGCAGCGGCATAGCGGGCCGAGGTACCCATCACAGCCTCCACTGTGTTGGCATACTGGAGCTGGATCTCCGTGCTGTTCCACCATTTCACAAATTTCCAGGCCATCCCCTGCTTCTCTGAGGTGTTCAGAATAGCACTGTTCACCGTCTCAACCACATAAGAATGATTCGCCTCATTCTCCCCGTTTCCATAGCCGGGAATGGTATGAAAGGACCATAAGCCCTTGATTTCCGGCGCAAAGACCTCAAGCTGGCAATAGACCGTATATTTTGTCACGCCTATGGGCATCTCACCGGTGCGGAAACGGGTGGGAAAATCCACCTTGGGATTAAAGCCATAGTTGGTGAAGAAATCCGTATAGGTCTTGAAGGCTTTCATGGCCGCATCCGTGCCAAGGTCACAGGCGATTCCGTAATCCATTCCGCTTCCCTTGTATAAATCCCCTCCGAACTGGTACACCAGGGAAGGATAGAAATTCGGCGCTCCCTGGGCATCGGGAAGGAAGAATTCAAAATTGCTTCTCTTGAGGGCAGGAAGAATGCCCTTCACCTCATCCCAGGTTCCCGGCACGCCGGCTCCGATACGGGAAAGAATATCATCCCTGGTAAACAGCATCATAAAGTCCGCCTGTTCCGGCATACCGTATACCCCTCCCTGATAGGAAGCAGCATCGATTACACTGGGATAATATTTATCCGCCGCCTCTTCAAAGCCCTCAAGGACGGACAGATCCGCCACTGCCCCGCGTATTGCAAAATCCTGCAGGGTTGCCTGAGCCAGACCGATTACAGCATCCGGGCTGTTCCCCGCCAAAGCGGCCCTTAAAACCACATCGACGGGAATTAACTGTAGATCCACGGAGATGCCTGTCTCCGGAGTAAACCGTTCATCAATCATATTCTGGATGATCTGAGCCTGTTCCCTGCCGATGGATTGGACATTGGCCGCATTCCCCGCATTTACCATCCACACCTTAATGCTGCCGGCATCCCCTTCCTGGGAACCGTCGCTAACCTGGCTGATTTTAGCAAAGAAGGTGGAGAGAAACCGTATCGTTCCGTGATACAGGCTTTCCAAGGCATTGTTTCTTGCCCTGGGAAGCTCCGCCTCCGGGGCTGATACCATCAGGCTGTCCAGCTCCAGGGGCATCTCCGAGATATTCACCAGCCAGGTGGCAAGAGCCGATATATTTTCCTTCAGCTGCGCCACTTCCTCTACTACTGCTTCGGGATCCTTCGCCAATCCCCCTGCTTCTACCGCCATCTTTTCCAGAAGGCTGGTATTCTCTCCCTTCTCACCGGTTATGGCTACCAGCCTGTCAATGATATTCTTAAGACGTACTTCCTCCGCTGCTATGGTTTCCCGGAATTCCGGGATTTTAGTTCCGATCTGGTAATCGATGAATTTGTCCGGCGTCTGCCCGGTGATCTCCGTCACCCTTAAGTAGAGCCGGCTTAGGGCGGACATGCTTTCTTCCACATCATTTACGATGCCTCCAAAGTCCCCCATGACACATTCCAGGGTAATGGTGTTAGCCCCTTCCTTCAGATAGAAGAGATAGGGTATACCGTCCTCCGCTGCCAGAGTGTAATTCACCATTGCGCTGCTGTAATCAAAGTTGACGGCATTCATCTCAGAATAAGGAATTGCTCCATTTATATACAGTCTCCGGACAGAGGTAACCCCTCTCTTAAGACTCTGTCTTCCTTTAAAAGTCAATTCATACAGACCCTCCCCAGGGACACTGATTGTCCAGGAGATGGCATTGCCCGGCTGCTTCCAATTGTCCGCACCGATGGTGTTGTATATCATTTTGTACGGATGATATGGATATAGCAAGGAATCTGAATAGTTTCTCTGAATGTTGATGGAGGAGGAATTCTTTTCAATGGAAACCGTCTGGCCCTCCGCACGTTCCGCCTGACAGATGATGTTATCCCCTCCATAAACCGGATACTTATTCTTTAAATCATCAATTACCGCTTTATAATCAGGCGCTTTCTCCGCCTGGCCAAAGCGGATCAGGGTATAGCAGACGGGCTCCTTTACAGCCTCCAGGGTAATGGTATTCCTGCCCTCCTCCAGATAAAACACATAGGGCTCCCCTACCCGTCTTCCATAATCCTCCACATAGACCCTTGCTTCCTTATAGACCTCCCGGGTATCGGGTCTGATTTCATTCCCGTTCTTGCCGGAGATTGCTCCATCCTCCCAGAACCGTTTCAGCACAATCTGCTCCAGACCGTCATGGCCTGCCTCACCGTTGATCAGCAGGCGCCTCTGAATATCGGAGGTGGTTCCCGGTACCGGGATATAACCCAGCTGCAGATGATAGAAGCCTGCTTCCTTTACATCAAAGGACCAGGTAATGGAGCCTGCATCTCCCGTAACCAGACCGTCCTCCGTCTCCTCAGCCGACATCTGATCCGTGATGGTGAATTTGCTAATGTCTACCTCCAGGCTCTCCCTGGCAAGTGCTCCTGTAAAGCCATTTTTATTCAGGTATTCCTGATAGGAGGAATCATAAGCAACGGTGTTTGAAGCCGGAATTGCATCTATTCCCTTAGAAAGGTCCTTATTCCTATAAATTACCGCTCCCGCAGCGAGTATTACACAAACCGCCGCAAGTATTATCAAGGACTTTTTCGATTTCATCATAATCTCCATGCCTTCCCTTTGAAATAAAGAGTCCGCTTGCGGACTCTTGCGCTGCCGCGCGGTTGCCTTCAGGCAACATCTACCTTGTGCGCGGCATGTGCATCCTGCGGAGCATTTTAATCGTATAGGGCGTACTTTCCTATACGATTAAAAACCGACTGCCATAAATCTCCGTCCTCCAGCTCTTCAATCTTTGACGTTTTATGGCAGCCGGCACATACCTTATTCAGGATACTGGATTACCTGCTTCTCTATTCTGCTTTTGCAACTGTCACAGTGAGCGTTACATTGCTGCTGTTGCCTGCATAATCCGTTACTGTAATTACCACTTCATAATCACCGGGTGTTGATGTATCAAGGCTTGAAATATCCGCCGCAAGCTTGCCGGATACATCCAGTCCATCCGCATCCACAGCACTTGCAATGAAATCGCCCTTCCAGGAAATTGCCGACGCATCCTCGTCAATGCGCACTGCGCGGGGGGTCTCAACCAGGGTGATTACCGGTGCGGATTTGTTGTCAGGATTATAAATTACAACCGAGGTACTCATGCTGGCCTCATTGCCCGATTTATCAGCCATCTTAACCTTTAGTCCGTTGTCATACTTCCCCACCGTGTTAAAATCTGCCGCGGAGTAGTCATAGCTTGCCGCAGTGGCATCCAGCACACCGTCTATGGCGTCTGTAACGGATACATAATCAGAAAAGGCTACGCCTGCCGGATCGGTCCCTGCAGCTAATACCACGGGGTCCGTATTCTTGATTTCAGGAGCAATGTTATCCCTGATTTCATCACTGGAAAGGATTGCCTCCATGCCGGAGGCCTTTTCCGTAAACAGACTCTTATTGGCTGCTACGGATACATCATAGGATGCATAGCCGTCCACCCCGTAGAGGGATTTACCGAAGATATCATCCCAGATTACGCGGAAGCCCAGCAAATCAGAGTAATCATTGGGAACCGTCTGGTTTGCCACGTACTGGAAGGTGGATAACAGGTCATCGCCAAACTGTTCGCTGAAAATATCAAATCCAAAGCTGGCTGCCTGGGCGGTTGCCGCGCTGTCCTTGTAAGCGGAAAGGCTGTCAACGCTGCCTAAGGTCTTATAATATGTACTGTAGTAAACCTTTAAGAATTCTAATGCCAGCTTGGTCGTCTCTTCATCCACACCCTTTAGGATGCCCATGCTGTCACCCACGGTTAAAACCTGCCGGTAAGCCGGGTCATCCGCCGCCATATCATCCGGTCTGGGCCAGGGCACGATACCAATGGATTCCCCTCTGTCCGATGCCGCGGAAGCGGTTCCCCCGATGAGCCAGTCCGGGCAATCTGTAAATACACTTGCACCTGCCTGGAAATCAGAAGCACCCTGGCACCATTTGGGAGTATATCCGTCATCATATAATCCGCAGTCCACCATAACGCCCGCATCCATTAACTCCTTAATAAACGAGGTTGCCTTTAGGGAAGCAGCACTGTCAGCCTGAATTCCATCCGCACCGTAGATGCCGCCGCCTGCCGCAAAAATAGCGGAAAGCCCCGCAAAACGGTGGTCGGTCTCATACGCCTGTACCATATCATACTCGGCAGAATCGGGAGCCTTTGTATTGGCATAGTAGGTCTTGATCTTGGAAATATAATCCTTGAAGGTGTTCCAGGTCCATTTGCCCTCCAGGAACAGGGTTGTAGGATAGATGGTCTTGCCGTTTTCATCCTTTAAGGAGTCCACCTTTTCGATCATAGTCGCATTGTAAATCAGGGGCCATCTGGGTACAAAAGCCTGCTTCGAGGTCAGGAAATAATTATGGCCGTAGAGTTTGTCGTAAAGCATCCAGGAATATTCCTCATCAGCAAACATATCCGCGTAGTCATCCAAAGGCTGCAGGATATTCTGGGATAGCACCGTATTCTCAGATCCTCCCCACAGAATTGCAATATCACATACCGGATTGTTCGCCAGTACGCTGGTAATCAGCTCACTCCGGGTATCCGTTGCGTACTGTATGAATTCCACTTCTACATTAAGCTGATCTTTCACTGCCTGTAAGGCCGCCAGAGATGCCTGCCTGGATGCTTCCTCCATGGTATACTCCCCTGTCGTGGGATCTTTGTAATTGGGATCCAGTCCGGCCTGCCAATGTGTTCCGAAACGGATGATCTTGGGCTCGGCGGCTGCCGGCGTGTCCGTAACCGCCTCCTTATCTGCCTCCGGTGCCTTAGTGGCGGTAACCGCCTGTGTGGGGTCCACCTTTGTATCCGTTTCTTGTGTTCCCTTTTTGGCGCACGAAGTCATGGACAGCGCTGCCAATACTGAAATAGCAACGAATACGGCTGTTGATTTTTTCAACATTTTCCTAATCATGAAACCTTCCTCCTCCTTGATTTATATGTAATCGGTTGCACATTTTGACGTAATTCGCCTTATACACAATGCACAACAACCCGCTTTGTGAAACCGATTTCATACAACTATAATATAATATCCTTTTTTATTTGTCAATGACTTTTTATTGCACCTTATCTATACCATTCGATTATTTTTGTATCAGCAATTATGGAATCATGATAAATTCACGAAATGTTCCCGGCTCCCCGCCCAAAATAAATAACTCCTGCTATAAGTGATATAAGCAACGGAAACCGGGCAGGGAGGAACAATAGATATGCAAGAATGACAGAAAACATTTTTAGATACGGATCTCTCCGGAAAGGCCGAGATGCTCCAGCAAAGCCATACATCCGTTCCAGACATCCTCATAGGTCTTTTCAAAATCTCCGGTATACCACGGATCATCCACATCCCGGCCTTCCCCGGTAAAATCAAGAAGCTTATACAGCTTATTCCCGGCATCCTTCCCGATCATACGGTTCATATTAGCCATATTCCGCTGATCCATGCCTATAATATAATCATAATACCGGCCATCCGATCCGGTCAGCTGGCGGGCAGATTTCCCTTCGGAGAATATTCCGTGCCGGCTGAGGATTCGCCGGGTTCCCGGATGAACCGGATTGCCGATCTCCTCTGTGCTTGTAGCAGCGGATGCAATCTCAAAGAGATGCCCGATCCCCTTCTTTTTCACCAGATCCTTAAAAACAAACTCCGCCATAGGGGAACGGCAGATGTTGCCATGACAGACAAATAAGATCTTTACCATATATCTCAAACCTCCGTCAAAACAATAAACTCAAATTAATCCCGGACAGATCAGACCGGCTCAATAAACAGCGAAATAATTCCTCCGCATACCATTCCTTCCTCTGCATCATTTCCGGTCATATCCACCGTTATCAAGGCCGGTATTCCGTCATCCATGCACTGTATCGCCATCTGTCTTGCTTCCGCTTCAACGCATCCGCCGCCGATGGTATCGATTATTGTGCCGTCCTTTAAGACCAACATCTTGGTTCCTATTCCTCTGGGGGCGGAGCCCTTTCTTGCTACAATCGTCACCAACGCTTTGGGTATCTCTTTGTATTCCTCACTATCCAGGCATTTCAGCATCTGTTTGGAATATCCCGAACCGGCCTGGACAGAATTCTTTACCTGAATGATCTCGGCCATGATGGCAACCGCAATTTCTGCCGGTGTCTCCGCTTTGATGTCCAGGCCGATGGGGGAATAGAGCTGGTCCAGCCTGGTCTGGTCAACCCCCTTCTCAAGCAGGGCCTCCTTCACGGTGCGAACTCTTACCTTGCTCCCGATCATTCCTATATACCGGTTTTCTTTTTGAAGGATGCTTTCCAGACAAACCTGGTCATGGCGGTGCCCTCTTGTGACTACGACAAAGAAGGTGCTGATATCCCCCGGAATCTGACTGAGGGCATGCTCAAACTCATCACACAGAACCCGATCCGCTCCCGCCGCCCTGGCATGGTTGGCAAACTGGGGGCGGTCATCGATTACCGTCACCCGGAAGCTCAGCATCTTACTGATTTGTATTACCGGTATGGAAATATGACCTGCCCCGCAGATCACTATTTTATATTCGTCCTGCAAAGGTTCGATATAGACACGGCTGTCTTCCGTCTCAATCGTCGCGGTTCCCTTGGGAATCCGGCCTGCCACACTGTTCCATAATTCCAATTCCTTTGTGGCATACACCATCTCACTGTCAAGAAAAACAGCCTTTTCCCCCGCTGATTTCCCCTGGATCACCGTCGCAACATAATGGTTCTTATCCTTTTCTATTGAATTAATATACTGATAAAATCCCATGGCAGCCTCCATTCTGGCATATCTCCTTCTCTCATTATTCCCAGCTTTTGATCTTTTTCAATCCTTCGATGGGATCTTCCGAAGGATAATATTCCAGCCCGATATATCCCTGATATCCTGCTGCCAATAAGTTTTTCAGCACCTGCGGATATGCGATCTCTCCGTTGTCCGGCTCATGCCTTCCCGGATTCCCGGCCACATGCACATGCCCTATTTTATCAACCAGCTTTGTGCTGCGCCGGATAATATCCCCTTCCATGATCTGCTGATGGTAATAATCAAACAGCATCTTAATCCTGGGGGATTTCACTTCATCAAGGATATCGGCCGCCACCTGGGAGGACCATAGAAAGTAACCCCTATGATCAATTGTGGTGTTCAGCGGTTCAATAACCAATGTAATATCCCGGTTTTCAAGCAGGGGAATACACTCCAGCAATCCATCCCGGATACTCCTTTTCTGTATCTCGAACGCCTCCCCCGTATCACCGCCCACCTGGGAGATAATACAGCGACAGTCCAAAAGTTCGGCCGTCTCAATGGTTTCCTTAAGTCCCTTCCTGTATTCCGTCCGTTTGCTGCTGTCCGTCAGACTTATAAACCGGGTACAGATGGCTGCTATATTCACCTTGTTCTCTAACCGGCTCCGGTTGATGGATGCCAGGTCCTTATCCCACCAGGACCAGAATTCCACCGCCTCATAGCCCAATGCTCCTGCCGTGCCAATCGCATCCGCCGTGCTCATATTCCTCAGAACGCTGTCGGTACAAATTGAAAATTTCATTCCGCTTCCTCCGTTTCCCCACTCCGGTATGTATTTATTCTATCATTGCTTCTTCCTGCCGCCCCTGGGCCTCCGGAAGATTCGATATCACCAGCGCCGCCAGGATAATCGCACTGCCCAGCACCATGCGCAGGGTCATGACCTCATGCAGTATTATGACGGAAAATATAGTTCCAAATACGGATTCCATTGACATAATAATTGCCGCCTTCGTTTCCTCCACATATTTCTGGCATGTAGTTTGAAGCAGATAGCAGACGGTTGTGCTGACCACACCCAGATAAAGCACACTCCATCCGCCCTTGGCTGTAATCTCAAACTGCAGCTCTCCGGAGCCTGCCATACACACTGCCGACAGCAAGAATGCAGTTGCCATCTGAATAAAATTTAACGCGGCAACCCGGTATTTCTTAACAAATTCCCCGGTAAGAAATATCTGAAAGGCAAAGCCTACGGCGCAGATCAGGGTTAATCCGTCCCCAATCCCCATGGAGAATTTCCCATCCAGGGACAGTAAGGCCACTCCGCCCACCGACATCAGGGCACCGGCAACGCCTCTTATTCCCACTCTCTTCTTTAAAATCAGGAATGCAATAAAGGGCACCATCACCACATTTAAGGCTGTTAAAAACGCGTTCTTGGATGGCGTTGTATATTGCAGCCCGACAATCTGAAACACAAATCCGGCAAAGAGAGTGACTCCCATAAGCCCCCCGGCCAATGCCTCTTTTTTTGTAATTCCCTTGAGGGAACGAATGCTCACCGCCCCCATAAGAACCGTTCCCAGTAAAAACCTCGCTGTCAAAATCTGAAACGGGTGCAGGCTCTCCAATGCCATATCACTGGCAACAAAGCCTCCGCCCCATATAACTGTTACTATGATAAGACCGCCGATTGCCAGTCTGCTTTTCATTCCCATGTCCTCCTGCGTTTACCAAAGAGGATGCTGCAAATTTGCAGCACCCCCTCAGACTTATTATTTTTCAAGAGCAGCCAGCTTTGCCTCCGCTTCCTCCTTCGTATCCCCAAAAACGAACTGATACAGTGCCACACGGTTCTTCTGCCAGTTCAGGATCAGAGGATACCCGATCCCATGGGCTTTCTTCGGGGCATCAAAGGCTCCGTCCACCGGAATACGGGAGGTCTCCATCTTCGTGATCCGGTTCTCCACTACCGCTTCCATTGCCCTCTCTATCTGCTTCTGGGACAGATTCGTTGTAACATAGCCCAATCCCTTCTTCGTAATAGGAAGGAGCTGAAGCATATTTCTCGGTGCCACATAGCTGTCAAACATGGCCTTTAAAACCCTCTGCTGGCGTACGATACGCCCATAATCACTGTTTGCGCCGCCCAGAGTCTTCACCTTACGAACACGGCAATATCCCATAGCCTGATTGCCGTTGAGCTTATTGACTCCGGCATGGACATTCCGATTCGCCTTTTTGGAAATATAATTGGTCTTATTCAGGTAAGCGGCTTCCTCTTTCCCCAGCTCAATGGTGACTCCGCCTAACATATCCACGATCTCCTCAAAGGATTCAAAGTCAACGGAAGCATAGCCGTCAATCTGTATCTTATAGTTGGTTTCAATGGTCTGAATTAACAACATGGCTCCGCCTTTGGCATAAGCGGAATTCAGCTTATTGGGCTTATAGCCCGGTATGTCCACATAGCTGTCTCTCAGCAGAGAAGTAAGCTTCACCGTGTTATCCTTCGTATTAATGGACGCAATCATCATGGAATCCGTATTTCTTGCTCCGCCAAGCTTCTCTATTCCAAAGATCAGATAATTTGTCACATAATCCTCATGACGCGCCCCCGGTACATGCTGGATATCACTTGCCTCGTCCTCTTCGTCCCCCGTATTATCCATATTCTGATATACAAAGTTGCCCGCGGCCCGGTAAATGACGCTCCGTCCGGCCTTTGTCCCCAGTACAAGTCCTATACATACCAGCAGCAGCACCATAATAACGCTAACGGTCCTAAGAGCGCGCTTCTTACGCCGGGACTTTTTACTCTTTCCCTTTCTCTTCGGCTCCCCTCCCTGCTCTGAGAATTCCTCTCTTCGCCGGGGCTCCTGCTGTTCTTCCTGCATGATTTCCAAGACCTGCTGTCCCAGCAGTTCTTCCTGTTCCTTTCTATTCTGCATTTCATTCACCTCGTTATCTGTCTCAATACTTATCCAATACTGCTGCTATCCCCAATGTCGTCATTCTATCATAAAACCGCAAAATAATAAAGCATTATTCTGCGGCATCCAACTCTTTACAAATTAACATAGACAATCTGCTCCGCATTGGCACAAGCCAGCAAATCCTTCTCCGTTTCCCTCCACCAATCCGCAAATTCCGTATCGCAGCGAAGCTCCAGCCGCTCCATCCCGGCACGCATGGACAGATTGTTCTCCGACTTGAATCTGCGAATTCCGGCAACAGTTTCCAGAACGCTTTTCCCAAAGCTGAGAATATCTTTATCCACTGCTTCCGGCCTCTCCCACAGGGCAGTATGAATCGATTCCGCCCCTTCGTGCTGCCTGAAAAATTCCGAATAAATGTATTCCGTAATATGCGGAACATAGATGGCATACATTTTCAAGATATTCAGGAACGCATAGTAGAGGGCATACTGGCCCGAACGCCGTTCCTCCTGTCCATGCACCTCCGGCTGATACAGTCTGGCTTTCACGATTTCAATATAATTATCACAGAAATCCCTCCAGAACAGCTCGTCAAGCTCGTGGCGGGCCTGGCCGATTTCATATTCCTTCAGCATCTCTGTCACCCGGATCACGGTTTCCTTCGTGCGCTCCAGCATCCAGCGGTCAATGGGCATAAGAGCCGGAACCAGGGATAAATCCAGGTCCGTGAGATGGGATATGGCAAATTTCGATGCATTCCACAGCTTGGTGATAAAACGTTTCGATATGGTAAGCTCATCGGCGTCAAAGAAGGTATCCGTGCCCAGCCGGGCATTTGCCGACCAGTAACGCAGCACATCCGCCGAATGCGCTTCCATCAGAGCCGCCGGATCGAGGGCGGAATTATTCTTGGATTTGCTGATCTTCTCCCCTTTCTTCGCAAGGACAAAGCCATTAATCATCAGATCCTTCCAGGGGATATCCCCGGTATGGTAAAGGCTTCGGACAATAGAATAAAAGGTCCAGGTCCGGATGATTTCATGGGCGTGGGTTCTCATGCTCATGGGGGTCAGGCGAATACCGGTTCTCTGGTTGATCTGCGGTGTGACCGACGAGGTGGCCCAGGTATCAAAAACAGCGCTTTCCGGTACAAATTCCCTGCAGCCGCATTGGCAAATGCCGTCATACTCCGTCTCCAGAGGATTCACCGGAAGCTGCTCCGGTCTTGCATATACGGCCTTTTTGCAAGCCTTGCAGTACCAGACCGGGAAGGGAACGCCAAAATAACGCTGGCGGGAAATACACCAGTCCCATTTCAGATTTTCAACCCAGGAGATATAACGGTTTTTCATGTGAGCCGGATACCAGTTAATCCGGTCGGCAGCCTCCAGGAATTTATCCTTATCCGTCAGGATATCGATATACCACTGCCGGGAGGGAATAATCTCAACCTCCTTTCCGCAGCGCTCATGGGTGGCAACCGTATGGGTGATGGGTTCGGATTTATGAAGCAGCCCTGCTTCCTCCAGCAGCCGGATTATTTCCTTCCTGGCCGCCTTAACCTTCCATCCTCCGATTAGGGGAACATCCCCGGATATTGTACCATCCGGCAGAATAACCCTGCGGTACGGCAGCTGACGGTCTCTGGCCCATTCGGCATCGGTGCTGTCACCGAAGGTCGCGCACATAACAACACCGGTTCCTTTCCCGATCCCGGCCTTTTCATCTGCCAAAACCGGAATCTCATAATGATAGAGAGGAACCAGCGCCTTCTTCCCGATGATATCCTGGTACCGTTCATCCTCCGGGTTGACGAAGAGGCAGACACATCCGTACAAAAGCTCCGGCCTCGTTGTGGCAGCAAGAACCGTCCGGCCTTCCACCATAAAGGGAATATAGTTGAAGGTGCTGTCCATGTCGGCAGTATCTAACTCCGCCTGGGCAATGGAGGTCTGGCATTCCGTACACCAGAGCACCGGGGACTCCTTTGTGTAGGCCTTATTTATTTTCACCAGCTCAAGAAATAGTTCCTGGGAAATCCTTCTGACATCCGGGCTGATGGTTTCATACTGCATGGACCAGTCAACAGAAAACCCCAGGGACTTCCACAATCCTTTAAACTCCGTCTCGTATTTTTCTGTGGTCGCTTTGCATTTTCCAATAAACTCACTTCTCGGCAAATCCTTGGCATAGATGCCTTCCTCACGCTCTACCAGTCGTTCCGTCGGCAGCCCGTTGTCATCAAAGCCAAAGGGATAGAAGACATTATAACCCTGCATTCTGCGAAACCGTGCAATCATCTCCGCCTGGGCGTAGGAAAAGAGATGCCCGATGTGCAGGCTGCCGCTGATGGTGGGCGGCGGCGTGTCGATGGAATACACCTCTCCCTGATGCTCCGGCTTGAATTTGTAAATCTGCTTTTCCTCCCAAAACTCCTGCATTCGCTTCTCGATCTGATTTGCATTGTAGTGCTTTTCCATGTGAATACCTCCAAAGATTTTAGTGATTGAACACAATAAAAACGCCCCAAAGCAACTGATGTTACAGTTGCCTTAGGGCGAACATTGCGTCCGCGGTACCACCTAAATTCAGAGAATACTCTCTGCACTCTGCCAATACGGGACAGATGAAGCCCATCTCTCCGATATCGTTTTCCAATGACGGCGGAAATCCCGTTGAAGTCTACAGGGAAGAATATCACAGGAATGAATCCCGATCCTTACCTTCCGTTCGGTTCACAGCTCAGAGGCTACTTCCATGCTTTCTTCACGAAGGCTTCCACCAGCCGCCTTCTCTCTTTGCATCCGATCAACATGTACTCCTCCTCGTCAATGCCTTTATTGTATTCAATTTTCATCAGTATAACCTGTTTTGTAAAAATAATCAAGTATTAATCTTAATCGAATTTGCAGACACTATTAAAAAGTGAAAGGAGCCATCTATTATGAATAACAAGGATATTTCTTCAAAAAAGCAGGGCAGTGCTGCCGGCGGCAATATCACCGATAAAAATGTCACCCACACAGATCACCGTTCAAAAACCGCATCCAACAGCGCTTACAATGATCCATTCTACACCCCTCCGGGTGAAGGGCCGAAGCCCCGGATCACATCGAATTAAACAACATCTGAAAAGGGACAGCCTGGTTCAGGCTGCCCCTTTTCAAGCGGTGTCAGGCACCTTTCCCTATCAATACTTTCCCAGTCCCAAGCCGTCAGATAAGGCTTTTACGCCAATCATATCTACCCCTGTCAAGTCCGGCTTTGTATTCCTTCTGAATTGCCCCTCTCCCGCCAGCTTGAATTTACCTACCTCCTGGCGCAGCATAGCGGCCTGGGCCGACATCTCTTCGCTGGTAGCGGAATTCTCCTGGGCTGTGGCGGCGTTGGTCTGTACAACGGTGGAGATCTGGGAAAGTCCCTGCCTGATTTGCCCGATGGCGCCGTTTTGCTCTTCAATGGACTGCTCCATCCTTCCAAAGCTCTCCGTCACCTCAGCAGAACTGGTTTCCACATTTTTCAATATCTTTGCCGTTCGTCCTGTGATCTCCGCACCCCTGGCCACAGTAGCCACCGAATGCTCAATCAGCTCTGTTGTCTGTTTGGCTGCCTCACCCGACTTTGCGGCAAGAGTCCGCACCTCCTCCGCTACCACTGCGAAGCCCTTGCCGGCACTTCCGGCACGGGCCGCCTCAATTGCGGCATTGAGAGCCAGAATATTAGTCTGGAACGCGATGTCTTCTATCACCTTAGAGATATTGGCAATCTGGCTGGAAGCGGAGCCGATGTCCGCCATGGCGCGGGTAAGCTGCTCCATATGCTGGTTTCCTTCCTTCACACCTTCAACGGACTTTTGCACTGATTTTGATGCGGCTGCAACTGTGGCTGAGTTCTCCGCCGCCTGCTCCGCAATGCTTTCCACCGTAGCGGTCAGCTGCTGTACGGCGGCCGCCTGCTGGGTCGAGCCGCTGGCCAGCGCCTGCGCTCCGCCGGAGACCTGATCGGATCCGGTTGCCACCTGCTCGGCTGCTACATCAATATTTCTCAGCGTATCGCTGAGCCTGTCCCTCATTCTTCGTATAGAATCCAGTATAGGACGGTAATCACCTACATAACTTTCCTCCGCCTGCGAGTCCAGAGCGAAATTACCCTCGGCAAATGCAGTCAGCCCGCGTGTAAGATCATTTATGATTGTTTTCAATGTATCGGCCATCCCCCGAGAGGTCTGCGCCAGCACTCCGATTTCATCCCTTGAGTTTACCTCGATATTGACATCCAGATTCCCCCTGGCCAGCTTACCGGTAGCCTCCACAATCATCCCAATCCGCTTTGACAGATTCCTTGCCAGAAGCAGCCCGATCAGCACCGCAGCAATCACTCCAGCCACAATGAATATACCCATGGTGACCTCGGAGCGCATGGCTGTCTCATCATGGGCTGCCATCTGCTCTATCGCATTCGCATTGTTGGAATCAATCAACGCCTCAATGGCCGCCTCCATATCCTGAGCCAGAGCATGGAGCTCTCCCCCATCACTCAGAATACGATAGGCTTCCCTGCGGCGTGCCGTATCCATACCGATACCGTTCATGAATTCCTTCCGTTTATTGCCAAATGCATTCACAGCGGCTTCAAGATTGGCAACAAGCTTAAGGTCCGCTTCTACCTCCTCCAGCGGGTATTGTGCAAGGAGGGCTTTGTATTTGCTCAAATTATCATCTATAGTACTTCTATGATCCTGTATGCTGCTGATACAGCCTTCCTTGTCCGCCGTATTATCGGCCAATGTCATTTCAAAGAGGTTAGTCCGCACCTCCTGGAAGGAAGAGCTGATCCGTTCCGTATATTGCAATGCCGCAGCCGTCTCCGAGTAGGAGGCACGGTACGTCGTACTAACGGTATTCAAACTGATGATCCCGATTACTCCGATCAGCCCTGCGATTACTGTCACCATCAGGAAGCCGCAGGTAATTTTAAATCCGATTTTTAAATTACTAAACCATTTTTTCATCTTTTCCGCCCTCCAAAGTTTTACAGGGATGCTGCCAGTTCTGTCAGCTCTTCGTCACTCAGGAGCTTTTTACAATCCAGCAGCAGCGTGATGCTTCCTCCCGCTTTACCGACACCCATAATGTAGTTGCGCCCTCCTTTGCTAAAATCCGGGGGCGGCGCAATATCCCCGTCCTGCAGGGAAAGTACCTCCACAACCCTGTCCACGATCAGACCGATGGAAATATTCCCCGTGTCAATGACGATAATACAGGTTTTTTCATCATAGCTTCTCTCTTCTTTCTTGAATCGCAGCCGGGCATCCATGATGGGTATGATTTTCTCCCGGAGATTGATAATCCCTTTCATGTATACAGGCATTTCCGGAACCCTTGTCACAGCCTGCATTCCAATGATTTCAGTGACATAACGGATCTCCATTCCGTACAACTCGTGTTCTCCCACTGAAAAAACCAGATATTTTCCCTTAAGGGTATCCTCGTCCTGTTCTTTCAGATTCATCAATTCCATTTGCTCCATTATTACTTGCCCCTTTCCTATTTCTCATTTTTTAATATCACTTGTTTTTCTTCATGCCGTTCCTGAATCAGGCATAAAAAAATCCGTCATATGTAATCATACAGCGAATTGTTTTCTGCGTCTTGGTACTTTTGGTATGGAATTTCATTTTTCGACAAAATACTCACAATATCAGCCTGCTCTCCTGAGGCAAGCAGCTGAGTCATCTTATACCCATCTTTCAATATAATGCATCCTGTTTTTTACTACAAAAAAAACACAGCTTCCTTGGTGGAAAGCTATGTCTTTTCATGGAGCATAGGGGACTTGAACCCCTGACCCCCACACTGCCAGTGTGGTGCGCTCCCAACTGCGCTAATGCCCCGTAACTATATGTAAGTATATCAAAAATTGTGGATTTGTCAATTAAAATATTCATTTATTTTATATTTCATTTGTTTTATTAATTTTCTTGTATAATGCCTCAATTCATGTTATAATTTTGAAATAAGGAGGCATAGCTCAGTTGGGAGAGCGCTTGCTCGACAAGCAAGAAGTCGCTGGTTCAAGTCCAGTTGTCTCCATCAAAAACAAAAGGTAAAAAAGATTTATTGCTTACAAAGCCAGTAAATCCAAGCCTTTCAAGAGCTTCCACGATGAAAAGTGGAAGCTCTTTTTTCGTAGATTTATTGGGGTAAAAGCTTCACTCTGACAGGACTCAAACCTACAAGTAAAAACATTCATGAGCAGCGCCCTTTTTAGTACAGAGCGAAATGAAAAAGGGCGCCACTCAAAATACAATCAGATGAACAAGCTGAAATCAAAAAGGGCTCCGATTTTTAAGGCTGAATGAAAGCCGATAAAGTTAGCGCCCTTTTTTTATATATACACCAAAATCACATTAAATTTGAAAGCATTAGAAGGCCGGAGAATCGGAGTGCAGGAATGCACTTTTATTCTCCGGCTTTTTTGTTTTCTGGAAAGGAAAGGTCATGCTGGTACACTATAAAAGAAATAAACAAACCGCCTGCTACGATTCAAACAATCTCTCCACTGTAGGTAGAATACCCCCGGCTGAACGGCCATGCGGTCCATTTCAAAGCTGTGGCGGCTGCCCATACCCGTCCCACGGCTTCATCTGCTACAGCGCTGAGGGAGATTGCCTTAGAACGGATATGCAAAAAACTGCAAAACGCAAGGAAGGTGCAAGATGAAACATGGAAACTGATTTAACAAAGAGGTATCCGATCAAATCAAGGTACTGCTGCTGTATAACGCCATGAAAAAGTGGTGCGACGGAGCTGTTTTTGTGTAATCACAAACCAATATTTACAGGGAGGTATTCAAATGAGCGTTAACGCCAGAAAAGAAGAATATGAACACATAGAATTGTTTGGAAAGCCAGCACTTTTCACCAATTCCCGCATCGACCGAACCACGGTGCCGGTGGGCTTTTACTGCTACGATTTGCGCGGCTCCGACTATGATCCAGGCAGGCCGGTGAGCATAGAAAATAAGGTTACCGTTAACCACGCCGGAGCCGTTTTGACACCGGAGCCGGTCACTATCTCCAAGGAGGGTTTCCGCAGGCTGCGGGACAACATCAATTTCCTCGGTGAGTCCCTGACTCTCGCAGACTTCTGTGATGAGCACAAAATCACTCTCGCATCCGAATTATCCAATCCAGATGAGTCAGGCGTGAAGATGGGAGGAATGACACTTGGATAAAGGAAAAATCTTTGAAGTAGAACTCAGCCGGTGGAACCCTTCCGGTGCAAATCCGTCGGCACAAATCGCACTCCCCGCCACACCCTATGAGCTGGCGGATGCGTTGGAAAAAGCAAGAATTACCGGAGATACCGTCTATTCCGCGGGGGTTTTAAGCTGCAAGCTGGACTATCTGCCGCAATTTATCGCCCCCGATATCAATCTGTATGAGCTGAATCACCTCGCCCAGCGGCTGTCTTCCCTAAGTGCATGGGAACTGGACTGCTTCGAGGGCATGGTGATGATGGATGCCGTTCAGACTCAATACGCTCCCATATCAGTGGAGCGGCTCATCAATATGACACACAGCACCGAGCATTGCCAGATTGCCTATGAAGCTCATGACGATCCGTCTCTCGGCAAATTTTATGCGGATAATGATTTTGTACCGGCACTGGAAAGGGTATCGGATGAAGTCTACGAATATCTGGACTTCGCCAAAATCGGCAGAGAGATGCGCGAGGGTGAGGGCGGCGTGTTCACGCCCCATGGCTATGTAGTGCAGAACGGCGAGATTGCCTCCGAATACCACAGCGTCGATACCAGAACCCTTGACAAGCCGGATTATGCCGTGCTTCTCCAAGTAACCAAGGGGCATTTTAATGATCCCGCCTATGACAACGAAACGGTTGTCTTCCTCAAGCTCCCTGCCGGGGATGCGGCGCTTTTGCAGGCGGTTGATGCTGTCGGAGCCGCCTCCCCGGAGGAATGTGCATTTTCGGCGGAGGACTGCATGGCGCCAAGCCTCACTGAAAAAATCAGCGACGTTCTGTATGCATCTGAGGGCGACTGCTATGGGCTGGTGAATGAGCTGGCAGAGCAGCTCCGGCAGCTTGAAACGGACAACCATCTGCTGACCTACAAGGCAATGCTGGCGGAAGCTCCCGGTGATATATCTTTGGAAGAAGCCCTTGACCTTGCGTTTATGACAGAGGAATTTGAGCTTTTGACTGATACTGCCTCTCCCGCTGAGTACGCAAAAGTGGAAATCCAGCGAATGCTTTCTTTGGCAGGTGATAACGGACTGAGCCTGTTCTGTAATCTGGATAACTACGGGCGGTATCTTTTGGAGCAGCGTGCCACTGCCGAAACCGAATACGGGCTGCTGGAGCCGCAGAACGGCATGACGGTGGACCAATGCCTCAACCGCCCCGGACAGAGTCTTGGCATGGAAATGAAATAGCAAATCTTTGTTGGGTTTTGGTATAGCTATTCTCATGAAGCTGTGGCATTGTGTTGTGCTGAAGGGAGGCGAAGAAGATGGACGAGAAGCTCATGGACTTGCTGGATATGGCTCTGGCGGAGCGGTTTCAGCTTGTATATTCCGCCCTGCGTGAATCAGACCCTCAGGCGGAGAAACTGGCACAGGAACTAATTTCGCTCAGTGACAGCATCCAGAACAGCTTTGAAATCAGTCAAGGTATAAAAGACAGAATTGAGTATTATCTGAGTCAAAATTCGGATTTAGAGGTAACGTTTCAAAAGCATCTGTACATTCAGGGCGCCAAGGACTGCGTGGCAGTGTTAAGAGAGCTTGGCGTAATCAAGTAGCGCAGGCAGAGACGCCTGCGCTTTTTTAGACCCCACATTAAAACAGGGCCGTTTCCCCAACAGGAGGCGGCCCTGTTTTTTTGCGCCCTTTTTTGCCTTTCTGGGGAAACGGCCGGAAAGGAGGACCCATGCAGAAAGAACAGCTTGCAGAGCATCTGCGCCGGTATCACCGCGGTGCGGAAAACGCGGTCATCAGCCGTGAGCTGGAATGTACCTTCCACGTTTCCGGCAAGGAGCTGCGGGATCAGGTCAATGCCCTGCGCCGGGAGGGTGTTCCCATTGCCAGCGACCAGAACGGGTACTTTTACGCGAAAACCGAAGCCGAGGTACGCCTGACCATCCGGCATATGAGAAACCGCATCAGCGGAATCAGTGCTGCCATCACCGGCCTTCGGCGTTCCCTTGCAGCCTTTGACGATACGCAGATACGTCTGCCGCTGGAAGGAGGTGATGACTCCTGAACAGCTTCATGTCCTGGATCGGCGGCAAGAAATCCTTGCGTGAGCTGATTGTCACCCTGTTTCCCCTCTATTATGAGCGGTACATTGAGGTGTTCGGCGGAGGCGGCTGGGTGCTTTTCCACAAGCTGCCCGGCAACGATTTTGAGGTCTACAATGACTTCAACGGTCTGCTGGTGAACCTCTACCGCTGTGTGCGGGAGAAGCCGCAGGAGCTAATGGCGGCGCTTGCCTACTGCCTCAACTCCCGCGCGGATTTCGAGCTTGTGAAAAACGCCCTCGCCCGCGATTCTCCCGCATCGGATGTGCAAAAAGCGGCGTGGGTTTACCAGCTTATCCGCTACAGCTATGCGTCGGGGCTAACCAGCTACGGTAGCCAGCCCCATGATATCCGCAGCAATTTCCCTCTCATCGAGCAAGCCCACCGGCGGCTTGCCAAGGTGGTCATCGAAAACAAGGACTTTGAGAAGCTCATCGGGCAGTATGACCGCCCTGTCAGCTTTTTCTACTGCGACCCGCCGTATTTTGAAACCGAAAGCTATTACAAAAACGTGGGCGAGGACGGCTTCACGGAAAAAGACCATATCCGCCTGCGGGATGCCCTGCTGCAGATCGGCGGCAAATTTCTGCTGTCCTACAACGACTGTGAATTTATCCGCAGCCTCTATGACGCACCGGGCATCCAGACGGAAGCCTTTACCCGCATTAACAACATCAAGCAGCGTTATGACAATGGGGCGCAGTTTCCTGAAATCCTCATTGCCAACTACGATCTGCATGAGCGTGAGAAAAACGCCCCATCACAGCTGAATCTGTTTGGGGAAGGAGGCTTCATGGAGTAGAAAAAGCGCCCTTGGCACAGCCTTGCGTGAAAAACAAAATTAATACTTGATTGGAGGAACCCTTTTTTATGAAAAAGAATCAAATGCCCCAAATCGGCCTACCGGCCGATGCCTGTGAACGGTCCGGCTTCACCGACAAGGATACGCTGGAGCTTCATGCCGGACAGAACGCCCTTGTATTTATGAAGGACAAAATGACGGCGCTGGAGGTGGCGAACGCCATCCAGAGTCTCAGCGCCCTTGCCGCCGATCTGACCGTCGTTCTCGCCTCCGCCTGCGGACTGTGCGACAACTGCGGCGAGGGCTGCGCAGATGACTGCCCTGCCGGATGCGTTTCCGCTTGCTCTCTCTGCCATGATCTGCTGGATGAAAGCCAGACTGTCCGCATCCCCGGCTATCTGCTGGAGGAAGCGGGTATCCCCGCCGACGCCAAGCTGGAAGCCTATACGGACGAGGACAGCGGCGAAATCACGGTGGTGGAGGCCGATATCCAGCAGGATATTACCGATGTGCCGCCCGGTATTCTCGCCGTGCTGGCCCAAAGCGGCGTGTGCCTTGCGGAGCTGGATGAGCTGATTATGCTGGACAGCATCATCTACGGCAACTAACCTGTCTTGGATTCCCAACACACAATCCGGGAGGTGAGCATATGCCGGGAATCACCCTGAAGAACGGCCTCATTTCCTACTACGGAAACCCGGCCGGATATACAGAAAAAGAAAAAGCGGTGGTGGACAGCATCTTTCAAAATGACGAGCTGACCGCATGGCTCAAAAGCCGCAGCCTGACCCCGCAGTGGACGGACGGCGTGATGGAACGGCTTGCCGCGGGGGAACGAATGGGCGGCATGAATGAGTCCGCCGCACCGCTGAAAAATGTGCGCGTCTGGCAGCTGAAGCCGGAAACGGATGTGTATAGGAAGTTTATCTCTTATGAGGAAACGGTGCGGCAGTTTGGAGAGCCGTCCCGGGAGCATTACCGGGTCGCCTATGACGGGCAGCTTGACACCAACGATCTCGAAGCCATCTACACAAGGTGCAACGTGAATCACCCGCCTGGCTATGACGGACACTCCCTGTCCATGTCCGATGTGGTGGAGCTGTATGACGCAGAGGGCAGCGAATTCCACTACTGTGACCGCTTCGGATTTCAACAAATCAGCTTCGGGGAACCGGAGCAAACCCAAACCATGGGCATGAGCATGTAGACAGCCAGAAGCTGTTTTTTTCATGCCCTCATTTTATGAAGGAGGCCAAAATGAAAAGTCTATTTTGCAAGCTGAAGAACAAGCTCGGTGCGGCTGCTGTGAAAAGCCGCTCCATTCTCGCAGGGAATGCCGGGGACGGCTACATTGACACCGCGATCAAAATCCTGATTGCAGTGGTTTTGGGCGCTTTGCTCCTCGCGGGGCTGTATGCCCTGTTCGGGGAAACGGTGCTCCCCACCCTGACCGAGCGCATCAAGGAGATGTTCAACTACGCCGGTTAACTGTGCCGGAAATCTTGTGAAGGAGGAAAAAACCATGCCTAAGAACACGACACCGGCCGCACCCAAGTACGATGTGAAAATCCACTCCATCCGTCCGGAGGGCAGCTGCAAGGCCACCGCCTCGGTCAATGTCTACGGCGATTTTGCCGTGCGGGGCATCAAAATTATGGAGGGCTCTAAAGGGCTGTTTATCTCCATGCCAAGCTATAAGGCCGGAAACGGCGAGTACAAGGATATCTGCTTTCCCTGCACCAAGGAGGCCAAGGCAGAGTTTGACAAGGCGGTCCTCGGCGCTTATCAGCAGACGCTGACCCAGGGGCAGACCGCCGCGCAGAAACAGGAATCCTCCGCCCAGCAGGAGCAAGGTCAGCCCGTCATGGGCGGAATGTAGGAGGCGCTTATGAATAAGAAAATGAAACGGCCGCTGTGCCTTGCCCTCACTGTCTGCCTTGTGCTTTCCCTGCTTGCGGGCAGCGCCTATGCGGTAAACCGGTATTTTGAGGATGCCAAGGGGCATTGGGCGGAGGAAGCCATTCAGATCCTGACGGAAAAAGGCGTCATCAGCGGCTACCCCGACGGGCTGGCGCACCCGGATGAAATCATCACCAGAGGGGAATTCGCCGCCTTGGTTGCCAGAACCATGGAGCTGCCGGAGCCGGAGGAAAGCGAGGTCACCCTTCGCTTCACCGACATTGCCGGACATTGGTCGGAGCAGGATGTTGAGGCGCTCATTATTGCGGGAATCATCCAAAAGGACGATTTCGGCACGAAGTTTTTACCGGATCAGCCCATCACCCGCATGGAGATGATCCGCATGCTGGTGCGTGCCATCGGCAAGGGCGAGCATGACGCCTCCTGCTCCTGCGTCACCGGCTTTTCCGACGACGATACGCTTTCCGAATCGGACAAATCCAGCATCTGCACCGGCAAGGAATACGGTATCGTAGACGGCTACCCGGACGGCACGGTCAAGCCGGACGGAAAGGCCACCCGCGCCGAAGCCTTTGAAATGCTGGTGGATACGGAAAAGGCCAAAGAAAAAATCAAGAAGGAAGAACCGCCCAAGCCGACTGTTCCCACCAAGCCGGAGGATAAGCCCTCCGATGGGAATTCCGGCGGGGGCAGTTCTGGCGGCAGCAGTTCCGGTGGCGGTTCTTCCTATGTTCCCGCCCCGCAGTTTTCATTTACACTGCCCAAAACCGCGTATACTGCCGATGAAATTGAAATCAAGCCGGAAAGCCGGTATGTAAGCGATTTGACATGGTCAGCCCTGAAAAACGATCTGCCTGCCGAGCTTTCAGAGCTGACAGACGGTACCCTTGACCACAACGGCGGTAAAGTGAAATTTATGCAGACCGGCAGCATCACCCTGATTGCCACGGCCAAAAACAGCCGGGGCGTCACGGTGACCCATGAGCAGACCATCAGCATCTACCCGGTTGTGACGGCGGCGTTCGCTCTGCCCGAAACCACCCATACCGACAAATCCGTGGCGGTGAAGCTGATGACCGAAAACCTCGGTACCAATGCGGTGGTATGGTCGCTCGAAAAGGATGGCACTGCCGTCGATATCGAAACGGCTCTCACCGGAACGCTGGATTCCACCGGCGGCACGGTGCTGTTCAAGGAAAAGGGCGTATACAAGCTGACCGCCTCGATTACGGATGAGCTGGGCAAGGTTATCACCGCACAGGATAGCATCACGGTCTACCCGGTAGCGGAGGTCAAGCTGACACTCCCAACCGTTTCTCATACGGATAAAACCGTGGCGCTCAAGACAGAAACAAAAGAAACGGACGGCCTCACAGTGGCCTACACCCTGACCCGGAACGGCGAGCCTGCCGAAACCGACACATGGATCGAAGGAAATCCTGCTGACGGTAGCATCCGATTCAAGGAAAAAGGTGTGTATGCGCTGACCGCCTCTGTCACCGACGATACCGGCAGAGTGTTTTCCGATACCGCCCATATTACCGTCTACCCGGTAGGTTCGGCGGGCTTCTATCTGCCGGAAATCTTCCACACCGACAGCACCGTGATGGTGGAGGCAGTGTTCGGGGAAATCGGCAGCCATACCGCAAATTGGACGCTGCTCCGTGACGGAAAAGAAGTATCCCTCACCGATGCGGTGGAGGGTACGCTGGGCAACAGCGGCGGTGAGCTGAAGTTTCATGCCAAGGGCAGCTATGTTCTGAAAGCGGAATTCACCGACGACGGTGGCAGAACCTACCGCTACGAGCAGGGCTTCAAGGTGTATCCTGTGCCTGCCGTCAGCTACAGCCTGCCGGAGTATGTTCACACCGATACGGATATTGCGGTCAAAACCGAAACCACTGATTTGGACGGCCTCACCGTCGAATGGCTGGTGGACAACACCTACGGATTTCAGGACTGGCCGACCTATGTGGACGGAACGCTCACAAACGGCGGCGGCACGATCCGCTTCAAACGGGCCGGTGTCTATGAGCTGGCAGCCAGAGTCACCGATGAAACCGGCCGTGTATTTCTGTACGAAAGCCATGACAAATGCGAGGTTCTGCCTGTGCTGACCATCGGCTTTGAGCTTCCCGAATTTGCCTATACCGATACCGCCATCGACCTCAGAACCCACGGCAACAATCAGGTTCTGCCGGTGGAGTGGTCCGTCAGCAAGGACGGCAAGAGCATTCCGCTCTCCGAGGCGTTTGACGGCAGCCTCACCCCCCAGGGCGGCAAGATTACCTTTAAGGGCGACGGCGAGTATGTTCTCACCGCTGCCATGACCGATTACCTGAAACGCAGATATTCCCACAGCGAAAACATTCGCATCCACCCTGTGGTGCAATATGCATTTACCATGCCGCAGGCTGTTCACTACGGCACGGAGTTTGAAGTTGCCGCAAAGGATGTCCGGCACCTCGGCAGCTATTCCGTTGTATGGACACTACAAAAGGACGGCAATCCCTCACAGTATCAGGGCACCCTCGGCAATGACGGCGGCAAAATCGCTATCCATGACACCGGCACATTTACCCTGACCGCCTCTATCACCGACAGCGAAGCGCGTGTCACCACCCATTCGGAACGCATCACGGTCACCAACACCGCGCCGAATGTCCCTGTGGTAGAAGCCGTACCCACCCGTACCGCCAAGGCCGGCAAGTTTCTTGTGAACATCACCGCCAGTGCCACAGACCCCGATGGGGATGCGGTGACCTTGGAGTATGCGGATACTGCGGCCGACAGCTATTATGCGCCGGGTACTCACACCATAAAAGTTCGTGCCAAAGACATTGCCGGGGCGTATTCTGCGTGGACGGAAAAGACCTTCACCGTGACCAATGCCGCGCCAACCGTTATCCTGACCGCCGAGCCGACCCGCACGGCGAAAGATGGCAAATTCCTCGTCAATATCAGTGCAAAGGCAGCGGATACGGACGGTGACGCCACCACGCTGGAATGGGACAACAAGGCGGCGGATGGCTACTATGCGCCCGGTACCCATACCGTAAAAGTTCGTGCCAAGGATATCGCCGGGGCGTATTCCCCATGGACGGAAAAGACCTTCACCGTGACCAATGCCGCGCCCACCGTAACCCTGACTGTCGAGCCGACCCGCACGGTGAAAGATGGCAAATTCCTCGTCAATATCAGTGCAAAGGCAGCGGATGCGGACGGCGATACCACCATGCTGGAATGGGATAACAAGGCGGCAGACAACTACTATGCGCCCGGCACCCATACCGTAAAAGTCCGTGCCAAGGACATTGCCGGAGCATATTCCCCTTGGACGGAAAAGACCTTCACCATCACCAGCTCCGCGCCTACGGTTACCTTGACTGCCACTCCGACCCGTACAGCCCAAAGCGGCAAATTCCTTGTGAATATCAGCGCAACAGCCTCTGACTCGGATGGCGATCCCACTACACTGGAATGGGACAACAAGGCGGCGGACGGCTACTATGCCGTTGGCACGCACACCGTCCGTGTTCGCGCCAAAGATGCTACCGGGCTGTATTCCGATTGGGTATCCAAGACCTTTACCGTGGCAAACTCCGCCCCGACAGCGCCGATGATTACCCGAACGCCGAACGGCAACAGTGTGGCACCGGGAACGCCGGTCACCATCACGGCAGCCAGCTCCGACCCGGACGGCGACCCAGTCACCCTGATTTGGGAGGGCAGAAACGCCGAAACCCAGACCTACCCCCGCGGAAAGAACGTGGTGCGTGTCAAGGCGGTGGATTCCGCAGGCGCCGAGTCCCCGTGGGCCGCTATCGTTTTCTTTGTGGCGGATTCCAACGGCGGCGGTGGCATGACGCTCACAGGCCCGGATTCCGTGATCATGGAAAACGGCATCGAAGGCGCCACCA
This sequence comes from Bacillota bacterium, assembly GCA_023395555.1. Taxonomy (GTDB): domain Bacteria; phylum Bacillota; class Clostridia; order Lachnospirales; family Lachnospiraceae; genus Mobilitalea; species Mobilitalea torta. Next base: position 119,786 of record JAEWYQ010000038.1, read on the forward strand.
TCACCGAATACACCTTTACGGTGCCGCCCGTCAGCGGGCACAGCGGCTCCGACTTCGGCAGGGTGCGCGGCTACAACAAGCTGACCGGCCAGTGGGATCAGCTGGACTACGGCACCACCTCCAACGGCATCACCTTCACCCGTACCCTCGGCGCAGGCGTATACACGCAGCTGGAGTTTTATTATTATACCAACCACTCGTGCATGTACAACAAATCCAACATCACCTACTCGGTGACGTACCACTTTGAATAAGGGGGAACATCCATGAAGCATCTCATTTGCAAGCTGAAAAGCAAGGCGGTCATGACCGCCGCCAGAACCCGCCGCGTCCTTTCCGGCAGCCGCGGGGACGGATACATTGACACCGCCATCAAAATCCTGATTGCCGTGGTCTTGGGCGCTCTGCTCCTTGCGGGGCTGTATGCTCTGTTCGGGGAAACGGTGCTGCCCACCCTTGTGCAGCGCATTAAGGAAATGTTCAACTATGCAGGC
>JAEWYQ010000040.1 GCA_023395555.1 Bacillota bacterium
AAGCAGGAATGGCTTTATATGATTGATAAAAGTCATAGGCTTCGCTCCATGCCAATTCGGGTGTTTGCGCCCAACCGCAGCATTCGTTGAGCCAGTCTTGTCCGCAGGAACCCCATAATATCCAATAACAGGGCTTCTTTAGCTGGGTTGGGTGGGCTGCGGTAATGAGTATTTCGATTTTGTAGGATTTGTTATTTTGGTTCATTCATTCCTCCAGACTGCTGCTTCACGGTACCAAGCATCCTTATACTATTATTATGTGTCCTTTACCCAGCTTCCGTTAGATACCTATAATGGTTTTTTGGATGAATTTTTGAATCAGGGGATGGATTATCTATCCAAGGCTGGTCCCATGTGATTTATCACATGGGACGCGGAGATATCAACCTGCTGATCGAGAGGCGGGAGGAAGTGGTGGATCTGTTTATAAAGCGGTGCGATGACTATTATTTTCAGAATGCGCTGCGAGCGTCCGATAAGAAATCGGTGAATGACCGGATTAAAATACTAAAAACTGTGGCAGATAGGGTGTTACATAAGGGGGTGCTGGAATGGCATCTTAAGAATGGATCTATTTTTATCTCAATGGATAATGAACAGGTCTATCAGATAAGGGGCATTATATCATTTAAGCCGTTTAAGGGAGTGGTGGTATCTGTTCTGTTACTCCCGGAATGTTGGAGTTCGTAAAGACATAACAATTGAACATTAACAGCAGAATTTTGATTTAGTACAGGCAAAAAATGAGGGCAGTAATAAAGAGGGCACAACAGAAACGACTGGTGAAATTTGAGGTTGCAAAGTGTTTATAAATGTCGTAAAATTAAAATATAAAGAAGATGATCTTAAATATTCTCTCGGGCTTCAGCGAGATAGGAGCTTTTGCTGGTTCAACGGACATTGACAAATAAATATTGCCCAAAAGATATGTAATAAATAAGATATTATTGGTCTACTATTAAATAAGAGTAGTAAACGGAGGACATACTTTGTACACGGAGGAGTTTCTAAAGTATATGCGAGGGACATTGTGTAAGCTAAGTTTATTGCTAAGTAGTGAACAAACAATGTCCTTACTCGAGATATCAGATAAGGATCTTAGAAGGAGAAGCTATAAAAAGGTGGCCAGGATAGGAGGACAGAGCTTCTATATCGCGATATCGGCAGGAGAAGCTAGAAGGCTGCTTTGTTTGGCAGTTGATATCGTGGAGGATTATTTGAATGATGCGGAACCTGATTTAGTGCAGCAAAATAGGTGGTTCTATGATAAAGCCGGTCGAGGTGTGCTGGAGGAGAAAGATCTTGCACAGGAAATATATAGGGAGATTCAGCGTCGCATCATTCATGAACATAGTGAAACCATAGGTATCTCTATGACAGACTTAGAACGGCTGTCGCTAATTCCTTATGAGGGTGAGAAGGCCGATGGAACGCTTGTGTTCCTTACTGTTGAGACAGAGGATAAGGCAAAGATAGAGGAACTATTACTTGATATTCCTATCGTGATGCAAGAGCCAATTGAATTTTTGAGTAAAAATTTAAAGCAAATTCGTAAATTGCTTGCAGGAGCGGGCAGGGAGGAATGCCTATTATTCATAAGAACAGATCGGAATAAGGGCTATCTGCTTAGTGGTTATATGAATCGGCAATGGTTAAGCAGCTGCTCGTGGTATAGTACAATCAATGGAATACAGGAATGGACCATCGGATTTCAGGGCATTCCTCTCTTTCATATGAAATTTGATAAGATACAGATTATTGCGGATCCAATACAGCCCGTATTACTCATTTTGAAGGAAGAGTTTGCCTCTGTTCTGCCAGGAGATGAGAACGGCTGTAACGATTATATTAATGAATTTGAGGATGTATTGAGAGCCATTGCCCAACAAAGACATGGCACTTCTGTTGTTTTTTTAGATGCAAGGACAGAGTCAGTAAAAGCAAGGTTGGATAATCTTGTGCGAAGGAAGCGAGCTATTGAGGTGGCAAAAGTACCGGTTGTTAAAAGCGGGAAATCGAAAGAGCCGGTTAAAAATGAAGTATTCACTAATCTGGGGCGAGTGGATGGTGCTTTCATCGTCGATATCGTAAAGGGAGAGATTTCTTATTTTGCAGTGATCGTAGATGGAATAGCCTGCATAGAAGGTGAATTGGATCGTGGAGCCAGGCATAACAGCCTGAAGACTTTTATTGCCAGCTTATTATTGGATAATGATAATGTCAAGGCAGTAGCAGCTATTTTCTCAGAGGATGGAGGTGTGAAAACAATTCAAGCAACAAAGTTGAAAGAAACTATGGATGAATGGGCAAAGATATAAGAGAATGAGTGGAATGAGTGGAATATAATGGAGAAAGTGAAGTAATAATTGACAATGCGTTTAAACTGCGCTATAATTGATTATGTTTATTTATTACAGTTGTAAATATGTGGGACAATTTATGGAAGCCAATAGGTATCCTTGAGGATGTGTGAATTGTTGTAACTCTGTTACCATTTATATAACTGTATAGGATGATAAACATTAGGAGAAAATATCCTTGTAGTGTGATAGCCTTTATACTGAAAGGAGATAGATAAGATGAGCTTGGGTCTGATTGAGGCTGAGAGCCGAGGTATTTGGAGTAGAAAGCGCTCGCCCAAGAAACCGGTAATGAAGAAGAAGGAAGTATCCCGTTTTGTAGAAGAGAATCATCCGCCGTATCCTGTTCCCAAGATTTACAAATACAGTTCAAATAAGGATGAAAATAAGAATATAAAGTAGAGAAGAATACAAGGTAGAGAGGAATCTCTGCCTTGTATTACGATAAAAGACATGGAGAATAACATATGAGGGGACAAGAAAAGAACGCAGCCGACTACGGGGAAAGAGATCAATCAGAAGATTTGATTGATGCAAGGATCATCTCTTTGTATTCACAGGATACACAGCTACTTCCTCAAGATTTAGATCAATCGTCCTGGATATCCGGAAGGAACCGGTACCGGATGTTTTGCTACTATGATGCGATCAGTGTGCAAGAAGTAAAGGGGAATGAGCCGTTGAAAGCTGCATATCAGACAGCCACAGCGGAAGATGAGACGGATCGGAAAGGTTTTTACCAGGTTATGCTTGCTTTTACCGATATTACCTCTATAGAAGATCAGTGGGGGTATACTCAAACCAATATTGATGAATTCTGGGATAATGATAAGTATCCCATTTTTTTTATGACAATGCTGAATATCGGTGATGAGGATAATCCGGAAAATATGTTGAAACGAATTGATGTATTATTTTCTGGTAAACACATACCCAGGAGCCGGTATCTGACTTATTTGACCTTTGATCATTGTGATATTCTTATTTTTTACCGGGGAAGTAATTTTCAAGAATATTCCTTATTAATTTTTTTGCTTAATTATAATAGGAAGATGGATGAAGATACGAAGCTTTTGACAGATTCTATAACCTTTTATAGCTTTGCGTCCCAATACAAAGAAGAATTACCGGAGGATGAAACCTTTGGGGTTTTGTTGCGGGTCGGTGTAATAGATTATGAAGGAATGACCGCTTTCCGTAAGAAATTAGAGGAGCAGGACGCAAAGGTAAGCTTCCATTGGCTGCTGGGAAGGAATGATGTGGCATTTTATCACCCGGCTGCTAATTTGTCATGGTTGAGAGTGGTAAGAAGGTTAAGTAAAGAGCAAAAATGGTATTCCACCTATGACTTATCGCTTCTCATCAATCCTTTGGAAGATAGTTTGGATTTTGGTAAAACACCGGAAGAAGATCATTTGCTGGATCGCAAAGTGATAACAGGGCTGGAGAAGAAGCTTAACGAGTTCGAGGCGATCTATCGGAAAAAACATGAATACTGGGGTGCTACCCCGGATGTAGTCTGGCTTCGTTGGCTGAGAGAGGCTTGGGTTTTGGTAAATTCGTTTATTCAGAATAAACTGACGCTGGATCTGGGAACCTGCCTTCTTCCGCAATTTAAGGATCTGTTCGACTATGGTACCAGACTCTTTGCATCTGAGAAACTGAGGAAAGAACATTTGGATGGTGTTCATGAATGTTTTGCTGCATTTTTTTCGAACATATCAATTTTACTTGACAGTATGAATCATAGCAGCCGGCAGTTCATCCAGGTTCCATCATTCCACTCGGTGTCCTTTCAGATGCCTCCCAAGATAATGGCGTATTATACGGCGATGATATACCGGTTGATTGATGTATTTCATGATGACCAGGCCACTTATGGATTTACGATTTCTCCCAGCTTTGTAAAGGAATTAGATGTGCTCTCCCTGGCGTTGAAAGATGTAGTGGAGCAGGATCAATTTATAACGATCAGCATGAGTGAAAGCTCATTATATACATTGCAGCAAACTACAGCGATCATTTCTCACGAAATATCCCACTTTGTCGGTGATAAATACCGGTGCCGCGAGAAGCGGAAGGAAACGGTACTTCTGTGTGCAATCCAAGGAGTCCTTGAAAATTTGTTTTGGTATTTTTATCAGGAGATATATGGGGAGGATTTTGACAGTCGGGAGTATCCCAAGGTAGAAGTGGGTGTTTTGAGGAAATGTGCGAAAGATATCTACATAGAATTGCTGAAAAGTAACCCCGGTCACTATACTTCGGAGAAGTATAATTACATCGAGGATCTTCGTATCTTGTTCGCAGATATGTCGGATGACTTAACAACAGATCCGATTATATATAATAAAGTCCTTGATATGCTATGGGCTTCCTTTGTCACAAACGGAGATGAAAATCCGGAATATCTTAAATATCTTCAGAAGCACACAGAGCTCAGCCGGGACGGAGCAGACAGGCAGAAGGCGGGAAGCGGGAAGGAAGGTATCCTAAAGAAATATGTAGATATGGAACAGGCGTTTTATGTTAAAAATATGATGTCTCTGGAATATGCGAAGGTGCTGAAAAAATATCCCGATATTCTTAAGAACCTTACAGCATCCAGAGAATACGAGTCTGATCCGGAGCCGCTTGAGGGATTTGGGCATATCGAATATATGTTTCGTGAGACATATGCCGATATACAGATGATTCTTCTGTTTGGGCTATCATGGAGGGATTACGGCGATTTGTTAATAAAGGATAGGAAAAAGGTGGCCAAAGATGCATCCCCACGCATGCTGGCCGTGGCACAGGCTTTGATACAAACAAAATATTGGGAGCTTGAAGACGTTCTAAACTATGAATTTACCGGCGCGAGTATCAAAGACGTAGTGAACTTGAATCTGGAGTCCCAAAGTATGGACTATATTGAAAAAGATATTGATCCTAATTTGATTTATTACTTGGTAGATTACCTCAGTGTCTGTAAAGAAAAGATGGAAGAGAGCTTTCAGGATGAAAAGCAAGGGGAGAAGGTAAGGAAGCTTCGCGAAATCTATGGTTTACTTTCAGGAAATACTACGGTGCTTGAACTTCAAAGAGGAATGTCAGACTTCATTTCTGCATATCGGAAGGATTTATATAAACTTATTTAAATTCAATGGGGTTACCATTTTTTTTGATGGGGGCACAGATTTAAGGAATCAATATTTATCGGGGGCAGGTTGAGGTCATGGAC
>JAEWYQ010000032.1 GCA_023395555.1 Bacillota bacterium
CCCCTTACTTTTTCGATCCCCCCCCACCCCCCCCTCTCGATACTCTTATAAAACAGAACAGACATTCGGAAATATGTTGCTTTTGAAATTGGTTCATGATATAATGAGGCGGATGATGAGATATGAAACAGAACAGCCAGGAGGTAAGGTTGGTATGGAATTTAAATTAACATCGGAGTACGCACCGACAGGGGATCAGCCGGAGGCCATCAAGGCTCTCGTAGAGGGCTTTCGAAGCGGCAACCAGTGCCAGACACTTCTGGGTGTTACAGGGTCGGGTAAGACTTTCACCATGGCGAATGTAATCCAGCAGATACAGAAGCCCACACTGGTTATTGCACATAATAAGACCCTGGCAGCCCAGCTGTACGGGGAGTTCAAGGAATTCTTTCCGGAGAATGCGGTAGAATACTTTGTCAGCTACTACGATTATTATCAGCCGGAGGCATATGTGCCTTCGACGGACACTTATATAGAGAAGGATTCCTCCATCAACGAGGAGATTGATAAGCTGCGCCATTCGGCCACGGCCTCCCTGTCAGAGCGCAAGGATGTAATTATTGTTGCCAGCGTATCCTGCATCTATGGCTTGGGAAGCCCCATTGATTATCAGGAGATGGTTATTTCCCTGCGTCCGGGGATGCTGAAGGACCGGGATGAGATGCTGAAGAAGCTCATTGAGATACAGTATGACAGGAATGATATGGATTTCAAGCGGGGAACCTTCCGGGTACGGGGAGATGTGGTGGAGATTTTTCCGGCGGCTTCCGGGGAGCTGGCAATACGGGTTGAATTTTTCGGAGATGAGATAGATCGGATTTTAGAGATTGATACGCTGACCGGTGAGATTAAGAGCAGTTTGGAGCATGCGGCCATATTTCCGGCTTCCCATTATGTGGTGGCTCCCGATAAGCTGGAGCAGGCCATCCGTAATATCGAGGAGGAGCTGGAGGAGAGAATCCGGCATTTCAAGAGCGAGGACAAGCTTTTGGAGGCACAGCGAATCTCGGAGCGTACGAATTTTGATATCGAGATGATGCGTGAGACAGGCTTTTGCTCCGGAATCGAGAATTATTCCCGGCATTTGACCGGTCTGGAGGCGGGCGTGCCGCCCCATACCCTGATGGATTACTTCCCTGAGGATTTTCTGATTATTGTGGATGAGTCCCATATCACCATCCCCCAGGTCAGAGGAATGTATGCGGGAGACCGTTCCAGAAAGACTACATTAGTGGAATATGGGTTCCGGCTCCCGTCGGCGCTGGATAACCGGCCCTTGAATTTTGAAGAGTTTGAAAGTAAGATCAGCCAGATTATGTTTGTATCCGCCACACCGTCGGTATATGAGACGGAGCATGAGCTGCTGCGCACCGAGCAGGTGATACGTCCCACGGGCCTGCTGGATCCGGAGGTGACAGTGAAGCCGGTGACGGGGCAGATTGACGATTTGCTGGGCGAGATTCGCAAAGAGATTGCGAAGAAGCAGAAGGTTCTGATAACCACGCTGACCAAGCGTATGGCGGAGGATCTGACCACCTATCTGAGAGAGGTGGGCATCCGGGTGAAATACCTTCACTCAGATATCGATACCCTGGAGCGTTCGGAGATTATCCGGGATATGCGCATGGACCTGTTCGACGTGCTGGTGGGCATTAACTTGCTCCGGGAGGGACTGGATATTCCCGAGGTAGGGCTGGTAGCTATTCTGGATGCGGACAAGGAAGGCTTCCTCCGTTCCGAGACCTCATTGATCCAGACCATAGGCCGTGCCGCCCGTAATGCCGAGGGGCGTGTCATTATGTACGCGGATAATGAGACAGATTCCATGAGGAAGGCCATCTCGGAGACCAACCGGAGAAGACAGATACAGCAGGCGTATAACGAGGCTCACGGCATTACCCCCACGACGATTGTGAAGAAGGTACGGGATCTCATCAGCATCTCCAAGAAGGCGGAGAAGGCTAAGAAAGACATGGAGAAGGATATCGAATCCATGTCCCGCCAGGAGCTGGAAGAGCTGGTTAAGGTCATTACCAAGCAGATGCATACGGCGGCGGCAGAGCTGAACTTCGAGCTGGCGGCGGAGCTGAGAGACAAGATGGTGGAGATAAAGAAGCAGCTGCTGGATTTATAACTTACAGGGTAAGGGGTTCGTGGTTTTATACCGCCGCAGCAACGGTGGAATAGACATTATTGCGAAGAATTCGAAGAGGTTCTTCGCAGGAGTTTGCCAGAATGGAGATTATTATGTCAGATAGAAAGAATTACATTAAAATCAGAGGTGCAAGGGAGAATAATCTGAAGAATTTGAATGTGGATATTCCGAGAGACCAATTTGTAGTACTGACCGGTCTAAGCGGCTCCGGCAAGTCCTCCCTGGCCTTTGATACGATTTATGCAGAGGGACAGAGAAGATATATGGAATCCCTCTCTTCTTATGCAAGACAATTCCTGGGACAGATGGAGAAGCCTAATGTGGAAAGCATTGAGGGGCTGCCCCCTGCCATTTCCATTGACCAGAAGTCCACCAATCGGAATCCCAGGTCGACGGTGGGAACGGTAACGGAGATCTATGATTATTTCCGTCTGCTGTATGCCAGAATCGGAATTCCCCATTGTCCCGAATGCGGCAAGGAGATTAAGAAGCAGACCGTGGATCAGATGGTGGACGAGATCATGAGTCTTCCCCAGGGAACCAGAATCCAGCTCCTGGCTCCGGTGGTCAGGGGAAGAAAGGGAGAGCATGCCAAGCTGTTCGAGCAGGCAAAACGCAGCGGCTATGTCAGAGTCAGAGTGGATGGAAACCTCTACGAGCTTACGGAAGAGATCAAGCTGGAGAAGAACAATAAGCATAATATAGAGATTATTGTAGACCGTCTGGTGGTGAAGGAAGGAATAGAGCAGAGACTCTCTGATTCGGTAGAGAATGTGCTTAAGCTGGCCGAAGGCTTACTGTATGTGGATGTCGTCGATAAGGAGCAGCTGACCTTTAGCCAGAACTTTGCCTGTCCGGACTGCGGTATCAGCATAGATGAAATTGAACCCAGGGTATTTTCCTTTAACAACCCCTTCGGTGCCTGTCCGGAATGCCATGGAATAGGTATTAAGATGGAATTTGCGGAGGAACTTCTTATCGCGGATAAGACAAAGAGCATTATTGACGGCGCTGTGGCAGCGCCGGGATGGCAGTCGGTTGTAGATAAGGGGAGTTATTCCAGATGTCTGATGGAGGCTCTGGCCAGAGAATATAAATTTGATCTGGATACTCCTTATGAGAAGCTTCCCGAGGAGGTACGCCATATGTTTATCCATGGCACGGACGGTCGTTCGGTTAAGGTTCATTACCGCGGCCAGCGGGGCGTCGGGGTCTATGATGTGGTCTTTGAAGGGCTGATCCGCAATGTGGAGCGCCGCTACCGGGAGACCGGTTCCGAGAGCGCAAAGCAGGAGTATGAAAGCCTGATGCTGACGACTCCCTGTAATGTCTGTAAGGGAAAGCGGCTGAAGAAAGAGGCTCTGGCGGTGACGGTGGGAGGCCGGAATATCGCTGAAGTTACCGAATATCCGATTCATCAGCTGGCAGATTTTATGGCTGACCTGAAGCTGACAGAGATGCAGAGGAAGATCGGAGAGCTGGTTCTGAAGGAGATTAGAGCGAGAATTAACTTTCTCATGAATGTGGGACTGGATTATCTTACATTGGCAAGGTCCACCGGTACCCTGTCCGGGGGCGAGGCCCAGAGAATCCGCCTTGCAACCCAGATTGGATCCGGGCTGGTGGGAGTTGCCTATATTCTGGACGAGCCCAGCATAGGGCTGCATCAAAGGGATAATGATAAGCTTCTGCGCACCTTGAAGAACCTTATGGAACTGGGCAATACCTTAATCGTGGTGGAGCATGATGAGGATACCATGTTTGCCGCGGACTACATTGTAGACATCGGTCCGGGTGCCGGAGAGCACGGAGGCGAGGTGGTGGCTGCAGGCAAAGCGGAGGATATTATGCGGGAGGAGGCATCCATCACCGGCGCATATCTCAGCGGGCGTACCATCATTCCTGTCCCCAAGGAGCGGAGGAAACCCTCCGGATATCTGTCCGTGATTGGTGCGGCAGAGAACAATCTGAAGAATATTAATGTTGATATCCCTCTTGGAGTTATGACCTGTATTACCGGTGTCTCCGGTTCGGGCAAGAGCTCCCTGGTACGGGAGATATTATACAAGAGGCTGGCAAGAGATCTGAACCGCGCCCGCTGTATACCGGGAAAGCATAAGGATATGAAGGGCATCGAGCAGTTGGACAAGGTGATCGATATTGACCAGTCACCCATTGGAAGGACTCCGAGATCCAATCCGGCAACCTATACCGGGGTATTTGACCAGATCAGGGATCTCTTTGCCTCCACCCAGGATGCGAAAATGCGCGGTTATACCAAAGGACGTTTCAGCTTCAATGTAAAAGGCGGACGCTGTGAGGCCTGCAGCGGAGACGGTATTCTGAAGATTGAGATGAATTTCCTTCCGGATATTTATGTGCCCTGTGAGGTCTGCGGCGGCAAGCGATATAACCGGGAGACCCTGGAGGTCAAGTATAAGGGCAAGAGCATCCATGATGTTCTGAACATGACCGTGGAGGAAGCGGTTCATTTCTTCGAGAATGTACCATCCATCCGCAGAAAGATTGAGACCCTGAATGATGTCGGACTGTCCTATCTGCGCCTGGGACACCCCTCCACCTCCCTGTCCGGGGGTGAGGCACAGCGTATTAAGCTGGCTACGGAACTGAGTAAGCGAAGCACAGGCAAGACGATTTATATTCTGGATGAGCCTACCACCGGCCTGCATTTTGCGGATGTGCATAAGCTGATTGATATTCTGAGGAGATTTTCGGATTCCGGGAATACCGTTGTGGTGATTGAACATAATCTGGATGTGATTAAGACAGCGGACTATATTATCGATATTGGTCCTGAGGGCGGAGATAAGGGAGGCACCGTAATTGCCAAAGGTACGCCGGAGGCAGTGGCAAAGGACAAGAAGTCCTATACCGGCATGTATATTAAAAGGTATCTGGAGCGGAAATGATGGAGAACGGTTTTTATGCAATGATATCCAGAATGAAATATATCGAACGCTGGGCGCTGATGCGTAATACGGTTACGGAGAATATCAGTGAGCACTCTCTTGAGGTGAGTATTCTGGCTCATGCCCTGGCTGTCATCGGTAACGAACGTCTGGGCAGGGAAGTGAATGCAGAGCGGGCAGCGCTGATTGGAATCTACCACGATGTAACGGAGATTATTACAGGAGATATGCCGACTCCCATTAAATATTTTAACGAAGGCATCCAGGGGGCATTCAAAGCGGTGGAGCATGCCGCGGCAGAACGGCTGCTTGGGATGCTTCCGGAAGATATGAGAAAAAGCTATGAAGCAGTGCTCTTTCCCAGGGAGGAAGAGGCACATCTGTGGAAGCTGGTCAAGGCCGCGGATAAGCTATCGGCGTTGATTAAATGTATTGAAGAACGGAAAGCGGGTAACACGGAGTTTTTAAGTGCAGAAAAATCACTCCGCAAGATATTGGAGGAAATGAATATGGATGAAATCTCCATATTCATACGAGATTTTCTACCGCCGTATGATAAAACTCTGGATGAACTCAACTAAACGATTAAAGTTCAAGCAAATAAGGGGCTTCAGGCAGAGAAGAAAATTAGAGTTAGAAGACGAAATCAGAGAGCTGGGGTTAAGGATGAAACTACAGAAAGAGACAGTGATTTTTTTATGCAAGGCGAAAAAGGAGACTTATGCCGGGAAGTCCAACCATGCACAGGCCTGCCGGTTGGGATCTCATGATTACCGCTATTGCGAGGGGGAATATATCTATCATGATTCCTATTTTGGAGGAGAGCGTTTTACCGGTGAAGAGGTATTATATGAGAAGGAGCAGCCGGTCTACTCCATGAATTATACAGGACGTCTTCTGGGCGACGGATTTTCCGGCGATTTTCTGAAGGAAGCACTGTCCCTGGTTTCAGAAGAAACACCTTTCCGCGGCCCCATGCTTTACCGGGGAGGGGATTATACGTATCACAGTATAGTTCACGGTGATACGGAGTGGTTCCAGGGTTATGAAGAGATTTTTTTGCTGGATAAGCGTATTTATGAATGCTATTTCCACGGGGGTATTATTCAATAAGGGGGAGCAGTATCATGGCTGAGACTGACGGGAAATGGATCATGGAAGGGCTTGATTTATCAGACAGCAGCAGAATAAAGACCTGTGGGGAGCTATGTGAAGTCATTAGGGAAGTCGGTTTTCTTCCCCTCTTTAAGAACGAGGTAAAAGGCTTCTCGGTGGAAGAAATGACGGCTTCCAGCACCTGGTGGGGAGGGAACCCGGAGGAGGACCCCTGGCTGTGGAGGGAGATAATCGCAGAAGAGGGAAAGATTGCTTATGGCAAGCTCTTTGCAAATCGTGCCGGGTTCATCTCCAGGAACTGGTATCCGATTTTTGCATCTTACCGAAGGGATGGCTATGACTTTGACAGCAGGTATGAGGATGGACTGGCCAGCCACCGGGCCAAGAAGATCATGGATCTCCTGGATCTGCGGGAAGCCCTGCTCTCCAACGAGATCAAGACCATGGCCGGTTTTGGAAAAGAAGGAGAAAAGGGGTTTGAAGGGGCGATGACGGCTCTTCAGATGCAGACCTACATCACAGTCCGCTGCTTTCGGAGGAGAATTAATAAAAAGAATGAGGAATACGGCTGGTCAGTGGCGCAATTCTCCACCAGTGAGAGACTTTATGGGGAAGAACATGTGCGATCCGCCTATTGCATTGGAAGAGAAGAGGCAAAGCAGCGCATTATCAGCAGGGTCCAGAATAGATTCCCGGCGGCATCTTTGCGGGAGATTGAGCGGGTCATCCGTTAGTTGGATGACCCGCTTTTTTTCGAATATAACTAACCATCCTTTGTTTTTGACGACTATACGTATGTACCAGCAAGATATGAGAACCGGTCGCGAACGGTTTCGCAGGAGGTATCCATGGATTACGAGGAAATCATTGAAGAATTAGACAGCCGGGAGTTTTTGGACAAGCTGTATGGCTTTGCATATAAGCGCTGCAGCGACAGCCATACGGCGGAAGATCTATGCTCGGAAATTATTATAAAGGTACTGTCGTCCGCAGGGCGCAATCCGCATATCGAGCATATTCATGCCTATATTTGGACGGTGGCGCACAGGGTCTATGCAGATTTTTGTGAAAAACGCAGGCTTGATAGCCAGCGGCTGGCAATAGTTCCACTTTCTGAAAATACAGCAGAAGCACAGACGAACCCCATTGAGGACATGGATTCTGTTCATACCCGGGGGCTTTCCTTTTATTATTGAAAAAAATTTCTAATATCACAAAGAATATAGATTAATAAGGTTGCACTGGTTTATGAAAAAAGCTATAATAATGTTGGTATAAAACACCACCTCTAAGATTATAAGGAAATATTTGATAAATTTTTCACACAGCGACAGCGCGGAGAGGAGAAAAATGAATGAGTAGAAGCAAGGACATGAATTTTGATAAAGGGAAGAGGATACGAGGCTATATTTTAGCTGCTGCGGCATTAACCCTGTTACTGATTTTGACGAAGAATCCGGCCATAGTACAAGCATCCACCGTACCAGCCAAAACAAAGGTTGATTATAAGGTGGACTATCTGGAAGAGACGATAACGGTGAGCAGGGGACCCGGCAACAGCGACCAGTTCTATATCAGTCTGGATAAAGGCAGGAACTGGGAAAGCCTTCCTTCGGTTGTGGTATCCGATGCAAAGGTCGGTCAGATTGATATCTCTGCCATACTGTCCACGAAGGAGGTCAGTGTTTTACTCAAAGGGAATAAGGATACGGAAGAGATAAGCTGTACCCTGATGAAGGAACCCGATGACCTGAAGGTAACTTATGATGCGGTTGGAGGGCAGATCACCTTTTCAGGCAGCAGTGCTGCTGAGTACCGGAAGGGCAGTAACGGAATATGGAAGACGGCGGTGAATCCGTTGAAAACTGCTGTTTACGAAGTGAAAGGCGCCACCTTGTATTACCGTACGGCGGCAACGGCGAGCACGAGAGCGGGTAAGATAATAAAAGTGAAGATACCGAAGCGTCCGGCTCCTCCGGCAGTAAAACTGGATGGAGGAAAGCTGATTTTCAGTGGGTTTAAGGCTAACGAAACCCAGTATCGTCTGAATGGAAGTTCGGAGTGGAACTATTTCAGTTCTGATCCCAAGGTGAAGAGCATCAGCTTTGCCACCCTTTTAAAGCAGACTTATGAATATAATGTTCCTATACCTGCCTTTGGAATTGAACTGCGCACTGTGGCAACTCCTAAGAAGGCCGCATCGGGAGAGAGGCTGATGGAAGTTTTGCAGCAGCCGGTTTGCCCCGATACCGTCACCCTGACAGGGACGACACTGCTGATTACAGATACGGTGAAGAGAAATTACGAATACACCATAGTGGAGAACGGGAAGAAGCTGGATCTGACAGCTGCAAAATGGACCGGAATATCCCCTGATAAATCTGTAGTAATCAAGAAAGCAGCGGTTAATGATAAGGTTTATATAAGATTAAAGAGTACAGTGGATTCCAGTACAAAGCAGGTCATACCGGCTTCCACCTGCAAAGAATTTACCATAAGCTCCATCAGTCCAAAAAAATAGAACTACATAGTTTTATGAGTTACGCATACTATATTTACTTAGGAGGAGAAGGATGAGAACTTTTAAGCTGGACAGCATTGGTAAGAAGTTGGGGTTATTTATATCTTTAATCATAGTAGGTGCCCTGCTGAGCATATCCGTGTTCAATTATATCATATCCCGTAATGAGATCGCCAAATCAAATCGGATTATTCTTGAGAATGCCATCGAAACGGTCATGTCCGATATCAACAGTAACTATTCCTATGCCCATGCAGGGGAGGGAAGCATGTCGGAGGAAGAGGCCAAGGAGGCTTCTATCAATGCCGTCAAAAGGCTGCAGAAGAATCAGGCGGATACCGTATCCACTGCCACAACAGAAGCTGCGGATACAGCTTCCTCAGCCACAGCTAATTCGGAGTTTTCCAATCACACCCTCAATCTGGGGGAGTCGGGATATTTCTTTATTATTAATTCACAGGGAGATATTATTTCCCATCCGTTTCTGGAAGATAATATTTATGAGCTTAAGGCGAAGGATGGACGGTGGATTGTTCAGGACACCGTTGCACTGGCAAAGAAGGGCGGCGGGATTCTGAATTATGCCCTGGAGGGAGATGTCAGTGTCATTCGGGACAGCAAAACAGTTTATAGCATGTATTTTCCTCACTGGGACTGGGTGGTATGTGCGGTAATCTATGATATTGATTTCTATCAGGGAGCCAATATGATCCTGCTGAGCAATATGATCAGCGTGGGGATAATGCTGGTAATCTCCCTCGCTCTTGCGATGCTGATCTCCAACAGGATTACAGGGCCCATTAAGAAGATATCCGAAACGCTGCGGGAGGTGTCCCAGGGAAATCTGACCCAGAGCAAGATTGAGGTAAAGACCAGAGATGAGACCCGGCTTCTGGCGGATTCGGTGAACCGGCTGCTGGACAGCTTCAATGATATTGTAAAGACCATGACCATCTCCAGCGGGGGGTTGCATCAATTTGCAATGAATCTGACCCAGTCTTCGGGAGTGGTAAGTGAGGCAACGGTGGAAGTGGCAAAGGCCATTGCCCATATGGCATCCTTAACAGAGGATCAGTACCGGGAAACGCTGGATACGGTCCAGAGAATTACGCAGCTGGGTGAGGATATCGAATACACTGCTCAGGAAGGGATGCGCATAGAGGAGGCAGCTCAGAGAAGCTTGGAGTGGAAAGAAGAAGGAGCGGCATCCGTTCATCACCTGAAGGAAGCAAATGAGGAAAATCAGACGAATTCATCAGAGATTGAGACAATCATACATAAAATTAATGATGCTTCCCAGGACATTGGCATGATAACAGAGATCATTACCAGGGTAGCCAAACAGACCAACCTGCTGGCTCTCAACGCGAGCATTGAAGCATCAAGAGCAGGAGAGCACGGAAGCGGTTTCTCGGTAGTGGCGGAAGAAATCCGCAAATTGGCCAGTGAAACAGGCACGGCAACGGAGAATATCCGGGAGAGAATTGAACAGATGCAGATGCAGTCAGAAGAAGCGGTGCGCTTCATCAGCATCAACCGGGCCGGTGTGGAACGGATTAATTCCAGTGTTCTGAGGACAGAGGATGTAATCGGCCGGATTGAGGAAGGCCTAATGCTTCAGATCCAGGGAATTCAGGAGATTGCCCGCCGGAATAAGGAGATCAATGCGAAAAAGGATGAAATCCAGGGTATGCTGCAGAATGTAGCCGCATCCGCAGAAGAAAATTCCGCCTCTGCGCAGGAAATCTCGGCTTCGGCGGAAGAGCAGTCGGTAACTTTGATTGAGATTACAGATAGTATAACCCAATTATATGATATGGTTCAGGGATTAAATGAACTGATTAAGAAGTTCCGCACCAATTAATCAAAAGGTCATGCTGTGTATACGGCATGACCTTTTGTCGGTATTTGTTGAAATATATCACAATTGGTGGTAAAATAAACCATGAGAGCAGGTATACTGAGCTAATCTTGCTGAAAAAGCAGCTTGCCGGGATACCGCATTATCCCCTTTCTGTTGCGGAGGCTCCGTCCGGTTTTGAAAAAAACCGCAATATTCCGTAGGAACTAATAAGTGCGTTTGTGATGCATGGCAATCCAAATCTGCATATGATATTCATTACGCAGCAGGTGAGGGTTAAGCTGCGGCTGGCAATACAGGAATAAAAATAATCTGCTATTCAAAAAATACAGCAGATTATTTTTATTCTCATTTATACTCGGGAGTGCTGGATAAAGAGCTGTTCGATAGCGCGTGCGGACGGATGGAAATCATCTGATTTTTAAAAAGTCCGGTAAAATGTCTGTCAAAATAACCGCATCGGAGTTTATCGGTCTTGTTTAATGGATCGAAGAAATAAAATAGAAAGGAGTATATTGATGTGCTAAAAGAAAAAGCAAACCTGTCTGGAAAGGGATTTAAATCACTTTCGTCCAAAATTCTCATGTTTGTCGGAGGGCCTGTTATTCTTGCGTTTTTAGCAGTTAGCTTTATCCTTCTGACCCTTGTCAGCGCTACCGTGACCGGTCTTACAACCAATGAATTAAGTGCAAAGTCCCAGGCTGCCTCCTATGATATCAATAACTATTTTGAGAGGCATCTGGAAATTGCCAAGGCACTTGCCAGCAGTACCGAAGTGGAAGAGTTGTTCACTTCTGTCGGCCCCGGCATGTGGGTTATAGAATACGAAGGTTTTCCTGCAATTAAGCGCACTCTTGGAAATATCCAGAGCGCCAATGGTACGGTTTTAAATATCTGGGTTTCGGATGTGGATTCCAGCCAGCTTGCGCAGGCGGACGGCTTCCTGGCAAAAGAAGGCTGGGACGTACTGAAACGCCCCTGGTTCATAGCCATGAAAAACGCAAACGCCGTAGTTTTAACAGAGCCCTATGAAGATACCGCTACCAAGCTGCAGGTCGTCACCGTTGCGGCGCCTGTTTTCAAGCCGGGAACAGAGGAAATCATAGGAGCAGTCGGATTGGATATTTCACTGGAATCCCTTGGAGAGACCATTAAGGCATATACCCTGGGGAATACCGGGTTTTACATTCTCACAACAGGAGCAGGTCAGATCATCTATCATCCTGTGGATGGGAATATTAACCGGAATATTGCCGACACGGATATGTCGGACAGCATCAAGGAGGCTGTTCTTTCAAAATCAGAAGGCAGCCTGGAGTATACCTCTCACGGCGTCCACAGTCACGGCTATGTTTCCAGGGTGGGAAACACGGATTGGATGGTTGCCACCGGATTGCCGAATGCTGAGTTTAAAGAGGATTTCTTTGCTGTTCGGACTGTGATGCTGGCTACTTTTGCGGTTGCCATCGTTATTATCGTGATTATCCTTATGATTTTATCAAGAGGCATCGTTTCCCCTGTCAAGAGGTTGACAAAAACGGCCAATCTGATTGCGGAAGGGAATCTGGATGTGTCAGCGGAGGTGACTTCCAGGGACGAAACCGGACAGACGGCGGATGCCATCAACCGCACAGTTGCTCAACTGCGCAGGTATCTTGCATATATAGGAGAGATTACCCTTACCCTTGAAAACATGGCACGGGGGGATATGCGCATTCACCTCAGGGAAGACTATGTCGGAAATTTTGCATCGGTCCGGTCTGCTTTTACAGAACTGTCCGCATCCTTAAATCATACGCTTCTCACCATTGATACGGCCGCGGAACAGGTCAGCGAGGGGTCTGCCCAGGTTGCAGGCGGAGCTCAGGCTCTTGCATCGGGATCCACAGAACAAGCTGCCACGGTGGAAGAGCTGAGTGCTTCCATTGAAAGAGTGGCGAATCAGGCGGCTGAGAATTCGTCCAATGTGATTTCCGCTGCCAGAGACATCGAGCAGGCCAGTGCAGGTGTTGCTGCGGGAAATGAACATATGAAGCAGCTCGCCGATGCAATGGTGGATATTAATTCTGCTTCCAATCAAATAGCCAATATTACGAAGATTATTGAAGATATCGCATTCCAGACCAACATTCTGGCATTGAATGCCGCCATCGAAGCAGCACGCGCCGGCAGCGCCGGAAAGGGATTTGCGGTTGTGGCGGATGAAGTCCGCAGCCTTGCGGCCAAATCGGCGGAAGCCGCCAAGCAGACAGGTGAGCTGATCCAGATATCCGTTGCTACTGTGGCAAAGGGCACGGAAATGACCGCCCGGACAGCACAGATTCTTCAGGATGTAAGGGTAAAAGCCTCCAGAGCAGCGGAAAGCTTTGATCAGATCCAACGGGCATCCGCGGAACAGACCAACGCAACCTTGCAGATCAAGGAAGGAATTGCCCAGGTTGCCGCTATCGTGCAGACGAATGCCGCTACCGCGGAAGAGAATTCGGCTACCAGCCAAGAGATGTCGGCCCAGGCCGAAACACTGCGCCATGAGGTTGGAAAGTTCAAGCTGGATACGGATAAAGATCAGGATATCATTAAAGCGGTTCCCCTATTGAAGGAGCAGGCCGCTCCGCGAATGTCCCTGCCGGAAGCATCCCGCAGCTTTGGGAAATATTAAACCCGGATAGGCTCGTAGAATGGTCAGATGCCGAGGAGGGATTCAGGTGTGGATGCCTTTGACGCCGCGACCGTCGAAGAGGCCCTTCTGGAGATCAAAAGGAATAGGGGAAAACAATTGGATCCGCAGATGGCAAGACTTTTAACCGGAATCATTGCAAGCGCAGATAAACAGAAGAAGCAATAAGGTTAAAATTTTGCTGGCATATTGATAAAAAATGTTGTATTATAAAACTGCATTTTTTTACAGGTCTGATTACCGGAAGGAAAGGCAGATACCCGGTAATTGAGAAAATAGAACCAAGGCAGCGTTTGGAATGGATTAGTAGGAGGAAAATCAGTGAAAAAAGAAATGGTTATTGTGCTTGACTTTGGCGGTCAGTATAATCAGTTAATTGCACGAAGGGTGAGGGAATGCAATGTGTATTGTGAAGTCCTTCCCTATACCGTCAGCCTGGAACGGATTAAGGAAATTGCCCCGAAGGGGATTATATTTACCGGCGGACCGGCCAGCGTCTATGAGGCAGGGGCTCCGGCCTGTGACAAGGGAATATTCGACCTGGGAATACCTGTCCTTGGGATTTGCTATGGCTGCCAGCTGATGACCCATCTTCTCGGGGGCAGGGTATCCAAGGCACCGGTTCGTGAATATGGCAAGACAGAGGTTCATGTAGAGACCGAATCTCCATTGTTTCAGGAGGTATCTGGGGATACTGTCTGCTGGATGAGCCATACTGATTATATTGAAGAGCTGGCTCCGGGCTTCCGGGTTGCCGCCTGCTCCTCTTCCTGTCCGGTGGCCGCGATGGAAAACAGGGCGCAGAAGCTGTACGGGGTGCAATTCCATCCCGAAGTGGTTCATACCCAGGAGGGAACCCGGATGCTGCATAATTTCCTGTATCAGGTCTGCCGCTGCGCCGGTGACTGGGTCATGTCCTCTTTTACAGAAGAGATGGTACAATCCCTGAAGGCCAAAGTAGGTGATAAGAAAGTCCTTTGTGCCCTTTCCGGCGGTGTGGATTCCTCCGTTGCTGCCGTTATGATCAGTAAGGCAGTGGGCAAGCAGCTCACCTGCATCTTTGTGGATCATGGTTTACTGCGTAAGAATGAAGGGGATGAGGTGGAGCAGATATTTACCACCCAATTTGATGTGAATTTTATCCGTGTCAATGCGCAGCAGCGTTTTTATGATAAACTGGCGGGCATATCCGAGCCGGAGCAGAAGAGAAAGATCATCGGCGAAGAGTTCATCCGGGTCTTTGAGGAGGAGGCAGGGAAGATCGGTACTGTTGATTTCCTGGTTCAGGGAACCATCTATCCGGACGTAATCGAAAGCGGCCTGGGCCAGTCTGCGGTTATTAAGAGTCATCACAATGTGGGCGGTCTCCCGGATCATGTGAATTTTAAGGAAATTATTGAACCCCTGCGCAGCCTGTTCAAGGATGAGGTGAGAAAAGCCGGTCTGGAGCTAGGAATCCCGGAGAAGCTGGTTTACAGGCAGCCCTTCCCCGGCCCCGGGCTTGCTGTCCGTATCATCGGAGATATTACACCGGAGAAGATTGCCATCCTTCAGGACGCGGATTATATCTACCGGGAGGAGATAGAGAAGGCCGGCCTTGACAGGAGCATCGGACAATATTTTGCGGTGCTGACCAATTTAAAGAGTGTGGGAGTTATGGGCGATGAGAGAACCTATGATTATACCGTGGCACTCCGAGCCGTTACCACAACGGATTTCATGACGGCGGAATTCGCCGAGCTGCCCTGGGAGGTGCTGGGGCGGATATCCAGCCGGATTGTCAATGAAGTGAAGCATGTAAACCGAATCTGCTACGATATTACGGGCAAGCCGCCGGCTACCATTGAGTTTGAGTAAGAATTAAGAAAAATAAAGCCAGTATTTATGAGGTTTCCAAACAAATATATTTAAGTTTTGGCAACGATTTGGCAACGTTTGGCTCTTACTCAAAGAATAAATTTATCTTAAATAGACATGAGAAAAACCTTACTGATTGGTAGTGTAAAATATTTTTGTTGGAACGAACAATAAATCAGAATTCTGACCGGCATCCTGACCCGTCAAAAGGAATTCGCCATGCTGCAGAGCATCGGCATGACCCGCAGACAGCTTGTGAGCATGCTCTGCTGGGAAGGAGGATATTATGCGGCTTTGACGGCGATGAGCTCTGTTCTGATGAGCCTGGGCAGCTCACTGCTCATTGTACGCCCCATGAGCGGACAGATCTGGTTTCTGAGCTATCACTTTGTTTTCTGGCCGCTGGTTGTCATTCTGCCCCTGCTGTTTGTGCTGAGTGCGCTGATTCCCTATATTATGTACCGTGCAATGGATAAGCAGAGCATTGTGGAGCGCTTGAGAATTGCAGGATGATCATGCCGGTAAACATTTGGATGGAAAAAAATTCTGATTTGGTTTCTATTTTTCGATTTTACTTCCCCTTTGGGTAGGGTTTGTATTATAATAACTATGTAAAAATTTTATTAAAGTCTGGAGATAATGCAATGGAACGTAAAATAGGTACTGTAGTCAGAGGAATCCGCTGCCCGATTATCCGGGAGGGCGATGATCTGTCTCAAATCGTGGTAGACAGTCTGCTGGAAGCAGCAAAGCAGGAAGGCTTTTCCCTGCGTGACCGTGACATTGTTTCGGTGACCGAGTCGGTGGCGGCCAGAGCCCAGGGAAATTATGCCTCCATTGATGCGATTGCGGCAGATGTAAAGAGTAAATTTGGCGGTGAGACCATGGGTGTTATCTTCCCCATTCTTTCCCGCAACCGGTTTTCAGTTTGTCTTCGGGGGATAGCCAGGGGTGCGAAGAAGATAGTGCTCATGCTGAGCTATCCCAGTGACGAGGTAGGCAATGAGCTGGTTTCCCTGGATCAGATTGATGCCTGCGGCATAAACCCTTACAGTGATGTACTCACCCTGGAAAAATACCGGGAATTGTTCGGGGAGAACAAGCATACCTTCACGGGAGTGGATTATGTGCAATATTATGGTGACCTGATCCGTGAAGCGGGCGCCGAATGCGAGATCATTTTTGCCAACGATCCGCGGGTAATCTTAACCTACACTAAGAATGTGCTGTGCTGCGATATCCATACCCGTGCACGCACAAAGCGTATCCTCGGGGCAGCCGGAGGGGAGCATATCTATGGAATGGATGACATTCTCAGCTCTTCTGTGGACGGCAGCGGCTTCAACGAGCGTTTCGGCCTGCTGGGCTCGAATAAGTCAACAGAGGACAAGGTTAAGCTGTTCCCCCGGGATTGTGATCCCCTGGTAAAGGAAATCCAGAAAAAACTGCTGGATGCAACGGGAAGACATATTGAAGTCATGGTCTACGGTGACGGCGCATTTAAAGATCCGGTAGGAAAGATATGGGAGCTGGCCGATCCCTGTGTTTCGGTGGCCAATACGCCGGGCCTGGATGGCACACCCAATGAAATAAAGCTAAAGTATCTGGCTGATAATGATTTTGCCGACCTTTCCGGTGAAGCATTGCAAAAAGCCATTGAGGGCCGTATTAAGGAAAAGAAGGAGAACCTGGTGGGAGATATGGCCTCCCAGGGGACAACGCCCCGCCGGCTGACCGATCTTATCGGTTCGCTCAGCGATCTGACCAGCGGTTCCGGAGACAAGGGAACGCCCATCATACACATTCAGGGTTATTTTGATAACTTCACTAACTGATGATTACGGCGGCAGTCAACACGGTGCTTTGACTGCTGAGGAAAGGAAAATAAAATGAAACAGGATATGATTGTTATACTTGATCTGGGCAGCACAGATAACACCGGAGTTGCCCGCGCGGTGCGTTCTCTGGGTGTATACAGCGAGATCTATCCCCATGACATCTCATCAGCGGAGCTTGCCGCTCTGCCCAATGTGAAAGGAATCATCGTCAACGGGGGTCCTAATGACGTGATTGACGGAGAGAAAATCTCTGTTTCTTCTGAGATCTACGAGTGCGGCATCCCGGTGCTGGCGGTTGCCCATGATCGGGCTCCCGGCGGCGAGAAGCTCCCGTCCTGGCCGGAGGAGGAGAAGGACATGGCCGCGGTTTTGCATTCCTTTGTCTTTGGAAGCTGTAAGGCTGAGGCTAACTGGAATATGACCAACTTTATTGCTGACCAGATTGAACTGGTACGCCGCCAGGTAGGCGACAGTAAGGTTCTGCTTGCCCTTTCCGGGGGAGTGGACTCCTCGGTGGTTGCGGCACTGCTGCTGAAGGCTGTCGGCAGTCAGCTTACCTGCGTTCATGTCAATCATGGTTTGCTGCGCAAGGGAGAACCGGAGCAGGTGGTGGAGGTCTTCGGAAAGCAGCTGAATGCCAATCTGGTTTATGTGGATGCAAGCGAACGGTTTTTGAATAAGCTGAAGGGCATCTCCGATCCCGAAGAGAAGCGCAAGATCATCGGAGCGGAATTTATCCGTGTGTTTGAAGAAGAGGCCCGCAAGCTGGAGGGAATTGATTATCTGGCACAGGGTACCATATACCCGGATATCGTGGAGAGCGGCACCAAGACGGCGAAGATGGTCAAATCCCATCATAACGTGGGCGGTCTTCCCGACGATATGGAATTCCGATTGGTAGAGCCGCTGCGGCAGCTGTTCAAGGATGAGGTGCGCGCCTGCGGTGTGGAACTGGGTCTGCCGGATCAGATGGTTTACCGCCAGCCGTTTCCGGGTCCCGGTCTGGGTGTGCGCTGTCTCGGAGCTATCACTCCGGATCGCCTGGAATGCGTTAGAGAGTCCGATGCCATTCTGCGCGAGGAATTTGCCAAGGCAGGGCTGGACAAGAAGGTATGGCAGTACTTCACCGTTGTGCCGGATTTTAAGTCCGTCGGAGTGCGGGATAACGCCCGCAGCTTTGAATATCCGGTCATTCTGAGAGCGGTCAACACCATTGATGCCATGACTGCCGATGTGGAACAGATCGATTGGCCGGTGCTTCTTCGGATCACCGACCGGATTCTCAAGGAAGTGCCCGGAGTTAACAGGGTCTGCTACGATCTGTCACCCAAGCCCCCTGCTACGATTGAATGGGAATAGGGCAGGCACTGGATTTCATTTATATGAAAAAGAACGGAGGCAGAAGAATTGTTAGAACAATTAAAAAAAGAAGTATATGATGCCAATATGGAATTACAGCAGAGGGGCATGGTAATCTATACCTGGGGAAATGTAAGCGGCATTGACCGGGAGAAGCAGCTGGTAGTAATTAAGCCCAGCGGAGTGGAATATGGCGAAATGAAGCCGGAGGATATGGTGGTTGTGGATCTGGATGGGAATGTGGCAGAAGGGCATTACAAGCCCTCCTCCGATACCGCTACCCACCTGGAATTATACAAGAAGTATCCGGCAATCGGAGGTGTGGTGCATACTCATTCTACCTGGACGGTTACCTTTGCCCAGGCCGGAATGGCAATCCCGGCCTTTGGCACGACACATGCGGACTATTTCTATGGGGATATCCCCTGTACCCGCGAACTGACGCAGGAGGAGATAGAAGAAGCCTATGAGCTGAATACGGGCAAGGTAATTATTGAGACCATAGGTGATAATGATCCTATGGCCATTCCGGGTATCCTGGTGAAGAACCACGGTCCCTTTGCCTGGGGAAAGACACCTGCCGGATCTGTGTATAATACGGTGGTTATGGATAAGGTGGCAGAGATGGCCTACAAGACCATGACCTTGAATCCCAGAGTTCCCAGGGTGTCCCAGTACCTGCTGGACAAGCATTATTTCAGAAAACATGGAGCCAATGCCTATTACGGTCAGGGATCGGAAGACCACTAAAGCCTTTTACGGACGAACCAGCCTATCCCCATGCGATTTTTTTAACGGGACAGGGACGGCTCCACGCCCAGGATGTAGATGACGGTCATGGTGACAGCCACGGTCAATAATGCGACGGTGAACTTTATGATATTGAACCAGTAGAAAAACAGGATCATGGGAAGACCCGTTAATATCAACTCTAAAAGCATACTGCGAAAAAGCAGCGTATATCTGCTGACACGTACCGTATGCTTTTTTGTTGGATAGAATTTCAGCAGGGCGGCACTTTTCCATCCGGAGGCCTGCATTACAAAGACGATTTTGTCCGCCAATGATTTATAATCGAAAAAGGGACCGGAATCCAGAACAAAGCCAAGGGCTTCCTTCGCCTCCGCCCTTAATCTCCAAAGCCGGTATTTCCCGCATCATTATGCCTCCTGTTCATTATCATATAAAAGACGGATCATAGTAATCATGTCTTCCCTGGCCAGATTGGCGCTTTTACACTGCCGTATCAGCTCCAGCATCTGATTCTCCAGCGCCTGTATTTTCTTTTCCTTCAGCAGCTCCGTCTTAAAGGGGCTGACATAGAAGCCCTTGCCGGGGAGGGAGTAGATTAGTCCCTCTGCCTGCAGTTCCTCATAGGCCCGGCTGGTGGTGATGACACTGATCTGCAGATCCCGTGCAAGGCTGCGGATAGAAGGAAGCGCTTCATCCGCCCGAAGCTCCTGCTTAATAATTGCGTCCTTGATCTGTTCCATAATCTGCTCATAGATGGCCAGATGGCTGGTGTTTGAAATCATCAGGTTCATGACGGCTTCATGGAGAAGTGGATATCCTCTAACTTAAAGGAGTCAAAAGACTTTGTCATGTGTTCTACGCAAATGCAATTGATCATAAGGTTCCTCCCGTCTGGCCCGCAATAAAAAGGCTGTATATATACTGTTCATATTAATATATACAGTATATATACAGCCTTGTCAAGGCTTTTATTTTATAATTAATTTAATACGGCTTTTTGTCCCTTGTCTCCCCGTTTTCTCATCCGCACCTTCTTTGCGTTCAGAACCTTATCGTTATACTGGAAGCTTTCTGCGTTCTGGTTTAAAGCGGTGGCATAACATATAAAATCATTTTTCTCAAGGGAGATTGCTTTAACGCCCCGGCTGGTTTTCTTTAATTCGCTGACCTCGGAGAGGGGGAAGCCCAGGGAAAGCCCTTTGTCTGTGAGAAGGATTACCTTCTGACTGCCTTCCAGAATTTCATGGGCGGATAAAAGGCTGATGGCTACAACCTCATCCTGCTCCTCCAGCTTGGTAGAAGCGATCTGCGAACGGTTGGTTTCAAATTCCACACCGGATACCTGCTTGATATATCCGGACCGGGTGGTAAACAAAAGCTGGGATTCAAACAGCTGCTCAAAGGAGGCATATAGGATGACATTTTCCTTGTTCAGCTTACACAGGGTGTGAATTAGAACACCCTTATCCTTCAGCTTGCACCTTGGAATGGCCTCTGCCTTCACCTGGTACATATTCCCCTCGGCTGTGAACACACAGAGGCGGTCCGTGTTCTTCATCATAATAATATGGGGGAATTCCTTCAGGCTATCCTCCGCCGCTCTGGAATAGCTGGTCGTGTCAATTGATTTGCAATAGCCGAAGCGGTCAATTAACACATAGATATCCTCGATCTTAACCTCCTCCACATAGTCGGCGAGGGCGGCATTGGCAAGCATGGTTTTCCGGGGCCGGTGGAACAGCTTCTTATACTCTTTCAGACGATTCTTAATCACTTTATACAGCTCTCGGGTATCCGCCAGTATCTTGCGGTACTCCTCAATGGAACTGCCGAGAGAATCGTTTTCCTCATGAAGCTTCAGAATCTCCAGTCCGATTAATTTACTGAGCTGCATGGAGAGGATGGCATCTGCCTGGCGCTCTGTGAAATCAAGTCGGGAGGCTTCTTTCCGGGAGTCATCGGTTTTGAATTTGATGCCCTCGGTGTTTCCCTCCATGAGACAGGTTCTGGCCTGTTTGATGGAAGAGCTCCCTCTTAAAATCTCTATGATCAGATCAATAATGTCCGTAGCCTTAATCAGACCGCCCACGATCTCAAGGCGTTTTAAGGCCTTGTCCAGGAGGTATTCATATTCCTTGGTATACAGGGAGACCTGAAAATCTACGAATTCGGCAATCAGGCTTTTTAGGTTGAATATGATGGGCTGCTGGTCCTTTACCGCAAGAAGATTGACGGAATAGGTACCCTCCATGGAGGTTTTTTTATAAAGGCCGTTCAGAAGGTTATTAAGATCCCGATCCTTCTTCACCTCGATGACGATCCGGATTCCCTCTTTGGAGGACTCGTCCCGTACATCATAGATTTCTTCAAATACCTTGTCCTTAATTAAGGTGGCCAGCTCCTCCACCAGCTTGGTTTTGTTTCCTGTAATGGTGTAGGGAATCTCGGTAATAATAATATTCTTGCGTCCGTTCTCCCCGTTTTCAATCTCTACCTTGGAACGGATCCGGATTCTGCCTTCGCCGGTCTCATAAAGGGCAAGGAGATCATTCTGGTTGGTGATGATGCCGCCGGTGGGAAAGTCGGGGGCCGGGATATGATCCATCAGCTTCTGCACCGTGATGTTCGGATTGTCCATATAGGATATAACGCCGTCAATGACTTCATCCGGGTTATGGGGAGGAATGTTGGTAGCCATGCCGACAGCAATGCCTGTGGTTCCGTTGATCAAAAGATTTGGAACCATGGCGGGGAGAACCGTGGGTTCTTTCTCACTGTCGTCAAAATTAGGAACGAAGTCGATCAGCCCCTTTTCCAGGTGATCCAGCAGGGCCATGGAGCCGGGGGACAGTCTGGCCTCAGTATAACGCATGGCGGCGGCACCGTCTCCGTCGATGGAACCGAAGTTCCCGTGCCCATCCACCAGAGGAAGCATCATCGAGAAGTCCTCGGACATATGTACCAGGGCATCATAAATGGAGCTGTCCCCATGGGGGTGGTATTTACCCATGGTATCACCGACGATACGGGCGCTCTTTCTGTGGGGCTTGGAAGGGTCCAGGCCCAGTTCTATCATAGAATAGAGAATTCGTCTTTGCACCGGCTTCAGGCCGTCGCGCACATCCGGCAGAGCCCGGGCAATAATAACGCTCATGGCATAATCACGGAAGCTGTTTTTCATTTCCTCGGAAAAATCCATCTGTATAATTTGATCCATTGTATTCTTCATAAAAAACCTCCATTCTGCCGCAATCTGCGAATTTGGGCGGCAGCACTAATTTGCCGTGTGAAACTTTTCACACTACCTCCTTTAAACATCCAGCTTGGCATACTTTGCCTCTTCCATAATAAAGGTTCGGCGCGGCGGCACATTGCTGCTCATGAGCAGGGTAGTGATCTCATCCGCTTCTACGGTATCGCTGATGGAGATCTGGGCCAGGGTCCGGGTCTCCGGGTTCAGGGTGGTCTCCCACAGCTGGTGGGCGTCCATTTCTCCCAGACCTTTGTATCGTTGAAGGCCGGCAATTTTATGCCCCCCCTGCTTACGGAATTTCTCCAGTTCAAAATCGTTGAACAGATACTCGGAGCGTTTGGTTTTCTTTCCTCTTACCGTGGTCTCATAATCCACCTTATAGAGCGGCGGGAGACCCCGATAAACCTTTCCTTCCAGGATAAGCTCCGGCATAAAGCGATAGAAAAAGGTCAGCAAAAGAGTACTGATGTGGGCACCATCCACATCGGCATCGGTCAGAATGATGATCTTGTCATAGCGAAGCCTGGAGAGATCGAACTCGTCTCCGATTCCGCAGCCGAAGGTGGCAATCATGGATTTGATCTCATTGTTTACTAATATTTTCTCAAGGGTGGCTTTTTCCACATTCAGGATCTTTCCCCGCAGAGGGAGGACAGCCTGGGTCCTGCGGTTCCTGGCGGTCTTCACCGTACCGCCGGCAGAATCACCCTCCACAATATATAGCTCGCATTCCTCCGGCTTTTTAGAAGAACAGGAGGCCAGCTTGCTCCGGGTATCCACATCGTTTAACTGCTTTAAGACGGCAACTCTCGCCTTGTCACTGGCCCGCCTTGCATTGAAGGATTTCAAAGAGTTCTCCAGAATGCTGCGAAGCACCTCCACGTGCTTGTCAAACCAGCGCTGCGCTTCGGAGGAGAAGACATCCTCCACCGCGCCCTTGGCATCCGTGTTGCCCAGCTTTGTCTTGGTCTGTCCCTCAAACTGGGGGTCCGGGTGCTTGATGGAGACAATTGCTACCAGGCCGTTGCGGATATCCTTGCCGTCAAAGTTCTCGTCCTTTTCCTTCAAGATGTTCAACTCTCTTGCGTATTGATTCATAACCCGTGTCAGGCCGCTCTTAAAGCCGGTGACCAGTGTGCCCCCGTCAACAACGTTGATGCGGTTGCAGTAGGCGTTGATCTGCTCCGAGAAGCTGTCCGTATACTGGAGAGCAATCTCCACCTCAATCTCCCCGCTCCTTCCCTCCAGGTAAATGGGCTCCTCGTGGAGGGGAGTCATTTCTCTGGTAAGATAGGAGACAAAGCTTTTAATACCGAACTCCTCCTGATAGGTCTTGGTCACACCGTTGATCTGGTCTGTGAACTGTATGATCAGATTTTTATTCAAATAGGCGATTTCCTTCAGCTTCTTCTGGATAATATCCGCCTTGAATTCTACAGCTTCAAATATGGTATCGTCGGGATAGAAGGTAACCTTTGTACCGGTATCCGACTTATTGCATTTGCCGATTACAGGCAGAAGGCCGTTCTCCAGCTCCGTCACCGGGTGGCCGCCGTTCCCATATTCATCCCGGTAGATCTTGCCATCCCGCCGGACTTCGATGATCATCCTTTTGGAGAGGGCATTGACTACGGAGGCTCCCACGCCGTGAAGACCGCCGGAGACCTTATAGACGGAGCTGCCGAACTTGCCGCCGGCATGAAGAATCGTATAAACTACCCGAACTGTGGGGATATGCTTCGTCGGATGGATATCCACCGGAATTCCCCGCCCGTTGTCACATATTTCAATTCCGCCGTCCTTTAATAAAGTAACGCTGATTTTGGTACAAAAGCCGGCCAGACTCTCATCAATACCATTATCTATGATCTCCCAGATTAAATGATGCAAACCTCTGGAGCCGGTGCTTCCGATGTACATACCCGGCCGCTTGCGGACTGCTTCCAGCCCTTCCAAAACAACGATTTGACTGCCGCTATATTGTTCCATGGTTAAAATACCCCTTCTTGTTTGTTTTTGATACAGCAGAGTTTTTGTGAGCCTTGCTCTCCGGCATGCTTCGTTCTTCCGGCATGCTTCGTTCTTACAGCATACTCTGCTTCCCGTGGACATTGTATCACAGTTAAATTGAATTTTCCAGAATTTTTAGAAGCCTGGCCATTCATACCTGGTCCCCGGCATACTGTTGTGCGGCTGATGGAAGGCAGTTATAGTGCAAGAAGAGCATATGAATGCTTCAGATACTAAAAAGGTCCCAGACGGGCCTGGCAGGAGACCTAAGGGGCAGAAACAGGCGGCGTGGTATTAAGCTTTGTTATAATCACCCATAAAGAAGGGAATATTTCGTGATTATGTCTATGAGAAGTTTCTGGAATTATGGATCCCTCTGTGCTAAAATAAAAACAAGATACATCCTTTCTATCTTTGAAATTCTTTCCTGCTAATAATTTCACGGCAGAACAATCCATTTATAATCAAAAAATCGAATGAAATACAGCAGAATGGTCTTTTGTCCGTATTGCATCCGTTTCAGGTATTTGCTATACTTTATTTCAGAAGTGTAACAATGAAGCAATGGCTGTAATACCGCAGAATCCTTCTATTACAAAGGGGACAGGTATTATGAAGTATGAAGAAGCAGTAATTGGAAGTTGTACAATCCGAAATGACAGCGCTCTGATGCATTATAATTATAGCATCCGGATGAATGGAAACATGCTGAGGGAAGAAAGCATTGGGTATCGTCTGAATCCCCTTAATGATTATCTCTTTAAGCAATACATGGGTACAGAAGAGTGCAAGACCTGCCTGCTTTCGTTCCTGCGGGCCGTGCTGGAGGAAGAGATTGAGGATGCAGAGATAATAGAAAATCTGGAGCTGCCCAAAGAAAACCCGGACGGGAAGTTCTCCAGGCTGGATATAAGAGCGAAGCTGCCGGACGGAACACAGATCAATATTGAGGTTCAGCTATTAGATGAACACAATATGGTCAAACGAAGCCAGTACTATAACGGAAGGCTGTATGTATCCGGAATAACGAAAGGTGAGGATTATAGCAAGCTGGGCAGGGTGATATCCATTAATATTATGAACTTCAATTACCTGGATTGCCCCGAATTCCATACCAGTTCCCGCTTTCGGCTGGACCAGCACCCGGAGAAGATTCTCAGCAATGATCAGGAGCTTCATTTCTTAGAGCTTAAGAAGTTTCACCAGAATACAGACTATGACATCAACAATCCGCTGCATCGTTGGTTGATGTTTTTTAACCGGAACCTTAGTGATGATCAATTGAAGGAGTTGATTCAAATGGATGGAGCAATCAGGCTGGCAGAAGAGAAGAGCCGGCAGGTAGCAGCCAGTGAGAAGGAGATGCGCCTGTATGAAGCCATGGAGGATGCCAGGAGAAACAGGATAAGCGCGCAGAACTATTTTGAGGCAATTGGAGAGCAGAGAGGAGAGCAGAGAGGAGAAAAGAGAGGCATAAAAATAGGAGCTAGAATAGAAGCGGCTAAGTTTGCACAATTAGTCAAATGTCTTCTGGCAGATAGCAGAATGGAAGAACTGGAACGGATTACGGAAGATGAGGAGCTTCGTGAGCAGTTGTACAAAGAGTACGAAATATCATAGCAGGATTTATTAGGAGGAAAGAATATGATTTATCAGGATTATAAGTTTACAGTACCAGAGGAAAAGATGATTCGCCTGATCACCAATACCGATGCGAAGAATGAAGGGGATGATCAATTTGCCATAGTACATGCCCTGCTTTCTCCCAAGTTTGACCATGTGGGGATGATTGCCGCCCATTACGGTATCGGAAGAGATAAGGACAGCATGGAGAAAAGCTACGAGGAAATACAGCTTATTCTGGGGAAGATGGGAATGAAGGATCAGGTGCCGGTTTATAAGGGAGCTTCGGTACCCATGGAAGACAGGACTACTCCGGTTGTTTCCGAAGGTGCCCGCCTGATTATTGAGGAGGCCATGAAGGAGGATGACAGACCGCTTTACGTGATCTTTCTGGGCCCGCTGACCGATATGGCCAGCGCCTATTTAATGAAGCCGGAGATTGCAGGAAGACTGACTGTGATCTGGATCGGAGGGGGCCGGTATCCTGCAGGCGGGCCGGAGTTCAATCTGGGCAACGATATTCATGCCGCCAATGTGGTGTTTTCCTCCCCCATTCCGGTATGGCAGGTTCCTAAAAATGTATATGAGATGATTCCCGTGAGTATGGCGGAGCTGGAGTACAGGGTGGAACCCTGCGGAGAGATCGGCAAATATCTTTTTGACCAGCTGGCGGAACATAGTCTGGAGCCAATTCCGAGGAAGAGTGCATTTCGCACGGGAGAGGTCTGGGTACTGGGAGACAATCCGGCGGTAGGATTATTGCTGTATGAGCACAGATTTTGCTTTGACTGGGTGGAAGCGCCGTTGATCGGAAGCAGTTCGGAGTATATTCATACCGGATTAAACAGGCCGATCCGGGTATATAACAGTATGGATCCGAGATTAATTATGGAGGATTTTTATAGCAAATTAGCCTTATTTCATAAAAAACATCCCGGGACTCCATTGGTGATGTAGATACATTTCGAAAGCTTGATCTGAATAAAACGGCAGGAAAGATTGGCGAATTAAAAAAAATGATTGAAAAAAACGTAGAATGATGTATAATAGGAATAATTATTATATAACATTACCCCCCCGTCGAAGTTATGTGACGGGGGGAATTTCTTCGATAGTCGAGAGTTGATTGAAATAGTAAAAATATCACATATTAATACAGTGGTATAAATATGCATTTATCTATTAGAAAGCCGAGGATGTTTATGAGCCTGTTTTTATATGAAACGCATTTGCACACCTCTGAGGCCAGTGCCTGCGCTATTTTTAGCGGCGCGCAGCAGGCGGAGTATTATAAGAAGGCCGGTTACAGCGGGATTGTTGTGACAGACCATTTTTTTAACGGCAACAGTTGTATACCCCGGGGGCTGCCTTGGGAAGAGCGGGTGGACCGGTTCTGCCGGGGATATGAGGAGGCGAAAAAGGTTGGAGACCGGATCGGTTTATCCGTATTCTTAGGCTGGGAAGCTAATTTCGGGGGGACAGAATTTCTTATCTATGGGCTGGATAGGGAATGGCTGGTCAGCCATCCGGATATATTATCCTGGTCGGTAGAGCAGCAATATAAGCAGGTACATGAAGCAGGCGGATATATTGTTCATGCCCATCCCTTCCGCCAGAGGGATTATATTAAGAAAATACGTCTGTATCCGGATTGTGTGGACGCGGTGGAAGGAATCAATGTGGGGAACCGCAATGATGGGTTTGACCGGAAGGCAACTGACTATGCCGGGAAACATAAGCTTCCGGTTACGGGAGGAACAGATGCCCATGGAATGGAAACCCTCCGCAGCGGGATTGCTTTTCGGAGGAAGGCGGAGAATATCAGGGATTTTATTGATATGATTAAGGAAGGTAAACATGAGTTGATTCAACCTCATACCCCAGGTGTGTAAGAAACAAATAGTCCATGAAGACAGGAATAGGAGGTTTTTATGAAGAAACCCTTTGTGAGTTTAGAACAGTTAAAGGAAATTACCAAAACATATCCAACCCCCTTTCATATTTATGATGAAAAGGGAATTCGGGAGAATGCCAGAAGGCTTTATCAGGCATTTGCCTGGAATAAAGGGTTTAAGGAGTATTTCGCCGTAAAGGCCACACCCAATCCCTATATTATCAAGATATTAAAAGAAGAGGGCTGCGGTGTGGACTGTTCCTCCCTGACTGAGCTGATGATAGCCGAGGCTCTTGATTTTGCGGGAGATGAGATTATGTTTTCCTCCAATGCCACACCGGCGGAGGAGTTTGTGAAAGCGGCGCAGCTGAAGGCAGTCATCAATCTGGATGATTATACGCATATTGATTTTCTGGAAAAAACGGTTGGGATACCGGAAACGATCTGCTGCAGATATAATCCCGGAGGTGTGTTTGTCACCGCCAACGGAATTATGGATAATCCCGAAGAAGCCAAATACGGCTTTACCAAAGAACAGCTGATTGACGGTTTTCGCAGGCTGAAGGAGAAGGGTGTGAAGAATTTCGGAATTCATTCTTTTCTTGCCAGCAATACGGCGACAAGTGAATATTATCCGACCCTGGCGGGTATCTTATTTCAGCTGGCAGTGGAGCTGAAGGGGCTTACCGGTGCGGATATCAAATTTATCAATC
Organism: Bacillota bacterium; assembly: GCA_023395555.1. Taxonomy (GTDB): domain Bacteria; phylum Bacillota; class Clostridia; order Lachnospirales; family Lachnospiraceae; genus Mobilitalea; species Mobilitalea torta. The sequence continues at coordinate 28,561 of JAEWYQ010000032.1, forward strand.
TTTCCGGCGGAATTGGGATCCCGTATCAGCCCGATGCCAAAGCCAATGATATTATGGAGATCGGCGAAGGCGTCCGTAAGGTATTTGAGGAAATTCTGGTTCCCGCGGGAATGGGGGATGTGGCAATCTACACCGAGCTGGGCCGTTATATGCTGGCGCCCTATGGGCATCTGGTGGCAAAGGCGATTCATGAGAAGCATATTTATAAGGAATACATCGGCCTTGATGCCTGTGCGGTCAATCTTATGCGCCCGGCAATGTATGGTGCATATCATCATATCACCGTGGCAGGGAAGGAGGATGCGCCTCATGACCATAAATATGATGTGACTGGCTCCCTCTGTGAGAATAACGATAAATTTGCTGTTGACCGTATGCTCCCCCGGATTGAGATCGGGGATTATATTGTAATCCATGATACGGGTGCCCACGGCTTTGCAATGGGCTACAACTATAACGGAAAACTGAGATCGGCGGAGCTTCTGTTAAGGGAGGATAAATCGGTTCAATTGATCCGCAGAGCCGAGACACCGAAAGATTATTTCGCAACTTTCGATTTTTGTGACCTACTTAATTATTCATAAATCAAAAGAATATTTTCACTATAGTGAAGATATGATATAAGGAAAGCGTAGGTAAGCAGTGTGAGAAAAGCATTCGCACGGCGGGAAGAACATTCGCATGGCGGGAAGAACACTCACACGGCGAGAAGAACATTCGCACCAATAAAAGAAGTGAGAAAAGCGGTAAAAGTTACACGGTTGACAACGTACCGGTGATGGGATATAATACGTTGAATGTATGGTAGTATACAAGCAATATGGAGGAAGGGTGTTTTATGGTAGAAAAGAAGAACATATTGACTTATGAGGGATTACGACAACTGGAAGAAGAGCTTCACGACTTAAAGGTAAACCAGAGAAAGCTGGTAGCTCAGAAAATCAAGGAAGCCAGAGAGCAGGGGGATCTTTCTGAGAATGCGGAGTATGATGCGGCCAAGGATGAACAGAGGGACATTGAAGCAAGAATTGAGGAGATTGACAAGATTCTCAAGAATGCTGAGGTTGTCGTAGAAGATGAAGTGGATGTCAACGTAATTAATATAGGCTGTAAAGTTAAAATCCTGGACATGGAGTATGACGAGGAACTGGAATATAAGCTGGTAGGCTCAACAGAGGCCAATAGCTTAAGAGGCAAGATTTCCAATGAATCTCCCTTGGGAAAGGCCCTGATCGGCGCCAAGGTCGGCGATGTTGTAAGCGTTGAGGCCCATGCCGGAATCATGCAGTATAAGATTTTGAAGATTGACAGGTCAAATTAATCAGATGGAACAGGCAGGCCGTACCGGAAGATAAAAGATTGGAGTACGTTTGCCGGGATAAGAGGTGAGATTCATGGCAGAGGAAAGAAACCAGGCGGAGCAGGATATTAATGAGCTGCTGAAGGTAAAGAGAGCAAAGCTTGCAGAGCTTCAGGAGAACGGCAGGGATCCTTTTCAGATTATGAAGTATGAGGTGACGAACCACTCCGGGGAGATTATCTGCAAATTTGAAGAATTTGAAGGAAAATGTGTATCCATCGCAGGGCGTATGATGTCCAAGCGTGTTATGGGCAAGGCATCCTTCTGCAATATCAGGGATATTCAGGGTGATATTCAGGCTTACGTAAAAAGGGATGACATCGGCGAAGAGCCTTATAAGGAATTTAAAAAATACGATATTGGTGATATTGTCGGAATTGAGGGTGAGGTATTTAAGACCCATACGGGAGAGGTATCCATCAAGGTGCAGAAAATTGTTCTTTTGACCAAGAGTCTGCAGATTCTGCCGGAGAAGTTCCATGGCCTGAAGGACACGGATACCAGATATCGTCAGAGATACGTGGATCTGATTGTAAATCCTGAAGTGCGGGATACCTTTATCAAGAGGTCCAACATTATCCGGGAGATTCGCAATTATCTGGACGGCAGGGATTTTATCGAGGTGGAGACGCCGGTGCTGGTACCCAATGCCGGCGGAGCGGCTGCCAAGCCTTTTAATACGCATCACAACGCATTGGACGAGGATCTGCATCTTCGCATTTCTTTGGAGTTGTATTTGAAGCGTCTCATTGTAGGTGGTCTGGAGAGGGTATACGAGATCGGCAGAGTATTTCGTAATGAGGGACTGTCAGTGAGACACAATCCTGAATTCACCCTGCTGGAGCTTTATCAGGCATATACGGACTATTACGGAATGATGGATCTGGTGGAGGAACTGTTCCGTACCGTAGCACAGAGGGTGCTGGGTACTACGGCTATTTCTTATGACGGAGTGGAGATTGATCTGTCCAAGCCCTTTGAGAGATTGACCATGATAGAAGCGATTAAGAAATACGCAGGTGTGGATTTTGAGCAGATTCCCGATGAGGCGGCCGCGAAGGCTCTTGCGAAAGAACGTCACATCGAATTTGAGGATCGCCATAAGAGGGGGGATATCATTAATCTCTTCTTTGAGGAATATGTGGAGGAGCACCTGGTGCAACCCACCTTTATTATGGATCATCCGGTGGAGATCTCTCCGCTGGCCAGCAGAAAGCCGGACAACCCGGATTATACCGAGCGATTTGAATTATTCATTACAAAGCGTGAGATGGCCAATGCTTTCTCCGAGCTGAATGATCCTTTGGACCAGAGAGGGCGTTTTGAGGCGCAGGAGGCTTTAAGGGCGGCCGGAGACGAGGAAGCCAACCAGCTGGATGAGGATTTCCTGACGGCGCTGGAATACGGTATGCCCCCGACAGGCGGAATTGGGATCGGAATAGACCGGTTTGTAATGCTTCTGACGGATTCCCTGGCAATCCGGGATGTGCTGTTATTCCCCACGATGAAATCATTAGATAAGTAATATCCCCAAAAATATAAGATGTAGTAACTTTACCATATCTTTTGCGGCGAATCCGATGAAGCAGGACGGCGCAACACGAAGAGCTGACCCAACAATGATAAGTTGTGGTCAGCCTTTTTTTCGACAGTATTCTTGTTAGTTCAAGCAGAGGCCTTACGTCAAGCGGCGTAGTAGTACCTGATGTTGCGGCCCCGGGATTTGAGCTTATCTGCCCTATCCCCAATAATTTGTATGGAAGTGCGACAGGAACAGGGCAGCAGCTCATAGTGCCGGTATTGTTGCAATTCTGATGGAATGGGCATTCAGAAGATTGACGTAGGAAAATTCGCTTAATGACATTGGTTCAGAGGGTGGCCGGGGCGGAATTAACTTGAACGTTTTGCAGGTATATGATAGACTTATTCATAACTTTTTACCGCAGAAAAGGAGGTTGCTATGCCTGCAATCAGTGTTATGCTCAAGCCCTCTTCCGGGTTGTGCAATATGTCCTGTGACTATTGTTTTTACTGCGATGAGATGCGGAACCGAGAGCAGAAGACCTATGGTTTCATGTCAGAAGAGACCTTAAAAAATATAATTCGAAGGACAATTCTTCGGGCCGAAGGAGAGGTTACCTATGCGTACCAGGGAGGGGAGCCTACCTTGTCCGGTCTGGAATTCTTTGAGAAGGCCGTTTATTATCAAAAGAAATATAATAAACACCGGATTCGTGTCAATAATGCACTGCAGACCAACGGATATGCCCTGACAGGGGAGTGGTGCCGTTTCTTTAAGGAGAATCAGTTTTTGATTGGTGTATCGGTGGATGGTACGGAGGAAATTCATGATGCCTGCCGGCATGACAAAAACGGGAATGGAACCTATGAACGGATCCTGCAGGGTATCCGGCTGCTGGATCAGTACCAGGTGGATTATAATATACTGACCGTTGTGAACCGCATGGTTGCTGCTCATATTGAAGAGATCTATGAACTGTATCAGAGGCGGGGGTGGAATTACCAGCAGTATATCCCCTGTCTGGAGCCTCTGGGGGAGGAGCACGGCCTCAAGACTTATGCTCTGAGTCCTGAAGAATACGGCATATTTTTATGCAGGCTCTTTGAACTTTGGCGTCATGATCTGCAGCAGGGGAAGCAGCCCTATATTCGCCAGTTGGAAAACTATATCGGAATTCTTGCGGGGCATCCCCCGGAGGCCTGTGACCAGAGAGGCAACTGCAGCATTCAATATGTGGCGGAGGCTGACGGCAGCGTCTATCCATGTGATTTCTATATGCTGGACGAGTACCGTCTTGGGAATTTCAACAAGGACCAGCTGGATGCCATTGATGAACGGCGCCGGAGTCTTCATTTTATAGAAAGGTCGATGAAAATCAGCGAAGAGTGCATCGTCTGTCCCCATTATAAAATCTGCCGGTGCGGATGTCAGCGAAACAGGGATCTGGAGGAGCAAACCGGGCTATACCGGAATTATCTGTGCGAAGGGTATCGGATATTTTTTGATCAATGCGGCGGGCGGATGGCGGAGATTGCGCGAAAGCTGACATTGCCGGCTGAACTGTCGCGGCATAGCGGTACCTTTTTACAAAAATGAAAAAAGTCCTCGAAATTAACTCCTGCCTATGCTATAATGTCCAAGAGAGGCAGATTGGTTCATGCAACGTGAGTGCAAGGACGAAGTCCTTGTGCTTCCAATTTGCAGCAGATTGGTTCATGGAATTTTGGAGGAATTATGTTAAATACCAATAAGATCAGACTTATGACAAAGCTCGCCCTCTATGAGACAAAGGAGGGAAAAGAGGATATACGTCTTAGTAAATATTATAAAACAGATTACGTAAGATATCAGGTGATCAAATCGGTTCTGTGTGCCACCTTTGGCTTTGCGTTGATTCTGCTTCTGATTTTTATCTATAAGGCAGAGTACATTGCAGGCAATGCAGTGACCCTGGATTATAAGACGATAGGAGTTTACATTCTGTGCATCTATATTATAGTAGCCGCGATCTACGGCTTGGGTGCATGGGTGGGTTATGCGATCAAATACGATGCGTCGCGTAAGAAGTTATCCCGCTATTATAAGCTTCTCAACCGATTGAATAAAATCTACAGGGAAGAGACACCGGAGTAGATGCAGACACGGAGTAAACGTAGACACGAGTAAACGTAAATACGGAGTAAACGTAAATACGGAGTCTTAAAATTTGGAGGAAAAAACATGATGCCATTACTGGTGTTCAGAGAACGTGTAAAGAATTTCTATCAAAGACATGATATATACATTAATCCGGCAATGAAATTTATCTTTGCTTTTGTATCATTTACCGTGATCAATAACGAGATTGGCTTTGATTCCAGGCTGAAGTCCATTGCGGTACTGCTAGCGCTGTCACTGGTCAGTGCATTCACTCCTTCGGCAATTATGGTGTTGATTGCGACACTGATGGCGGCTATGCATATCTATTATGCTTCGCCGATTTTATCGATTTTGGTAATCATCCTGCTGATGATCTTATACTTTTTATTTGCCAGATTTACACCCCGCTACGGTTATGTGGTGCTGGCAATGCCGATTTTGTATTTTCTGAAGATTCCCTATGTGATGCCCATCCTGCTGGGGATCGTTGCTGCACCTGTGGCCATTGTTGCTACGGGCTGCGGTGTGATCATATATTACATTCTCCAGCTGGTGAAGACCGCGGTGAATGTACAGGTAAATCCCTCTGTGGACGATGTGCTGAAGCTCTATACGGATGTAATTGATGCATTGCTGAATAATAAGCAGATGATTATGGCGGTCGTTATCTTTGTTTTAATCCTCCTGGTAGTGTACTATGTCCGGCGGATGAAGTTTGACTATGCATTTGAGATATCCATTGCTGCAGGTGTTTTGACCAGTATTCTCGGGTTTCTCATCAGTGACATTATTCTGGATAAATCAGAACAGATTCTTGCCATGATCCTGGGCACACTGGTATCGGGAGTTATTGCATATATAGCGCATTTCTTTAAGCTTACCCTGGATTATTCAGGAGTGGAGCATGTCCAGTTCGAGGATGATGTTTATTATTATTATGTGAAGGCAGTCCCTAAGGTCACGGTAACAGCACCTCAGAAGAAGGTGAAGCATATCAATGTGAAGAACGCAGGAGTAGATCCGGCCAGGACCGGGCTTCGCAGACAGGATACAGAGGATATGGAAGAAGAATACGACGAGGACGATGATGTTTATTCCGGCAGAGACGAGGATTACAGCTATAGGCAGAATGGTATGGATGATGAATAAAGAGATGCGGTAGGAGAGGGACTATGGAGGCAATCAGAAGATTAATCAGAGAATACTCGGTATGGATGTCAATCCGGAAGATTTATCTTACGGATATCTTTGAGATTATTGCTCTGGCATTCCTGATCTATCATGTGGTGAAATGGATCAAAACGACGAGGGCCTGGGCCCTGGTCAAGGGGTTGGCGGTCATAATGGCCTTCTGGCTGTTGACTGTAATATTTGATCTGAATGTAATAGCCTGGATTATCAAGAATACAATCAATGTGGGCATAATTGCCATTGTTATTATCTTCCAGCCAGAATTTCGTAAGGCGTTGGAGCAGTTGGGACAGAAGAATTTGGTGAAATCCATTATCCCCTTTGACGACAACAAGGAGAGTGAGAAGTTCTCCGATCATACCTTGAATGAGATCGTCCGGGCGACCTTTGAATTGGCCAGGACGAAGACGGGAGCGCTGATCGTCATGGAGGAGGATACGCCGCTGAACGATTTTGAAAACACCGGTATCTATATCGACAGTCTCATCAGCAGTGAGCTTCTGATTAATATTTTTGAACATAACACACCCCTTCATGACGGAGCGGTAATTCTCAGAGGAAACCGGATTGTGGCGGCAACCTGCTATTTGCCTCTTTCGGATAATATGCAGCTCAGTAAGGATTTGGGGACAAGACATAGAGCAGGAATCGGTATCAGTGAGGTATCGGACAGCTTGACCATAATTGTGTCGGAAGAGACGGGAAGGGTGTCCATCGCCAGGGAAGGCAAGCTGATCCGTAATGTCGACGGTGATTATCTGAGGGCGAAGCTGATAGATGTACAGAAGAAATCAGCGGAACCCAGGAAATTAAAATTATGGAAGGGAAGAATAAAGAATGAAAGAGAAGTTGACTAGAAACATCGGCTTAAAGGTTCTGTCTATTATTCTTGCCGCCATTCTGTGGCTTATTATAACAAATGTGGATGATCCGGTGGTTCCGGCCTCTTTTTCCAATGTACCGGTAAAGATATTAAATGAAGATGCCATTCTTTCCCAGGAGATGGTATATGAGATCGTAGAAGGGGCTGCCATTGACTTTACTGTGGCGGTGAGACGATCCATTAAAGAGACCCTTACTTCATCTGATTTTGAAGTGACGGCGGATTTTGCCAAGCTCTCCGATGTCAATGCGGTTGCCATAGAGATCAGATCTCCGAAATATGGAGCGGATGTTACCGTAACAGAAGGACGCTACCAGATGATGAAAATTAATCGGGAGGAGCGGATCAGCAAGAAGTTCAAGGTTGCGGTGGTGACCAAGGGAGAGCCTGCCGATGGCTACCATGTGGGAGGGAAGTCCGTCAGCAATCTGATTACCGTATCGGGGCCTAAGAGTATGATAGAACGAATCAAGGACGTTGTGACCGAGGTAAATGTATCCGGTTCCTCAGAGACCTTTACCGCCTATGAGAAGCCGAAGGCCTATGATGAAGATGGTGAGGAAGTAGTAGGTAAGAATCTGACCTTTGGACAGAGTTATATTTCTGTCAAGATAACGATATATGAGACCAAGGAGATTGCTCTTACCATCAATCCTGTCGGAGAACCGGCCTATGGCTATACCGTGACCAAGGTAGAGTATGAGCCGCGGACCATTGAAATTGCCGGCCCGGAACATCTCCTTAGAGGCATGGAGGAGCTGGTGATCAATGAGGATATCAGCGAAATGGGGAAGAGTGTCCAGAAGGATATAAATATTCAGGAAGAACTGGAAGACGGACTCCAGCTGGTAGAGGACGACCATATGGCGTTCATTGATATTACCATTGAGAGGGCGGATACAAAAGTGATCACCTTCTGGCCGGGAGATATTGAGATACGTAATCTTCCTCCGGATTTGTACGGCAGCTTTCTGACAACCGGATCGCTGAATCTGAAGGTGATGGGTCCGGCAGATGAGTTAAAGGATATTTCCAGGAGTTCGCTGAAGCTATATGTTGATCTGAAGGACTATACCCCCGGAACTTATTCTGTTAAAGTGCAGGCGGATCTGGAGGGCTACTCCAAGTTAGCCAGCAGCCCGGATGTAAATGTCTATATTGCTCCTGAGGTTTCCGGTGATTAAGTCAGTCAGGGCGGAAGCGTCTGCAGTTGACTTTGTGATAGGAGGGATGGCATGGTTAGTACCAAGCTGGTGGTGAATATTCCTGCGGGATTGCATCTGAGACCAATCAGCGTATTATGCAACAGGGCCATTGAATTTAAATCCACGATTACGATCCGTATCGGAGAGAAGTCCGTGAATGCCAAGAGTGTGCTGGGCGTCTTATCGGCCTGTGTGAAGCATGGGGATGAGATAGAACTGCTGTGCGAGGGTTCCGACGAGCTTCTGGCGTTGGAAGAGCTGAGCAATATAATAAGAGGCGGTCTGGGCATGGAGCTGCCAAAGTAGGAAAACCCTAGGAGATTAATTTATAAAAAATAGTTGTAATTGAAAATACGGGATGCTATAATGGAGGTCACTATCAATCGAGGCGCAAAAGCGCTGCAGGTTGCAGTGACCTTTTTTGGGATTAAAATTACCAATTTATCAGGGAAAGGATTTGATGCTGTTGGGACTCGCGTAGATAATACCACGTTATTTATTATCAAGAAATACAGCGTAATTTATCGACTCCGTAGCTAGAATGGGAAGTGTCTCTGCAGGCTTTGCAGCTGAGACGTTGAAAATTGCATGAATTTGATGTGCCGGCGCGGCAATGTGCTGCCGCTGGCGTATACCTATAATAGCCAGGAGGATAATTATGATGAATTTTAAGAGATATCAGAGAAATCCCGTTGTGGATTTACCAGACAGACAGTGGCCGGGAAAGCAGATTACAAAGGCGCCGATTTGGTGCAGTGTGGATTTAAGAGATGGAAATCAGGCGCTGATTGAACCCATGGTAGTGGAGGAAAAGATTGAGTTTTTCCAGCTTTTGGTGAAGCTTGGCTTTAAGGAAATTGAGGTTGGATTTCCCTCCGCATCCCAGATTGAATATGATTTCTTAAGACAATTAGTCGACCGGAGGCTGATCCCGGAGGATGTCACAATCCAGGTTCTGGTGCAATGCAGGGAGCATTTGTTGAAAAGAACCTTTGAATCGCTGGAAGGTGTAAAGCGGGCCATTGTCCATATTTATAACTCTACTTCTACTTTACAGAGAGATGTGGTATTCCACATGTCCAGGAAAGAGATTAAGCAGATTGCATTGGATGCGACAAAGATGGTAAAGGAATATGCGAAGGATTTTCCGGGTGAGATTATTCTGGAATATTCCCCGGAGAGCTTTACCGGAACAGAGGTGGATTTTGCTCTGGATGTCTGCACCGGGGTGCAGGACATTTGGCAGCCGACGCCGGAGAAGAAGATTATCTTCAATCTTCCCGCAACGGTTGAGATGAACACACCCAATGTGTATGCGGATCAGATCGAATGGATGAGCCGTAATTTTAAAAACCGCGATTCCATCATTCTCAGCGTTCATCCCCACAATGACCGGGGCACAGGCGTGGCGATTGCAGAGCTGGCTCTGCTTGCCGGTGCGGACAGGGTGGAAGGAACCCTTTTTGGCAATGGAGAGAGAACGGGTAATGTCGATATCTTGACGATAGCTTACAATATGTTTTCCCAGGGGATTAATCCCGAGCTGGAGATTGATAATGTTAACGAACTCATTGAAGCGTATGAGCGTCTGTGCAAGATGAAGGTGCACGAGAGACATCCATATGCGGGGAAATTGGTATTTACCGCATTCTCAGGTTCCCACCAGGATGCCATTAATAAGGGGGTTCAGGCGATGAAGGAGCGTAACAGCGCTCACTGGGCCGTTCCCTACCTTCCTATAGATCCTGCGGATATCGGAAGACAATATGAGCCGATTGTCCGTATCAACAGCCAGTCCGGCAAGGGCGGTGTTGCCTTTGTTATGGAGAACTACTTTGGATTCAAGCTGCCCAAGGGCATGCATAAGGAATTTGCCGATGTTATTCAGCGTATATCCGAGAACCAGGGTGAGGTTTCACCGGAGCAGATCATGAATGAATTCAAGATTTGCTATCTTGAGAGAAAAGAGCCCCTGCATTTTAGAAGATGCAGAATTGAAGATATTGCGGATCGGGATGAAGCCAGCACCAAAGCGGAAGTGGTTTACACCAATGCAGGTGAGGAGAGGACCTTCACGGCCATCGGCAATGGACCTATTGATGCGGTTCAGAGAGGCCTCATGGAGGAGCTTGGCATCGAGATCAAGGTATTGGATTATACAGAGCATGCCTTGAGCGGCGGAGCCGGTGCGCAGGCAGCGGCATACATTCATATGCTGGACGCGAAGAGCGGAAGAGTTACCTATGGTGTCGGCGTAAGCTCTAATATAACCAGGGCTTCGATCCGTGCCATCTTCAGCGCCCTTAACCGATTGGAGTTAAAATAAAGGATTACATTATAAAAAGATCTGCAGCCATAGGAACTGCCCATAGGGGCAGCTTTCTGTGGCTGTAGTTTTTATCGTATAGAAAAGTTCATCCTATACGGCAAAATGCTACGCAGGATGTACATGCCGCGCAAAATGCACATTCTGTGCATGGGCAGATGTTGCCTGAAGGCAACCGTGCGGCAGCACAAAAGTCCGCAAGCAATAATATGGAAAAAGACAATTAAAAAAGGTGTTTTAAGGGAAGAATAGATATAATAAAATGTTCCGGAAGTGCCTTTGATGGTAAAGGAAGGGGCCTTGCTTGACGAATTCTTCCCTGAAATGCTATAATTTCTATGTCGCGCTTTCCGTAAGGAAAAGGAATAGTTGTTGGATTTCAGGATATATGGAGGGTATAACATGAAGATAAGTATTATTATTCCGTACCACGAAGGCGAGAGCTATCTACGTGACTGTCTGGACAGTTTGTCCGAGCAGGCGGTCAGGGATATGGAGGTTCTTCTGATCTGTGACCGGGTAAAGGAAAAGGAGCTGGAGATGCTTTCGGATTATGAAGGCTTGTCCATCCGTGTACATCGTCTCAAGGGAAAGACAGGTGTGGCAGCTGCACGGAATCTGGGTCTGGAGAAAGCATGCGGTGAGTATGTGTATTTTCTGGACAGTGATGATTATTTGTATGGTGACACCCTTGAGAAGCTGCTTCAGGCTGCCCAGGACTGGGAAGCGGATATTGTCTATGGCAAGAAAATCCCCACCTGGTTTGGAAGAGCTGTTTTTCTGGCAAGAAAGCTGGAGCAGGATGCCGGGGATGAGGAGACGGAGAATGAGGGAAGCGCCTCGGATACGGCTCAGCTGGACGCGGAAAACGGCGGTAATGACCGCGGCGGAGCAGACAGAGGCAATGATGATACAGATAATGACGATACAGATAACGGAGATACAGACAATGATGATACAGACAATACGGATAAGGACAAAGCGGGTGATGCAGGCAGAAGAATCCTAGAGGATGATAGTAACAGTGAAGATGGAACAGAAGAGATGTCCGAGGAGGAACTGTTTCGCCGGAAGGAGGCCCGAATCAGGAAGGCATACCGAGTTTTGGTGGTAAAGCGGAAGGGAGTTCGCAATATATCAGTACTGGGAATATTGTTTCGCAGAAGTTTTATTGAAGAGCATCACTTGCGGTTTCCGGAAAATATTATTTATTTGTCGGATGCTCCTTTTCTGGTAGAAGCCCTGTCTAAGACGGAACGATTCTGTAAGAGGCTGAGTGCAAAGTATATAAAGAGAAAGCACAATGATGCCATTAATCTGCCTTCTCTGTCACAAGTAAAGGATCCCAACCGTTTTTTTGATTTTTTAGATACCTATTATGAAACAATCAAGAGGATACCCCCGGATTCCGAATTGCGGTATCTCTTTGACAGAAAATATATTATGTATTATACCGGGGTTTATGCCCCAAAGCTGAAGCGAAGCATGAATTCTGCCTGGCGTGAGGAGAATTTCATTCGTATGAGCGACCTTATGAACCGGATCAGTCCGAGGGCAATAAGATCAGTGAGAGGCTATAAAAGGCGTATTGTCAAAGCTCTGATGCGCCGGGATGTGCAGGCGGCCCAAAGGATTGTTACCCGTCATCTGGCCTGGCAGAAGCTGAAAAGAGTGGTCCGGAGCAGGAAAGCCCTGTATATGGCCTTCTATTTTCATGTGTTTATGAAACGGCCGATGAAGAATTATATTTTATTTGAAAGCTTTTTTGGTAAGAATTATTCGGACAGTCCCAAATATATCTATGAATATTTGGCGAAGCACTATCCGGATCAATATAAATTTATCTGGGTCATTAATAAAAGAAATACCCGGATACCGTACCGGCACAGGAAGATCAGACGCTATAGTCTGGCTTATTACTATTATCTGGCATGCAGCAGATATTATGTATTCAACGGAAGACAGCCGGAATGGGTAATCAAGAGGCCGGGGAATATCTTTCTGCAGACCTGGCATGGGACGCCGTTAAAGAAGCTGGTCTTCGATATTGAGGAGATCACCTCGGCAACTCCCAAATATAAGCAGCAGGTATACAAGCAATCCCGCGCCTGGGACTACTTGATTGCACCCAATGCCTTCTGCAGCGTAACCTTCCGCAGATGCTTTATGTATGAGAATCAGATGCTGGAAACCGGCTATCCCAGAAATGATATTTTACATGATCCTGACCGGGAAGAGCTGTCCCGTCAGATTCGCAGCAGGATAGGAATTCCTCAGGATAAAAAAGCAATTCTCTATGCGCCGACCTGGAGGGACGATGAGTTCTATGGCAAGGGGCAGTACAAATTCGAATTAAATCTGGATCTGGAGAAAATGCGCCGTGATTTAGGGGAGGAGTATGTAATCTTGCTCCGGACCCATTATTTTATCGCAGATTCCCTGGATGTGAGGGCCTTCTCCGGCTTTGCCTATAATTTAAGCAGGTATGATGATATATCGGAGCTGTACCTGATCTCGGATATTCTGATTACGGATTATTCCTCTGTCTTCTTTGACTATGCCAATTTGAAGCGGCCGATGCTGTTTTATACCTATGATCTGGAAAAATACCGGGATGTACTCCGGGGCTTTTATTTTGACATTGAAAAAGAAGTACCGGGACCCCTGTTGTTTACCACAGAGGAGGTAGTTGAGGCAGTCCGGGGGATCGATGAAGTGGCGGCGAAGTATCAACAGCGGTACGATGAGTTTTACAACAGATTTTGTGCATGGGAAGATGGACATGCAGCTAAAAAAGTGGTAGAATCAGTATTCAGAGTACCATGAAAGCGAAGGTTACGGTTCCGTCTGCGATGTCATCCAGGAGAAACCATAACAAGCAAGGAAGCGGAGGATCAATGTGAGACAATTATGGAAGAATTTTAGCAAATACCGCTTTTTACTGGGGGAATTGGTAAAGAAGGATATCCGGCTGCGGTACCGCAGATCCTATCTGGGGATTCTCTGGACGCTGTTGGAGCCGATTCTGACCACGGCAGTACTGGCCTTTGTATTCGGCGGTCTGCGTAAGGTAAAGGACCCTCAGTTTCCGGTTTATATTCTGACAGGACGGCTGTTGTACAGCTTCTTTTCTGATGCGACAAAATCAGCAATGAAATCAATCCGCAGCAACAGCGGCATGATCAAGAAGGTATATGTGCCGAAGTATATCTATCCCCTGTCCGGCGTGCTCTCCAATTATGTAATATTTCTTATTTCCATGTTGGTGCTATTCGGCGCGGCTGTTATCTTTAAAGTGCGGCCCACGGTATATGTAATACAGGCAGTCATACCGTTGTTTTTACTGCTGGTGCTGGCGCTGGGCTTTGGAATGATATTAGCTACCATGGCTGTATTTTTCCGTGATCTGGAGTATTTATGGGGGGTTGTGCTGATGCTTATTATGTACACCAGCGGAATTTTCTACCATGTAGAGGACCTGCGTCTTGGGGATAAGGCATGGGTGCTTAGGTTGAATCCGCTCTATACGGTAATCAGTAATTTTCGGAATGCTATCTTCGGCGCACCCATGAATCAGACGATGCTGCTGCTGTCTGTATGCTATAGCTTTGGCGCGCTGGCGATTGGGTTTGTATTGTTTTACCGGAAGCAGGATGAATTTATTCTTAACATATAAGGATGCGGGATGGATAGCATCCGGACAGCTGTGATTGAGGAGGATTATGTGAAGGAACAGGTATTGGTAGTTGAGAATGTCAGTATGAAATTTAACCTGATGGAGAACAAGGTTGATAATATTAAGGAATATTTTATTAAGATGCTGAAGAACGAGCTGCGTTACCAGGAGTTCTGGGCCCTGCATAATGTCTCCTTTACCGTCAATAAAGGGGACAGGCTGGGGATTCTGGGGCTGAACGGAGCCGGGAAGAGCACCCTGCTTAAGATTATTGCAGGGGTGTTGAAGGCGACAGAGGGCAGTGTCTCCATCCGGGGAAAGATTGTGCCCCTGCTTGAGCTGGGGGCAGGCTTTGATGCTCAGTATACGGGGGCGGAAAACATCTATCTATACGGAGCGGTGCTGGGATATTCCAGGGATTTTATCCGGCAGAGGTATGATGAAATTGTTGATTTTTCCGAGCTGGGAGATTTCATTAATGTTCCGGTGAAGAACTATTCCTCCGGTATGAAGGCGAGACTTGGTTTTTCTATAGCAACCATCGTGGAGCCGGAGATTCTGATTCTGGATGAGGTTCTGGCGGTGGGAGACGCAAAGTTCCGCAAGAAAAGCGAAAAGAAGATAAAGAGTATGTTCGACGGCGGAGTTACGGTTTTATTTGTATCCCATTCCCTGGAGCAGGTGAACCGTCTGTGCAACCGGGCAATTCTCCTGGATAAGGGGAGCTTGATTGCCAAGGGCAAGGTGGGAGATGTCAGTGCGATCTATGAAGCAAAGATAAATGAATTTTAAGGCCATGACCTGAAAGGAGGAAGCTCCCGTCCGGCACGGATATACCGGACCGGGGCACAATGACGATGAAGAAAGTAATTACTTACGGGACCTATGATTTGCTGCATGTAGGGCATATCAATCTGCTGAGGAGGGCCAGGGAACTGGGGGATTATCTGGTGGTAGTGCTCTCCTCTGATGAATTCAATGCGCTGAAGCATAAGACGGCCTATCATTGCTATGAAGACCGCAAGATCATACTGGAAGCTATCAAATACGTGGATGAAGTGATACCGGAGTATACCTGGGAACAGAAGATACAGGATGTGGTTGACAACCAGATTGATGTGTTTGTCATGGGCGATGACTGGGCAGGACAGTTTGATTTCCTGAAAGAGTATTGTGAAGTGGTATATCTGCCGCGTACCGATGGGATTTCCACAACAAAGATTAAGAAAGACCTGAATATGGGAAATACAAATTAAGGGGAAAGCGTTAAAATTGCTGCGCACAAGTTAATAATATAAAATGAATATTGAAAAGAGGAACATATGAGTCTATCACTGCCGAACAGATTCAAAAAGCAGAAGCAGAAAGTGAAGAAGAGGCTGAAATCTCTGGTGTTGGGAGTATACCGGCTGGGTGTCAGATGCCTGCCGGTGAATAAAAAGATTATTTTATTTGAGAGCAATCTGGGACGGAATTATACGGGAAACCCCAGGGCAATCTACGAGGAAATGGTGCGCCAGGGACTGGACCGGCAATACCGTTGTTACTTCATTCTGGAGGATGTGAGAACTCCGCTTCCGGGAGCGGCTGTTCCGGTAAAAAGGAGCCGCTTTCTCTATTTTTATTTATTTGCGGCAGCAGGAATCTGGGTATGTGACACCCGTCTGCCCAAATATATCGTCAAGAAACCGGGCAGTACCTATATCCAGACCTGGCATGGAACGCCGCTGAAGAAGCTGGCCCTGGATATGGATGCCGTATTTATGGCCGGAGAAGGCGGGATTGAGAATTATAAAAAGAATTTCTATAACAATACCAGGACATGGGACTATCTGATTTCCCAGAATCATTATTCTACCGAGATATTCCGGAGGGCCTTTGCCTTTGATAAGGAGGTATTGGAGATCGGCTATCCCAGGAATGACGTTCTGTTTGCAAAGAACAACCCGGACAGTATCCGGGAGCTGAAACGGAAGGCGGGGTTGCCCCAGGATAAGAAGATCCTGCTCTATGCGCCGACCTGGAGGGATAATGAATTCTATGGAAAGGGAAAGTATAAGTTTAATCCTGCCCTGGATTTTGCCGAGCTTCAGAAGAGGCTTGGAGAGGAATATGTTCTGATTGTAAAGTACCACTACCTTGTGATGGACCAGATTGACTGGAGCCCTTACCAGGGCTTCATCTATCCCTGTGATTTAAGCTATGATATCTCAAATCTATACCTGGTCTCCGATATGCTCATTACCGATTATTCCTCGGTTATGTTTGACTACAGTCTGCTGAGAAGACCCATGTTCTTTTTCTGTTATGATCTGGAGGAGTATAAGGACACCTTAAGGGGCTTCTATTTTGATTTTCTTGCAGAGGCTCCCGGACCGGTGACGATGACCACCGGGGAGCTGATCGAGGCAATTAAGAACTATGACCGGGCAGAGTATAGGGAACGGGAGGAAGCCTTCTATCTCAAATACAACCATGCGGATGACGGAAGGGCTTCTCAGAGGGTGACCCAGCTGATTCAGACCCTGACACAATAGATTTTATTCCGCGATCTTACATACAAAGGCCGGAGAAAACGGAGGATAGGAGTAACGCTCATGATGAAAACCCTTGGTTACCGCCTGTTTGCACTGGTTTATAATCTGTGCCGGCTGGCACCCGTTCAAAAGAAAAGAGTATTTTGCATTATGACCCATGATGACGGACCAGGAAGCAATGTGAGCATCGCTGCCGCAGTGTTGAAGAACCGTCGGGAGGGTTATACCTTTTCCTATCTGACCAAAAAAGAGACAGGGGCGGTAAGGCGTCTGTCCGGAATCAGAACCCTGCTGGCTTTCTTCTTTCAAAAACCCTATGAGCTGGCAAGAGCGGAGCTGGTGCTGCTGGATAATGTATTCCTTCCCTATGCCTATCTTCGCAGGCGAAAGGGAACGAAGGTGGTGCAGCTGTGGCATGGCACCGGTACCATCAAGAAATTTGGGCAGGATGTCAACACAGGACGTCTGGGAAAGCTGGAGAAGAGAGCCAATAAAAATATTACTCATCTGATTGTGAATTCCCCGGATATAAAGCAGCTCTATGCCGGAGCCTTTGGCGTGAAGGAGGAAGTGGTTTATCCCATCGGCCTTCCCAGAACGGATGAGCTGCTTCGCAGAATCCAGGAGGCGAAGGCTGCGGGAAGCAGCAGGGAGAAGGAGTATATTTACGCAAAATATAAAATACCCGGGGAGAAGAAGCTGATTCTGTATGCACCCACGTTCCGGGACGACCCCCGGCAGAATCCCCGTCTCATCGAAACCATCAGAGAGCTGGGCAGAGAGCTGCCGAGGGATTATTGCCTGGCACTGAAGCTGCATCCGCAGATTGCCGGAGCCTTCCGGCAGGTAGAACTGGGAGAGAATATTCTTCAGCTCTCCTTTGAGAAAGATATTAATACGGTGCTGCTGGCATCGGATATTCTGATTACGGATTATTCCTCCATTATATTTGAATACTGCCTTACCGGACGCCCCATGATCTTTTACGCTTATGATTATGAGGAATTCTCAGAGCAGGGAAGGGGCTTCTACTACGAATATGCCTCCTTTGTCCCCGGTCCGGTGGTCTATACCGCTCATGAGGCGGCAGAGATCATCCGTCGGGAAGCCTTTGAATTACACAAGGCCTCCCGTTTTACGGAGCGCTTCTATGGAATCAGGGATGCCAGGGCAACAGAACGTCTGCTGGCTTTGTTGGAATGAGAGAAACGGCGGACTATTTGCTTGTACGGATTCCCTCCACGTAGGAAGAATAATCCATCACGGTAGAACTGGGGGTATACCCGGTTTTGTCATATAGGAATTCATGGAGTCTGGCCACATTCTCCTGCAGGTTAATGGGGAACACATAGGATACCTTTTTATAGTTATGGGCGTCTTTTTCAAAAGGAAAGCCGGTGTTATCCACGATATCATAAGAGAAGACATCCTTAACCAGAGCCAGGATCTCCGCGGCGGTGAGATTGGTATAGATCTGGGGCAGCATCTCATCCACGATGGAATTGACAGTGGAGAGATCGGAATCCTTCACCTTGTCCAATATTTTCTGGATTACGATGCGCTGGCGTTCTGTCCGTTTAAAATCATCCCCTGAGGTGTAGCGAATTCTTGCATAAGCGGTAGCCTGGGTACCATTCACCAGCTGTGTTCCGGCTGATTTCAGGCCGGATACCTGAGTGGAGTTGATTTTGTTCAGCTCCCGGACATAACCATTTAAATATTTTAATTCGTTCTTGGCAATATCCAGTTCAATTCCTCCCAGAATATCAATGACATTGACAATGGCTGCAAAATTAACGGTGACGAATTCACTGATGTCCAGGTCAAAATTCCGGTTGATGGTGCTGAGGGCCAGGGAGTATCCGCCCTTAAAATAAGCAGCGTTGATCTTATCATAGCCCTCTCCCGGGATATTCACATAGGTATCCCGGTAAATGGAAGCTAATTTTATATCCTTGGTTTTATTATTGATGCTGACAATCATGATGGTATCGCTGTGGGTATTCTTCTCCAGAGCATTGCTCCGGGAGTCCACACCAAACAGGGCGATGCTGCGGTAGCCTTCCGTCTTAATCTCAACTTCATTTTTCTGAATGGAATGGTCGTTTACATTCACATAATTAATTCGGCTCATCTTGCCATTAATATAGAATATAGCGAAAATCGATAAAATAGCAAATACTTCAAAAAACAGGACAAGATATAGCTTGCCTTTTTTCTTTCTTTTCCGTTCCCGCGCCATTGCTGCCCTCGTACCTGCCTTTCCTGTCCGGTTCAGACTGTGTCAGTATGCATTTTTATTGATAAATCCTTTAAAAATAGTTAAGAATAATATTTTAAAATCAAGGCCCAGAGTCCAGTTCTCGATATAATACAGATCATGATCAATACGCTTGCGTATGGAGGTATCGCCCCGGTAGCCGTTGATCTGTGCCCAGCCTGTAAGACCGGGAGAAACCTGATGCTTGATCATATAGCGGGGAATCTCCTCCTTGAACTTCTCTACAAAGAAGGGGCGCTCCGGCCGGGGTCCCACCAGACTCATATCCCCTTTTAATACATTAAAGAACTGGGGAAATTCATCGATGCTGGTTCTTCGGATAAACTTACCGATGCCGGTCACCCGGGGATCGCTGCGGGTGGTCCAGGCTTTTTTCTCTTCCTTCTCTACCTGGATCTCCATGGAACGGAACTTGTACATTTTAAATTCCTTATTATGCCTTCCGATGCGAACCTGGGAGAAAATCACCGGTCCTGGAGAGGTGAGCTTGATCAGAACCGCTACCAGCACCATGGGAATGGCGAACAGAATCAAAGCAGCGATTGCTCCCACGATGTCGATCATCCGCTTGATTACCTGGTTATAGGTATTGCTTAAGGGAACGTTGCGGATATTAATGACGGGCAGACCGTACAAATCCTCCGTATAGGGGGTAGTCGGTATGAAACTGTAGTAATCCGGAACAAATTTGGTGTGAACACCGGATTTTTCACAGATAGCCACAATGCTTTCCAGCTTTTCATATTCATTGACACTTAAGGTGATTGCGATTTCATCCAAGGTCATTTTCTCCAGGAAGGCTTCCAGATGCGTGATGCTCCCAATGACCGGAATCTTCTTATACATGGTGCCGGCCTCGATGTTATCATCCAGGATACCGTGGATATAATAACCCCATTGGGGGTTGGCGAAGATGCGGTCAATATAAGCCTCCGCAGCATGTCCATATCCAACCAGGATCACATGCTTTAAATTATAGCCCTTCCGTCTGACGGTCCGCAGAATCTGGGACAGGACCATTCGTGAAGCGATGCCCAGGGCAATGTTCAAAAGGAAGAAAAAGCCCAGGAAAAGCCGGGAGATGTTGAAATTCAAATCCTTGGTCATATACAGGAAGGAAAGGAAGGTGGTAAAGCCGAAGGTATTAGCCAGAATGAGATTAGACACCTCGGCCAGCCTGCGCTTACCCCGCTTGGGGGTATACAAATGGGCAAAATAATATACGAACAAATACACCGGAATGATAAAGGTCAGCCTCAGCGCATATACATCAACGGAGTAGAAGGTATTCCTCTCTGCTTTCAGGATGGTGAACAGGCTTGTCAAAGGGCTGTGGAACCGGAGATAATAGGAGAACAGGTAGGCAATAGCTATGGTACAGGCATCCATCAGGACGTGGAGCCGATTAAACATCTTTTGATTATCTTTAATCATATCAACACCTACTTTGCTGTATTAATGAGCTGCATCACCTCTAATATAATACATGATCGCAGGGATTTCAACAACATAAATTTTCTTAAGTTTATTTTAAGACAGCCGACAAAAATATATAAATATTACGGATATTTTCACAATCTAAACACAAAAAGGTGGTATACTGCTTCTAAAAAAGAATTCATGGAAATATTCCGATAGACGAAAGGAGTGGAGTTTTAATGGATGATTTTGATAACAACAATGTAAGGCCGGAAGAAAATGATAAAAATACAAACAACCCTCAGAATCCCAATGGCAGGGTTCCTGAATATAGCTTCTGGGCAGAGAATATATCCAATGGAGTGCAGCCCGGGAATCCTGGCAGCTATTCCGATAATCCATATGCGGGTGGCAATGCGGGTCTGAATCAATCCGGCATGAACCAGGGCGGTTTCAATCCGGGCAATTCGAATCCCGGAGGTTTTAATTCCAATGGTCCGAATTATAATAACCCGAATCCCGGAGGTCCGAATTATTACCCGGGCGGTGCCGGCACCGGGTATCCGAATTCCAATTTCAATAATGCGGGACAAGGTTATTCCCATCCCGGCTATCATCATAATGGATCTCCCAATAATGCCGGCGGGAATTATTCGCATCCCAATGGTTTCCGGCAGATTACTCCTCATCCGAATTATTCCCAGCCAAATTTCAGCCAGCCCGGCCATAACCAAAACGGCTATCATTCGGGTGCAAATTCCTGGCAGTATGGCACCGACCAGATGGGCAATGGGGAGAAGAAGCAAAAAAAGGAGCGTAAGCCGGCCAATAAAGCGGTGAAATTCGTTACCAAGGCGGTGAGCTTCGGGCTGATTGCAGCCGTAAGCTTTGTCGGCTTCCAGCAAATTTATTATGCAATGAATCCGGATTCCTCCCCTGACCGGATGAGCAAAATCTTTACTGAGGCAAACGCCCCGAATGAGAAATATAAGATTGCCTTCACCTCACCGGGAAAGGTGACAGTGGGGGAACGCTCGGCTGTCAGCAAGATTGTGGAGGGGGCCATGCCCTCCATCGTTTCCATCAATATCACAGGTACCCAGGCTGTGGATTGGTTCGGCAGGCAGTACAACCAGGAGGTGGAAGGCTCCGGTTCCGGTTTCATTGTAGGAAAGAATGAAAAGGAACTGTTGATAGCAACCAATAATCATGTGGTGGCGGGAAGCAGTGCCATCAAGGTAACTTTTATCGACGGGAAAGAAGCGATGGCGGTCATTAAGGGAACGGATGCGGTAGCGGATCTTGCAGTGGTATGCGTGGATGTGGAAAGCTTGGAACAGTCCACACTGGATGCCATCTCCGTATCCAAACTGGGGGATTCCGAGAATACCAAGGTCGGCCAGATGTCAATTGCCATAGGCAATGCCCTGGGCTACGGCCAGTCGGTCACCGTGGGCTATGTCAGCGCAAGGGACCGGGAGGTAGAGGTAACGGACGGCTATGAAACAAATAAGATGATTCTGCTCCAGACCGATGCGGCCATCAATCCGGGCAACAGCGGCGGAGCCCTGCTCAACCTGGACGGTGAGGTAATCGGAATCAACACGGTAAAATATGCCTCCAACGAGGTGGAAGGTATGGGCTATGCCATTCCCATTTCCCGTGCGGTTCCAATTATCAATGAACTGATGAGCCGGGAGATTCTGAAAGAGGAGGAGCAGGGATACCTGGGCATTGCAGGAGATGATGTCACGGAGGAGATATCTTCTTACCTCAACATGCCGATTGGAGTATATGTGAAAGAAGTGTCGCCGGGAGGGGCTGCTGAGAAAGCGGGTCTGCTGTCAGGTGATATCATTACCCGGGTCGATGATATTGAGATAACCTCCATCACCCAATTGAGGAATTATGTTACCAGCAAGCGTGTGGGAACTTACGTCGAGGTGACCTATATGAGAAAATCCTCCAGCGAGTATCGGGAAGGAAGGGTAAGTATCAGTCTGGGGAAGAGACCGGCAGAGTAATTTTTAAAGAAACAGATTCAGAAAACGGAAGCATTGCAGTTCTTTGCATTGCTCCCGTTTTTTATTAAATATTAATGAAAGCTTAAAGAATAGACTATTGTGTGATACCTGCAGATAAGCTATAATATTTGATAAAATGACGCTTCTCCACAGCAAATGGAGGGAAGAAACGGAGGAAATAATGAGTAATAATTTTGACGATATTAACATAGACGGCACCAAGGATTCTACTGATCAGGAGCATAAGGGCCAGAATGAACATAAGGATTATGAGGAGGTCTGCTATCTTTGCAGGAGACCGGAAAGCAAAGCCGGCAAGATGATTCATATTCCCAACCAGATCACTATCTGTGCGGATTGTATGCAGAAAACCTTTGATACCATCAACAAGCCGGACAATCCATATCTGCAGATGATGGGCTTTAATCCCAACATGAATATCATGAATCTGTCCGGAATGCCGGGGGATATTCCTAACGCTCAGAAGCTGAAGAAGAAAAAGCCGGAGGAGGGCAAGGCTCCCCAGTCCTTTGACAGGAAAAGCATACCGTCACCCCATGTGATCAAGGCGAGCCTGGATGAATTCATTGTAGGACAGGAGCATGCGAAGAAGGTTATCTCTGTTGCTGTTTATAATCACTATAAGCGCATCGGAAACCATACGCAGCCGGAGGTGGAGATTGATAAATCCAATATGCTGATGATAGGCCCTACCGGCAGCGGAAAGACCTATCTGGTGAAGACTCTGGCCAGACTGCTGAATGTTCCCCTGGCAATCACAGATGCCACCTCCCTGACGGAGGCCGGATACATCGGTGATGATGTGGAAAGCGTGATATCCAAGCTGCTCCAGGCCGCGGATAATGATGTTGAGAAGGCGGAGCGGGGAATTGTGTTCATTGATGAGATTGACAAAATCGCCAAGAAGCGCAATACCAACAGCCGTGACGTGAGCGGGGAATCCGTGCAGCAGGGATTGCTGAAGCTTCTGGAGGGAAGCAGCGTGGAGGTTCCTGTGGGCGCATCCTCCAAGAATGCAATGGTTCCCATGACTACGGTGAACACACAGAATATCCTATTCATTTGCGGCGGAGCATTCCCGGATCTGGACAAGATCATAAAGGCACGTTTGAACAAGCAGAGCTCCATCGGCTTCAGGGCGGATTTGAAGGATAAATACGATGATGAACCGAATTTGCTGCAAAAAGTCAATCTGGATGATCTGAGGGAGTATGGCATGATTCCGGAATTCCTGGGCAGGCTTCCGATTCTCTTCTCTTTGGAAGGGCTGACAAAGGACATGCTGGTTCAGGTGCTTCAGGAGCCGAGAAACGCCATACTGAAGCAGTATCAGACCTTGCTGGCTATGGATGAGGTGGATCTGCAGTTTGTACCGGAGGCGCTGGAAGCAATCGCGGCCAAGGCATTGGAGAAAAAGACCGGTGCGAGGGCATTGCGCGCCATATTAGAGGAGCTTATGCTGGATATCATGTATGAGATCCCGAAGGATGAGAACATCGGAAGAGTCATTATTACCAGGGATTATATTGAGGGCAGGGGCGTTCCGGTGATTGAAATGCGCGGTGTGAGCAAACAGATACTCCTATCGGGAAAATAATATAAAAGGAATGCCGGAAAATCAATGGTTTTAATATCTGGAAGCGGAAGGGGGAATGGGGTATGTCATTATTAAAAAAACTTTTTCGCAAAAGCAAAGCCGCAGGAAGAACAGCGGAGGACGGCTTCAGAAAGGATATCTCAGAAGATGAAATACCGGAGGAAGACTTTGTGGAAGAGGACCCGGCGGAGGATTCGGAGACCGGTGAAGAGGGCTGGGGATATGGCAGTGAGGAAAGCCAACGGGATACGGAAGACCCGGAGGAGGATCCCGATCTGGAGTACGAGATCGTGGAACGGGAGATACTGCCGGCCAAAATCATCTGCCCCGATTGCGGAGGAATTACCCTGGAGGGGCTGGATTTCTGCGATAAATGCGGGGGAGAACTATCCTAGATTAAATTGGTGATGCGGGGATCGCGGGGATTGGTGCCTGACACCAATCTGACACCAATCCTTGTACTGTGTGTAGGGCATTATGTCCGGTTGTATCCGCAGGTTGGTCTGTCACACATACTTTAACACATTAAAAGATTATATTGACAAATCAATTATGCGGGGTTATTATATAACCTAAGATAAAGACGTTCGCACATCAAGGACATTTGTCCTAGCCACGCACGAACGCCTTATTGTATTATAGGAAGGAAATTCTTCTTCCTGTAATAGAGAGTTCATGTATTAACGGCTTCCTCGGAAGTCCAATCAACAGGAGGGATTTTATGAAAAAGAATATTAAGAAAATGATGGGGTTAGGCCTGATCCTTTCTCTGACAGCAGCATCCCTTGCAGGCTGCGGTCCTGCGGCGGGGGACAAATTTATAATCGGCGGTATCGGACCGATCTCCGGTGATGCCGCTTCCTACGGCACCTCTGTAAAGCAGGGAGCTGAAATTGCCATCGAAGAGATCAATAAGGCAGGAGGAGTTACGGTTGGCGGCAAGAAGCTTACTCTGGAGCTGAACTTTATGGATGATGAAGCTCAGCCGGACAAAGCAGTAACTGCATTCAATGCCTTAATGGATGCTAAAATTAATGCGCTGATGGGAACGGTAACCTCGGATGCCGGACTGGGTATCATCGATCTGACTAAGGAGGAAGGCATTCTGATGCTGACACCCTCCGGTTCTGCAGCAGGTCTGACTAAGTATGACAACGCCTTCCGTCTCTGCTTTACCGATCCTCTGCAGGGTGTGACCATGGCGAATTATGCGAAGGACAATGGATATACTAAAATTGCAGTAATTTATAACAATTCCGATAACTACAGTACCGGCATGATGCAGGCCTTTGTTGATCAGGTTGCCGTAAACGGAGGAACGGTTGTGGCGAATGAATCCTTTGTAGAGGGTGATGTTGATTTCAATACCCAGTTAACGAAGATTAAGGGCACGGATGCGGAAGTGATTTTCATTCCTTCCTATTATAAGGAAGCAGCTCTGATTACTACTCAGGCAGCCGGGCTGGGAATGAGCCTTCCCTTCCTGGGCGGCGACGGCTGGGACGGTGTTATTGCTCAGACCGTTGATCCCGCTGTGTTAGAGGGTGCCGTATTCTTAACACCCTTCAATGCCAGTGCAACAGATGCCAAGACCGCAGATTTTGTTAAAAAGTATGATGAGAAGTATAAGGCAATACCGGATCAGTTTGCAGCAGACGGCTATGACAGTATCTATGTAATCGCGGCAGCGCTGGAGAAGGCCGGAAGCACGGATAATGACAAGTTAATCGCAGCCATGACACAGATCACGGTTGATGGTTTAACGGGTTCCATGACCTTTAATGCCAATGGCGAACCCAATAAGGGAGCTAACTTTGTAGAGATCCGTGACGGAAAGTATATATCGAAATAAATACCCTGTTGCTCCCGGCAATTCATTGCCGGAAAAACAGCAATATAAGTTGATTTACATAAGAACGAGGGGGAGACGCTATGCCTCCTTTTCGTTCTTATCTGTGGTTTTATATAATCCTGTTCAAAGGGGAAGTTCGAAGGATAAGGCTGAAAAATGCCCTTTCAGCCGGAAAATATGAGGTGAGGCTTAATGAATAGCGTGATTGAACTGATTGAGCAATTAATCAACGGATTGAGAACAGGAAGTATCTATGCATTGATTGCGCTGGGCTATACCATGGTGTACGGCATCGCCAAAATGATCAATTTTGCTCATGGTGATGTTATTATGGTAGGGGCCTATGGTCTTTACGTGTTTGTGGTTTTGCTGAAACTGCCTGTACCGCTGGCGGTTCTGCTGACCATCGTATTATGTGCGGTGTTTGGAATTACGATAGAGCGGATTGCATATAAGCCGCTGAGAAAGGCGCCTCCCCTTGCGGTGCTGATTACGGCGATCGGTGTCAGCTTCTTTCTTCAGAATGCGTCGATGCTGATTTTTACCGCCAATCCCAAGCCTTTTGCATCTATCGTAAATGTTAAGACGATTACAATCGGGAAGGTATCCATTGCCGGAATAACAGCCGTAACTCTGCTGGTAACTCTGGTAACGATGATTATATTAACCCTGTTTATCCATAAAACAAAAGCGGGCAGTGCCATGCGTGCGGTGTCGGAGGATAAGGGTGCGGCACAGCTGATGGGAATCAATGTGAACCGGACCATATCCCTGACCTTTGCCATTGGCTCCAGCCTGGCAGCAATTGCAGGTGTCCTGTATCTGAGCCAGTACCAGTCTCTGAATCCCACCATGGGTGCGCTGCCCGGTATCAAAGCCTTTGTAGCGGCAGTGCTGGGGGGAATCGGAAGTATCCCCGGCGCAATGCTGGGAGGCATTATTCTCGGTCTGATCGAAAGTATCTCCAAGGCATATATCAGCTCAGAGCTTGCCGATGCAATTGTATTCGGCGTTCTGATCCTGGTGCTCTTACTTAAGCCTACAGGACTGCTGGGCAAGAAACGTATTGAGAAAGTGTAGGACCTATGAATTTGTATGCAGGCTTTTGTGAGAATGGAGGAGAATATGAAGATTGAAAAAGCATCAGAGATCAGGAAGCCGGGCTCCGGAACCAGAGGCATTATAATAAAGCTGGCGGTCATTGCAGCAGTATATCTGATCATCACCGCTCTTGTGGAATTGAACATTTTAAACCGGCAGAGCAAGGCTCTTCTGGTACCGATCGGGGTTAATATAATTCTTGCGGTATCCTTGAATCTGGTAACGGGCTTTTTGGGAGAGCTGAGTCTGGGACATGCAGGATTTATGTCCCTGGGAGCCTTTGCCGGGGCATTATTTACACTGAATGTAAATCTGCCGGGTCCCATTGAATTCCTGATCGCGATTTTACTGGGAGGTATTCTTGCCGCCCTTGCCGGCTTCTTAATCGGGATTCCGGTACTGCGTCTCAGGGGAGACTATCTTGCAATTGTTACTTTGGCTTTTGGTGAAATCATCCGTTCCGTTATCAATGCCTTGAAGCTGCCGGCAGGAAGGAATGAAGCGGGTAATCTGATTGTAAATAAAGGAACCATGGGGGTATCCGGAATTGAAACCTATGCCAACTACACCTGGGTGTATATTGCGGTAGTTCTTACGATTATTCTATGCAGGAATCTGGTTAACTCCAGGCATGGAAGGGCGATCACCTCCATACGGGATAATATTATTGCGGCGGAATCCATCGGAATTCATACCAGCCGGTATCGGATTATGGCCTTTGCTGTGGCTGCGTTTTTTGCCGGGGCGGCGGGAGCCATCGGCGGACATAATGTATCCATTATAAAACCCAGTAGCTATGGTTATGACCGCTCCATCGATATTCTGGTCTATGTGGTTCTGGGCGGTATGGGCAGCATCAAGGGCTCCGTTATCGCGGCAACGATTTTGACGGTATTGCCGGAGTTCCTGAGGCCGATCCGGGATTACCGGATGCTGATGTACGCAGTACTGTTAATTGCAATGATGCTGTTTAACCATTCCAATCTGAAGATCAGAATGCAGGAAAGTGACCGATTTTCCAAGCTTTCCAAGATCTTGGGATTTGGTAAATAAGAAGCCTGCGGGTATATCTTGGGAGGATTAAGTATGGCATTATTAGAAACAAAAAACCTGGGAATTTCCTTCGGCGGGCTTCGCGCCGTAGATGAAGTGAATTTAAAGATAG
Organism: Bacillota bacterium; assembly: GCA_023395555.1. Lineage (GTDB taxonomy): Bacteria > Bacillota > Clostridia > Lachnospirales > Lachnospiraceae > Mobilitalea > Mobilitalea torta. The sequence goes on from JAEWYQ010000032.1 coordinate 56,860, forward strand.
AAGAGGGGCAGCTCTTTGGGCTCATCGGCCCCAACGGTGCGGGAAAAACTACGGTTTTTAACCTGCTGACCGGTGTATACCAGCCGACAGACGGAGTGATTCTGCTGGATGGGATGAGTATCGCCGGGAAATCCACTTCAGACATCAGTATCGCCGGAATCGGGAGAACCTTTCAGAATATCCGGCTGTTTCGGAATATGTCTGTTCTGGACAATGTAAAGGCCGCCCTCCACAACCGGGAGAAGTATTCCTTTTTTGCAAGCTTGCTGCGGCTTCCTTCCTATCATAAAACGGAAGAGAAGATGAATCAGACAGCCAGAGAGATTCTGGAGGTGTTTGGTTTGGACCGGGAGGAGCATACATTGGCTTCCAATCTTCCCTATGGGAAACAGAGAAAGCTGGAAATCGCCAGGGCCCTGGCGACCAATCCCAGGCTGCTCTTACTGGACGAACCGGCGGCAGGCATGAATCCCAATGAAACAGCGGAGCTGATGGATACCATCCGGCTGATCAGGGATCGATTTCATATTACGATTCTACTGATTGAGCATGATATGAAACTGGTAGCAGGAATTTGTGAGGAACTGCTGGTATTGAATTTCGGCACGGAGCTGGCAAAGGGAACTCCGGAGGTGGTGCTTCATAATCCGGCGGTGATTACGGCATATCTTGGCGAATAATACGAAGAAGGAACATCCGGATTTTGTGCCGTGCACATTGCGGTAATAAATAAAGCTTAGAAGATTAGGAGGGGCGGCATGGCCTTATTATCTGTCAGAGATTTGAATGTATACTACGGGGTTATCCATGCGATTAAGGGTATTTCTTTTCATGTAAATGAAGGAGAGGTTATTGCTTTGATTGGTGCAAACGGTGCGGGCAAGACTACTATTTTGCATACCATCACCGGTCTGGTACCTGCCAAGTCCGGCTCCATGGAGTTTGACGGAGGGGACGGCAGCCATGATGCAAAGAGCGGCAAAGCCCAAGGAGGCGGTTCCTCTTCCGGTATAGTGGAGCTGGGGAAGCTTCCGGCTCATAGGATTGTATCCATGGGAATGGCCCATGTCCCTGAGGGGCGGAGAATCTTCCAGGAGCTTACGGTATTGGAGAATCTGAAGCTTGGTGCTTATACCAGAAGGGACAAAGAAGAAATTGATGAGACTGTGGAGAAGGTGTATCGGCGTTTTCCCAGACTGAAGGAGCGGAAATCCCAGATTGCCGGTACCTTGAGCGGAGGCGAACAGCAGATGCTGGCTATGGGAAGAGCCTTGATGTCCCATCCGCGCATTATCCTGATGGACGAACCCTCCATGGGGTTATCTCCGATTCTGGTAGAGGAAATTTTTGATATTATTAAAGAGATCAGCCAAAGCGGAACCACGGTGCTGCTGGTAGAGCAGAATGCTAAAAAAGCCCTTTCCATTGCAAACCGTGCATATGTTTTGGAAACTGGAAGTATAGTGTTAGAAGGAGACGCATCGAAGCTGATGAACGATGAATCTGTGAAGAAGGCATATCTGGGTGAATAACGCACCGTTTGTCATGGCTTTCTTCCAAGTGTTGATGTGTTCTTCCGACAGGTGCAGGCGGAATGATTAACTGCAGCAAGAAAGGCAGGGGTTATATGGAAAAGTATGTAATTACAATAGCGCGGGGATACGGAAGCGGCGGCCGTACCATCGGCAAGATGCTTTCGGAGGAGCTGGGGATACCCTACTATGACAGGGATCTGCTCCGGCTGGCTTCCGATGACAGCGGGATTAATGAGCAGCTTTTTGCAAAGGCGGATGAAAAGCTGAAGAAGAGCCTGCTCTTTAAGATAGCCAGCAATATTTATAAAGGAGAGCTAATTCCTCCGGACAGCGATGATTTTGTATCCAATGATAATTTATTTAATTATCAGGCCAAGATCATCAAGGAACTGGCCAATACAGAGAGCTGTATTATTATAGGAAGATGTGCCGATTTCATCCTGAAAGATTATCCGAATCTGGTTCGTCTGTTTGTTCATGCTCCCTTGCAGGATTGTATCAACACTATGATGGAACTCACCGGGAAATCGGAGAAGGAGGCGGAGAAGCAGATTCTTGCCATTGATAAGCACCGGGCGGAGTATTACAAATACTACACCGGAAGAGAGTGGGAGAATGCCAGGCATTATGATCTTTGCTTAAACAGCAGCAAGCTTGGTTTTGATAAATGTGTGGAGATTGTAAAATCATATCTGGATATCCGGTTTCGGTAAGCTTTTTTGAATAATAAACCTAAGGAGACGGCTTGCCGTTGGTCAGTGTTTGTGTGGCTGCGGCGGAAAAGAGGGATACGATGATTTCAGAAAAAATGATTGGATTAGTAAAGAACAGCTCTGTCATCAGAGCGATGTTTGAAGAAGGGAAGAGGCTGGCTGCAATCCACGGTGCGGAAAATGTATTTGATTTCAGCCTGGGCAATCCCAGTGTAGAACCGCCCGCAGAGATTAAGGAATCACTTCTTCAGGTGATTCAGGAGGATTCACCGAATTTACTTCACGGATATATGAACAATTCCGGTTTTGAGGATGTCAGAGAGAGGATAGCAGGCTCCATTAACGGCAGATATGATACGAATTTTAATTATGAAAATATCGTGATGACCGTAGGAGCTGCAGGAGGATTGAATGTAATCCTTAAGACATTATTGAATCCCGGAGATGAAGTCATGGTATTTGCACCATTCTTCGGGGAGTACCGCAATTATGTCAGCAATTTTGACGGAGAGCTGGTGGTGGTCAGTCCCAACACGGTTGATTTCCAGCCGAATCTGACGGAATTTGAGCAGAAGCTTTCCGGAAGAACCAAGGCGGTTATTGTCAATACCCCCAATAATCCCACCGGAGTGGTATATTCCGAGGAAACAATACGGGAGCTGGCAGAGATTCTGTATCGTAAGCAGAAAGAATATAATACCTCCATCTACCTGATCTCAGATGAGCCTTACCGGGAGCTGGTTTATGACGGGGCAGAGGTGCCATATATTACCCAATACTATAAGAATACCATTGTAGGCTATTCCTACAGCAAATCCCTTTCCCTTCCCGGAGAGAGAATCGGATATCTTGTAATTCCTTCGGAGGTGGACGATTTTGCAGAGATAGCGGCAGCGGTCAATGTGGCGAACCGGATACTGGGCTATGTGAATGCCCCTTCCCTGATTCAGCGGGCGGTGGCAAGGTGCCTGGAGGCTAAAGTGGATGTGGAAATCTATAACCGCAACCGGGAATTGCTGTATAACAATTTGGTTTCCTTCGGCTATGAATGCGTAAAGCCCCAGGGAGCCTTCTATCTCTTTGTAAAAGCTCTGGAGGAGGATGATAAGGCATTCTCCGCCGCGGCTAAGAAGCATAATCTTCTGGTTGTGCCGGGATCTTCCTTCGGATGTCCGGGCTATTGCAGAATTGCCTACTGTGTGGATTATGGCATGATTGAGCGGTCCCTGCCCAGATTCCGTCAGCTTGCGAAGGAGTATGGGAGATGAGGAGACCTTGGGAAAAAAATATTCGTTCTGTAGTTCCTTATATTCCGGGAGAACAGCCGGACAGCAGGGATATGGTGAAGCTGAACACCAACGAGAATCCGTATCCTCCGGCTCCCGGAGTAAAGGCCGTTCTGGAAGAGCTGGACGCGGATCTTTTACGACGGTATCCCGATGTGAAGGGGGAGCCCCTGGTTTCGGAACTGGCCCGTTACTATCAATTGAAGCCGGAGCAGGTTTTTGTGGGAGTGGGATCGGATGATGTACTTGCCACAGCATTTTTGACCTTTTTTAATTCCGGGAAGCCCGTATTATTCCCCGACATTACCTACTCCTTTTATCCGGTCTGGTGCGATCTGTATCGTATCCCGTACGAGAGGCCGGAGCTGGATGAGAACTTCCGAATCAGAAGAGAGGATTATTATAAGGACAACGGGGGAATTGTCATTGCCAATCCGAATGCCCCTACCTCCATTTACGAGGAACTATCTCTGACAGAGGATATCCTGAAGCACAATCAGGATGTGATCGTGATTGTGGATGAAGCATATATTGATTTTTCCGGCGCATCAGCGGTGGAGCTGATCGGGCGGTATGATAATCTTGTGGTGGTTCAGACCTTCTCTAAGTCCCGCTCCATGGCAGGGATGAGAATTGGCTATGCGATGGCGAATCCGGCACTGATTAAAGCATTGAACGATGTGAAATATTCTATCAATTCGTATACCATGAATCTGACCTCCATCCAGGCAGGAGTGGAGGCGGTGAAGGATGCGGAGTATTATAAAAACAGGATATCCAGGATTTTGCAGACCAGGGCAAGATCGGAGCAGAGACTTCGGGAGCTGGGCTTTCATTTTCCAGAATCCGGGGCCAACTTTATCCTTGCCTCCCACAAGAGACTTCCGGCAAAGGAAATTTTCGAGGCATTGAGAAGGAATCGCATCTATGTCCGCTATTTTAATGCCCCCAGAATTGATAATTATCTGAGGATTACGATCGGCACGGATGAGGAAATGGAGCGTTTGTTTTCTTTTTTAGAGGATTATTTAAAGGAAAACGGAGAATCTTATCAGGAGCAGCGTAACACTTAACTATTTTAACCGGGAGGAAGAAGGGAATGAGAGTGTTATTAGCAGAAGATGATTTTGTAAGCAGAAAATTTATGATGAGATTTTTACAAAAGTATGGAGAATGCGATATTACGGTAGACGGCCAGGAGGCGGTGGAGGCCTTTACCATGGCTTTGGAGGCCGGGGAAGGCTATGACCTGGTCTGCCTTGACATTATGATGCCGGGCATGGACGGATATGCGGCCCTGAAGAAAATCCGGGAAATCGAGAAGGAGCATCAAATTCCATTTGAAAAGACGGCCAAGATCATTATGACGACCGCCTTGAACGAGGGCAGAAACGTGACCAAAGCATTTGAACTGGGCTGTACGGCATATGCGGGAAAGCCCATTGACCAGGATAAATTTGAGAATATATTAAGGAAGCTGGAGCTGATCTAGTGCATCAAACTACGAATTATCAGAAGGAATTGGACAAATTGATTGAAAGACTTGGGGAGGAGAACCGCAGACCGAAGCTGTTGATTCACAGCTGCTGCGCACCCTGCAGCAGCTATGTGCTGGAGTATCTTTCCCATTATTTCGAGATCACGGTTTTTTATTACAATCCCAATATCTATCCCCCGGAAGAATATTCCCGAAGGGAAGAGGAGCAGAAGAATTTGATCGGGACAATGCCTCTTGCCGGCAAAGTTCATTTTCGGGCCGGGACATATGAGCCGCAGCGGTATTATGAAGCGGTCCGGGGTAAAGAAGGTGAGCCGGAGGGAGGGGACCGCTGCTTCGAATGCTATGAACTCCGGCTTCGGGAGGCGGCACGCATGGCGAAGGAGGAAGGCTTTGAATATTTTGTATCCACCCTGTCCATCAGCCCTCATAAGAATGCGGATAAATTAAATGAAATCGGAAACCGGCTGGCAGCAGAGTATGGGCTCCGGTATCTGCCTTCGGATTTCAAGAAACGAAATGGATACAAACGATCCATCGAGCTTTCCAGGGAATATTCCCTGTATCGTCAGGATTATTGCGGCTGTGTTTATTCCATGAGAGGAAACCGGGAGACGAAATAGACGGCGCGGCCGATAACTTATCATATGGAGGAAAGACCTGATTCCAAGGAAGGAAATCAGGTCTTTTTTCAACCATCTGAGTGCGCAGCTTTATGCATTCATATACAACGAACGGAGCGGCGGATCTCCGATATTTTCGTTGCTATCGGGTAGTATGACCGGCATCTTGCAGCCTAATCAACTACCTACTATATCATATTCAGCTGGTGGAGAAATGTGTCGATTATAGATGAAAAAAAGATTATATTGGCAAAGGGGAATATCCTTCGGTTGACAAAAGGGATGTATAAGATTATAATGTAGGAGCGAATGATAATTATTATCAATTACAGCAAAAGTTTTACATTTCGACTGAGAGAGGAAGCGTACTATGACACTATTGGATGCTGAAATAGGATCGACCTATAAGGTCAGCTCATTGAATCTGGATATTGCGACGAGACGGAGACTGGAGGCGCTGGGACTTACCCGGGGAACCAGTATTAATGTGCTGAATCGAAGCCGCAGCGGGGCTGTGATCATTATGGTCAGGGGCACCAGGCTGGCCGTGGGGGAAAAAATTGCGGAGACGATACATACGAAGGAGGCATCCCGATGAAGAATGAATTACAGGTAGGCTTTGTCGGAAATCCCAACTGCGGAAAGACGACGCTGTTTAATGCATATACAGGGGCTAATTTGAAGGTGGCGAACTGGCCCGGAGTTACGGTAGAGAAGAAGGAAGGGGCCTTCCGGTATCACGATCACCGCTTCCGGCTGGTGGATCTGCCGGGAATCTACAGTCTCACCTCCTACACCATGGAGGAACGGCTTACCCGTGAATACATCCTGGATTCTAATGTGGATGTCATAATTAATATTGTGGATGCCTCCAGCCTGGAGAGGAATCTGTACCTGACCCTGCAGTTGATCGAGCTGGGAAAACCGGTGGTTCTTGCATTGAATATGATGGATATTGTGGAAGAACGGGGAATGGAGATTGATCTTCACCGCCTTCCGGAGATGCTGGGCATTCCCGTTATCCCTGTATCCGCAAGGAAGAAGACCGGTCTGGATATACTGATGCATACCGTATCCCATCACAAGGATAAGACGCTGGATTCTAACCTGGAGCATCATCATGACAGAAGGGGCGGGAAATATGCCCATAAGCTGGAGGATGGCCGGAAGCACCGTCATGAGCACCATAAGGAATATCCTGTTGTGTACAGTGACGACATTGAGGATAAGATTGACGAGGTCAGTGAGCTGCTCACGAATCAATACGGCCAGATCCCCAACCTCCGCTGGCATGCAATCAAGCTTCTGGAGATGGATGAAGCCGTTATGGCAAAGTATCCGCTGGAGCTTTCCAGAGTCATTAAGCACAGTTATGAGGAAGAAATTATAAATCAAAAATATGATTTTATAGAAGAAATCATAGAGGAAGTACTGGTAAATAAGGATAAAAAAGCTGCATCCACCGATAAGGTTGATCGGATTTTGACCCACCGGTTTTTCGGTCTGCCGATCTTTTTGGGAATTATGGCTCTGGTATTCTTCTTCACCTTCCAGATCGGTGACTGGATCAAGGGAGGCTTTGAGGTGGGCTTGGAAGTGTTTTCTGATGGGGCGGTCTTCCTCCTTGAGAAAATCAATGCAGGGCATTTTGTGACCTCCCTTATAGTGGATGGAATTATTGCCGGAGTAGGGGGAATCCTGACCTTTCTCCCGAATATATTCATTTTGTTCCTGGCTCTGGCATATCTGGAGGACAGCGGATATATGGCCAGAGTAGCCTATGTTATGGATGGAATTATGGGCAAGCTGGGTCTGTCCGGAAGGGCATTTATCCCGATGCTGCTGGGGTTTGGCTGCACGGTGCCTGCAATCATGGCGTCCCGTTCTCTTGAGAACATGCGGGACCGGAGGAAAACAATATTGGTAACTCCCTTCATGTCCTGCAGTGCCAGGCTTCCCATCTATGTGCTGTTCTCTCAGATGTTCTTTGGGAAAAATGCGATGCTGGCAGCATACTCCATGTATCTCATCGGAATTACAGTGGCGATCCTGGTAGCCTTTGCCCTGACCAACAAATCAGACCGGAGTGCAAGCAACACCCTGCTGATCGAGCTGCCGGAATACAAATCCCCCAATATGCGGACCATTTTTATTTATGTATGGGAGAAGGTAAAGGAATATCTTACGAAAGCAGGGACAACAATATTTGCAGCATCTGTTGTAATCTGGTTTATCCTGAACTTCGGTCCGTCGGGAATGGTAAGCGATATGTCGGAAAGCTTCGGCGCCATCGCCGGAAGAGCAGTTGCCCCGGTGTTAAAGCCGGCAGGCTTGGGAATGTGGCAGATTGTAGTGGCTCTGATCTCCGGCATTGCAGCCAAGGAAGTGGTGGTATCCAGCTTCAGTGTATTGTTTCAAATAGGAAATATCACTTCTCCCCAGGGAATGCAGAGCCTGACGGAGATTCTTGCAGGCAGCGGCTTTGGCGCACTGAATGCATATGCCCTGATGGTATTCAGCCTTTTGTATATTCCCTGCGCAGCCACCATCGGCGTAATCCAGAGAGAGATGCGTTCGGCAAAGTGGACGGTATTCACCATCCTGTTCCAGCTTGGGATTGCCATGCTGGTATCTACCCTGATTTACCAGATTGGAAGCCTGTTTCTATAGCGGTTGTCAGTATGTTTGTTTTAGGGAAAGGAGAATTGCTTATGCCTGGAATCATTCTTATTGTATTAATTCTCGGCTATACCGGATTTGTAATTTATAGAAAGACAAGGAATATTAAGGAAGGGAAGTCCTGTTGTGACGGCTGTTCCTCCTGTGGCTCAAAGGATAAATGCGGCAAATCCTGAAGACTGGCACGATTCAATCATTCTTTGGCGGGCTGCGGTAAGGAAGCCTTGCTGCGAATGAGAATAATTTATGTAAGGCCCGGGTTATGGGAAATGGGTTTCCTGTAATCCGGGCTTTCCTTAATCCTACTTAATATAAAACAAGCGAATTCTTGCCGCTCGTCCTTGCATCAAATTTAATCTAAAAATAAAAAAGGAAATAGAAGTACTATGTAGAATATTAGTAGTATAGGCTATAAGGACAACCATATTTACATTGTATCCTGAGATTGTAGGAACACGCATTATATTCCTGTAACATGGGACTTTATTTTGTAATATGGATGCAGAAGGGAGGAATTGATATGGAACAGAGTACAGATTATCGGCAGTGCAGCAATATCCGGCAGAGGCTGGAGCTGAGAGAGCATGAGATACTGAGTCCCTATGCAGCATTTTCCGACCAATCCAGAGGCAGGGAAGTGGAGGAAAAACCCTGTGATATCCGCCCGGTCTATCAGAGGGACAGGGATCGCATCCTGCACTGTAAGGCTTTTCGAAGACTGAAGCATAAGACTCAGGTCTTTCTGGCTCCGGAGGGGGATCATTACAGAACCAGATTAACCCATACCCTTGAGGTGTCCCAGATAGCGCGTACCATAGCAAAAGCCTTACTGCTGAATGAGGATCTGACGGAGGCCATTGCCCTGAGTCATGATCTGGGGCATACGCCCTTTGGTCACGCCGGAGAGAGAGCCTTAAACCGAATTTGTCCCACGGGCTTCGAGCATCATCTGCAAAGTATTCGGGTGGTCGAGGTGCTGGAGAATCACGGAAGGGGGCTGAATCTGACGGCTGAGGTAAGGGACGGCATCCGCAATCATCAGACGGAGGGAAGGCCGGCTACCCTGGAAGGAAAGATTGTTCGGTTATGTGACAAGATAGCATATATTAACCATGATATAGATGATGCAATCCGAGGACGGATTATCCGGGAAGAAGAGCTTCCGGGAGAATATACGGATATCCTGGGACATAATCTGGGAAAACGCCTGGATACCCTGGTGCATGATATTATAACCAACAGTGAGAATAAGAATGATATTATCATGTCTCCTGACATAGAGGCAGCCATGCGCTGTCTGCGGGAATTCATGTTTAAGAATGTATATATGAATCAACGGGCCAAGAGCCAGGAAGAACAGGCGGAGCGTCTGCTGGAGACCTTATTTGTGTATTATATGGAGCATCTGGAGAAGCTCCCGGAGGAATTCATACAGAGAATGAAGAACCTGGACGAGCCGCCCTATCGTGTGGTGTGTGACTACATTGCCGGTATGACGGACCGTTATGCGGTGGCGAAATTCAAGGAATTGATGATCCCGTCTGCATGGAGCGTATATTAAATACCATATGGGAATATTAAGTATGTTTGATACTGCATTTACGGGACAGAAGATAGAATGGACAGAAAGAGGAGGAGCACGATGTTTTATCCGGACGAGCTGGTGGAAGAAGTCAGAAGCAGAAATGATATCGTAAGTGTGATCGGCTCCTACATAAGGTTGCAGAAAAAAGGCAGTAATCACATGGGATTATGCCCGTTCCATAATGAGAAGACCCCTTCCTTTTCCGTGAGCGGTTCCAAGCAGATGTACCATTGCTTCGGCTGCGGAGTCGGCGGCAATGTCTTTACCTTCATTATGGAATATGAAAATTATACCTTTCTGGAAGCCCTTCGTCATCTGGCGGAGAGAGCGGGGATTGCGCTCCCGGAGCAGGAGATGACCGAGGAACAGAAGAGACAGTCCGACCTCAGGGGGAGATTATTGGAAGTAAATAAACTGGCGGCCATGTATTTTTATTATCAGTTTAAAAACCCGGAGGGGCAGGCAGCCTATGACTATCTGGTGAAGCGGGGACTGGAGGAGAGTATCATCCGGCATTTTGGACTGGGCTATTCCAACCGGTACAGTGATGACCTGTACCGTTATCTGAAAAAGCAGGGCTATGAGGATGATTTCCTATCCCAGACAGGTCTGGTAACCATCGACGAGCGCCTGGGCGGAAGGGACAAGTTCCGGGACAGGGTAATGTTTCCCATTATGGATGCCAACCACAGGGTGATCGGCTTTGGCGGCAGAATTATGGGCAATGCCGGGCCGGAGGTGCCCAAGTATCTCAATACGCCGGAAACAAGAATATTTGAAAAGAGCCGGAATTTATACGGGCTGAACTTTGCAAAGGCCTCCCGGAAATCCTATTTTCTCATTTGTGAAGGCTACATGGATGTAATTGCCCTGCATCAGGCGGGCTTTACCAATGCGGTAGCCGCGCTGGGAACGGCATTCACCAGCTTCCATGCCAGTCTGCTGAAGCGCTACACAAGCGAGGTGCTCCTGACCTTTGACAGTGACAAGGCGGGAACCCAGGCGGCGCTCCGTGCCATTCCGATTCTGAAAGAAGCCGGTCTCAGTATTAAGATCGTTGACATGCGGCCTTATAAGGATCCGGACGAATTCATTCAGAATCTGAGTGCAGGGGAATATCAAAAACGGATTGAGGAAGCAAAAAACAGTTTCTTTTTTGAGATTGACGTTCTGCAGAAGGAATATGATATGTCCGACCCGGAACAGAAGACGAAGTTCTTCCATGAAACCTCCAGACGGTTAACGGTCTTCCGGGAGGAGCTGGAACGTAATTTTTATATTGAAGCGGTGGCAAAAGCGTACCAGATCGACGTGGAACAGCTTCGCAGGCTGGTGAACCGGATCGGCTCCCAGCTGGTCACCGGTATCAATGAGCCGAAGGAGAGCAGGGGAGAGGGCAGCCGCCGGGGAAAGCCCCAGGAGGACGGAATATCCAGGTCCCAGAAGCTTATGCTGACCTGGCTCATTGAGGATAACACGCTCTTTGATAAGATAAAAGACGTTCTTTCCCCTGAGGATTTTACAGAGGGAATTTATAAAGAGGTGGCGGCGCTTGTCTTTGGCCAGTTTGAGAAGGAAGGGGCGGTCAATCCGGCGAAGATCATCAGCTTTTTCGAGAGCAGGGAGGAGCAGTCCGAGGTGGCGGCTCTATTTTCCGCAGGTATCCGCGGTGAGATGGATGAAAACGGATGGCAGAAGGCAGTGGCGGATACCGTAATGCGGCTGAAGGAGAACAGCCTGGACCGGCAGAGCCAGAAGGCAATTGAAGTGAATGATACGGAATTGCTGATGAAGATCATTCGTGAGAAGGCGGAACTGAAGAAGCGGAGTATTCATTGGTAAAGCAAGTGCCTTTCAAAGGGAGGAAGGCTATCGGCTTTGATGGAATGAGCCTGGCGGGCAGTCCGGTATGGCCGGTCAGATTTGTGCCAGGCGGGGACATGCAGGAATTGCATATTTCATCAAATGATGGTTAAAATATAAAAAGAGCGGAAGAAGGAAGGATTATCTATGGACGAAAATATTGTAAAGTTTACGGAGAGGCTGAAGGAACTGTTGGTTTTTGCCGAGAAGAAGAAGAATGTCCTGGAGTACCAGGAGGTCAACGATTTCTTTGCGGATATGGAACTGGATCCTCAAAAGGTTGAGAAAATATATGATTTTCTGGACAAGCACAACGTCGATGTCCTCCGGATATCCGAAGATGAGGAAGAAGAGGACATTATCCTGGAAGAGGAAGAGCTGGAGCCTCTGGATCTGTCCATCCCGGAGGGTATCAGCATAGAAGATCCGGTAAGGATGTACTTGAAGGAGATCGGCAAGGTACCGCTGCTAAATGCGGATGAAGAGATAGAGCTGGCCAGGAAGATGGAGGATGGTGACGACTATTCGAAAAAGCGTCTCGCCGAGGCGAATCTCCGGCTTGTGGTCAGCATTGCAAAGCGCTATGTCGGCAGGGGAATGCTGTTCCTGGATCTGATACAGGAAGGGAATCTGGGACTGATCAAGGCCGTAGAGAAGTTTGATTATCGCAAGGGTTACAAGTTCAGTACTTATGCTACCTGGTGGATCAGACAAGCTATCACAAGAGCAATCGCAGACCAGGCAAGGACAATTCGAATTCCGGTTCATATGGTGGAAACAATCAATAAATTAACCCGTGTACAGCGCCAGCTGCTTCAGGAATTAGGCAGGGAACCGTCCCCGGAGGAGATCTCCGAGGTTATGAACATGCCGGTGGACAGAGTACGGGAGATACAGAAAATCTCTCAGGAACCGGTATCTCTGGAGACTCCCATCGGCGAAGAAGAGGACAGCCATCTGGGAGACTTTATTCAGGATGATAATGTGCCGGTGCCGGCAGATGCGGCCGCCTTTACTCTTTTGAAGGAGCAATTGGTGGAGGTGCTGGGCACCTTGACCGAACGGGAGCAGAAGGTTCTCCGGCTTCGTTTCGGTCTGGATGACGGACGAGCCCGGACACTGGAAGAGGTGGGCAAGGAGTTCAATGTGACCAGGGAGCGAATTCGCCAGATTGAGGCAAAAGCGCTCCGAAAGCTGAGACATCCCAGCAGAAGCCGTAAGTTAAAGGATTATTTGGAATAAAAAGTTACAGAACATTTGTTGGAAAAGGCTGTGGATTTTCTGCGGCGGTGCAGGCCGGGAAAATTCACAGCCTTTTTGCGCGGAAGGTTGCCGGTATTTCTTTGCGGGGATTTAAAATCGGTATGGAAATCAGCAGTAAAAAATGTTAAGATAAAAATATGCGGATATGGAAAAATTCATAGAAATGGAGACAATTATGCAGCTGTCAAAGCGTTTGCATGCGGTGGCCAGTCTTGTGACACCGGGCTACAGAGTTGCCGATATAGGCTGTGATCATGCATACACCTCAATCTATCTGGCAGAGCATGGGATAGCGGAGCACATCATTGCAATGGATGTGAACCGGGGGCCCATCGAGCGTGCCGGGGAGAATATCGTAAAATACGGCTTATCAGATAAGATAGAGACCAGAAGGTCCAACGGTCTGGAGAAGCTGAGGCCAGGAGAGGCCGACATTCTTCTGATTGCAGGAATGGGAGGAGCCTTAACAAAACAGATCCTGGAGGAGGGACCGGAATGCTTTCATCAAGCCAGGGAAGTCATATTGCAGCCCCAGTCTGAAATAAATAAAGTGAGGGAGATGCTGGCAGAGCATCGGTTTCTTATTATAAAAGAGAATATGCTGACAGAGGACGGTAAATATTATATGATGATGAAAGCGGTCCCGGGGAAGTTGGTGGGTGCGCCGGAGCTTTATTCTCTTACAAAAAGGGAACATTTCTATTATGGAAGGCTTCTGCTGGAGGAAAAGCACCCGGTATTGTATTCTTATCTGAATTGGGAGCGGGAATTATGTGAGAATATCCTGCGGCTTCTGCATAAGGAGGAGACAGAGAACGCATGGATCAGAAGCAGGGAAATGGAAGAGAAGCTGGGGCTGATTCAGAGCGGATTGGAATACTTTCGGGAGTAACTATATTTCTGTAACCATAAAAATAAAAAGAGCCGGGATGCGGGTGTTATTAAGCTTTGAACCTGCTCTTAGAAAGAAAAGAGGTAGATCGAATGAGTACTCAGATGGACGAGAAGATAAGAGTTGAGATTAACGGAAAGGAATACGAATATCCGGCCAACACTTCCCTTCTGGCAATCAGCAGGGATTTTCAGAAGGATCACAATGATCAGATCATACTGGCCTTTGTCAATCATAAGCTGCGGGAGCTTTTCAAGAGAGTGACGGCATCCTGCTCCATTCGTTTTGTAACCACAGCCGAGAGCGCGGGGCAGAAGACCTATCAAAGAGGAATGATTCTGATGATGCTCAAGGCCTTCTATGCGGAATTCGGAAATGAGAACGTGGACGAGGTATCCGTGGAATATATGGTTGGCAATGGGCTTTACTGTGATTACAAGGGGAAGGAGCCCCTGACGCAGGAACGCCTGCTTGCGGTCAAGAGAAGAATGGAGGAGCTGGTCCGCAGGGATATCCCCTTTATGAAACGCAGCATTGGAACAGATGATGCAATCGAATTATTCCGCTGCTATCGCATGCATGATAAAGAGAAGCTGTTTCGTTACCGCCGTGTTTCCAAGGCTAATATCTATAGTCTGGACGGCTTTGAGGATTATTATTACGGCTATATGCCGCCAAGCTCCGGCATGTTAAAATACTTTGATCTGCTCCAATACGATGAAGGTTTTCTGCTCCTGCTGCCGGAGAGGAAGAACCCTGCTGTTGTAGCCCCGTTCATTCCCCAGCCCAAGCTCTATGAGACCTTAAAGGAATCGAACATCTGGGGCCAGATGATGGACATTCGCAATGTGGGAGCGTTAAATGACGTGATCTCCAGCGGCAGCCTGAACGAATTAATTCTGGTACAGGAAGCGCTTCAGGAGAAGAAAATCAGCGATATTGCGGAAATGATAAAACGTGCCGAAGGAAAGAAATTCATCATGATTGCCGGGCCGTCCTCCTCGGGAAAAACTACCTTTTCCCACCGTCTCAGCATTCAGCTGAAGGCACACGGCCTAAAGCCTCATCCTATCGCAGTGGATAATTATTTTGTTGACCGGGAGAAGACTCCCCTGGATGAGGATGGGAATTATAATTTTGAATCCCTGTATGCCATTGACCTGGAGCAGTTCAACCAGGATATGACCTCCTTGCTGAAGGGCGAGACGGTGCAGATACCGGAATTTAACTTCGTATCCGGGCGGAGGGAATATAAAGGGAATTTTCTGAAGCTGGGACCGGAGGATATTCTGGTGATTGAGGGAATTCACGGCTTAAATGACGCATTATCTTATTCCCTTCCGAGAGAAAGCAAATTTAAGATCTATATCAGCGCTCTGACGCAGTTAAATATTGATGAACACAATCGGATTCCTACCACGGACGGGCGGCTGCTGCGGAGAATGGTAAGGGATGCCAGAACCAGAGGGGCTTCCGCTCAGAAGACAATTTCCATGTGGCCCTCCGTAAGGCGCGGCGAGGACGAGAACATCTTCCCCTTCCAGGAGGATGCGGATGTTATGTTCAATTCGGCTCTGATATACGAATTATCGATACTGAAACAGTATGCCGAACCGATCTTATTTGGAATTGACAGAAATTGCGAGGAATATGTGGAAGCAAAACGGCTTCTGAAGTTTCTGGACTATTTCATCGGGGCTCCCAGCGAAACGGTGCCGAAGAATTCCATTTTGAAAGAATTTGTAGGAGGAAGCTGTTTTAAGGTATGAGCAGCACGATAAGCCGGGTTCTGTCTCGGATGATCATCTATCTTGACCGCATGTTACCATGCGGCTCCAGTACCGCCTGCGCATACTTGCGCATGCGCAGGCAGATACTACGCGACCTACCCTAAAGCACGGCGGGCAACCGTATCGCTTTATGTTCGGTCTTGCTTCGAGTGGGGTTTACATAGCCCCTACTGTTACCAGTAAGGCGGTGGTCTCTTAAGCCACCTTTCCACCCTTACCGGAAAATACGTTGTTAACAACGTATTTTCCGGCGGTATATTTCTGTTGCACTGGCCTTGGAGTCGCCTCCACCGGACGTTATCCGGCACTCTGCCCTGCGAAGCCCGGACTTTCCTCACCTTATAAGGCGCGATCACCTGTGCTGCTCACAGGTTGTATTTTATCATGGGCGGAGGGACATGTAAAGTACTTATCTTTGGAAGACTTCCTTGTTAATGCATCTTTCTAAATTAAATACATATAATATATATTGTAAATACATCGTATTGACAAAAGCTTATTGAAAAGATATAATGAAGATGAAATTAAAATTTATAATAGAAAGGAGCGGTAAATATGGCGCAAACCATGGTTAGTATTCGTATGGACGAGGAACTGAAAAAGAGTATGGAACAGACATGTCAGGAATTGGGCTTAAATATGACAACTGCATTTACTATTTTTGCAAAAAAAATGAGCCGGGAAAAGAGAATACCATTTGAAGTCTCCTATGACCCTTTTTATTCTGAAAAGAATATGCTGGCGATTTCGGAAAGTATGGAGCAGCTGAAGCAAGGTAAAGTTGTTGTAAAAACAATGGAAGAATTAGAGGAAATAGCAAATGGGTGAGCTGATCTGCTCTTTTGAAAGATATTGACCGTAATCATTTTGAAGGGATTGGCAAGCCTGAGATGCTGAAAAATTATGAAGGCAGCTGGAGCAGACGAATCGATGAAGTGAATAGGCTTGTTTTCTGCACTGCAAACCTGCCATAAAATACGATTGGAGTTGGTAACATGGAACAGATCGGGATTTTAGTAGTGGATGATGATAAGGATATCGCGGATCTGGTGGAAATTCATCTGGTCAGCGAGGGCTATCAGGTTTATAAGGCCAATAGTGCCAGAGCAGGACTGCAGCTTCTGGAGGCAGAGGATATTAAGCTGGTGATCCTGGATATCATGATGCCTGGAATGGACGGGCTCACTATGTGCAAGAAGATCCGTGAGACCAGCACGGTGCCGATTATCATGCTGAGCGCCCGCTCCGCCGATCTGGATAAGATCATCGGACTTGGGACCGGCGCGGATGACTATGTGATCAAGCCCTTTAATCCTCTGGAGCTTACGGCAAGAGTAAAATCCCAGCTCAGAAGGTACACAAAATTTAACCCGAATTCCCATGATGAGAAGCAGGATAGGGAGATTGTCCTGGATCATCTGACAATAAATAAAGAGAATCATAAAGTTACGGCATACGGCAAAGATGTAAAATTAACACCCATTGAATTCGAAATATTATACCTGCTAGCAAGTAACGTAGGCCGGGTATTTTCCACCGACGATATCTTTGAGCGTGTCTGGAATGAGAAGATGTATGAAGCAAATAACACGGTGATGGTTCATATCCGCAGAATCCGGGAGAAGATAGAGATGGATTCCAGGGACGCACAGATCATTAAGACGGTATGGGGAGTAGGATACAAGATTGAAGAATAAATACAAAAGTATCAGACTGGATAACAGCATATTTAAAAGCTTTCGTTTTGAGATTGTCCTATATAGTATTCTGAGTCTGCTGTACATGCTGCTGACCATTGGGATACTTTATATCGGTGCCTATATACTGCTGCGAAAAAGCATCCAGGAGCTCTCAGGAGCCTCGGCAGCGCTTGTAATGATTATAACAGCGGCAGTGGGAATAGTGCTGTTCATCTTTTATTTCCTGCTGCTTACAAAGAAATTCATAAACTATATTACGGAAATGATAGATGGAATTAATCAGATATCCCAGGGGAATTTCGGAAACCGGATAGAAATCAACAATGAGGACGAATTTGCCCTGCTGGCGGAGAAGCTGAATCAGATGGCTGATAATATCAAAGAGATAATGGAAAATGAGCGGCGGAGTGAATATGCCAAGAATGAGCTGATCACCAGTGTTGCCCATGATCTTCGTACGCCCCTCACCTCCATTATCGGATACCTGGATCTGGTATCCTCCAAGGAACTGTCGGAGGACACCCAGATGAAATACATCGGCATCGCCTACAGCAAGTCGAAGCGTCTGGAAAAGCTCATCGAGGATTTGTTCACTTATACAAAGTTCAATTTTGGCGAGGTTAAAGCGGAATTTACCGAGGTGGACATGGTAAAGCTGCTCAACCAGCTGGTGGATGAATTCTATCCCAGCTTTTCAGAGTATAATCTGGAATACGAATTCCGGACCATGACGGGCGCTGCCGTAATCATGGCGGACGGATACCTTCTGTCCAGGGCGTTTGCCAACCTGATCAGCAATGCCATCAAGTACGGCCGTGAGGGCAGAAAGATCATAATACAGCTCATAAAGCAGGAAACCGATGTGACCATAAAGGTGACTAATTTTGGGGACATCATCCCTCCGGAGGATCTAAAGCGCATCTTCCAACGCTTCTACCGGATTGAATCCTCGCGCTCCAGTGAGACAGGGGGAAGCGGCCTCGGTCTTGCCATTGCCCAGAGTATAATCGGGATGCATGGAGGTACCATTGAGGCTCAGAGTGACATGGAAGGAACGGTATTTACTGTCGTCCTTCCCAGCCAATTGCAAGTGACTTTATAAACCGCCGTAACCGATCTTGCTGTGGGGCTGTCCTTTACCCAGCCCCTCCGCATAATGAATCAATTTCTTGGAGATCCGAAGCTTTTGAAAAACAGAGGCATAAGTAATAGCATCCATCCCCTCTATAAAATTCTGAGGAAAGTTCTTTTTCATTCCCTTATTTCTTAATAAGAGAGCCGCCTTATTATAAGCGATGGCCGCCTCTTCCGCGCTCTGATACCGCCCAATCAAATAATCCCCGTTAATATGTATTTTGGCAAGATAGCAGGGCATCCCCTTAAAAGAAATCTGCGTTACTCCGTGATAAGGATTAATTACTTCTATATTATAATAACTATAATCCGTATTGTCTCCGTTAGCAAAGACATAATCCTTTCCGGGAACGGCATAGTTCTTAATGCCGTACCGGGACAGGATATTCACCTGCATCCCGTAATCCGATACAAAGAGATGCCCTCCCCGCCTCATGATCTTATGATGGGCATAATAAAAAAGATCCTCGGCATCAAACCGCAGGCAGGTATTCTGATCCAGATAATAAAGGAAATATCTTTTCTTAAGATAAATCGGATTCTTAAAGTACATGCCGTTATCCCGGAAATTAATCAAAACCACCCATTTATGAAAGGAAAGAGCGCAGTCATCAGGATAGTCTCCGACTGCCGGACCGCCTGCATCCCTAAAACAGATTGGGCTGTCCGTGCCGGTTCCGGGGACTGCAGTGTCTGTGCTGTCAGCGGCTGTGCCGCTGAAGCAGGGGGCTCCGGAAGCCTCCTCTCTCAGATTCAGTGCCGCCTGTGCCTCCCGGTAAGCCCGTCCGGCTTCCGCTTCAGTGGCATAGCTCCCCAGACTGATGTGCTTGCCCAGATAAGTAATACTTGCCCGATAATATACCTTCCCGGCCTTTGTGCAGGCCAGATAGACTCCAGGTAACATAAACTCACCGCCTTTTAACCAATATAGCAGAAATGGAATATCGGTGCAAGGATCCTATTTCCAATAATGAGAGCTGAAACGACAAAAAATATATTAACAATTTATTACGGTCCATTTGTGTAGAATGACCCATTTGGAGTTCCAAAAACGTACTAAAGCAGTAGAATATGTATAAACATTTGAAAAAGCAGTAAAAAAATTTAATATATCGTTAATAAAATGTTAAATTTAGCTTGTGCAAAATAAATGAAAATATTGCGGCTGAAATGGAATAATATTGTTGCATTTTTCCTATACTGGTAAATAGAGGAGCTCTGTGATCGTGGTTTATAACGAAATTGAAGTTGCGTTATTGACACAAAATCATCAGTTGCCTATAATGCTGATATCATTACCAAACGTTCCATTAAATGGAAACAATTATCAGTGAAAAGAGGAAAAATTTATGTCATTAATAAATATGTTTCTTCAAAAGAGAAAAATGCATGAAAGCCAATATGGCTTTGTAATGGTTTTCATTGCATATGCATTATCCGTAATGATGCTGTTTGTAGGCTCCGATGTATTTTACAATATTAATTCGGCAGCGGCAGGGATAAGCACAACAGATGAAGAGACAGCAACGAAGAAGAAGGAGGACCAGCCCGTTCCGGAACCTGCAAAGATTACGGCAAGAGTCCTTCAGTCAAAGGAATTATATCCTTATGCCATGGCAGAACTATCTGGAATGGGCCTTGGAAGGATGGGGCAGGAACAACAGCTTACCGGCGATTTATACCCGGAAGAATTTATCCCCGCCATGGGATCCGTCAGCAGTATAGTTGCACTGCCAAAGACCGATCAGAATGAGATCTACAGCTTATCTGCGGATTTATCAGGAGAGGGAAATGAAACAGCGGAGGATGCCGGGAGCGCCGCGGTAAGTGAAACAGCAGCGATAACCGAAACAGCAGAGGCCGCCGGAAAAGCAGGAACGAGTGAAAAAGCAGAAACGAACGAAAAAGCAGGGAAGGCCGGGAAAGAGGCTAAAGAGGCAAAGAGTGAATATGTCTATGATATAACCGAAAAAGAAATTGGTATGCTGCAGCGGATTGTTCAGGCGGAAGCCGGGGGCGAGGATGCCATAGGCAAGATATTGATCGTTAACGTAATCATGAACCGAATTGCCGATAAGAACTTTCCGGATACTGTGGAGGATGTAATATTCCAAAACAAGGACGGCGAGTATCAGTTCTCCCCCATCGAGAATAAGAGCTATTGGTCCGTGAAGGTGTCGGATAAAACCAAGAAGGCAGTAGCACGCGCACTGAAGGGTGAGGATCATTCTGAGGGCGCCCTGTATTTCATGGCGAGAAAGATAACCTCATCGCGTAACGCCAAGTGGTTTGACAGGAATCTGGTATGGCTGTTCAAGCATGGCGGCCACGAGTTCTACAAGGAAAAGTAAAACAGAGAAAAAGCGTATTGTGTCTGCTGGAACACCATGTTATAATACTTGAAACTTCAAGTAAAGGGGATCAAAACAAATATGAACCTAATGTACAGGAGCACAAGAGATTCAAGCAGAAGGGTAACCGCATCCCAGGCTGTGTTACAGGGATTGGCCCCGGACGGAGGCTTATTCGTTCCGGAGACGATCCCGGTTTTTCAAAAAACAGTAAAAGAGCTGTCCGAGTTGGATTACCGTGAGACGGCTTATGAGGTAATGAGACTGTTTTTGACTGATTATACCGAAGAGGAGCTGAAGGATTGTATTGCCAGTGCCTATGACGCCAAATTCGATACACCGGAGATCGCTCCTTTACGGAAGGCAGGCGAAGCATGCTTTAATAAAGTATGGTATCTGGAGCTGTTTCACGGAGCTACGATTGCGTTTAAGGATATGGCCTTATCCATCCTGCCTCATCTGCTGACCAAGGCGGCCAGAAAAAACAAGGTAGAGGAGGAGATTGTCATATTGACCGCTACCTCCGGAGATACAGGAAAGGCGGCATTGTCCGGTTTTGCCGATGTGGAGGGAACCAGAATCATCGTGTTCTACCCCAAGGATGGTGTCAGCCCCGTCCAGGAGAAGCAGATGGTGACCCAAAAGGGAGAGAATACCCATGTCATCGGAATTCGCGGCAATTTTGACGACGCCCAGACAGGGGTTAAGAATATATTCAGTGACAAGGATCTGGCTGCCCGTCTGAAGGCCGGCGGGTATCAGTTCTCCTCCGCCAATTCCATCAACATCGGCAGGTTGGTGCCCCAAATTGTATACTATGTCTATTCTTATATTTCTTTATATAAGAGAGGAGAGCTGGCTGAGGGAGAGAAGATTAATTTTGTCGTTCCCACCGGTAATTTTGGCAACATCCTTGCCGCGTATTATGCGAAGTCCATGGGACTCCCCATTGATAAGCTGATCTGCGCGTCCAATGAGAACAAGGTGTTATATGATTTCTTTAAAACCGGCTGCTACGACAGGAACCGGGAGTTCATATTAACAGAATCACCCTCCATGGACATTCTGGTATCCAGCAACCTGGAGCGCCTTATTTATCACATTGCCGACGGAGATTCGGACAGAACAGCGGAGCTGATGAAGGCGTTGTCTGCAAGGGGCGCTTATGATATTACGCCGCAGATGAAGGCCAATCTGGCCGGCTTTTTCGGCGGATGGGCTTCCGGGGCAGAGACCAGGGAAGCTATTGCCAAGGCATATAAAGAGCATGGATATGTCATAGACACCCATACCGCGGTTGCCGCCGGCGTATACGATAAGTATGCGGCAGAAACAGGGGATACCACGAAGACGGTAATTGTGTCCACTGCCAGCCCGTACAAATTCGGCTCCAGTGTTCTGGAAGCCCTTGGCCTCCCGGAGATCCCGAAGGACGATTATGAGCAGGCGCTGCTGCTGGCCGAAGTATCGAAGACGGAGATTCCGAAGGCGGTGGAGGAGCTACGCATGGCCCCGGTACGGCATACCAAGGTATGTGATACGGAAGAAATGCAGGAAATGGTGAAAGAAATTTTGAAAATAATCTAATTATGACAAAGGCGTGACATAGATTTGACATAATCTAAGTGCATATTATAAACATAGTCAAGGCAACAGTAGCAAAACCGCAGAATTGAACCCGGGCGAAGATGAAGTCACATCCTAATTCTACATCGGCGCAGGGGGGAGAGGGAAGCGGTGAATGCTATGAGGCGGGCAATATCCCCGCAAGCATTTTGACTAAGATATAGTCTGTCCGGCGCAGGGAATTACAGCGATTTCGGATGAAACGGCTGGTAAAAAATCCAAATTAACTTGGATAAAAAGACTTGACCTTTTTTTCCTTTATTGTTATAATCATCTTGTTGTTGGAAGATTATATTAGGCGTTACCTTTTCTATATTTTGCGGGGTTTACAGACTTTGTGAAGGTAGTGAGAGGGAAGCGCAGGATATAATACCAAACCATATATTTTAAGGAGGAAGTAAGAATATGAAGACAAAATTCTTTAAGAAGTTGTCCTTCGTTCTGGCATTTGCGATGGTTCTTTCCGTATTCGCTCCTGCCGCTGGAGTTTTCGCTGCTGCAAAGCCGAAACTCAATTCTACCAACAAGTACTTACATCTTGGCGTAGATAAACTGGACGAATACAACTTCAACATTTCCGGCAAAGGAAACGGTTGGAAATATTATTGGGAATCTGCTAACGAAGATGTTGCAGTAGTTAACGAGAAGAACGGTGTTACAACTGCTACAGGCGTTGGTAAGACAAAAGTAACTGTTACAATTACAGACAAGGATAAGGAAGTTGTAGCTAAACTTTCCGCAACCGTTACTGTAAGAGATAACATCAAAACAGTTAAGATTAGCAATCCGGTAGAGAAGCTGGCTGTTGGTGAAGAGCATGACTACAACAGAAGCTATACAACAGTATCGGGAAGCACAAAGAAGACTTCTGCCATCACCAGATGGACAGTAAATTCTGACAAAGCTACCATCAATGACAGTGGTG
>JAEWYQ010000047.1 GCA_023395555.1 Bacillota bacterium
ATGTGAGCATGGGCCGTGTGGAGCGTTATGCGAGACAGATGGGCAGCAGGGAAGCCAGGACAAAGGAAGCGGTCATAGAGCCGGCCGGGGCAGAGGAGGCAGAGAAGAGCAGGGAGGTAGGAGAAAAAAGCAGGGCGGCAGAAGCCAAGCCATATTCCTGGAAGCAACTTCTGATCGCTTCCGGCTTATGCGGCCTTCTTCCTGCCTTATTTGTACAGGGAGCGTTGAAGGACGGTGTGGCAACCTGGGTTCCGACCTTTTTACAGGAGAATTACGCTACCAGTTCCATGGTATCCATCCTCAGTACCATGGTGATTCCGGTGTGCAATCTGTTTGGCGTGGCACTTGCATCCATGGCGGGCAGACTGCTCCGTAAGGATGAGATATTCGGGTCGGCAGCTTTCTTTGGGGTATGCGGGGCTGCATTGCTGGTGCTTCTATTATGGGGACAGAGCTGCATGCCGGTGGCCCTTGCCATGTTTACCCTGTGCACTACGGCTATGATGGCAGTGAACACCATGCTGACGGCGGTCATGCCCTCCCGGTTTGCCAGGACAGGCAAGGCCTCCAGTATATACGGCATCATCAACTCCTGCGTATATGCAGGATGTGCAGTTTCCATGTATGGGATCGGAGCACTGTCTACTGCATATGGCTGGAATGCCACCATCCGGATATGGGTAATCGGAGCATTTCTATCCATGGCGGTCTGCTTTGCCGTAAGCCGTAAGTGGCGCACCTTTGCCAGAAAGGCTTTGGAAATCTAAAAGAATAAAAAATATCGTCCAACCGACCTTTTATATTTCCGATATTCCTCACCAAATACAGCGGCCATGAGAAAACTAAAGATCTGCAATGCAGCCATTGAAAAGGTGGCAGCTTTAAGCAGCCTTTCGATGATGAGGGTTCGTTTCGGTTTATCGCCGCATCCCAGCCGGTCACTTGTTATGCCTTGTTTTTTCAGCATCAGCTGTTTGCCCAGATAACTGCCATAGAATAGTACATAAACGAGAATTCCGAAATAGATCAGGTTGCCCATCATTATCCTCCTTATATTTCTTAATCAGTAATATACTCATTGGTTGATTCATTGTTTACTTGTATTATAGTTGAGCAAGCACTCAACTGTCAAGAATGTTAATAAAATAAAAACGAGAAGAGTGGATATTTCAATCCGCCTTCTCGTTTTTATTTAAAAATACGTCATCCAAATAAGATTAGCATTCTTACTTTTCTTCTCTTATATGTTCCAGTCCTTTTTCAAAAATTTGCTTGATATGATCGTCCGCTAAAGAATAGTAAACATTTTTTCCATCCCTGCGATTTGCCACAAGATTTGCTTCCCGTAATGCACGCAGTTGATGGGAGATTGCGGACTTTGTCATGTTGAGTAATACGGCCAGGTCACAGACGCACATCTCGTGCTCGTCCAACGCCCATATGATTTTCGACCTGGTACTGTCTCCTAAAACCTTAAAAAAATCGGAAAGGTCATAGAGTTCGTTTTCTTCCGGCATCTTCTTTTTTACTTCATCCACTATCTCTGCATGGATAACGTCACAATCACAGATCATTTCTTCATTTTTCATAGTTCGTCCTCCTAATATTATAACTGGTAAAAAGCCTAAACAAATTCACAGCCAGTTTCTTCAAAAACTTTCAAAAAACACTTGACAATTGAATGGGTGGTCAACTATAATAAATGTAACAGTTGAATAAATGCTCAACTATAATAAGTATAACAATTGAGATTATCGTTAACTGTTAGTGTAACAATATTTCGCATAAAAATCAATAAAACGGGAGGTATTTAGTGTGAAAAAGACATTCAAGCTCGAGGGACTGGACTGTGCACACTGTGCATCAAAGATTGAAACGGCAGTTAGGGCATTAAATGGCGTAACCGCCGCTACGGTGAATTTTATGACTGCAAAAATGATAATTGAGGGCGATGATGCAAGCTTTGACGATATTGTTGAGAAGGCAAAGAATATTGTTAAAAAGCTGGAGCCTGATGTTGTCGTAAGGAAGGTTTAAAATATGAAGATGACGTCAAACCAAAAGAGACTATATAAAACAGGGATTGGTGCTGTTATTTATGCTGCAGGTATTCTCTATAAAACAGATCAGACGATTGTTTCATTGAGTATCTTTCTTCTGGCCTATGGGTTCATTGGCGGAGACGTACTCTGGCGGGCGATACGCAATATTTTGCGAGGGCAGGTTTTTGATGAAAACTTCCTGATGAGCGTTGCAACAATAGGAGCGTTTCTTGTTGGCGATTTCACCGAAGGCGTTGCGGTTATGCTGTTCTACCAGATCGGCGAGCTGTTCCAGGGCTACGCGGTGGATAAATCCCGAAAATCCATTGCCGGCCTTATGGATATCCGCCCCGATTATGCCAATGTTCAGCGGGGGGATAAGCTGGAGAAGGCAGACCCGGATGATGTGAAAATTGATGAGATTATTGTTATCAAAGCCGGAGAAAAGGTGCCGTTGGATGCGGTTGTGACGGAGGGCAGTTCCACGGTGGACACTTCCGCCCTCACGGGTGAGTCGCTTCCCAGAGAGGTTTCCGAGGGTGACAATCTCCTCAGCGGCTGCATTAACATAAACGGACTGCTTACCGCCCGGGTTACAAAGGAGTTTGGCGAATCAACCGTAAGCAGGATTTTGGATCTGGTGGAGAACGCCGGCACTAAAAAATCAAATTCAGAGAACTTTATTACCAAGTTCGCACGTTACTATACACCGGTTGTTGTTATTGTTGCAGCACTGATGGCGGTAATCCCTCCGCTGATCTTGCCAGGAGCCGCTTTCAGTGATTGGATCTACCGCGGACTCATATTCCTTGTAATTTCCTGCCCCTGTGCATTAGTTATTTCAATTCCCCTGAGCTTTTTCGGCGGCATTGGCGGTGCATCCAGGCAAGGCATTCTCGTTAAGGGCAGCAATTACCTGGAGGCGCTTGCTGAAACAGAAATTGTAGTATTTGATAAAACAGGTACTCTGACCAAGGGGATTTTCAAGGTTCAGGAGGTTGTTCCTCAGGGCATTGAAAAAGAAGAGCTTCTGGAGCTGACAGCCTATGCGGAGAGTTATTCCAACCATCCCATTTCCCTTTCCCTTAAAAATGCATATGGCAAGGAAATTGATGCTGCCCGCATTAATCATGTAGAAGAAATCTCAGGCCATGGTGTAACAGCATTTGTGGATGGCATAGCGGTATCGGCGGGGAATGCCAAGCTGATGAGAAGCTTAAATATTTCATTTACAGAGGCGGAGGAAGTGATCGGTACCGTTGTCCATGTTGCAGTTGACAATACTTATCGCGGCTATATTGTGATTGCAGATGAAGTCAAGGAGGATGCGGCCCGTGCCATCGAGGATTTGAAGAATGCCAATATACGCCGGACTGTGATGCTTACCGGGGATTCCAGGCGGATTGGTGAAAAGGTTGCCGCACAGCTGGGTCTTGACAAGGTTTATACGGAATTGCTTCCCGGGGACAAGGTGCAGAAGGTGGAAGAGTTGTTTGAAGCCAAGTCTGCCAAAGGCAAGCTGGCATTTGTTGGTGATGGTATTAATGATGCTCCGGTTCTTGCCCGTGCAGATATCGGGATTGCTATGGGCGGCCTTGGCTCCGATGCGGCCATTGAAGCGGCAGATATCGTTATCATGACGGATGAACCATCCAAGCTTGCAGCCGCGATTAAGCTTTCCAAGAAAACACTGCGTATTGTAAAGCAGAACATTACACTGGCATTAGGTGTGAAAGGAGCAGTTCTTATACTGGGGGCCATGGGCAGTGCTTCCATGTGGGCAGCGATTTTTGCGGATGTAGGTGTGGCAATCCTTGCGATCCTCAATGCAAGCCGTATGTTGAATGTAAATAACATGAAATAGACGCAGCGGTTTTATGGATGAACGCTTAATATCATTGTGAGTAATAAAAAAGTGTCCTCGAATGATGATCTCAGATATCAATCGGGGACACTCTTTACATGGAATATCATTTCTTAATAACCGGGATCCATATTTCGCTTTTGTAATCGGATGAGCTCAGATCACCGTTTGAATACCATTCCACTTCCGGTGCCTCTGCGTGTTCATAGCCGGATGTGGGAAACCATTCGGAGAAAATGCGCCCCCATATATCTGCCATTGCGGTAGGCATGGGGCCGGTTATTTCAAATATAGCCCATGTAAGAGCCGGTATTTCAAGCCTGCTCAGCGTTTTGGGACAATCTTTTTCCGTTATGGCGGCAATGTAGTAATCTGTTGTGTTGTCTTCATACATTCCGCTGTAAACACCCACCAGCCCATTCCCAAGTCCGGCGATCTGCCCGAAGATTTCAGCCGGGGTTTCCCGCCACATCTTTCCTACGTTTTCACCCAAACCCTCAACAGTAGAAAATCGCTGCTTTACACCCACAACGGCAAAGGAAGCTCTTTGTTCCATTCTGTAATTCATCTCAACCACTCCTTTTAGTGATAAAGAGAATGTGATACGAGGATACGCCTTTAAGGATATTCCTTTTTCCCTTGCTTTTGACGGTGTGATTCCATGCATTGCTATAAATGCACGAGAAAACGAATCAGGCGAATTGTAACCATACTTCAAAGCAATATCAATTATCTTTTCATTCCCATTCTGCAAGTCAAAAGCGGCAAGGGTTAAACGGCGGCGCCTTATGTATTCGGATAGCGGTACGCCGATAAGGAAAGCAAACATGCGCTGAAAGTGATATTGAGAGCATAATGCGATTTGTGCAATCCTGGCATATTCCATTTCACGGTCAAGATTACTTTCAATATAATCAATTGCTTGTTTCATGTTTTCCAGTGTATCCATATACTTCTCCTTTCATGGTAAGTATAATATAAATTAAGAACATATACCCGACAATATTTGCAAGTATTTGTAGGTTGGAGCGTTAATCCGCTCGCAAACAACTCCTTGAGCCAATACACCGGATGATTATAGAGATCATAGATATGATAAGCTGTAAGAAATTACAAGTCAATAACTTTTACATAGTCTTGAGATTATGAATTCAATAATTTTGGTTGAAACAAAGCTCCTGAGGAGATACAATTATAGTGATACTTTTCTCGTAGAATTGAGGTGGAGGAATGGAAAAGCTCCTTATTGTCGACGGATTGAATTTGCATTTCCAGATGTTTTTTGGTATGCCGTCAAGAATTATGAATGCTTATGGTAAAGCGATACAAGGAACTCTGGGATTCGTTGGAGCGTTAATTAAGATAATGAAGATGACGAAGCCCACCCATATTGTGGTGCTGTTTGATGGCGAACATCCAAATGACAGAGCGGAACTGCTTTCCGAATACAAAGCCAACCGCCCGGATTATTCCGCTGTGCCTGAGGAAGAAAGCCCATTTTCACAACTGCAGGATGTATATGATGCCTTAACCTTTATGAATATCAAGAGCTTGCCTACAACTATAACGGTATTACCACGAATGAGGTTCTGAAAGGAATTGGGCTGAGATGAATAAATCACATGGTATCATTGTATTTGGAGCAAACGGCAGCGGGAAGTCAACTTTTGGACGAGAGTTGGCTCGTGTTTTGAATTTTAAGCATATGGATATTGAAGATTATTATTTTGAAAAATCAGAAATCCCGTATACCACAGCACGTTCGCAGGAGGATTGTCTGAACCGGATGCTGGCAGACATGAAAAATAATTCATTTGTACTTTCTGCTGTTACCGGGGATTTTGGCGAGGAGATATCCTCCAGGTATGATCTTGCGGTATTCCTATCCGTACCGATGGAAACTCGTATGGAGCGCATAGAGCAGCGGGAATATGAAAAGCATGGAGAACGCGTTCGCACAGGCGGCGATATGTATGAACAGCACTTGAAGTTTGTTGATTTCGCTCGCACACGCAATTTATCAAAGCTTGATAAGTGGGCGGAAACACTTAATTGTCCTGTTATCCGTGTGGATGGGACAAAGGATTACAGGCAGACAGCCGCAGAGATAGCAAACCGGTTTTACGAAAGCTAAAAAGAGGGCTGTTATCGACATAAGAAGGCTAAAAGAAGATGGATTCAGGCAAAAAGCGCCTTTCAAATGTGATGAGCGCTTTTTTACCATATTTTTCTTGCCTCTTTCCCATAACCTGTTTTATTGTTTTTCTTATTGTATTAGTATATAATAAAAGAAGTATTAAGGTAAGAATATACTTCAATTTTGCCGGACAGAAAATTTTAAAGGGGGAGACCGGAGAAGAAAACATGAAGAACAGAATCTACTTTTCAATCGATTTAAAATCATTTTACGCTTCGGTCGAATGTATGGAACGGGGGCTTGACCCGCTGACCACGAACCTGGTTGTCGCTGATGCAAGCCGTACTGAAAAAACCATTTGTCTCGCCGTCTCCCCCTCCCTCAAAGCATATGGTATTCCCGGCAGAGCGAGGCTGTTTGAGGTTGTGCAGAAGGTGAGGGAAGCCAATGCGGCCCGGTTACAAAGGGCACCGGGACGGGTCTTTTCCGGCTCCTCCTTCAGCGATATTGAATTGAAAGCCTCCCCGGAGCTCTCAGTGGACTATATTACTGCCCAGCCGAGGATGGCGAAATATATAGAGTACAGCTCGCAGATTTACGATATCTACTTGAAATACATCGCACCTGAGGATATCCATGTTTATTCCATCGATGAGGTATTCTTTGATGCTACCGATTACCTGGCCGCCTACAAGCTTTCCGCCCGTGAGCTTGCCGCAAAAATGATTCAGGATGTTCTCAAAGCCACCGGCATTACGGCATCAGCCGGGATCGGCACAAATTTGTACCTTTGCAAGGTTGCCATGGATATTCAGGCAAAGCATATTCCCGGGGATCAGAACGGCGTACGGATTGCTGAATTGGATGAAATGAGCTATCGCCGCCTGCTGTGGTCTCACCGGCCTCTGACCGACTTTTGGCGCGTTGGCAGTGGATATGCAAAGAAACTGGAGAAACATGGCCTACTGACCATGGGTGATATCGCCAGATGTTCCATTGGTAAGCCTGGCGACTATTATAACGAGGATTTGCTGTACAAGCTGTTCGGTATTAATGCGGAGCTGCTGATCGACCATGCGTGGGGTTGGGAGCCTTGCACGATTGCCGACATTAAAGCCTACAGACCAAGTACAAACAGTATCGGATCGGGGCAGGTGCTGCAATATGCCTATCCCTCTGACAAAGCGAAGCTGATCGTGCGGGAGATGACGGATCTGCTGGTACTCGATCTGGTGGATAAGAGGCTTGTAACGGATCAGCTTGTATTGACCGTCGGATATGATATTGAAAATCTGACGAACCCGGAGAGAAAGAAATTATATCAAGGGGAGATTACCATTGACCGCTACGGACGTTCCGTTCCGAAATCTGCCCATGGTACGGCAAACCTTGGCAGACAAACCTCCTCTACCAGGCTGATTATGGATGCCGTTACAGAGCTGTTTGAACGCATCGTTGATAAAAATCTTCTGGTCAGGAGACTCAATATCGCAGCATGCCATGTTGTGGATGAGGGAACCGTCCCAAAACAGGACGGTTATGAACAGCTTGACCTTTTCACGGATTACGCGGCACTGCAGGCGAAAAAAGAGGAAGAGGAAGCCGGACTTGAACGGGAAAAAAAGGTACAGAAAGCAATGTTGGAGATAAAAAGGAAATACGGCAAAAATGCTGTCCTAAAAGGAATGAATTTGGAGGAAGGAGCCACTACACTGGACCGGAATAAGCAGATTGGAGGGCACAAGGCATGACAAAGACATATGACGATATCATTCATTTACCGCGTCATGTTTCAGCAAAACATCCTCAAATGTCAATCAGTGACCGGGCAGCCCAGTTTTCCCCCTTTGCCGCACTAACCGGCCATGGCAGCGCCATCAAAGAAACTGCAAGGCTGACGGACGAGAGAGTAGAATTGGATGAAGATAGGAAGGATGTTTTGAGTGAGAGGCTGCAGATGATAGCAGAACGGCTGAAAGAGCATCCGGAAATCACAATTACCTACTTTCAGCCGGACGCAAAGAAGGATGGCGGTGCTTATGTTACTGTTACGGGAACCGTTAAAAAGATAGACGGATATCAACGGGTTACTATTATGATGGACAGCACAGAGATTCCCATTAATGAAATCATCAGCATAGAGGGACGGATATTTGAACCTATGGAGGTGTGACTATGAAAAAGCATTGTCCTGTCTGAAGAATTCGGGATACCAGATTAAAACCTGAAGATTTTATAAAGCGTTCTACAAAATAGAAGCATTTGTAATTCGCAAAACGATAGGAGGAATTTTATTATGAAGCTGGAAGTGTTTTTTGATTATACCTGTCCCTACTGCTATTTGGGCCTCCATGAGTTAAATCAGATACTGCCTGATTATCCCAATCTTTCTGTGGAATGGTGTCCGTGTGAAATCCACCCGCAGTCAGAGTCCAGGGTATCCGGCTGGGATGAGTCAGGGGAGTGGTTCGCTGATCTGAAGCCGCGTTTGGAAAGAGCGGGACTGTCCATAAAACGTCCCTTTGATCCTGGGAATTACAGTTACCTGGCAATTCAGGGACTGTTCTGGCTGGAGGAACAAGGTGCGGATATTAAGCGTTATAATGATGCAGTGTATGCTGCTTTCTTCTGCGAAAGTAAGGACATTGAAAATATTGATGTGCTCAGTGATTGTGCTGTTTCGGCCGGAGCCGATGCGAAGGCATTTTGCCGGGCATTGAACCTGGAGATCTATAAGGAAAGGCGATTGAAATTAAATAAGTACGGCTGGGAAGAAAATGCTCTGGATTCGGTGCCTTCCTTCCGGTTGGGTAACGCACGGCTGAATGCAGTGTATAGTGTAGGAGTTTTACGTGAACAAATAGCAGAGTTCCTGGAAAAACATGCATAGGAGAGGTGCCTGTAAAAATACCGCCTGCTGGAAATGCAGGCGGTATTTTTATGCAGTCTTCCCCCTGCGTTTAAATCTCGTATATTTCCTTCGAACCGGAGATGGAGGCGGCGATTGCTTTCTCTACGGCAGTCACGGCTCCTTCCTTATCATGGTTTTTCAATGCCTCCAGGATCTTGCCCGCACTGTTGCAGACAACTTCATTTCCATACTTTTGGATAAATCTGATCCAAAGATGGCTGACGGGGACACGAAAGGAACGATAAATTAAGGGAAGCAGAGTATTCCGGCTGGTCATGGCTAACTCATGATAAAAAGAGAACGCGGCATCCGCGGCCTTTTCCTGGTTATCATTCAGATGCCGCATCTTATCTAAATAACGCTCCAGGGAGGTGATATCCTCCTCTGTGTGCCGGTCAACAGACAATTCCACTGCTAATTTATCTACAATCATCTTAATTTCCAATATAGACCGGATCTCATCCCGGCGCAGATGACCGCCGTTATAATTCATAATGGAGAGAAGGGTCTCTACGGTGCCATAGCGGCGGTAATCCATTACAAATACTCCGGAACGGGGCTTTACCTTTAAGAAGCCTTTTCTGGAAAGTTCGGCGATTCCGCCGTTTACCACCGCGCGGCTGACCTGCATCTGTTCGGCGAGAACACGCTCGGGCGGAAGCTTTTCCCCGATTTTCAACCTCCCGGAAAGAATCATAGTCTCGAATTCCGTGACAAAAAGCTCTTTTAAGGTAGGTGCTTTTAATTTTGTGAAGTCCATTTGTATTCCTTTCTGAAATTCGATATCATTCCTTAACTGGTATGACCAGGTACCAAAAAAATATCATAATATAAAATAAAAATCAATAGAAGATATGAAATAAATGAAATATCAATGGTTGGCAGTGTGAATGTCAGCAGTAGCAGACAGGAAGAAGTTTGATAAATACTTGACAATCTGAGCAAAACTTTATAGAATGAAGATATAATTGCACTACTGGTATGACCAGAATAAAAGTGTTTCCTAAAAGGAGGAAGAATGATGTTTCGGTTTAATTATGGGGAGGGTGCGGAGTTTTTCAGCGTTTGGCTGGTGTGGATCGGCGTATTTTTCATTCTGTTTTTGCTGAATGAGGTTACCCGCAGATTTAAGGTGGCCGGCATCTTGGGATTTATGGTATTACCCGTCGTGCTTTCGGCACTGTGGTTTACTGTGATGAAGGAAACCACCTACACAGACTGGTTCCATCTGGCGAAGGTATATTCGTCAACAGCCGGCTGTATCGGCTTCTGGTGTATCCGCCATGTGCGCGGAACCAATAAAAAGACAGGCAGGGAATGGGCATTGGCGGATAATAAAATAGCTCTTTGTTTTCCTCCGCTGATCCTGGCCATCAATATTTTAGAAGCGGTAGCACGTGATTTTGAAGTAGGCAGCAAGTATGCCGTAATGGCCCAGGATGTGACCGCTGACGCACCGGTGCTGCTCATGGGCGGCTCCTGGAATTATATGAATGCAATTGCGGGTATCCTGAATATTGTGATTATTACCGGCTGGTTCGGCATCAAGATCAGGAAAAAGACGAAGCAGGACGGCAGCAGGGATATGCTCTGGCCGGATATGCTGTGGTTTTACATTCTTGCATATGATTTATGGAATTTTGCTTATACATATAACTGCCTGCCCCACCATGCGTGGTATTGCGGATTTGCGCTGCTGCTGGCACCGACCTTGTGCGCATTTACGGTCGGCAAGGGCGCATGGCTGCAGCACCGGGCCCAGACCCTGGCACTGTGGTGTATGTTTGCCCAGACCTTCCCCTTGTTCCAGGATTTTGGAAAATGGCGTGTGGACTCCACTTATAATCCTGCCATATACTTTGTGGTCAGCTTTTTAGCATTGGCCGCTAACATCGGGGTAGTGGTTTATATGATTTATAAGTGGAAGAAGACAAAACGCAATCCTTATAAGGGTGAATTGTATACGGACTTAAGGGAGCATCAGGCAATCGCGGCGCTGGCTGAAAAATGAAAGGTATGGGATCAGAGTGAAGGAATTTAGAATTTTAGAAATCAGGGAAAGTATATTTGAGGACAATAACAAGGATGCACAGCGTCTCAGGGAGCAATTAAAAAGCGAGAACACTTTTTTGCTGAATCTCATGAGCTCTCCGGGAGCAGGGAAGACCACCACCCTGGTAAAGACCGTCAACTGCCTGAAAGACAGGCTTAGCATTGCGGTCATGGAGGCGGATATCGATTCCGATGTGGATGCAAGGACCATTTCCGAGACCGGCGTCAAGGTAATCCAGTTACACACAGGCGGAATGTGTCATTTGGACGCGGATATGACCAGACAGGGGCTCCAGGGACTGGATGCCAAGGGAACTGATCTTGTAATTCTGGAAAATGTGGGAAATCTGGTCTGTCCTGCCGAATTCGATACAGGCTCCACCAAGAATGCCATGATCTTAAGCGTTCCCGAGGGGGATGACAAGCCCCTGAAATATCCGTTGATGTTCCAGATATCCGATGCATTGATCATCAATAAGATCGATACCATGGAAGTATTTGATTTTAATCTGGATAAATGTGTGGAGAGAGTCAAAAAACTGAATCCCAATATAGCGATATTCCCGATTTCCGCTAAAACAGGGGAAGGGATGGACGCATGGACGGAGTGGCTGTATAGAGAGGTGAAGGGAGAGTAAACTGTGGAGCAGACAATTACAAAGATGTATTTTCCGGAAGGATATGAGTGCCAGTACAAGGAGAAGGTGCTGGCCCTGGCTAATATGCTGGGCCGGAGGGATCCCAAGAAGAACGGATACAAGTGGGATGATCCGGAATACGTTATTTTAGAGCCGGGTATCGATGATGATATGGCCGAGGTAGGCCTGGCCATGGGTTACTATACCAAGAGAACTGCCGCGGAAGTGGCCTGTATTATGGGGAAATCCGAGGAATACTGCCATAAGCAGATGATGAAGCTGGCAGAGTACGGCACCTGCTTTGTGAATGTGATCAATGGGGTGGATACCTTCTGGCACGCGGAGAGCTGGATTCCGGGCATTATGGAGATGATCGTAAACAATCTGGATGTGGTGAAGAAATATCCGGTGGTAACCTATGCCATGGAGGCGTATGGCAGAGTCCGGGGGCCCATGAGTGCAGGTATGTTCCCTCCCGGAATCGGACTGATGCGGGTAATTCCCATTGAGACGGCTATTGAGGGCAACAGCCGCAGAGCCAGTTATGAGGAGGTTTCCAAGTATCTGAATGATAATACCATCTTTTCCTGCTCCCCTTGCTCCTGCCGCACGGACCGAGAGGCCATGGGAGAGGGCTGCGGCCATCTGAAGGAGGATATGTGCATCCAGATGGGGCATGCGGCAGAATACTATATCCGTACAGGACGCGGACGGGAAATCACCAGGGAGGAAGCCTTTGAGATCATTAAGCGGGCGGAAGAGAATGGTCTGATGCACCAGATTCCCAATATCGACGGCTCCGGTAAGACCCATGCGATCTGTAACTGCTGCGGATGCTCCTGTCTGTCCATCCGTTCCGGAACCATGTATAAGAATGTGGATATGCTGCGTTCCAACTATGTTTCCAGAGTGGATAAGGATAAATGCGTAGCCTGCGGCCAATGCGTGGAAAATTGCCCCATGAATGCCATGAAGCTGGGACAGAAGCTTTGCTCCAGCAAGCCTGTTACGGAGGATATCACAACAAGATATACCCCCAGGAACAATCCCTGGACACCGGAGGACTGGAATCCGGATTACCGGACCAACCGCCAGGAGGTGGTGGATACCGGTACGGCTCCCTGTAAGACCAACTGTCCCGCTCACATTGCGGTGCAGGGATACATAAAATTAGCGGCCCAGGGCAAGTACAGGGAAGCCCTTGAGCTGATTAAAATGGAGAATCCCTTCCCCGCGGTCTGCGGATATGTCTGCAACAGGCGTTGTGAGGATGCCTGCACCAGAGGGGATCTGGATGAGCCTATCGCGATTGACGATATCAAGCGTTTTATTGCAGATCAGGATTTGAGCAAAGAGACCCGCTTTATCCCGAAGAAGCGTTATAATTACAGCGATAAGAAAATTGCCGTTGTGGGATCCGGCCCGGCTGGATTGTCCTGCGCATACTATCTGGCGGTTGACGGATATAATGTGACGGTATTCGAAAAAGAAAAGGTTCTGGGCGGAATGCTGACCCTTGGAATTCCCTCCTTCGTTCTGGAGAAGAGGATTGTGGAAGCGGAGATTGATATCCTGAGAGAACTGGGTGTTCGCTTTAAAACCGGAATAGAAGTAGGAAAGGATATTACCCTGGATCAGCTAAGGGCGGACGGATATGCGGCCTTCTATCTGGCAGTCGGAGCCCAGAAGGGCCGGAAGACAGGGGTAGAAGGAGAAGACTATGAGGGCGTAATTTCCGGAATAGAATTCCTTTCCCGTATTAACCGGAACGAAAAAGAAAAGATTTCCGGCAAGGTAATAGTCATCGGCGGGGGTAATGTGGCAATTGACGTAGCCCGTGTGGCGGTTCGTGCCGGCGGGGACAAAGTCAGCATGTTCTGTCTGGAGAATAGAGAACAGATGCCTGCCCTGGATGAAGAAATTGAAGTGGCGGAAAAGGAGGACATTGTAATTAATAATTCATGGGGACCCAAGCGTATCCTTGGGGAGAACGGCAGGGTAACCGGAATTGAATTGATGCGCTGTACCAGGGTCTATGATGAAAACGGCCGTTTCAGTCCGAAATATGATGAAAGCGACACAATGATTGCAGAAGCGGACTATGTTCTCTTATCGGTAGGCCAATCCATCGACTGGTGCGGTATTCTGGAGGGCAGCCAGGCGGTTCTGAATCCGAACAATACCATTCGGGTGGATGAATTTACTTACCAGACGAATCAGCCGGATGTATTTGCAGGCGGAGATGCGGTAACCGGCCCCCGCTTTGCCATCGATGCCATCGCGGCAGGAAAACAGGCGGCGATTTCCATTCACCGTTTTGTCCAGGTGGGGCAGGATCTGCTCATTGGACGCAGCCGCCGCCAGTATATCGAGTTAGATAAGAGAGCTGTTATGATCGACAGCTATGACACAACACCACGCCAGAGGGCGGCAAAGCTGGACGGACAGGAATCGAAGAAAACCTTCCGTGATATCCGGGCAGCGCTTACGGAGGAGCAGATGCAGAAGGAGACCCAAAGGTGTCTTGGCTGCGGCGCAACCGTGGTGGATGAGTACATGTGTGTGGGCTGCGGAATGTGTGCTACAAAATGTAAGTTTGATGCCATTACCCTGGAACGTGTTTACGACGGTAAGGGTGTGGAGTTCCTGGGCATAAAAAAGGCGATTATACCCCATGTCATTAAGCGTAAGGTAAAGATAACCGCCAAAAGAGTACTTGGAGGGAAAAGATAAACGATGCACGAACTGGGAATCATGTACCATATTGTTGAACAGGTATTGAAGGTGGCGGAAGCAAACCGGCTCTCGGAGGTGGAGGCCATTGTCCTGCAGGTGGGGGAAATGT
The DNA here is from genome assembly GCA_023395555.1 of Bacillota bacterium. Classification (GTDB taxonomy): domain Bacteria; phylum Bacillota; class Clostridia; order Lachnospirales; family Lachnospiraceae; genus Mobilitalea; species Mobilitalea torta. The sequence goes on from JAEWYQ010000047.1 coordinate 14,490, forward strand.
CTTCGGTGGTTCCCAGGTATCTTCATGCCTGCTTCCCCGCGGCAGTAGATGGTACCGTGCTTGAAAATACCAAATTAGAAATAGAAATACTCGCCGCCAATGGGATTTGCAGAAACTGCAAGAAGGTATATCCATTGCTGGAACATGCAAGGGTGTGCCCGGAGTGCAAGAGTGAAGAATTTGAGATGATCAGCGGAAGAGAGTTTTACCTGAAGGAAATCAGGGCGTGCTGAGTTGATGAAAAGGGTTTCGGTTGTATTTTAGTCGGGGCCCTTTTTCTCGTGTCTTGACAAGTCCGGCCGGTTGCGATATTATTTGGCAAGGGGCATACGCAGGACAGCTGATATTAGGGGAGGATTTTTTATGAATGGTTATTATGGCATACCAACCTGGTTAACCTATTTGAATATGATTTTTGGTGTGATGGGCGTGAGCTGTGCGTTTAGAAGCAATATTTCCACGGCCATAGTATGCCTGATTATTTCCGGCATATGTGATATGTTTGACGGAACAGTCGCCAAATGTTTTAAACGAAGCAATTCTGAAAAAAGCTATGGTATCCAGATTGATTCATTGGCCGATGTCATCAGCTTTGGCGTGCTTCCGGGCGCAATCGGTCTCGCTCTTGGCATGGACCGCTTTCCCATGGTGATGGTGGTGGCGGTTTATATTCTCGCGGCACTGATCCGCCTGGCCTACTTTAATGTAACGGAGATGGTAATTCAGAGCAGCGGCAATCAATGCAGAACCTTTTACGAAGGACTGCCGGTCACAAGCGTTGCGATTATCATACCCTTTACCTATTTATTGAGCCTTTGGTTTAATTTCCCGCTTCCGAAGCCCTATGGCATTCTTCTGGCGGTTATCGCAGTTCTTTTTGTTTCGAAGTTTCATGTACAGAAGCTGAAAATAAGAACGATGCTTGCCCTGGGAGCGGTCAGCATCCCGGTTGTAGTGGTGCTGATTATTAAGGTTGTGATGCGCAGATGAGCGGCGTAGTCACCCATTCCGCCAAGGAAAGCGCCTCACTCAGGTTCCTCTATGGTACCCCTGCCGGACGGGCTGTGCTGAAGATCCTTACGCAGCCTGTTTTTTCCGTTGCTGGCGGTGCTTTTCTGAAAATGCCGTTATCCACAATACTGATAGACGGCTATATACGGAAAAACAGGATTAATATGAAGCGATTTGCAAGGAAGCGCTATCGCTCCTTTCATGATTTTTTTATACGGGAATTAAAAGAAAAAGAATTTTCAGAGGAATGTCCCGTACATCTTTTGCTTGCTCCCTGCGACGGAAAGGCATCGGCTTATACGATCTCAGAAGAGAACGCTTTTCGTATCAAAAACTCAGTATATACCATAGGGGATCTGCTGGAGGATGAAGTGCTTGCAAAGAATTTTACCGGCGGTACCTGTGTTATCTTCCGTCTCACTCCCGATGACTATCACCGGTATTGCTATGTTGATGACGGGGAGATTCTTGCCCGGAAGGAAATCAGGGGAGTGCTTCATACCGTACGCCCCATCGCCCATTACCATTATCCTGTTTTTGTGCGGAATAGCAGGGTGTGTACCATGATGCGCACAGCACATTTCGGCGACGTAATACAGATTGAAGTGGGAGCATTGATGGTTGGGAAGATCCGGAATCATAAAAACTCCGGCAGCTTCACCAGGGGCGAGGAAAAGGGACTTTTTGAGTTTGGCGGTTCCACCATTCTTCTTCTTTTCAAGGAAGGCGCTGTTCAGATAAAGAAGGATATTCTGGCAGCCACTTTACGAGGAGAGGAGCATGTCCTGCGTGTCGGGGAAGTAATTGGTGAAAAAGCGGAAGGAGGGCTTTCATCATGTGGGTTATAGCACTTATTTTGGCACTTTCGGCCTTTGTCGGATTATTTGTAAATGCAGGCCGGAAGCTTTTTCTATGGCTGAGGCCGCTGTTTACCGGCGTCAGCCCGGTGGTGTACGGTACGGTATACGGAGTGATCCTTACGGCGGTTCTGGCTTTCTTTGTGGTTAGCCGTATACCGGACAATGGGTTGCCCCGTATTATTTTTAATATCGCGCATTATGCCCTTGGGTTTCTTTTATACATTATGATGCTTGCCAATCTGGTGGATTTGCTGCTGTTCCTGGGCAGGATCCTTCGTCTGCTGCCGGCGCAGCTGCCCCAGCAGGCTTCGATTGCCGCAGGAACCGTTGTATTGGTGATTGCGGCGGGGCTGTCGGTCTATGGCGCGGTTCATGCATCCGCAATCCAGACCAGCAGATATGAGGTACAGCTTCGCTTGGGGACAGAGGCGGAGGAAAGGGCTTCCCTGCAAATCGCCCTGATCAGTGATCTGCATCTTGGATATGTGATGGAAGAAAATCATATGAAGAAAATCGTTGCGGCGGTAAATGCCGTAAAGCCGGATCTTATCTGCATTGCAGGTGATATATTTGACGGTGACGCCACATCGCTGAAGAATCCGGAAGCGCTTCAGCACTTGTTCCGTGAGATGAAGGCAACCCATGGTGTCTATGCGGTTCACGGCAATCATGATGCCGGGGCAAGCTATGATCAGATGATGGATTTTCTCGCCGGAGCCGGTGTTCAGGTACTGAAGGACGAGGCGGTGGTCATTGACGGCAGAGTTGTTCTGGCGGGCAGAATGGACTCCTCACCCATCGGCAGGCAGGGGGAGGGGCGTAAAGCGCTGGAGCTTCCCCAGGGAACGGAAGAGCTTCCGGTGATTGTCATGGACCACCAGCCCGGCAATATAAAGGAATACGGCGGGAATGTGGATCTGATTTTCTGCGGGCATACCCATCAGGGGCAAATGTTCCCCTTTAATCTGATTACCAATGCGCTGTTCGATGTGGACTACGGGTATTATCAGATGCCGGATAACGGGCCGCAGGTGATTGTCACCTCCGGTGCAGGGACCTGGGGACCCCCTCAGCGGGTTGCCACGGACAATGAGATAGCGGCAGTTCGGATTGAATTCCCCTCCAGATAGCGGAGGATATTAACGACCCTCCCGCCATTAGAGCCGCAGAGGTTTTTTGACTGGTTTTGCGGAAGCTTGAATAAAAAGAATATTCTTATGTGGTTAGGTGATATCCGTACAATTTACATTCATCAGGAAAGATACTCCAGAGCAGTTGAGAAAATTGCATTGGAAGTGCAAGTTCCGCTAATTGATTTAAGGGGAGCATTTCTAAAAGCAGGGGATGTGAAAGAATTGCTTTGCGAGGATGGAACACATCCAAATACCTTGGGTCAAAAAGTCATGGCATCGTCTTTTGATAATTTTGCAAAAGAATTTTTGAAAAATTCATAGGAAATCAAATGGAAGGAGTGAAAAACATGAACGAATTAGTTGTGAAAACTCCAGCCTTTGAAAATGAGGGCTTAATACCTAAGGAGTATACAGGATACGGCGATGATATATCGCCTGAACTGCATTTGACTGATATAGATGGACGCGCAAAGTCTATCATTATCATCATGGACGATATGGGGCATCCTGTGCCTGCGTATAATCATTGGATTATATGGAATATTCCTGTCATGCCAATAATACCGGCACATATACCGCATGGTAAAATTGTTGAAACGTTGTCAGGCGCTGTACAGGGACGCGGGTATGGCAAACATAGATATAGGGGTCCTAAACCGCCATTTAATTGGTCGCATAGGTATCGGTTTAGTGTGTTTACAATGGATTGTATGTTGGATTTGCCAAGTTCTTCAAGAAAGCATGCTTTACTTAAAGCAATGGATGGACATATACTTCAACAGGCGGAGTTAATTGGTCATTACAGATAGCAGCATATTTTATCTGTTCTTTTTAATAAAAAAATCAGTCAGTCTATCTTTTTAGATATTCTGACTGATTTTTTAACAAGCGCGAATTAGCCACGCTTGCCCATTCATTGCAGGCAAAACTGGATGAAATATATTACCGTCTGTCTGTGGATGATTTCATAAAAATAAAAACGAATGCTATCTGGTATTTGATGGAACGTTACGCCTATAAATCACGGAATAATTTCAAAAATAGTACCTTGATTAAGATCAGCCACTCTCATAGAGCCATAGACCCCTAAATATAGTTTAGTTTGATCCGGATTAGCTCCCAAGCTAACATAATAAGATGCTTCAGACCCAAAATCATAATCGGTTTCAATAACACTATAATCTTCGGGTCTGCAATCAGTTCTTGCCCGGGCATAAGCTAAAACACCTCTAGCCGGCGGAGATCCTTCATTCCGGGCAAGATCGGTAAATACGATGCTTCCCGTTAAATCGGGGATTTCACTTCCCATATATGGATGGACTCCTGTAAGTGCGGTTGCTTCAAATTTATCGGGTCGGGAATCTTCATGAAAATAGCTGACGAGAGGAGGAAGGCGCCGTTGGGAAGTCCCTGCTGCTTCATCATAATAAGCAAATATTTTCTCATTCAAAGCCGGATTTGCAGAGCAGCTTTGAATAATCGAAGTAGGAAAATCACCTTCCCATCCCCGCCAGCCAAAGTTAACAAATCCTTCTTGATCAGAACCGGTTTCTATGAAAGAAGATTGTACAAGCTCAGTAACAGGGATCGCCTTATAATCAACGAATGAAAAAATCGACTCTACCAGATCCTGTCCGACATTTCCTGCATATTTGATATAATGATTATAATTCCTTTGAAAAGAAATGCCCGGTATATTGCGGACCCCTTTGGCGATAACCGTAAGCGTTTCCTGAATGGCTGCGGGAAGTTCATCAAAGCGTGTGATGACGGGCAGAATATCATAAAATGCATCTTCAGCGATATCGATTTCAATTATTTTACCGGCGATTTCCATATCATCCTGACTTAAATTGAATGGATCATAGCCTGATCCGCCATCGCCGGTTGTTAGAACAAGGTTTCCTGTTTCAGGAGAAAAGTTTAAGCTATTAACACCATTATGATTTAAAAATGGTCTCCTTATATTGAGCAATGTCCTTCGTTTTTGAGGCTGTAAATTTGATTGTAAAATCCATTCTTCCACTGTATCAATATGATCATATTGAACTTCCCGGTCAGTCCATTTGAGATTTAAGGTTGCGGGGTCACAGGGATTCGGTTCAAAGGAGCCAGGAAGAGCACCCGGACCCTGTGTTCCGGCGACCGAATAATGAAGATAAAACAGGCCGTTATAGTAAAAGTCGGGGTGAAACGCTAGTCCCAGCAATCCCCGCTCATCATATCCGCCGGAAGAAGCACCCAGTTCAAGGATTTGCGGGCGAATATCCAAGAAAGTCTCTATCACTCCGTCTCCGATATAAAAAATCTCTCCCACTTGAGTTGCAATAAACAATCTTTCTATTGTATCGCCCGGCAGCAGAGCTGTCTTTAAAACTGTGGGTAGATTGATATTACTTACCAGCGGCCATAAGCTAACTTTTACTTTTATCAATGTTTTTCCCTCGTTCTCGCTGACTTCTTTTATAAAATATGATTAGAACTATTTTATTAGTACTAAATTGAAGCTGTCATTGTATCTGCCGAGGTATTTGATGAATCATTATGATTTTATAGCCCAACGTAATTTTGCACACCGGGCACGGCTGTTGGAATTACATTCTTCCGCGGACGGGCGGATAGCCTCAGGAGCGATCTCTTTATAGACCCCTTCGCGATAGAAGTGCTGAAAGGATTTCTTGACGAGACGGTCTTCGCCGGAATGAAACGTAAGAATAGCGACACGCCCGCCCTCAGCCATGGCCCCAGGAAGCTTTTCTAAAAATTCATATAGCGCCTCAAATTCATTATTAACATCAATCCGCAATGCTTGAAAGCATCTTTGACAGGATTTTTTAATTTCATCGTTTCTATCTTTTTCCGGAATAAATTTCAGGGCATCTTTAATAATTTGCCGGAGCTGGCTGGTTGTCACAATGTCGGCTCCCTTTTTTATTGCGGAAACAATGGTGCGGGCGATTTCCGCGGAATGAGGCTCATCCGCATTTTCCAAGAGCATACTGTATAATTCATCCTGTGAAATAGTTTTAAGGCGCTCCGCCGCAGAGATACCTTTTGACGGATTCAGCCGTAAGTCCAATGGTCCCTCTGTTTTAAAAGAAAATCCCCGTTCGGGATTGTCTATCTGCATTGAGGAAACACCCAAATCCGCCAATATAAAATTCAACGGCCCTGCTTCAGCGGTAATTTGATCTATATTGGAAAAATTCATTTGTCTGACGGTCAAAATTTCCGGGCCATAGCCTAAGCCCTCTAAACGCTCCCTTGTACGCGGCAATTCAATAGAATCTACATCTGTAGCATACAAATGTCCCTCTGAATTCAAACAATTCAGCATCTCCAGGGTATGACCGCCATAACCCAGGGTTGCGTCCAGTCCGGTTTGTCCGGGGGTGATCTGTAAGAATTCCAGGATTTCTTTGACGCAAATGGAACGATGCATACCGGCGGGGGTACTGCCTTTTTGAATCACCTTTGCCACGGTATCGGCATATAACTCCGGCTGCAGTTCCTTATATTTATCTTTAAAAGCCTTTGGGTGAGTCCCTTTATATCTGACACGCCGCTGATGTTTCTGTTCTTGATGATCCATTCCTGATTCCGCCCTTTCAAATACCTGTTTTTTATATGGGATTTAAAGCCTTAGCGAAGCTAACGCTTCTGAATATTCCTGCCAGTCATATGATATCAAATGCATTTTATAAAAGCAAGGAACACCGTTAATTTTCACTACGGAAACTCAAGGTATATAGATCTTGACTTTTGGAAATGACTATGGTATATTTAGGTAATAATTTGAAAGGTAGGTGAGCATTTATTATGAAAACTTGTTTATACATGAAAAATCGAAGTGGTATTGCTCACTTAATAAGCATGTCTTAATAAGCACTCCTGTTTATTTTTTTGGCAATAAATTTCTGCACTTCTGTTTTTCAGGAGTGCTTTTTATATTGAAAGGATAAATAGTAAAGAAATAAAGATGAATAGATGAAAAGCTGAGAGGCGCTATGAATTGGGGATATGAAAGTTTTTCAATTCAAATAGTACATATTAAAAGGTGAAAAAACTGGATGACATGAGAACGATATAAATTCCAGTATATCAAGTTAATTGACAAGTACACAAATTCCAAGTTGTCGGGCTCATTATGAGCATAACGGGAACATCATAGATTAGAGTTGGAGGAAAAATAGATGCGGATATAAAGCAATTTGTGAACACAAAAAATCTGTTAAGGAAGCGCGCATGATGGATAACAAAATCAAGGAGCAATATATAATATTTATCTACATATCACTTGCAGCAACATTAGTCTATCTGGGATGCAAATTTAGCAATCACTTGTGGCTGTTACTATTGCTTGTTGGTTCCTGTGCTCTGTTAGTGACACTACGCCATACAATTCTTTTCAATCGGCTTGGTCAGTGGTATTCCCTCATTCTTATATACCTTCCAGATGCAGTATTGGCTTTTCTTGTGGGTCTATTTATCAGTATCGACGGTGCGACGGTGATTTATCTTATTATTTTGTGCGATGCCTGCCTCTTTTGCCCCAGATTGACGGGATATATATTGGCCTGTCTTTGCAGTTTGGTATATACCTTCTTCGTCTTCTTTCATTCCTCATCCCGGCAAACCGGTACAGATTATATTTCAGACATCGCATTTATGGGTGGAGCGTTCCTCTCTGTTTTGGCTTTGACTGCACTTGTGAGACAAGAAGCAGAAGCCCGACAAAACAGTAAAAGGATGTTCTATGAATTAAAGACCAAGTCCAAACAGCTGGAAGATTTCTATTGCAAGCTGAAGGAAGCGGCAGTGATGCAGGAAAAAATGGCTGTTTTGCAAGAAAGAGTACGGCTTTCAAGAGATATGCATGACACCGTCGGACATGCGCTTACCAATGGACTATTTACCATCGAAGCGGCTGAAAAGCTTATAGAAAGCGGTCAGAAAGACGCGGCTGTGAAAATATCTCTGGCAAAGGAACAGCTCCGTAAAGGCTTGGCAGAACTTCGAAAGACTGTCTCTACTATTGCTATAGAGCCCTCCGGATTCCTCGAATCTTTCCGAAGTCTTCTAGAAAACATGCGCAGACAGGGCTTTTCTGTTTACGAGGATATTGAAAAGCCGCCGGAACTAGGCACCCGTCAGCAAACCGCTCTGCTTAGAGCCCTTCAGGAGGGATTGACGAACGGAGTGAAGCACGGGCATAGTACAGCTTTTGTGGTTCGTCTGGCGGAAGACAGCGGCAATGTCCGGTTTTCTCTGGAAGATAACGGCGCAGGTTGCGAAAAGCTTATGCCGGGATTTGGATTAAAATCTATGAAGCAGCGAGTCATTGACGCGGGAGGCAGTTTGCGGACGGAGGCACGGCCAGGCAAAGGCTTCCTCATAGAAATTATACTACCTGTGAAAGGAACGGTAAATGAAACCAATACTTATAGCGATTGCTGATGATCAACAGCTTTTTCGGGAAAGCTTAAAAATTGTACTAAACCTGACAACCGGATTGCAGGTGGTGGCGGCAGCAGCCAACGGTGACGAAGCCTGCCAGATTGCCGAGACCTTTCGTCCTGATGTACTTCTTTTGGATATCCGCATGCCCGGGATGGACGGTATTGCGTGCATTAGTCATATCCGGCGATGCTCTGCTGATACAAAAATTCTGATGCTGACCACCTTTAATGAGGATCAATACATTGTCGCGGCGCTTGCGGCGGGCGCATCGGGCTTCCTTCTTAAGGAAACAGAAGTGCCCAGGCTAGTGGAGGCTGTTTTTGACGCAGCCGCAGGCAAGACCATTCTGCCGCCGGAGATTACGGCTGCGCTTGCAGAGTATCTTTCCAGGCAGGAAGCATCTGGGAAAGCTCCGGACGATAAAAGCATCCCTATTCTCGCTTCCTTGACAGCAAGAGAACAGGAGATTGCCCGGATGCTTTCCCAAGGCTTCACAAATCACCAAATTGCATCGGCTCTTTATCTCACGGAGGGAACGGTGCGTAATTTTCTCAGCTCCATTTATGCCAAGCTGCATGTGAAGAATCGTACGCAGGCAGCACTCTGTTTAAAGGAGCTTTTATTGGAACAGGAGGTAATCATATGAAGCCGTTATCTGTCTGGACGCATGTTTTAGGCGATAAACACCGGTCTTTCCCTGTTTTTGCTTCCGTAACACTTAGTGTTTGCCTTATATGTATGATACATTCTCTGGTAAATGTAAGTCTTCAAACGATCTGTCTTGAATATCTGGAGCCTTACCGGTATGCATCAGGATTTGCGGCAAAGTCTGTTCCGATAGACAGCGTCTTTGTTTCACAGCTGAGGGAAGCCGAGGGTGTCGGGCGTGTTCTTCCGTGTGTCTATTCTTATACAAATGTTGACAGCGTGGTGGGCGGCCCGGTTGGTACGCAGGTGATCGCTCTGGATCAAGAGAGCGTACATCACGCGATGCAGGCATGGGGCCTTCGATTGGAAGAGGGCAGTCTGCCGGCTCCGGGCAATGCAGAAATTGTGCTGCATACTATGGTGGCCCGCAACAGAGGATTGCGGATCGGCGATGTATTGGGAAGCGACGTAACACCGGGGGAGATCCTGGAGGGAAAATACACGGTCTGTGGTATAGCAAGCGGAACACCTGTCCTATCCATTCAATCTCTGGAATATGAACTGGAGCGGCGCGGTATTCGGGATAAATATAGTCTTGGCGTACTGGTGCTTCCGCAGGAGGGACAGATCTCTTTGTTGAACCAGGCACTGGACGCTTTGAACGCCGATGGCTTAATAAAACGCACATTTGATACCTCATCCCGGCAATATGGCATGGATACCTCCGGCACAGTAAAGCTTCTGACAGCGATTGAGCTGGTGCTTGTGCTCATCATCTCCGTCTGCGCGGGCTTCCTGAATTACATTCATTTTCTTATGCGTAGGAAAGAATATGCGATTCTGAGCGTCATAGGCTATACCAGTGAT
>JAEWYQ010000013.1 GCA_023395555.1 Bacillota bacterium
GCCGCAGCCTCAGCCGCAACCGAGACCGCAGCCCCAGCCACAACCGAGGCCCCAGCCGCAGCCTCAGCCGCAACCGAGACCGCAGCCCCAGCCGCAACCAAGACCCCAGCCGATTCCTCAACCCCGGCCGATCTGTCCTCCCTGTGAAGAATGCCCTCCGCCTGTGGTTCCCGAGCCTTGTCCGGTATGCCCGACTTGTCCCACCTGCCCCACTTGCCCTACCTGTCCTACTTGTCCTGAATATACACCCTGTCCCGACTGCCCGGTCTGCGAGGAATGCCCTCCTCAGGAGACCAGAGTCATTATTGAGCCGGTACCCTTCCCTGTTCCGATTCAAATGCCGGAAACCGAATGTGTCTGCAACTGCAAGGTAGAAGAGGGTGTTGTCTTCGGATGTATCTGGGGCTGCAGCCGCTGTCATAACCACGATTGGGAGGTAAATCTTTATAAAGTATGTGACAACAGCAGAGAATTGCTATGCTGTGAAACAATTTGCTGCTGCGGATGCTTTGAGTTCAAGGTGCCCTATGAAGATTACTATCTGTTAGAGGTCTGCCCCATAGGAAGGAATTCGAATAACGTTACCTGTAAACCGATGCTTACCTTAAGAAATGTCGGCGTTATGAGCCTGATGCTGGAATAAGCGAATACTTCCTATTGATTTGGTGAAAGGTAATAAGTATAATAAATACCAAATACAATAGGAAAGGAAGGATTCCAATGGCAAAGGTTTATCTATTTTTAGCGGACGGTTTTGAGGAAATAGAAGGCTTGACGGTGGTTGACCTGCTTCGCAGGGCTGAGATAGAAACAGTGATGGTATCTGTTACCGGCAATACCCAGGTGGCAGGAGCCCATCAGATCACCGTCACAGCCGATGCTTTATTTGAGGAGACCGATTATTCGGATGCCGGGCTGTTGGTGCTGCCCGGAGGAATGCCGGGGACCATTCATCTTCTGGAGCATGAGGGACTGGACCGTCTGCTGAGGAAGGCTGCTTCCGAAGGCACACGGCTGGCGGCAATCTGCGCCGCTCCCAGAGTCCTTGGGCGGAAAGGCCTGCTCCGGGGCAGAAAGGCAACCTGTTATCCGGGAAATGAGGAATTTCTGGAGGGCGCCCAAATCATTTCGTCCCCGGTGGTATGCGACGGAAATATCACGACCTCCAAAGGGATGGGTACGGCAATCGATTTTTCCCTGTCGCTGATCAGAACCCTGAAAGGGGAGGAAGAAGCATCCCGTATTGCCGGATCCATTCAATACCCGCATTACAACGGGGTCTGATAAGGAAGCACCTTTTTGCGGAGATAGAAGAGGCAGACCAGGTTGGGCAGCGCCATGAATGCATTGACCAGATCGGTAAGCTCCCACACCAGCTCCAACGACATGACGGATCCGACGAAAATCATAACAATATAGCAGATGCGGTAGGTACCTATTCCGGATTTTCCGAATAGATATTCTACCGCTTTTTCACCGAAATAAGACCATCCAATCAGCGTCGCCACAGCAAAAGCCACCAGAGACAGGCCCAGGATCACACTGCCGAAGGGGACGGCATCAAAGGCTGCGGTGGTCAGCTCTGTAAAGGAATAGCCCTCCAGGGAGGATGGATTCCGCAGCAGATTAACCACGATGACCAGTCCGGTGACGGCACAGATCACAACGGTATCCCAGAAGGTGGCACTCATGGAAATCAAGGCTTGTCTGGAGGGACTGGAGGTCTGCGCTCCGGCAGCAGCGATGGCTGCGGTGCCCAGCCCGGCCTCGTTGGTAAACAATCCGCGGGCAATGCCGTATCTGGCGGCGGTCTTAATGGTACTTCCGATAAAGCCTCCGGCAACCGCGGCAGGCAGGCTGGCAGGAAGGAATGCGCTCTGCAGGATCAGCTTTACTGCCGGCAGCAGATAGGGAAAGTTAAGGATCATCAGAATACAGCAGCTCAGAATATAGAAAATCCCCATGGCAGGAACCAGTCTGCTGCAAATCTTTCCGATGGATTTGATCCCGCCGACGATGACCAGACCGACGATGAGCGCAGCAACCAAGCCGGTGATATATTCCGGCAGATTCCAAAGAGTGTGCAGGGTCTGGGTGATGGCCCTGGCCTGGGTGGAACAGCCCACACCATAGGAGGCGATCAGAGTGAAGAAGCAGAAGAGTACAGCCATCCATTTCTGCCCGAGGCCCTGTTCCAATACATACATGGGGCCTCCCAGAAAAGTGCCGTCGGAGGTTTTTCTGCGGTACAGAACGCCCAGAAAGCATTCGGCATAGGTGGTAGCCATACCCAGGAGGCCTGTAAGCCAGCACCAGAAGATGGCTCCGGGGCCTCCCAGAGCGACGGCGGTAGAGATGCCGATAATATTTCCGGTTCCGATGGTTGCCGCCAGGGTGGCGGAGAGAGCGGCAAAGCCGCTTAAATCGCCCTCTGCTCCGTGGTCGGGCAGAAAGGAAAGCCGGACAGCCTTCCCGATATGCCTTTGAACACCCTTTAAGTGGATGGTGTAATAAATATGCGCACTGAAAAGGAGCACCGGTAAAGGTACACCCCAGAGAAAATTGTTGATATTTTTTATAGAATCCATTGAACCAAATCCCACATTACAATTTTTATATGTATATGTCAAAAGTGGGAAAAGTAGTCCTGTATATCACCGGAAAGCGGAGCTATGCCGGTTGGTTTGGGCCGGAAAGGAATGTTACCACCTCTTCGAAGCCCATAAAATGAGAAGCTTTGACCAGGAGGGTATCACCTTGCTTTACCAGACCCGGCAGAATCTTCCGCAGTTCCTCACGGGTAGCGCAGTATACGTTACCGGCAAGGGGGACGCTGCCAGGGTGCTCCTGTGCGCCCTCATACATATTCAGGGAAAGGGCGCCGACGCAGATCAGGAGATCGATTCCGGAAGCGGCGGCATATTCACCAACCTCTCTGTGCAGAGCTTTTTCATTATCGCCCAATTCACCCATATCACCCAGTATAGCCACCTTCCTGGTGTCCGCGGTACCAAGGAGATCAAGGGCTGCTTTCATGGAGACCGGATTCGCATTATAGCAATCATCAATAATGGTCCACTGCTCCAGATGAAGAATATTGCTTCTGCCGCCGATGGGTTTTACGGAGGCAATTCCTTCAAAGATTTCCCGGATTGTCATATCCAGCAGAGAGCCGACGGCGGTTGCTGCCAGAGCATTGAATATCATATGGCCTCCCGGCAGGGGAATCTCAGCAGAAAAGGATTGGGCGCCCATCCGAATCGTACAGCTGCTGCCCCGAAGACCCTTGGCGGTGATTTCGGAAGCGGTAATATCATTATCCCGGCCCAGACCGAAACGAACCGGAGGAACTCCCTTTACTTCCGAGATGGTGGCCAGCATGTCATCGTCACCGTTGACACATACTCTGCCGTTTTCGCTCATAAAATCAAAGATTTCCGTCTTGGCCTTCAGAATCCCTTCCCTGGAACCCAGGTTCTCAAGATGGCACTGGCCGATATTGGTAATAACACAGATATCCGGTCTGGCAATTTTGCTGAGACGGTGCATCTCGCCAAAATCACTGATTCCCATCTCCAATACGGCAATCTCATGGTACTCCCGAATGTTCAGGACGGTAAGGGGCAGGCCGATTTCATTATTAAAATTGCCCTCTGTCTTTAACACCCTGTATTTCTGTGACAGAACACTGCTGATAAACTCCTTCGTGCTGGTCTTGCCTACGCTGCCGGTGATGCCTACCACCTTGATATCCAGCTGCGAGCGGTACCATGCGGCAATGCTTTTTAAGGCCTCGAAGCTGCTGTCCACCAGGATATAGGGACCCTTGGGAGAAGCGGGAATTTTCTCGCAGAGGACAGCCATAGCTCCCTTTTCAAACACCTGGGGGATAAAGCTGTGGCCGTCTACCCGTTCGCCCACAGAAGCAATAAAAAGATAATCCTTTTCTATTTTCCTGGAATCCATGGCGGCACCGGCAATCTCATATCCGGGATCATCGCCGTACAATTTCCCATTGCAGGCATTTGCTATCTGGGTCAATGTCATATTCTTCAAACTGATATCCTCCAAATCGAATCAAGATGAACCGCATAAAAACAGCATTACTGGTACTTTTTTAGCGATATTTCAATAATTTTCTCGCACAATTCGGGAAAATCCATTCCAATTACCCTGGCTTCCTGGGGAAGCAAAGAGGTGGGTGTCATGCCGGGAAGCGTATTGGCTTCCAGACAGAAGATTTCATTGCTTTCGCTGAGCATAAAATCCATCCGGGCATAGGTCTTCAGACGAAGCGCCCGGAATACCCCCACAGCAATCTCCTGCATACGCTGTGTCAGCTCCTGGCTTAATTCTGCAGGGCAGGTCTCTATGGCGCTGCCGGACTGATATTTATTCTTATAATCATAAAAACCGGTCAAAGGTGCGATCTCAATCACCGGAAGAGCGGTGCCGTCAATCACGCCTACGGAGAATTCGCGGCCTTTGATGAATTGCTCAATAATAACCTCATTTCCGTAAGCAAATGCGTTGGACAGGGCGGCTTCCATTTCATTTGCAGAGGAGGCAATGGATACGCCCACGCTGGAGCCTCCGTTGCATACCTTTACGGCACAGGGATAGAGATTCCATTCAAAGGACTCCCCTTTTCTTACATGAATTCCCTTTGGGGTGGGAATATTATAAAAAGCAAAGAGTTCCTTGGCGATGGCTTTGTCCATGGCCAGGGCGCTGCTGGTATAATCGGTTCCGGTATAGCGGATTCCCATTAAGTCAAAAGCAGCCTGAAGCTTGCCGTCTTCGCCGTTCTCCCCGTGAAGTGCCAGGAATACGATATCGGATTGCCGGCAGATCTCGATCACACCGGGACCGAAGAAGCCGGTATCCTCTCCTTTTCGCAGGGCTTTGATCTGAGCGATATCGGGATTGCTTTCTTTAATAGTTCCGCCGGCAGCCCAATCCTTTTCCATATCGAATATGCCGTCAGTCTCACCCTCATAGCCTAAGTATACATCCAGCAGAACCGCATTATGCCCTTTTTCCTTCAAGGCTTTGTAAATCATACTCCCCGTGGACAGGGATACATCCCTTTCCGTACTGGTTCCGCCTGCTAATACCGCGATTTTCATAAATAAATCCTCCGTTTTGCCCGTCGATAATCATCTCCAAAATAGTATAACGCAAAGAAACCGGCAAGTAAAGCGGAGAAAGTTTACTTAGCACTATCATAGCAATAAACCGCACTAAGCAGTGGTAAAACAAACAATAATTACCATAATAAAATTTTATTATTTGTTAACAATATGATTACAGGCAATACAAAACGAAATCACGTGCGGCAACATTACATTGAGAACAATGTATACCGAAAGGTAGGAGCCGCTGAACCTACAATCAGCTGATTTTGTACTTGGTTGCTTTGATAAAAAAAACGGAGGTGAAATTTAATATGGCAAGTAACAACACTGGATCAAACAGGGCAGAAGTCCCTCAGGCAAGAGAGGCTCTTGATCGTTTCAAAATGGAAATTGCTAACGAAATCGGTGTTCCGTTAAAGCAGGGTTATAACGGCGATTTAACAAGCAAGCAGAACGGTTCTGTAGGCGGAGAAATGGTTAGACGTATGATCAGACAGCAGGAACAGCAGATGTCCGGCCAGCAGTAATCAGTAAACTGGAATTAATCAGATAAAAAGCATCACTGTTTTATATGGCATCGCCGTTAAATCGGTGATGCTTTTTTTCTGGGGTGAAATTTTTAGTTCCAAACACATAATAATTGTGTTAAAATTCTTAAGTGAAGTATCATATTTTGAGCAATCAAAAAAGAACAACTGGAATAATACTTCAGTTGCTCTAAATATGATTCTTTACAATTGTACCAGATTGCGGAACTTAGTCGATCTATGGGATTT
>JAEWYQ010000017.1 GCA_023395555.1 Bacillota bacterium
GGCCGGCACGCTGGGGAAGCCGGGTCTGCGCCCAGATGGATGGACACTCCTATTCACCGCATTAGTATAAGGAAGGATATAATATTAAGAAAAAAGCGAGGAGGGGAAGGGATGGAGTTTAAGAAGGGAACGGACGGTGAACCATTGGATGGCGTCAGAAGCTTGAAAACAGAACATGAGCGGGAGAGGTTAGGGCTATATATTCATATTCCCTTCTGCGTGAGAAAATGTGATTATTGCGATTTCTTGTCCGCTCCGGCAACGGAGCAGCTTCAAAAGGCATATGCAGAAGCTCTTTTTGCGGAAATTGAGAGTTATGCGGGGAGGACCTGGGATTATCGTGTGGCGACTTTGTTTTTTGGGGGCGGGACTCCTTCCTGCATCGAAGGGGAAGCAATTAAGAGGATTATGGATCGGATAGCACGGGTGTTTGTACTTAGCCGTGATGACTTGGAGGCGACTATTGAGGTGAATCCGGGAACCATAAACAGGGAGAAGCTGTTGTGGTATCGGGAAGCAGGACTAAACCGGATCAGCTTTGGGCTCCAGTCGGCGGATGACCGGGAGTTGAAAAGATTGGGAAGGATTCATTCCTTCCAGGAATTTCTTGAAAATTACCGGTTAGCCAGGGAGCTTGGCTTTCATAATATTAATGTGGATCTTATGTCTGCTCTGCCAGGACAGACACAGGAATCCTGGGAGAGAACCCTGCGCACCGCGGCGGAGCTTGGGGCGGAGCATGTTTCGGCTTACAGCCTGATTATTGAGGAAGGAACGAAATTCTATGAACGTTACCGGCCCGGGGGACCTCAGGAAAAGGAGCTGCCGGATGAGGATACGGACCGGCGGATGTATTATAGGACGAAAGAGATACTGGAGGAATACGGATATCACAGATATGAGATCTCTAATTATGCAAGGGAGCAGTATGAGTGCAGGCATAACAATTCCTACTGGGAACGGACTTCGTATCTGGGACTCGGACTGGGAGCGGCATCCTTGATTGATAATATTCGATTTACAAATAAGAAGAAGCTTACTGAGTATATTGACTTGTGCAAAGAGTATGGCAGGAACAGGGAAAGAGCGGAAGGCGGGGAGCCTTTAAGCCGGGATTTGATTGGGATCAGGGAGGATATTACCTCTCTTACCCGGAAGGAACAAATGGAGGAGTTTCTGTTTTTGGGATTGAGAAAATGCGAGGGCATCGGGTTAGCGGATTTTAAGCGGCAGTTTGGACAGGAGCTCTCCGAGGTCTATGGAGAGCAGTTAAAACAACTGGAAGGGAAGGAATTGATTGTAATCCGGGATGGCAGACTTCAGTTAACGGAGCTGGGGATTGATCTCAGCAATTCGGTGCTGGCGGAGTTTCTGCTGGATTAAGGGCCGTGCTTTTTGTGATATTCTCACCATATTTTAATAATTAATTTTTAAAACTGCCTTGACAAAAGAAAATGTTAGTGCTATTTTATTTATAGATGTTAGCACTCTATCGGGTTGAGTGCTAACAACAAAGATGGAAAGTGAGTATACGTTGTGATGCAACGTATGGTATATGGGAATTTACAACGGATCGAGGTAGGTCATGCAGCAGTTGGATGAAAGAAAACGAAAGATATTGCAGGCTGTTATCCGTAATTATCTTGAGACTGGGGAGCCGGTGGGCTCCAGAACCATTTCCAAGTATACGGATCTCAATTTAAGTTCCGCAACCATACGCAACGAGATGTCAGACCTGGAGGAGATGGGATATATTATCCAGCCCCATACCTCCGCGGGACGTATTCCCTCAGATAAGGGCTATCGCTTATATGTGGACACCCTGCTGGAGGATAAGGTCAACGAGGTGGCAGATATGAGGGAGATGCTGATCCAGAAGGCGGACCGGTTGGAAAGCCTGCTGCAGCAGGTGGCGAAGCTTCTTGCGGTGAACACCCAGTATACCACCATGGTTTCCGCACCCCAGTATAAGAAGAAGGTTAAGTTCGTACAGCTCACGGAGATGGACGAGAAACAGCTGCTGGCGGTGATTGTATTTGAAAGGAATATTGTTAAGAATAAGATACTTCAAGTAACGTCATCCTTAAATAAAGAAACAATCTTAAAGCTTAATATTATCATCAATACATTTTTACAGGGCCTGGATCTGGGAGAAATCAATCTGCCGGTCATTTCCCAGATGAAGGAGCAGGCAGGCGAATACCGCAATCTGGTGAATGACATACTGGATGCCATCATGCAGGCGGTCAATGAAGAGGAGGATCTGGAGATCTACACCTCGGGAACCACCAATATACTCCGCTATCCCGAATTAAGTGATAAGGAGAAGGCAAGCGAGATCCTCTATACTCTGGAAGAGAAGAAGGCCTTGACGGAGTTGATCCAGGATAAGATGGAGGATGAGGATAACAGGGGCATCCAGGTATACATCGGTGACGAGACACCGGTGGAGACCATGAAGGAATGCTCGGTAGTGACAGCTACCTACGAGATAGAAGAAGGGGTATACGGCAAGGTGGGAATTATCGGACCCAAGAGAATGGATTATCAGAAGGTAGTGAGCACATTGCAGTCACTGATGATGCAATTGGATGATATATTCAAGAAGAAAACATAGGACAAAAGAGTCTTGTAAAGGAAAGGTGGTATTCATCCCTTGGAAGATATGGATAAAGCAATAGAAATAATAAAAGCTGCCATGGAGAAGGAGAAGGAAATGAAGGAAAAATCAAATGACAGGACGGATCAGCAGACAGAGGATATTCCAGTGACCGAAGCCGGAGAGGGATCCGCACAAGAGTTGGAGAGCTGTCCGGAGACAGAGGCCGTTGATGAGACGGCGGAGGAGACTCCCGCGGAGGCTGCAGAGAAAACTGAGAAATCCGGAAAGGGCTTTTTCAAAAACTCCAAATCAAAGGAATTAGCAGCCAAGGATCAGAAAATCGAGGAGCTTACGGACCGCTTAATGAGAACCATGGCGGAATTTGATAACTACCGCAAGCGCTCCGAGAAGGAAAAAACCATGATGTATGATATGGGCGTCAAGAGCTTTATTGAAAAGATGCTCCCCATCATAGATAATTTTGAGCGTGGCCTGGGTGCCATAACGGATAAGGAAAAGGAAGGTGCATTTGCACAGGGAATTGAATTGATTTACCGCCAGCTGCTGACAGCGCTGGAGGAAATCGGAGTAAAGCCCATTGATGCCGTAGGGAAGACCTTTGACCCTAATTTTCACAATGCGGTGATGCACGGTGAGGACGACAGCATGGGAGAGAACATCGTAACAGATGAGTTCCAGAAGGGCTATATGTATAAGGATATCGTGGTACGTTACAGCATGGTGAAGGTTGTGAATTAGTAACAAACACAGAGGTTGTGATAAAGGCTGCGAGTTAGCAGCGGGCACAGGGCTTCGGAAAGAAGCCGGATATCGTAATACATCAGGTTCATGAAGTATCATCGTGACAATCTTAATAATATTCAGGAGGAAATGATTATGGGAAAAATAATAGGAATTGACTTGGGTACAACCAATTCATGCGTCGCCGTTATGGAAGGCGGAAAGCCGGTAGTAATTGCAAATACAGAAGGCGCAAGAACCACACCAAGCGTTGTGGCATTTACAAAGACAGGAGAGCGTCTCGTCGGTGAGCCTGCCAAGCGTCAGGCAGTGACCAATTCAGATAAAACAATCTCCTCTATTAAGAGACATATGGGCACGGATTTCCGTGTGAAAATTGATGACAAGAGATATTCCCCCCAGGAAATCTCCGCAATGATCCTTCAGAAGCTGAAGGCAGACGCCGAGGCTTATTTGGGTGAGAAGGTAACCGAGGCAGTTATTACGGTTCCCGCCTATTTCAACGATGCCCAGAGACAGGCAACCAAGGATGCCGGTAAGATCGCCGGACTCGATGTTAAGAGAATTATCAATGAGCCTACAGCCGCAGCTCTGGCCTATGGTCTTGATAATGAGCATGAGCAGAAGATCATGGTATACGATCTGGGCGGCGGTACCTTCGACGTATCCATCATCGACATCGGTGACGGTGTAATCGAGGTGCTTGCAACCTCCGGCGACAACAGGCTGGGCGGTGATGACTTTGATGAAAGAGTTACCAGATACATGATCGATGAGTTCAAGAAATCCGATGGTGTTGACTTATCCACAGATAAGATGGCTCTGCAGAGATTGAGAGAAGCAGCAGAGAAGGCGAAGAAGGAATTATCCTCCGCTACCACCACCAACATTAACCTGCCTTTCATCACGGCAACCTCAGAAGGGCCGAAGCATTTTGATATGAACTTAACCCGTGCCAAATTTGACGAGCTGACCCATGATCTGGTAGAGAGAACCGTAGTTCCGGTTCAGAACGCACTTCGTGACGCAGGACTCAATGCTTCCGATATCAAGAAGGTATTGTTGGTAGGCGGTTCCACAAGAATGCCCTCTGTTCAGGAGAAAGTAAAGCAGCTGACCGGTCAGGAGCCTTCTAAGTCCCTGAACCCGGATGAATGTGTTGCCATTGGTGCTTCCATCCAGGGCGGCAAGCTGGCTGGCGATGCAGGCGCAGGAGATATCCTTCTCCTTGACGTAACCCCCCTGTCTCTTTCCATTGAGACCCTGGGCGGCGTAGCAACCAGATTAATTGAGAGAAATACCACAATCCCCACCAAGAAGAGCCAGGTATTCTCCACAGCAGCCGACAATCAGACTGCGGTAGATATCAATGTGGTACAGGGTGAGAGACAGTTTGCGAAGGACAACAAGAGTCTCGGACAATTCCGTCTGGATGGAATTCCGCCGGCAAGAAGAGGCGTTCCTCAGATCGAGGTTACCTTCGATATTGATGCCAACGGTATCGTAAATGTATCCGCCAAGGATCTGGGAACCGGAAGAGAGCAGCACATCACCATTACCGCAAGCTCCAACCTGTCGGATACCGATATCGATAAGGCGGTCAGAGAAGCTGCCGAATACGAGGCTCAGGATAAGCTGCGTAAGGAAGCGGTGGATGTAAGAAATGATGCTGACTCCATGGTATTCCAGACCGAGAAAGCCCTTGGAGAGGTTGGCGATAAGATTGATGCCGCAGCCAAGGAGACCGTAGAGGCTGATCTGGCAAGACTGAAGGAATTAATTGAGAAATCCAACCCTGAGGTTATGAGTGAGGGTGAAGTAGCCGATATTAAGGCTGCAAAGGATAAATTAATGGAAGATGCCCAGGCATTATTTGCAAAGCTTTATGAGCAGAGCGGTGCTGCCGGAGCAGGCGGCCCCGGCCCCGATGCGTCAGGCGCTGATTTCAACGGCGGACAGAGCGGCAGCAGCTATGGCGATGATGTTGTAGACGGGGATTACCGTGAAGTATAAAGTGTTATAAATGTAGTTTTATGGAGGAATGAGATCCTTTCCGGGTTTCATTTCTCCATAGCAAGGGGCGGTCAGAACTGACTGCCTATTTGCAATTGTATGGAGGATAAAGCATAGCTATGAAAGGTGAAGAGGAAAATGGCAGATAAACGTGATTATTATGAGGTCTTAGGTGTCGGAAGGACGGCCACGGATGACGAGCTCAAAAAAGCATACAGACAGCTGGCGAAAAAGTATCATCCGGACACCAACCCCGGAGATAAGGCTGCAGAGGCAAAGTTTAAGGAGGCTTCGGAAGCTTATGCCGTATTAAGTGATGCGGATAAGCGCAGGCAGTATGACCAGTTCGGACATGCCGCCTTTGATGGAAGCGGAGGAGCCGGAGCAGGCGGCTTTGATTTCAGTTCCATGGATATGGGAGACATTTTTGGAGATATCTTCGGAGATCTCTTTGGTTCCCGTTCCCGCCGCGCCAACAATGGCCCGATGCAGGGGGCGAATCTGCGTACTTCTATCAGGATCACCTTTGAAGAAGCGGTGTTTGGAACGGAGAAAGAGCTGGAGTTGACCTTAAAGGATGACTGTCATACCTGTCACGGTACCGGAGCAAAGCCCGGAACCAATGCCGATACCTGCCCCAAGTGCGGCGGAAAGGGGCAGGTGGTCTATTCCCAGCAGTCTCTGTTCGGCATGGTGCGCAATGTTCAGACCTGCCCGGACTGTAAAGGTACCGGTAAGATCATAAAGGATAAATGTTCCGATTGTTACGGAACGGGTTACATCAGCAGCAAAAAGAAGATTAAGGTCAGTATTCCGGCGGGAATTGACAGCGGTCAAAGTGTCAGAATCCGCGGGAAGGGCGAGCCGGGAACCAACGGCGGGCCCAGAGGTGATCTGCTGGTAGAGATTGATGTGAGCAGGCATCCCATCTTCCAGAGACAGGATTACGATATCTTCTCCACGGCACCGATTTCCTACGCAACCGCAGTTCTGGGCGGTGATGTGAAGATTAATACGGTGGACGGGGATGTGATCTATAATGTGAAGCCCGGCACACAGACGGATACCAAGGTGCGGTTAAGGGAAAAAGGTGTGCCCAGCCTGAGGAACAAGGCAGTACGCGGGGATCATTATGTTACCCTGGTGGTACAGGTTCCGACCAGCCTTAATTCGGAACAGAAGGAGCTTCTGAGGAAGTTTGACGATGCCATGACCGGCAAGAGTGACCGTGGTGCAGAGGGTACAGAAACCGAAAAAACAAAGAAAAAGTTCTGGAAGTAAGAAATTCAAAGTTTTCTATCAGAAGAAACCCGGAATGGTTCTCAATGGGGCTATTCTGGGTTTTATGCGCTGTTCGAATTGGTAAGGCTGTGCGTATGGATAGGAATGTAGATTGGAAAGCAATTCTTCCGGATTTTTGTGCCGCGGATGGGCGGCAGAATGGATGTTGACATGAAATGGACAAAGTTTACCTTGGATACAACGACAAAAGCCGTTGATCTGATTAGTGATATGTTAAACGACCTGGGAATCTCAGGAATTGAAATCATCGATAATGTACCGATTACAGAGGAAGAGAGAAAGCAGATGTTCATTGACATTCTGCCGGAGCTGCCGAAGGACGACGGATCGGCCCAGGTCAGCTTTTATCTGGATGCGGAGGAGGATGCCGAGGCCCTGCTGGAGAGGGTGCGGGAGGGGCTCCGGGAGCTGTCTTCTTATACTGAGATTGGAAAGGGGAGTATCCGCCAGTCAGAGACAGAGGATAAGGACTGGATTAATAACTGGAAGCAATTTTTCAAGCCTTTCCGGGTGGATGATACCATTGTGATCAAACCGACCTGGGAAGAGCTGGAGGAAACCCGGGAAGGTGATCTGGTAATCGAAATTGATCCGGGCATTTCCTTTGGCACAGGCTCTCATGAGACCACAAAGCTCTGTATTATGGGAATGAAGAAATACATGAGTGAGGATGCCGTGGTTCTGGATGCGGGCAGCGGCAGCGGAAT
This sequence comes from Bacillota bacterium, assembly GCA_023395555.1. GTDB lineage: Bacteria > Bacillota > Clostridia > Lachnospirales > Lachnospiraceae > Mobilitalea > Mobilitalea torta. The sequence continues at coordinate 7,387 of JAEWYQ010000017.1, forward strand.
TCTTTCCATTATCGCGAAAAAGCTTGGTGCAAAAGAGGTTCTGGGCATAGACATTGATTCTAACGCCACCGATTCGGCTATTGAGAATGCTCAGGTCAATCAGTTGGAAATTAAAGAAGGAGGTCTCAGATTTATTACTGCTAACATCCTTGAAGAAGATAGTATCACGGATTTGCCCGAAAGAGAACAGTACGATATGGTAGTGGCAAATATTCTGGCCGATGTAATCATTCCCCTGTCCAAGGTGATTGGTAACTATCTGAAACCGGGCGGTATCTTTATCAGTTCAGGGATTATTCATATGAAGGAAGCCGCCGTAAGGGAGGCAATTCTGGAAAATCAATTTCAGATATTGGAGGTTAACCGTATGGGGGACTGGGTATCCTTTGTAGCGCAAAAGTAAATCGAAAATAGATGGAATTATGCATTAAAGCCACTCGAAAACCGGCAGGTTACGGGTGGCTTTTACTGTTGCAGGACCAATTCGGGATCAATAGACGGCTCAGACTTCAGTCCCGGTATCAGCCGTCCAGCCTGATCAAAGACAACTGAATTTTTTTAGTAAATCCATTTTTTGCCGGAGAATATTCATCAATAATAAAAGAGGCTTGATATTTTTTGGTTAGCTCATAAATGGATATCAATCCTATGAATGCGTGGTAATTTTTTTAATACCTAAATTCTCGAGAACTTCTGATTTAACTGGAACTCCGCTGTCAAGCACTTCGATTATATTATGTTGATCGATGATACCAATATGCGTAGCTTACATAAATTAATAATTTTATCGTTGAACATATGTTCTTAATGGGGTATAATGAATAGAGATGACATATTTTAAAATTTCAAGAAAAATCAGGGAGCAGCTATGCATCGTTTTTATGTAGAGAAGGAACAGATTGCAGATCACGCCGCGGTCATTACCGGCCCGGATGTCAATCATATCAGGAATGTTCTGCGTATGAGAGCCGGGGATGAAATAATAATTTGTAATGGACAAGGAAAAGATTGTTATTGTATAATTAATAGGGTGTCCGAGAAGGAAGTGATTGCCGAGGTACAGTCGGTACAGGATACCGGTACCGAGCTGAAGGCGGGAATCACCCTGTTCCAGGGGCTGCCAAAGCAGGATAAGATGGAGCTTATTATTCAGAAGGCGGTTGAACTGGGGGTCTATGAGATTGTTCCGGTGATGACCAGGCGGGTTATCGTGAAGCTGGATGATAAGAAGAAGGAAGAGAAGAAACTGGAGCGATGGCAGGCAATCGCCGAAGGGGCTGCCAAGCAGTCCGGGCGGGGAATTATACCGGTCATTCTGCCGGTTCAGACCTATGCCCAGGCAATGGAATATGCAAGGACCCTGGACTGCAATATCATTCCCTATGAGAATGCCAGAGGAATAGAATATACAAGAGAGATCATAAACAGCCTGCCGCAATACCGCCGGATTGGGGTTTTCATCGGACCGGAGGGGGGCTTCGAGGAAGCGGAGGTAGAATATGCTGCCGAACGGGGAGTGCATCCGGTTACGCTGGGAAGGCGGATTCTGCGGACGGAGACAGCCGGAATGGCGGTTCTGTCCATGATGATGCTGGCGCTGGAGGAAGGCGGAAGGTAGGAATGAATGTTTTTTAGGAGGTAAGTTACCAATGGAGATACAGCTTTGGAGAGAGATACTCGACCCTTATGCCCTGGCGGTGGATGAATTGATTATTAAATTCAACCATATCATTGATGAATATAAGCATGTGGGTGCTTATTCACCGATCGAACAGGTGACAGGCCGTGTAAAAACAATATCAAGTATTCTGGAGAAAGCCCAGAAGAAGAATTTTGAGTTGGACCAGTTTGAGGAAATGATTGACGATATTGCAGGAATTCGTATCATCTGCCAGTTTGTTGAAGATATTTACAAGGTGGTGGATATTATTAAGAAGAGATCTGATATGAGAATTAAGAGAGAGAAGGATTATATTAATAATATGAAAAAGAGCGGTTACCGCTCCTATCATTTGATTGTTAATTATGATGTGGAGACCCTGAAGGGAAAGAAGGAGCTTCAGGTAGAGATACAGATCCGAACCCTGGCAATGAATTTCTGGGCAACCATTGAACATTCCCTTCAATATAAGTATAAGCAGAATATGCCGGAGCATATCAGGGAGCGCCTGACTTCGGCGGCGGAGGCAGTCCTGATTCTTGATCAGGATATGTCGGTGGTCCGGGATGAGATTATGGATGCGCAGAATTCCTTTACGGTTAAGGCGAATATCGTGGCAGATATTCTTACCAATATACAGAACCTGTATAAGGTGGCGAAAAAGCAGGAGGTCATCTCCATTCAGGATGAATTCTTCCGCATCTACCAGAACGGAGACCAGGAGGAGCTGACCAGGTTCAGCCAGGAGCTGGATATGATATCTGCCCGCTACCGCGCCCAAAGCCTGAGATAAGAATAACGGAGAGAGAGAATGAATTTACCAAAATCTTTTGAGGACAGAATGAGAAAACTTTTAGGGGCTGAATATGAGGAATATCTGGCGTGTTATACCAAGCCGCATTATGGCGGAGTGCGCATCAATACGCTGAAGACAAGCCCGGAAGAATTCGAGGATATCTGTCCTTTTGAATTGAAACGAATCCCCTGGATTGAAACGGGGTACTATTACGATATTCAGGAGCAGCCGGCTAAGCATCCCTTCTATTACGGGGGAGTGTACTATATCCAGGAGCCCAGCGCCATGACACCCGCCAGTCTGCTGCCGGTGGAGCCTGGAGATAGGGTGCTGGATATCTGCGCCGCACCCGGCGGCAAGAGCACGGAGCTGGGAGCCCGGCTGAAGGGGCAGGGCGTGCTGGTATCCAATGATATCAGCAATTCCAGAGCAAAGGCGTTATTGAAGAATATTGAACTGTTCGGTATCCGCAATGCCTTGGTGCTGTCGGAAGCGCCTAACAGGCTGGCGGAATATTTTGAAGGATATTTTGATAAGATACTGGTTGATGCCCCCTGTTCCGGTGAGGGGATGTTCCGTAAAAGCCCCGCCATTATAAAGAACTGGGAGCAGTATGGGGTGGAATATTACAATAAATTACAGAAGGAGATCATACTCTTTGCGGCGAGGATGCTGAAACCGGGAGGATATATGCTTTATTCCACCTGCACCTTTTCCCCGGAGGAGAATGAAGGTACCATTGCCTATTTGATGGAGCAGTGTCCCGAATTTCACGTGGTGACGGCGCTTCCGGAAGGGCGGGCTGTCAGCTATGAGGGATTTGACCGGGGCAGGCCGGAATGGCTTAAGGAATTGGAGAATCCCCCTCAGCTGGCCAAGGACCGGGAACAGGAGCTGGCTCATGGGATACGGCTATGGCCCCATAAGATAGAGGGAGAGGGTCATTTTATCATTCTGCTGCATAAGGATGAGAGCGACTCCGTGGGGTGGGAAAGAGCAGAAGCTGGGAGGGTGACTGCGCCTTCCGAGAGAACAGGGGAGAAAAGAGCGGCTGTGCCTTTAGAGAGAATAGGAGGAAGAGCGGCTGAGCTTTCAGACAGAACAGGGAACAGCAGAGGACAGGCAGGACGGCAGAAGCAATTAACGGGAAGCCAGAAGCAATTGGGAAGCCAGGGGCTGCTGACCGAGGAGGCGATGGACTTTATTCGCAATATTAAGTTTCCAGTCAGGGAAGAGTTGCTGCATGTCCATGAGGACCGGGTATATTTGCTGCCCGAAGGCTTGCCCAATCTGAAGGGGCTTCGCATTCTTCGCCAGGGGCTGCTGCTGGGGGAGATGAAGAAGCAGCGTTTTGAACCCTCTCAGGCGCTGGCCTGTGCTTTGACCGCCGAGGATTATGACAGGGTGCTTCGATGGAAGGCGGAAGATCCCAATGTGATCCGTTATCTCAAGTGTGAGGCCATCGATGTGGGAAGAGAGCTTGAGGATGGCTGGTATCTGGTCTGTGTGGAGAAGTTCCCCCTGGGCTGGCTCAAGGCTGCGAAGAACAGCTATAAGAACAAGTACCTCCCCGGTTGGAGATGGGTTTAAGCGTTCTATATCATAGATGGAGATGGAAAATGGCAGAACAGTTACGTCTGGATAAATATTTAGCTGATATGGGAATCGGCACCAGAAGTGAGATTAAGGAATGGATCCGCAAAGGAAGAGTGACGGTGAATCATTCTATTTGCAGGAGGCCCGAGCAGAAGATAGAGATTAAAACCGATCATGTGACTTTTGATGATAAAGAAGTGTGCTATGCAAAATATCAATACATCATGCTTCACAAGCCTGCCGGTGTGGTGTCGGCAACGAATGATAAACTCAGCACCACCGTGCTGGATCTTATCCAAGATAAGAAATGCAAGGATTTATTTCCTGTGGGAAGGCTGGATAAGGATACGGAAGGGCTGCTGCTCATCACCAATGACGGTGAGCTGGCTCATCAGCTTCTGTCTCCTAAAAAGCATGTGGATAAGGTGTACTATGCGAAGGTAAAGGGCAGAGTAGTGGAAGAGGACCGGAGGAGGTTCCTGGAAGGTGTGGATATTAAGGATGCGGAGCTGACGCTTCCGGCCAGGCTTAGGATTCTTGTCTCCGGTGAACTGTCCGAAATTGAGCTGACAATTCAGGAAGGCAGATACCACCAGGTCAAGAGAATGTTTGAGGCTGTGGGCAAGGAAGTGGTCTATCTGAAGCGTCTGTCCATGGGAAGCCTGGAGCTGGACTCGAATTTGAAGCCGGGAGAATACAGGGAATTAACAGAGGATGAATTAGAACAATTGAGGAAACAGCAGGTATGAACGGAAGCTTCCGATTCATTGTACTGGAATGGAGATTATCATGTTAAAGGATATCGATGCGGTAATATTTGATTTAGACGGAACCCTGGTGGATTCCATGTGGATGTGGAGAAGGATTGATATTGAATACCTTGCCCGGTTCGGCCTGGATATGCCGGAGGATTTGCAGAAAAGGATAGAAGGGATGAGCTTTTCTGAAACGGCAGTATATTTTAAAGAACGCTTTCTGCTTCCTGACAGTGTGGAGCAGATTAAACAGGACTGGAATGAAATGGCCTGGGAGAAATACAGGAATGAGGTTCCTGTCAAGGAGGGCGTTATGAAATTCCTGCGCTACCTGAGGCAGGAAAGGATTCCGGCAGGGATCGCCACCAGCAATTCCAGGGAGTTAGCGGAAACGGTATTGAAAAAGCATGATATGGAAGAATATTTTACATCGATCCGCACCTCCTGTGAGGTTGCCAAGGGCAAGCCCTTTCCCGACATCTACCTTTTGGTGGCGGAGGACCTGGGAGTGGAGCCGCAGCGCTGCCTGGTATTTGAGGATGTGCTGCAGGGTGTAATGGCCGGAAAGAATGCCGGTATGAAGGTTTGCGCAGTCTATGATGAACATTCTTCAAAGGATAGAGAAGCGAAAATCAGACTTGCAGATTATTATGTTCATTCTATGAGAGAGGTTCTACACACGTAGAATGCGGGCGGCATATCAATGAATTGAATAATTGTATATATTACTGAAGTTTTCTTTATCGCGTCACTCCCTTTTCGGGAGTGTGGATTGAAATCAGACCTTTCCCTGCATATCGCCAAAGTCTTCTGTCGCTCCCATTGCGGGAGCGTGGATTGAAATGGATTATTGAAAACTGTATAAAGGATGGGTCGCTCCCCACAGGAGCGTGGATTGAAATATTAGTCGGAGGGATAAATCGTGAAGCAGTTTTATGTGCAACAGAATGAGGCGGGACAGCGGTTGGATAAGCTGCTGGCTAAAATATTGAATAAGGCGCCGAAGAGCTTTATCTATAAGATGCTTCGCAAGAAGAATATTACCTTGAATGGAAAAAAGGCCGACGGTTCTGAGAAGCTGGCGGTACAGGACGAAATCAAGCTGTTTCTCTCCGATGAAACCTTTGCTTCTTTTCAGGAAGAAGATCAGACTACAAGGGTAGAATATGAGTTGGATATCCTTTATGAGGATAAGCATATCCTGCTTTTGAATAAACCCCAGGGAATTCTGTCGCAGAAAGCGGAAAAAGGGGATATCTCCATGGTGGAGCATGTGATTTCCTATCTGATTGACAGCAACCAGCTCACCAGAGAGCAGATGGTCAGCTTTAAGCCGTCGATTTGTAACCGGCTGGACCGGAATACCGGCGGAATACTCATTGCAGGAAAATCACTGGCAGGCCTCCAGGAGATGGCCAGGCTTTTAAAGGACCGTTCCCTCGGCAAGTATTATTTGTGCATCGTAAAGGGAAGAGTGGAGCATAAAGAGCGGATGGAAGGCTATCTGAGTAAGGATGAGAGCAAGAATCGGGTGAAGGTTCTTGCCCAGCCTTCTGAGGATGCGGAATATATCTGCACGGAATATGAACCCATTGCTTATTCCGGGGATAAACACACACCGGCAGCGGATGCTTTATCGGCGAAACAGGCTCCGTTGGCAAATTACACCTTGCTCAGAGTGAAGCTGATTACGGGAAAATCCCATCAGATCAGGGCTCATCTCTCCAGTTTGGGACATCCGATTATTGGCGACTATAAATATGGAGATCAGAAAACGAATCACTACTTTAAGATAAACTATCAGCTTACCAGTCAGCTTCTGCATTCCTATCAGATCGTATTTCCTGAGATTAAGGGGGAATTCTCCTATCTCTCCGGCAAGGTCTTTACTGCCGGATTGCCCCGGCAGTTTGGACAGCTTCGAAGGGAATTATTCGACGGCAGTGAGGCAAAGGAGGGATAGGGATGCCATCATGGAACTCCAGGGGATTAAGAGGCTCCCTGTTAGAGGAGATTATTAATTATACAAACACCAGGTATCGGGACAAGGGGCTGGCGCTGATACAAAAGGTACCGACGCCCATTACCCCCATTAATATCGATAAGGAGCACAGGCATATCACCCTGGCTTATTTTGAGCAGAAGAGTACGGTGGACTATATCGGGGTGGTACAGGGAATTCCGGTATGCTTCGATGCCAAGGAATGTGCGGTTGATACCTTCAGCCTGAACAATGTCCATGAACACCAGATTACGTTTATGAAGGAGTTTGAACGGCAGGAAGGAATTGCATTTTTACTGATTTATTTCAGGAAGAGGGATATTTATTATTACCTTACTCTGGACAGGCTCTGTGAATTTTGGGACCGGGCGCACAACGGAGGGAGAAAGAGCTTCCGCTATGAGGAATTGGAGGATGGATATCAGATTTCCCTGCAAGGCGGGGCCTGCATTCATTATCTTCCGTTAATTCAGAAGGATTTGGAGCGTAGGGAGAATGCCAGGATGAATAGTGATTAAACAGCTTTATAACAATACCAGGAAGCAGCAGCCGAGTCTATTGATTTGTTGCAGCAGCTTAGAGGAACTGGTCCAAAAGGATACATTCGGTAATTTTCAGCATATATATTATAAAATCATAGGGTAGATGAATGAGGAGGAGAGTTATGAAGCTATACATTAAACAGAAAGTATTTTCCTGGCGCGATCAGTTTACGGTAAAGGATATGAGCGGGGATGACCGGTACTTTGTGGAAGGAGAATTGTTTTCATGGGGGAAGAAGCTGCATGTGATGGATGTTCATGGAAGGGAAGCGGCTTTTATCCAGCAAAAGCTATGGTCCTTCCTGCCGAAATACGATGTTTTTATAGACGGCAGGCACATCGCAGAGATCAGGAAGGAGTTTACCTTCCTGAGAGCACGTTATACCATTGAAGGACTTAACTGGATAATAGAGGGGAATTTTTGGGATCACCGTTATGAAATCACCCAGGGAGGCAGAACGGTGGTTTCTGTTCAGAAGGAATGGTTCACCTGGGGGGACAGCTATTCCCTTGATATTCAGTCCGCGGAAGATGAGATTTACGCACTGGCTGTTGTGCTGGTTATCGATTGTGTCACGGCGCAGCAAAGCAATAATTAAAGCTATCCGGAGGAGATTTTATGACAGATATCATCATTTGGAGTCTTGTTGCAGGAGTGATTGTATGTGGTCTGCTATTGCATATCTATGTATGGAAGTATTATCACTATATCTGTCCAAGGTGTTCCTGCCCCTTTAAGCCGACCTTTTTTCGCTCTCTTATAGCGGTTAATGCTGCGGAGCATCGAAAAATGAAATGTCCGCACTGTCATCTTGAAGGATATATGGAGGCGGTAAAGGATAAACCCAAGGGAAGAAAATGAGCGGGGAATGCCACACCTTGGCCATTGAGATTTTTACGGAGACAGGGCGGATTATGGGGTGTTCCCTATAACCGAAAGATAGTTAACAGTTTCCGGGAGCTGACCAGCATGTTAATAAAATGATTAGTACATACAAATAATCCGATAAAGAAGGTCTTAAAATGAGCACAGAGATCCAGATCAGGATGGCAACGGAGCTGGACGCAGAAGAGCTTTTAAAGGTATATGCTCCCTATGTTACGGATACGGCCATTACTTTTGAATATAAGATCCCATCCATTGCAGAGTTTTCACGGCGTATCAAGAACACTCTGCAAAGATATCCTTACATTGTTGCAGTGGAAGAGAATCACATTGTCGGCTATGCATATGCGTCCGCGTTCAAAGAGCGCGCGGCATACGGCTGGGCGGTTGAAACTACCGTGTATTTGAAGCAGGACTGCCGGGGCAAGGGTTTGGGCAAACAGTTATATTTTACTTTGGAAAATATCCTTCAGCATCAGAATATTATTAATTTGAACGCCTGTATTGCATATACCTCCGTCGGAGACAGCCATCTTGACAATACAAGCGTGGCTTTTCATGAACACCTGGGGTATTCGAAGGTGGCCCATTTTACAAAGTGCGGATATAAATTCGGCAGGTGGTATGATATGATCTGGATGGAGAAAATGCTGGGAGAACATCCGGACACTCCTGATCCGGTTATTCCAATTTCAGATATCATTTTATGAGGGGGAGCTATGAATTACACACATTTGGTATCGGTTGCAGCCTTAGTAGTCAATGAAGAGAGGGAAGTGCTTTTAATTAAAAGCCCGGATCGCGGCTGGGAATATCCCGGCGGGATAGTGGAACCGCATGAAACCTTACAGGAAGCCCTCTTCAGGGAAGTAGAAGAAGAGACCGGCGTGCAAGTAGAAATTATGAGCTTTGTGGGCATCAGCAAAAACCTTGAGAGAGACATTGTTAATATTGATTTTGTCTGCAAATATACCGGCGGGGATTTACAGACCAGCAACGAAAGCTTAGAAGTAAAATGGGTGAGTAAAGAACAGGCCTTTGAATTAGTTCAATATCCCCTAACTCAAAAAAGATTGAAAAATATGTTGTCCTGTGAAACGAAAATGTATTGTTTCGGATTTAAAAAAGAGCCGTTTCAAGTGATGGATGAAGCGGATTATCCGATAGGATTGATGTGACCAATTCTTATGGTATTCATCCCGGCTCCTATAGCGGTACGCCTGGCTGCAGATCATACTTCTTTAATTATAGAAGCTTTTGATCTGCATCTGTTTTAATTTAAATCTGTTCGGATGCGTTAAACTATAAATTAATTATGGTGTGTCAACTATAAATTAATTATGGTGTTGACATGATTCTATTTATAAATTATAATGTAAATCACATTATCGTGGTAGCGAATTATCAAATCACCGTGATAAAGTGAAGAAGCATATACAATTAAGGAAAGGCTTGGTGCTGACCATGAAAGACAAATTACTGCATACACCGGAGGGAGTCAGAGATATTTACAATTCAGAATGCGCAACAAAATTAATGCTGCAGAATAAACTCCATCATGTGCTGGAGCATTATGGCTTTCAGGACATTCAGACCCCCAGCTTTGAATTTTTCGACATATTTAATCAGGAGAGAGGAACGGTGTCCTCGAAGGATATGTATAAATTCTTTGACCGGGACGGGGAAACCTTAGTGCTTCGCCCGGACATCACTCCCTCCATCGCCCGTTGTGTGGCAAAGTATTATAAAGAAGAGGATATGCCCATCCGGCTTTGTTATATTGGGAATACCTTTATTAATAATTCCAGCTATCAGGGAAAGCTGAAGGAAGCTACCCAGCTGGGAGCGGAGCTTATGAACGACGGCAGCATAGAAGCGGATGCAGAGCTGCTGGCGCTGACGGTTGAATGCCTGCTGCAGTCGGGGCTGAAAGAGTTCCAGTTAGAGATGGGCTATGCGGACTTCTTTCGCGCTCTGGTGGATGAGGCAGGCTTTACCGGGGAAGAGGAGATTACCAATCTTCGCATCCTGATCTCTAAGAAAAATATGTTTGGAGTAGAAGAGATTATCGGAACCAGGGAGATGAGCGAGGAATGCCGGGAAATCTTTCTGAAGCTGCCGGAGCTTTTCGGAACCCTTGATATCCTGTCCTATGCCGGGGAACTGACCTCCAACCCGCGTGCAAAGAAGGCGATTCAGCGCCTGGTTAAGATCTATGAAATTATGTCGGAATACGGTTATGAAAAATATATTTCCTTCGACCTGGGCATGCTCAGCCAGTATGACTATTACACCGGAATCATTTTCAAGGCATATACCTACGGCACCGGTGATGCGGTGGCAACCGGAGGCAGATATGACAATCTGGTGGTGCAATTCGGCAAGGAGGCCCCGGCCATCGGGCTGGCCATTGTAATCGACCAGCTGATGCTGGCCTTGTCCAGACAGAAGCTGCTGGAAGAACCGGGGGCCCAGGATACCCTGATCCTGTTCCGGCAACAATATCGTAAGCACGCTATTTCCCTGGCAAAGCATTTTCGGAAGGATGGGATTAATACAATTCTACAGATGTCGAATGAAGAATTTTCACTGGAGCAGTATAAAGCTTATGCAAAGCGGATGAGTATCGGAGGAATTCTATTGCTGGAGAATGCGGAAGAGATTATGGTTGTGGATGTGGCTTCGGGAACAGTACAAGCTGCTCCGATGCAGGAGTTTCTTCAATAAGGAGGAAGGATATTATGAGATATATTACCATTGCTCTGGCAAAGGGCCGGCTGGCATTTCATACATTGGAGATGCTTGAGAAAATTGGAATTTCCTGTGATGAGATAAAGGATAAATCCTCCAGAAAGCTGATTTTTGTAAATGAGGAGCTGAAGCTGAAGTTCTTTCTGGCAAAGGCCAGTGATGTGCCCACTTATGTGGAGTATGGAGCTGCTGATATCGGCGTTGTGGGAAAGGATACCATACTGGAGGAAGGCCGCAAGATGTATGAGGTGGTGGATCTGGGGCTGGGCAAATGCAGGATGTGTGTGGCGGGGCCTGCTTCTGCCAGGGAATTGCTGAAGCATGGAGAGCTGATCCGGGTAGCTACCAAATATCCCAATATAGCCAAGGATTATTTCTATAATAAGAAGCATCAGACCGTGGAGATTATCAAACTCAACGGTTCCATTGAATTGGCCCCCATCGTCGGGCTCTCCGAGGTCATCGTAGATATTGTGGAAACAGGCTCCACCCTCCGGGAAAACGGACTTATGGTGCTGGAGGAGATCTGCAGCCTGTCGGCCCGTATGGTGGTCAACGAGGTAAGCATGAAGATGGAGCATGAGAGAATCTCCAAAATAATACGGGATCTGAAGGATGTTGTACAAGGAAATAACGAAGCGTTGGAAAGGGCGGGACAGATATGAGAATCGTTGAGCTGAATGCGGAAACCAGAAAGAATATATTAGAGGACCTGTTAAAGAGAAGTCCGAACCAGTATGAGCAATACGCCGATAAGGTGGCGGATATCTTAAAAGAGGTAAAGACCAGAGGGGATGAAGCCCTGTTTGAATACACAGAGAGGTTTGATAAGGCCAGGATTACGAAGGAAACGATCCGGGTTACGGAGGAGGAGATAGACGACGCATATACTAAGGTGGATCCCTCCGTCATGGAGGTCATACGCAAGGCCATCAAAAACATTGAAAGCTATCACAGCAAACAGAAGCAGTATGGATGGTTTGATACTACGGAGAACGGAACCATTCTGGGGCAGAAGGTAACTCCCATCGCCGCCGCAGGAGTATATGTGCCGGGGGGTAAGGCTGCCTATCCTTCCTCCGTGCTCATGAATGTGATTCCGGCCAGAGTAGCAGGCGTTACCAGAATAGCCATGACCACTCCTCCCGACCGGGAAGGCAGGGTGAATCCGGGAACTCTGGTAGCCGCAAGGGAAGCCGGAGTGACAGAAATCTATAAGGCGGGAGGAGCCCAGGCAATTGCTGCTCTGGCCTACGGTACGGAGAGCATCGCCAAGGTAGATAAAATTGTTGGCCCCGGCAATATCTATGTGGCATTGGCAAAGAAAGCCGTCTACGGGCATGTCAGCATTGATTCCATCGCAGGACCCAGTGAAATTCTGGTATTGGCCGATGAGACCGCCAATCCCCGGTATATTGCGGCAGATCTGCTGTCCCAGGCGGAGCATGACGAATTGGCCTCCGCAATCCTGATTACTACCAGCAAGGAGCTGGCCCGGAAGGTATCCCAGGAAGTAGACAGGTTTGCTCAGGAGCTTTCCCGCAGTGAGATGATACGCAGTTCCCTGGATAATTACGGGTATCTCATGGTGGCGGAGACCCTGGAGGACGCCATCGATGCTGCCAATGAAATTGCTTCCGAACACCTGGAAATCATGACAAAGGATGCTTTTATGGTTATGACGAAGATCAGGAATGCGGGCGCGATCTTTATCGGAGAATATTCCAGCGAGCCTCTGGGCGACTATATGGCCGGACCAAACCACATCCTGCCTACCAACGGCACGGCAAAATTCTTCTCGCCCCTGGGGGTGGATGATTTTGTCAAGAAGTCAAGTATCATTGCCTATTCCCGGGAAGCTCTGGAGCCGATCTATAAGGACATTATAAAATTTGCCGATTCGGAGGGATTGACAGCACATGCCAATTCCATTGCGGTACGTTTTGAATAGGTTTGAATAGGATAGGAACGCATTGTTTCGTTTCGTCGAGAAAAGAAGTTTGACATTTAATTGACGTATAGTATAATTAAAGCGGAATGAGCATGATGCGAGCGTGCTCGCGATCATGCGATTGGAGCTAAAGATCATGAACATATTTTTGTTCATGATATAATTAAAGCGGAATGAGCATGATGCGAGCACGCTCGCGATCATGCGATTGGAGCTGAAGATCATGAACATATTTTTGTTCATGATATAATTAAAGCGGAATGAGGAAATGCAAGCTTGCTTGCGATTTCCGACTGGAGCTAAAGATCATGAAAGAGAGAAATATACAGAAAGTGAGGAACATGCAGGATGACCATCCGAAATGCAGTGATAAGCCGTAAGACAAGGGAGACGGAGATCGATATGGAATTTACTGTGGACGGAAGCGGCAAGGCAGAGATTGAGACCGGGGTCGGTTTCTTTGATCATATGCTGGACAGCTTTTCAAGACATGGCTTCTTTGATCTGAAGCTGGAGGTAAAGGGTGATTTATACGTGGATTCACACCATACGGTTGAGGATACCGGTATTGTCCTGGGACAGGCGATAAAAAAAGCATTAGGAGACAAGCAGGGGATAAAACGTTATGGTTCCTGCATTCTTCCCATGGATGAGAGTCTGGTGCTCTGTGCCATTGATTTATCGGGACGGCCTTATTTGTCCTATGAGCTGGATCTCACGGCAGACAGGCTGGGATATATGGAAGCGGAGCTGGTAAAGGAATTTTTCTATGCTCTTTCCTATTCGGCCGGTATGAACTTACATATCAAAAAAATCAGCGGCGGCAATAACCACCACGTGGTAGAAGCGGCCTTCAAAGCCTTTGCCAAGGCTCTGGATGAGGCCTGCGGCTATGATCAGCGGATCAGCGGGGTATTATCAACAAAGGGTTCCATGGAATAGACCTTCCTATAATGTGAGATCATAGAATATGGATCCACCGCTCATTAATTTTTAACTGCCAGGGGCAGAACGGAGGCTGATATGAAATTATTTCCGGCAATTGATATTAAAAACGGGCAATGCGTCAGACTGAGACAGGGCAACTTTCAGGATGTATTGGTATATTCTGACGTACCTTTAAAAATAGCAAAACAATGGGAAGCTGCAGGGGCTTCCTTTATCCATATAGTGGATCTGGACGGAGCTCTGGTGGGACATTCCGTGAATGATGAAGTGATCAAGAGTATTGTAGCCGAGGTTAAGATTCCGATCCAGGTGGGCGGCGGTATCCGGACGATCAAAGACATTGAGAATAAGCTGAACCTGGGAGTGGAGAGAGTAATCATCGGAACCAAGGCGGTGAAGGATCCTGCCTTTATCAAGGAAGTGGTTACCGCTTTCGGGGCGGAACGAATTGTTATCGGTATTGATGCCAAGGATGGCATGGTTGCCATTGAGGGCTGGGAGAAGGTCAGCAACTACCAGGCGACTGCTCTGGCACTGGAAATGAAGCAATATGGGGTACAGACCATTGTTTATACGGATATTTCCAAGGACGGCATGCTGCAGGGGCCGAATATTACCCATACCAGAGAGATGATTCAGATCAGCGGATTAAATATCATTGCTTCCGGCGGCGTATCCTCCATGAAGGATCTGGAGATGCTGGAGGAGATTAAGGCCTATGGGGCTATTGTGGGAAAGGCGCTGTATGAAAACCGAATTGATCTCAGGCAGGCCGTCAGTCTCTATGAGAAGATGAAGTAAAATTCCAGGAGGTATATAGAAAATGTCATACAAGAGGATAATCCCCTATATTAATGCGGAGAATGAGATCCCGGGCAATGTACGTAAGCTGGCCCGGGAATATTCCTCCGGGGGAGCGGACGGACTGCTGATTTATAATTATTCCAAGGATGAGAAATCCAGAGAAGAGTTCCTGGCGTTAGCCAAGGAGCTGTCCAGAGAGATAGATATCCCTTTTATCCTGGGCTGCTATGTGCAGCGATTGGAGGATATTAAAAAAGCGATCTATACCGGTGCGGATACGGTACTGATAAAATATACCCTCTTAAACAGCAAGGAACTGCTGAAGGAGGCCGCCGGACGTTTTGGCTCCCAAAAGCTGATGGTAGAAATCGATATGATGGATTGTATGGATACCGACAATGGGAAGACGGGTAAGCCGGGCGGCACAGATATCTGTCATGCCCTGGCGGAGTACGGAGCCGGTGCGCTTCTGGTCAAGCATGTAGCTCTGTCGGTGAACACCAAAGCAAAGATGGAAGCATCGCCAATTCCCGTTATCATCCGTGACAGCCTGATTCGCAATGATATCGGCAATTTGCTGGAGATACCCAATGTGGCGGGCGTATCCACGAATTTTTACGAGAATAAGGATATCATGAAGGCGAAGCAGGCCCTGCAGTCTGAGGGAATCCAGGTGAATACCTTTGAAAGCAAGCTTCCCTTTTCCGAGTTTAAGAAGGATATCAACGGCCTGGTACCGGTAGTTGTACAGGATTACCGTTCCAGGGAAGTATTAATGCTGGCATATATGAATGAGGAAGCTTATCAGAAGACCGTTGTGACAGGGCGCATGACCTATTACTCCAGAAGCCGTCAGGAGCTGTGGACGAAGGGGGAGACCTCGGGGCATTACCAGTATCTGAAGGAGCTGTCCCTGGATTGTGACAGCGATACCCTCCTGGCCCGGGTGCAGCAGATTGACGCTGCCTGCCACACCGGCAATTACAGCTGTTTCTTCACGGAACTGGTGAAGAAGGACTATAAGAAAATCGATCCCTTCCATGTCTTCCAGGAGGTCTATGATGTTATTCAGGAGCGGAGGAAGAATCCTAAAGAAGGCTCCTATACCAATTATCTTTTTGACAAGGGAATCGATAAGATATTGAAGAAATGCGGAGAGGAAGCCGCCGAGATTATTATTGCTGCTAAAAATCCGGATTCCCAGGAACTGCGGTATGAGATAGCGGATTTTCTCTATCACCTGATGGTCTTAATGTCGGAATGCAATCTGGACTGGGAGGACATTACCACAGAGCTGGCTAATCGAAAATAGCGGTTCTTATATAGGATGTGACAGGGAGTGTTATGTTAAAAGCCATTATAAGGTGCTTAGCATAACACTCCCTGCGTAAGAACGAAAATAGTGATTGAATATTTAGATAAATTATTTTATACTAAGAGCTGTCAGCATGACCGGGTGTCCCGGACAACCGCATCGTTTTCAGGGAGGGGATGCCGAAACGGTTTTGCTTTATTGACAGCTGATGCATGTCTGTTCAGAAATTTATATGATACAAATTTATATTATACAGGAGGCAAGTAACGTGCAAACATATGGAGTAAACGAACTGAGAAAAATGTTTCTGGAATTTTTCGAAAGCAAGGGGCACCTGGTGCTCAACAGCTTTCCTTTAGTTCCTCATAATGATAACAGTCTGCTGCTGATCAATTCCGGTATGGCTCCCTTAAAGCCGTATTTTACCGGACAAGAGATCCCGCCCAGGAAGCGTGTGGCCACCTGCCAGAAGTGTATCCGTACCCCGGATATTGAGAATGTTGGCAAGACGGCAAGACATGGCACTTTCTTTGAAATGCTGGGGAACTTCTCCTTTGGCGATTATTTTAAGCAGGAAGCCATTGCCTGGTCCTGGGAATTCATGACTAAGGTAGTGGGGCTGGAAGCGGACCGCCTGTATCCTTCCGTCTATGAGGAGGATGATGAGGCATTTGAGATCTGGAATAAAGAGATCGGAATTGCACCGGAGCGGATCTTCCGCTTTGGCAAGGCGGATAATTTTTGGGAGCATGGAGCCGGTCCCTGCGGTCCCTGTTCGGAGATTTATTATGACAGGGGTATTAAGTACGGCTGCGGGAAGGAAGGCTGTACCGTCGGCTGTGACTGTGACCGCTTCATTGAGATATGGAATAATGTGTTCACCCAGTTTAACGGCGATGGAAAGGGCAATTACGAAGAGCTGGAGAATAAGAATATAGATACGGGCATGGGGCTGGAGCGTCTGGCTGCCGTTGTCCAGGATGTGGACTCCATCTTTGACGTGGATACCATGAAAGCAATCCGCGATAAAGTCTGTGCGCTGGCTCATGTCCAGTACAAGACGGATGAGAAGAAGGATGTCTCCATCCGTAAGATTACGGATCACATCCGTTCCACCACCTTTATGGCCTCCGACGGCGTTATCCCTTCCAACGAGGGCAGGGGCTATGTTCTGCGCCGGCTTCTCCGGGGAGCGGCCCGTCACGGCAGGCTGCTGGGGATAGAAGGCAATTTCATGGCGGAGCTGGCTAAGGTTGTAATAGAGGAGCACAGGGACGGCTATCCCGAATTGGAGGAGAAGAAGGAATATATTATGAAGCTCCTCACCATAGAAGAGGAAAAGTTCAATAAAACCATAGACCAGGGACTTGGAATCCTTGCCGAGATGGAGAAGGAGCTGGAGAAGAGCCAGTCCAGGATGCTGTCCGGCGAGAATGTATTCAAGCTGTATGATACCTATGGCTTTCCTCTGGACCTGACGAAGGAAATATTAGAGGAGAAGGGCCTGGAGGTAGATGAAAAGGGCTTCCGCGCTGCAATGGAGGTACAAAGGGCCACGGCCAGAGGTGCCCGAGGGACTACGAATTATATGGGAGCGGAGGAGACCGTGTACCAGCAGCTGGATGCGGCGCTTACCTCGGTATTTGTAGGGTATGAGACACTTACCCATTCTTCTCCGATTATTGCATTAACCACGGAAACAGAGCTGGCAGATGAACTGATCGCAGGACAGAGGGGAACCATTCTGGTTCAGGAAACCCCCTTCTATGCAACCAGCGGCGGACAGGCAGCGGATACCGGCAGCATCCGTACCAAAGAGGCGGAATTCGAAGTGGAAGACACCATTAAGCTTCCCGGCGGCAAGATCGGGCATGTAGGAACCGTTACAAAAGGTATCTTCAAGCCGGGGGACAAGGCGGAGCTGGAAGTGAACGCGGCGCAGAGAGCGGCAACGGCAAAGAATCACAGCGCTACCCATCTGCTGCAGAAAGCTCTCCGCACTGTGCTGGGAGCCCATGTAGAACAGGCTGGCTCCATGGTAAGCGAGGATCGGCTGCGCTTTGACTTCACCCATTTTTCGGCTCTTACTCCGCAGGAAATCAGCCGTGTGGAGGAACTGGTCAATGAGCAGATTTCCAACGGACTTCCGGTGAATACCAGGATCATGAATATTGAGGCGGCCAAGAAGGAAGGCGCCATGGCATTATTCGGAGAGAAATATGCCAATGATGTCCGTGTCGTATCCATGGGAGATTACAGCAAGGAGCTGTGCGGCGGCACACATGTGTCCAATACAGGCGTGATAACCGTATTCAAGATTTTATCCGAGGCAGGCATTGCCGCAGGGGTAAGACGAATCGAAGCGCTGACCGGCAACGGTGTTCTGGCTTATTACAGAGAGCTGGAGCAGGAGCTGAATGCGGCGGCCAGAGCAGCCAGGACGGAGCCGTCCCAGCTGACGGCCCGTATTGAGAATTACATGGAAGAAATCAAGGCATTAAAATCAGAAAATGAAAAATTAAAGAGTAAGCTGGCAGGCAACGCTCTGGGGGATGTTATGAACCAGGTGACCGAGGTCAAAGGAGTCAGGCTCCTGGCGGTGAAGCTGCCGGACGTGGATATGAATGAGCTTCGCAACCTTGGCGACCAGCTGAAGGAGAAGCTGGGCGAGGGCGTCATCATCCTGGCATCCGCAACCGCACCGGATAAGGTGAATCTGCTTGCAATGGCTACAGAGGGTGCTATGGCAAAGGGAGCCCATGCGGGTAATTTGATCAAGGCATTGGCGGCTCTGGTAGGCGGCGGTGGCGGCGGCAGACCGAATATGGCACAGGCGGGCGGTAAGAACGCGGCGGGTATTGATGCTGTGATTTCTGCTGCGCAGGAGGCACTGGGCAGCCAGATAAAATAGTTTATTTGTGTTTTGATGTAGGCTTGTTTTTATTACAAATGTCTGGTTTTACTTTGTAGTATACTTATAATACACAATCTACCAAAAACACTTGACAATCTTCAAATGTGGCACTATAATCATTTTAGTGCTATTCAAAAAATACCCAAACAGTTGTTTACGCACAATATACAACTGGAGGGAGGTTAGGTGTGAGAATATGTCCAATGTAATTGTAAAAGACAATGAAACATTAGATAGTGCTCTCCGCAGATTCAAAAGAAACTGCGCGAAAGCAGGTATCCAGCAGGAGATCCGTAAAAGGGAGCATTACGAGAAGCCCAGCGTAAGACGTAAGAAGAAGTCTGAAGCGGCAAGAAAACGTAAATATTAAAAATCAGTTTTGCTGGTTTTTAACGAGAAAAAGCTTTGCTTTTTCGAGTCCATATTAAAATTAATATGTATTATGAAAGAAACTTCCGGCAGTAACTGCTGGAAGTTTTTTGTTGTATGGGGAAGTTCTTCCTGTCATGTAGTCTACTTATTCCGCAAATTTCATATATTATGAATGAAAGCCTGTAAAACAGACTTTAGGGAGGAGCGGTCTGATGCAGGCAGGAATGGAGGCGGGATATGAAGGGACGTCTGAAATCATCCCATAAGCAGTTTAAAAAGGATGCAAAAAATACACTTTATGCAGGTCTTCAGCCAAAGAAGAAAGAAAAAAAGGAAGAAAAGCTCTCTTTCACAGAAGAGATATCCAACCGCCTGGGGCTTCCGGCGGATATCCTGGCCGGTGCGCCGATTATCACAACCACCGGAAGAAATGAATTGTCCATCGAAAATTATAAGGGAATCATTGAATATAACGGCAATTTGATCAAGGTACAAACAAAGCAGTGCAAGGTCTGTATTGAAGGAAAACAGCTGGATATTCTGTATTTTACCGAGGATGAGATGCGGGTTACCGGATACATACACGCCATTTATTATCAATGACGGAGACCGGTCAAAGGGCCGGGTATAATTACATAGGATGGCTGTATACGTCCATAGGAGGGGAATTCTATGTTAATGAAGCTGCTTCGCTGGATCAGAGGTATCCTTTGCGTGGAAATCAGCGGAACGGCACCGGAGCGGTTTATCAATCTGTGCTGCAATAAGAAAATATTTATCTGGAACCTGAAGCAGGCGAATACCGGTTACCAGTTCCATATCCTGGCGAAAAATTATAAGAAGCTGAAGCCCATAGCAAGAAAGACAAGAATTGTTCCCAAAATAAAAAGGAAAACCGGTCTGGTCTTCCTGCTCCACCGATACCGCAAGCGTATCGGATTTTTTGCCGGCGTGCTGCTATGCATGGTATTAATCTATATCCTTTCTCTGTTTATATGGGATATCAGCATTCTGGGCGGTTCCAAATATACGCCGGAGGCCATGCTTTATTTTTTGGAAACGAATCACATTCAGACAGGAATACGGAAAAAGCAGGTAAACTGCCAGGAAATTGAGGAAAATATCCGGCTTGCCTATAATGATATCGGGTGGGTATCCGCCGAGATCAGAGGGACCCGGCTGATCATCCAAATTACGGAGACTAATATGCCGGCCCCCGCAAGGGAGGCGCTGGCCCCCAGCCATATGGTAGCCACCAAGGACGCCATTGTGAAAAAGATCATCACCCGATCCGGCACCCCCATGGTGAAGATTGGGGATGTGGTGAAAAAGGGAGACATCCTGGTGTCGGGAATCCTGTCGATTATGAGTGATTTCGATGAGGTTCTGCGAAAGGAACCCACCGTGGCAGATGCGGACATCCGGTGCAGCTCCTATTATGATTATCAGGATTCCTTTTCCATGGCCTATATTCATAGGAATTATACGAAAAAAGAGAAAAAGGGTTATTACATCAATCTTTTTGAAAAGAAATTATTTTTATATAATCCTAGTAATTCTTATGCCATGTATGATATAATTGTAAACGAAAAAGCCCTTCATGTGACTGACAGTTTTTACCTTCCCTTTCGATATGGTACGATTACCACCAGGGAATATGAGGAGGAAAAGCGTAAATTTGCGGAGGAAGAAGCGATCAGCAGGGCAAGGGAGCGGCTGAACAGATATCTCAACCGGTTAGCGGAAAATGATGTTATAATAAAAGAGAATAATGTAAGAATAACGATAGAAAATAATAAATGTATTGCCAAAGGAAGAATTCTTGTCGAGGAACCGGCATGGGAATATAAGACAATCCTTGAAAATGAGTGGAGGACAGAGACAGCGGATGAGCATAACGGAGACAATCATTGATATACCTGCGGAGCATGAGAAAAATGTATTTGGCGGGTTTGACATTCATGCGAAAATTATTGAGAGAGCCTTTAATGTTACAATCATCGCCAGGAACGGCGAGGTGAAGGTGGTTGGAGCAGGGGAACAAGTAGCGAAGGCAAAAAGTGTATTCCTGCAGCTTTTGAAATTATCAAAGAGGGGTAACCAGATTACAGAACAGAACGTAAACTATGCCATTTCTCTTTGCCATGAGGATAAGGAGGAGGCAATTGTTGAGATAGACAAGGATTTGATCTGTCATACTATCAGCGGTAAGCCGATTAAGCCCAAGACCCTCGGACAGAAGACCTATGTGGATCAGATCAGAAAAAAGATGATTGTTTTCGGAGTAGGCCCTGCCGGAACCGGTAAGACCTATCTTGCCATGGCCATGGGAATTACGGCCTTCAAAAACGACGAAGTAAATAAAATCATCCTCACCCGCCCCGCCATTGAGGCAGGTGAGAAGCTGGGATTCCTGCCCGGTGATTTGCAGAGTAAGGTGGATCCGTATCTGCGGCCGCTGTATGATGCCCTGTATCAGATCATGGGGCCGGAGACTTATTTGAAGAATGCAGAAAAAGGCCTGATCGAGGTGGCCCCCCTGGCTTACATGAGGGGACGCACTTTGGAGAATGCCTTTATTATTCTGGACGAGGCGCAGAACACGACGCCGGCCCAGATGAAGATGTTTTTGACCCGTATCGGCTTTGGCTCCAAGGTGGTAATTACCGGTGACCAGACCCAGAAGGATCTTCCTGCGGGCCAGAGCTCGGGATTGGATATTGCGTTGAAGGTTCTGGGGAAGATGGAGGATATCGGCTTCTCCTATCTGACCAGCCAGGATGTTGTGAGACATCCCCTGGTGCAGAAGATCGTCAAGGCATATGATGCATATGAGGAGAAGCAGCAGCGCCGCGAGAGCCGGGCTTATGACGGCCATGAGAAGCAGCGCAGGCGTGAGGGCCGATCCTATGACGGCAATGAGGAGAAGCAGAGAAGGCAGACGGCTCATGCTATGTCCGATAAGAAGTTTCGACGGGTGAGTTATAAAACCGCAAAGATCAGGGGAAGCCGAGATGGAAGCAGATAAGATAACAGCAGATACAGAAACAGACAAGAATAATGGGATGATAAAAAGGGAAATTCAGGATAGAAGGAATGGTTCTATCCTTATTGCTGTGCTGCCTGTTCTGGCTGTGACCCTGGTGATCCTATCCGGCTTTCTTCAGAAAATGTCCGGGGCGGAGATTGCCAGAGCTGCAGTTTTAACCGTAATACTGACGGCGGTAGTTGTCTTTTATGTCCGGCTGTATGCGGAGACCATTCTGAATAAGAGATTGGCTAAAACGATAATTGTCCTGAGTTATCTGGGATCCATCGTTCTTCTGATGGCGGTTCCGGGGCCCAGTTTATATAGCCTGTGGATGATCGGCGGGCTGTTGGCGGCCATGCTGCTGGATTACAGGCTGGGACTGATTTTTCACTTCAGTCTGTCCTTTATCCTGGGGATTCTTTATTCGCCGAGACCGGAGACAATCATTCATATTCTGATCATCGGCGTGATCATGAATCTGCTTTCCGGAGCGCTCAGAAACAGGTCCACTGTGGTTTATGCCGTGATCATTGTGCTGTCTACCAATGTGACCCTGTCCTTTACCATTAATAACTTTGTTTTTGATTCCCGGGAAAGCTATAATTACCTCTACTCCATGTTCAGTATGCTGGCGGTGCTGGCTTCAGCCTTTGTCCTGTGCCTCTTGTATGACAGCAGGGAGACCGGTGGCCAAGAAGAGCTGGCATCCAGGGAAGGAGAGAAGGAGCCGTCGGAACTGCTTCTTGCCGCGTCAGTGGAGGAAGAGTCTGTGCCGCCGGAGCCTGTCTCTGATACCAGCGCCAGCTACGAGGTGCTCTGCTCCCTGGAGAATGAGCTGATGATGAAGCTGAAGGAGCATTCTGAGGCGCTCTATGAGCATTCTCTCCGGATAGCGGAGATCTCCGGCAGGGCTGCGGGACAGATCGGAGCCGGAGAGCAGCTGGCCTATGCAGGCGGCCTGTATCACGAAATCGGTAAAATAAAAGGAAAGAATTACATAGAGGAGGGACTGGCAATTGCAGAGGAATATGCCTTTCCCAAGGAATTAAAAGCTATTGTAAAAGAGCATAATATCAAGTATGACAGACCGGGCTCCGTGGAGGCCGCCATAGTAATGCTCACAGACAGCGTTGTATCTACCATTGAATATATATCCGGTTCCGGGGAACATAAATATGCACCGGAGAAGATTATTGATAATATATTTCAGATGCGGATGGAAAAAGGAAGTCTTGATCAATCCGGTCTGTCTCTGAGGGATTACAAGCTTCTAAAGGAATTTTATCTCGGGGAGTACCGGAAGGAAGAGAAAGAAGGAACAGACAGAGTCGGAGGGATAAAGCCATGACAATACATTTTGATTATGAGGTTGAAGCATCCTTCGATTTTGATTTTGAAGCGATGGGAAGGAGCGTCATTGAGGCCTGTCTGGATTATGCGGGCTGTCCTTATGAAACGGAAGTCAGTATCCTGCTGACGGATAATGAACAGATCCGCCAGATCAATGAGGAATTCCGGGGATTGGATGCTCCCACGGATGTGCTGTCCTTTCCGGCAGTGGATTATGAAGAACCGGGAGATTTCTCGGGGCTGGAGGAAGCATCGGCGGATTATTTTCATCCGGAGACCGGAGAGCTTTTGCTGGGGGACATTGTGATCTCCCTTGACCGCGCCAGGGAACAGGCTGAGGAATACGGTCATTCCTTACTGCGGGAGCTGGCCTTTTTACTCACTCACAGCATGTTCCACCTTTTTGGTTATGACCATATGGAGGAAGAGGAGCGCCGGGCCATGGAGGACAAGCAGAGGAATGTGCTGGACAAGCTGAAGATACCGCGATAATTTTTTGACCTGATAATGACCGGATGATATTGGAAGAAAGGCACGGATGATTTATGAAAAAAATTGTGTATTATTTATTGATCATACTGATCCTGGCAGCGGCCCTGACCGGATGCAAGAAGAACAAGGGGAATGGCGACAGCATAATTCAGGATTATGATAATCCCTATGATGAAACCGACGTAACACTGACGCCCAGTGCCACTCCCGCCGTTACCGAGGAAGCAGCCATCCCTACACCGGAGGAGGCCAATCATGAGGGTGAGATGAGAAGCTATCTCACCGGCCTGTGGGTGCCGGAAGAGATTGGTACAAAACGGCCCTATGCATTTCAGTTCAGCAATTTTAAAACCGTATCCAACCAATGGGGCATCGGTCAGGCGGATATTGTATATGAGTGCATGGTGGAAGGCGGCATCACCCGACTGCTGGGAATCGGAGAGAATTATACCGGGGACAGGCTGGGGTCTACCCGCAGCTCCCGCCATTACTTTGCCAGCATTGCAGATGAATATGATTCCATTTATATTCATTACGGAAAGACCAAATACGCGGTTTCAAAGCTAAAGCAGCTGGGAATTGATAATCTGGACGGAGAGACCGGAATCGGCGGCACCGTATTCTACCGGGATAAGACCATGAAGGCGCCCCACAATGCCTTTGCTTCCCTGAAGGGAATCCAAAAGGGCATTGAGAAAAAGGGCTATGAAACAAAATATGCCGAGGGTTATCAGCCTCATTATTCTTTCTATGAAGAAGATACGGAGCTGGCATCTTCCGAGGAAGTGAAGAAGCTGACCTTGAAATTCTCCTCTTATACAAAACCTTATTTTGAGTATAATGCGGAGAAGAAGCTTTATTACCGTTATCAATTCGGCGGTCCCCATAAGGATTCCCTTACGGGGGAGCAATTAACCTTTAAGAATATTCTGGTTCAATTCGTGAAGGAATGGAATATTGATAAAAACGGTTACCAGACCATGGATCTGGAGGATGCCAGCGGGACCGGATATTATATAACCAATGGCAAGGCGGTGAATATTACCTGGAAGAAGAATGAAGCCAAAAGCTTTATGCATTATTATAATGAAGCGGGGGAGGAGCTGACCATTAATCCGGGTAAGACCTTTATCACCCTGTTTCCCAGGGACCGCACAAAGGATGTAGTTATCGAATAGCCGTATAACTAGTTTTCACAAGAGAAAGGATTATAATATACCGAGAGAAAGGAGTAGAAACATGTCAGCAAGAAGCAAGAGCAATCATTTTCTGGTACAGGGAAGCATTCTGGCGGCTGCTTCTATCTTAGTCAGAGTAATAGGGCTGCTTTACCGCATTCCCATGGTACGGATTATCGGAAAAGAGGGCATGGGTCTGTACTCCAATGCGTTTGAGGTTTATAATATGGCGCTGATCCTTTCCTCTTACAGCATTCCTCTTGCCGTATCCAAGCTGGTGGCAGTCAGAAGGGTGAAAAAGGAGTACCGGAACTCGTACCGCGTATTCTTAAGCGCGATGCTTTTTGCGGCGGGAGTCGGACTGATCGCCACAATGCTTCTCTTCTTCGGAGCGAATACCTTGGCCGCCTTATTGTTTGACAGTCCGGATACCGCATTGCCTCTGAGGGTGCTGGCTCCCACCATATTTGTTTTTTCCGTGATGGGAGTGCTGCGGGGGTTCTATCAGGGGAAGAATACGATGATTCCCACGGCGGTATCCCAGGTGCTGGAACAGATTGTCAATGCTGCCGTCAGCGTATACGCCTCCTGGGTTTTAATTAAAAATAACAGCGCGTCCCCGAATATGTCTTCTTACGGTGCGGCGGGAGGCACCCTTGGAACCTTTATCGGCGCCTGCATCTCATTGATCTTCCTGATCTTTGTTTTCGCGGTCTATAAACCGGTACTGAACCGGCAGCTGAGGCATGATAACTCATCCCGCCGGGAAAGCTACCAGGAGCTGTTCCGTCTGCTGCTGCTGACTATTGCACCCATTATTCTGAGCCAAACAGTGTATCAGATCAGCGGTCTGATCGACAGCTCTCTCTTCGGGCATATCATGAAGAACAAGGTCATTGCGGCTTTTGATCTTCCGGTTCTGATGAGGGAGGGCGCCGTGGCGGGCCAGCTCTACATAGAACGGTTCCGCAACGCACTGATCGGTATTTACAGCGGAGAATACAGGCTGCTGACCAATGTGCCGGTTGCCATAGCCACCTCCATCGGCGCGGCCATTGTCACCACCGTATCTGCGGATATGGCCAATGGCATGGTGGATTCCATCCGGCATAAGGTACATGCGGCAATTAAGTTCAATATGATCATTGCCATTCCCGCCGCCGTGGGCATGGCAGTTCTGGCATCTCCTTTTATGCTCCTGGTGTTTGATGAGGAGCATCAGCTGGCGGCCAATCTGATGATGCTGGGCTCTGTTTCCATTGTATTCTATGCATATTCGACGGTTTCCTCATCCATCCTGCAGGGCATCGACCAGATGCGGCTGCCGGTAATACATTCCGCCATATCCCTGGGAATCCATGTGATGCTGGTGTTTCTGCTGCTTTATTTTACACCGCTGAGCACTTACGCTCTGGTAATCGGCAATGTCACCTTCCCCCTGGTGGTATGTATTCTGAACTGGCTGGCAATCGGAAGATATCTGAATTACAGGCAGGAGCTAATGAAAACCTTTCTTATTCCGGCCTTAAGTGCAGGCTTGATGGGAGCGGTAACTTATTTTGCCTATCTGGGGCTGCATCTCTGGATCGGAAGTAAGGGGCTTTCGACGCTGCTGGCGGTATTGCTGGCCCTTCTGGTATACTTTATATCCCTCATTTTGATGAAAGGAGTGGAGGAATCAGAGCTGGCCTTTGTACCCAAAAGCGGGGCATTCATCAGAATATTGAAGAAATTGCATTTATTATGATTTGCTTGTAAGAAATAGTTCCTATTAGGATCTCCAATCCTCATAGGAGCTTTTTTTGTAAGAATTTTCGTAATAAGAATATTATCCCATTAAAGGTAAGATTTGCTTGATGTACCCTGGGAAATGAGCTATACTGATTGTAGAGATTGTGCGAATTATATTAGTATATGTCGAATTATGCTGATAACGGATTCCGCTGCAGCAGGACATTCTATTTAGCAAGATGCATCATGAACTTCATTGGGGTTATGTTGGCAGAACGGGGGATTTCATGAAGAGAGGGATATTGAACCGAAACAAAGGCTTTCGCAGCTTGATTTTAATCATCCTGGCAGGTGTCTGCCTTGTGACCGCAGTCATCCTGCACAATGTTTCGCCCGTCAATGCAGAAGAAGCTTCCGGTGAGATACAGGAGTTGGGAGGCAGACGCATACTTTTTATCAGCTCCTACAGTGGTAGTTTTGTAACGGTACCGCACCAGATCAAGGGACTGAGCACGGTATTGACTTCCAAGGGAATCAGCTTGGATATAGAATACATGGATACCAGGAGATTCTCCGGTGAAGAGATTATTGAACGTTTTTACGAGAGTCTGTCCTATAAGCTGAAGCACCTTCCTCCATACGATGCCATAATTGTAGGAGACGATGCTGCACTGCAGTTTGCCATGGATTATCAGAAGGAGCTTTTTGCGGAAATACCGGTTATCTTTTTTGGGATCAATGATAAGGAGCGGGCTAAGAAAGCGGATGCCAACCCCTACATGGCAGGCGGCATTGAAGAGACCTCTCTGGTTGAGAATATAGGGCTTGCACTCCGGTTCAATCCTAAGGCGGTGAGGGTGATTGGCATTGTGGATGGGACATTAACGGGGCAGGGGGATCAGAAGCAGTTGGAGGATGCCGCCCTTTCCTTTCCGGATATAGAATTTATAGCCTTTAATGTCTCCCAATACACTTTTGATGAATTCGGCAAGAGACTGGAAACCCTGGATAATGACTGTATTATTCTATTTCAGAGTATGAATCGGGATAGCACGGGAGCGTACATGGAGCTGGAGGAGCAATTCGCATTTCTGAAGAAGCATACAAGGGTTCCGGTATACCGTGCCAGTGTCGGCGGAGTTGGAGACGGCCTGCTGGGCGGATGGATGATTGACTATGAAGAAATGGGGAAAACTGCCGCTGAGGTCACCTGCAGGGTATTGGCCGGAACACCGGTTGACACCATTGCATTGCTGGATGACACACCCCATTACCACATTTTTGATTATAATATCATACGGGAATATGGGATTGATCAAAAGCTTATACCGGAAGGAGCAGTATTATTCAATAAGGAGATATCGCCTCTGGAACGCTACCGTAAGTTTTTGGTTGGCGCAGGGATTGTATTTATTTTTCTGGCTATCTTGACGGTTATTCTTTTTATAGAGAATGTAAGGTATAGAAAAATGCAAAAGGAGCTCCAGGAGAACCATGAAGAGCTGTTGTCCACCTATGAGGAGCTGACGGCCTCGGAAGAAGAACTCAAGTCCCAGTATGAGAAAATAGAAATTATGGCAAAGCATGATTATCTGACGAATCTGCCAAATCGCCTGCATTTTCTCGAAGAACTGTCACATGAACTGGAAAGGGGGTCCTATGGGGTGGTCATGCTCCTTGATATTGATAATTTCAAGGGGATTAATGATACCCTGGGGCATGTATATGGCGACCGGCTCCTGCAGGAGGTGGGAGAACGGCTGTCCCGTCTTCAGGATGACCGGATGTTCTGTGCCCGTTTCGGCGGGGATGAATTCCTGATTTTAATCAAAGGGATTAAAGAGAAGGAAGAGATTCAGACCTATATTCGAAGTCTGCAGGAGGCATTCGAGGAAGCTTTTGTAATCGATGAAATTGAAAATAGCATTAATTTCAGTATAGGGGTTACCCGCTATCCCAAGGACAGTGACAATCTGGACCAGCTCATTATGAACGTGGATACGGCAATGTATAAGGTAAAGCACAATGGTAAGAATAATTACATCTACTACCAGGAAGAAATGAAGGATGAGATAAAAATAAAGAAGGAGCTGGAGGGACTTCTCCGGCAAGCTCTCCGGGAGGGAGGGTTTTATCTTTTCTATCAGCCCCAATTGGAGGTGGAGACAGGAGAGATTGTCGGTTTTGAGGCATTGGTCCGTCTGAAGGACTGCAATATCAGCCCGGGCACATTTATACCTGTTGCCGAAGAGACGGGACATATTGTCGCGATAGGCCGATGGGTAGCCGAAGAGGCCATAAGACAGCTGGCGGATTGGAGAAAGAAGGGTTTTGCGGAAAGAGTGATATCCATAAACTTCTCCAGCAAGCAATTAAGGGACAGGGAATACACCTCTTATTTAACGGAATTATTAAAAGCATACGAGGTCTCTCCCAAATATCTTGAAATTGAAATCACGGAGAGCATTTTCCTGGAAAAGGATATTCAGACCATGGAGTTCCTGGAAGGCTTGAAGGCATCGGGACTGCAGATTGCATTGGACGATTTTGGAACCGGGTATTCTTCTCTGAATTATCTTACCTATATTCCGGTGGACAAGATTAAGCTGGATAAGACCATTAATGATAAATTCCTGCTGCCCGGCAATATGGAAGTTATGGATAGTATCATTTCCCTGGCTCATGGCCTGAAACTGAAGATCACAGCCGAGGGAATTGAGGATTACGATAAATATCTCCGGCTGAGGGAGAGCGGGTGTGATTATATTCAGGGATACCTGTTCAGCAAGCCTCTCATCGTAGATGAGATTGAAAAAATATATCATTTGAATTTGTTGGATAAATTAAAGAAGGAGTTAAATTCTGATTTCAATCATTGAATTGTATAAATAAGTAAATTTCGGAGATAATTAAGCCGAAGGAGTGGTTTCATTATGAAGCTAAGAAAGGCGATAATTTATCTCGGAAGCTTTGCTGTATTAAGCATTATGTTCAGTGTCTGCTATTATATGAGCTATTTGCACGCGTTGAAGGATTTTAACCAAAAGGCCATTGAACACAAGGATCAGCTTAGTTTGCTGACCAGGGCGGAAAATCCTATGCCCGGGGCGGATAAGACTGTACCAGGGGCGGAAAATCCCACGCCGGGAGCCCAGGATCTCCAGTCTGCAGAAGCAGCCGGGAATACGGAAGCAGTGGAGGTGGACGAGCATTCAGAGGATGCGGTGCTGCCGACAACAAAATACATTCTTGAGGTCTACGATATGAAAACGGATACCGTCAGTACCCAGGAGCTGAATCCGCCCGCATATCTGGTTGGTCTGACCCGGTCCCAGGTGGAGGACTATCTCAGAACCTATATGAGTGATCTGCCCCTGTCGGAATATAATAAGGGCTTGTTTTCATATGAATTGGTGCGGTTTTCCAAGGCGGAGATCGTGATTAAAAAGACCTATAATGAGGATTTTGTTCCTTTCCGCTTTTATGTGGTGGTTAAGGACGGCTATGTGGTGGTATATAACAGCGATTTGAAGAGTGTCCATACCTACACGCATATTCTCGCTGCCGATCTGCCGGAAGAGGATCGTATTGCTCTGAGCCTGGGCATCTATGTGAACAGCTTGGATGAGTTGTATTCCCTTCTGGAAAGCTACTCAAGCTAAGGTTGTATGCCATGGCCGTACAAGCATGTTCGTCTATGGCATACAAATCCAATCACATGTCTTCCATACAGTGCATCAGGGGAGCGCCATGCCCTTTGCCCTGCTCACTTTTGAACTGCAACAGGCGAAGGGAATGGGGAAAAACAAAGAAGTGCTTGAAATAATGCCTCCGTTAAAATATAATGAAACAAATATAATTCTGTCACTGGTTCTGTATTTGTTCATAGGAGGCTGTGCGGGTGAAGTATGATATAATCATCGTTGGCGCCGGAGCTTCCGGTCTGACCGCCGCAATTGCGGCAGCCAGAGAGGGAAGTTCGGTGCTTGTGATTGAACACAAGGATAAAGCGGGTAAGAAGATATCTGCAACCGGCAATGGAAAATGCAATTTTACCAATATAGTTCAAAACCCGGATTGTTACCGGTCAGACGACAGTACATTTGCCAGCAGGGTACTGTCTTGTTTTGATGTTCAGGAAACCCTCCGTTTCTTTGATGAATTAGGAATTTATCCAAAGGAGCGGGAGGGTTATTATTATCCCAATTCGGAGCAGGCCGCCAGTGTGGTGCAGGTGCTGCTGATGGAGGGAATACGCCTGGGAGTGGTTTACCGGTACCAGGAAAGGGTGGTTGGGATTAAGAGCAGTAAGAAGGGCGGAGAATATATGGTGTCTACCCTGAGGCTGCCGGAGAATGAAAATGGTTCCTACCAATGCCGAAGACTGATTCTTGCGGCCGGGGGCTGTGCTTCTCCTCAGCTTGGCTCGGACGGAAGCGGTTTTCGCCTGGCGGAAAGCCTCGGACATCGGATAATCAAGCCGCTTCCCGCATTGGTACAGCTGAAGTCACCGGACAGATACTGCAAGACTGTATCAGGAGTCCGCACCATAGCGAGGGTGGAAGCCTGTACACAGAAGGGACGATTGTCCGTGGAGCAGGGGGAAATCATTTTTACGGATTACGGCATCTCCGGCATACCTGTATTTCAAGTCAGCCGCTATGTTGCCAGAGCTTTGGATCAGGGAACCGTCTGTTGGCTCCTGTTGGATTTTATGAAAGATCTGCGGGAAGAGGAGCTTAAGGAGAAGCTTAGAATGCGGATCAGCCAGAATCCTCATAAGACCCTGGAGGAGATGCTGATTGGTCTGCTGAATCATAAATTAAATTACATGCTCCTGAAGGAGGCGGGACTGGATCCTGCTCTGCCATCTTCCAGGATTACCGGCAGGGAAT
Organism: Bacillota bacterium; assembly: GCA_023395555.1. GTDB lineage: Bacteria > Bacillota > Clostridia > Lachnospirales > Lachnospiraceae > Mobilitalea > Mobilitalea torta. Next base: position 39,356 of record JAEWYQ010000017.1, read on the forward strand.
TGGAAAGGCTGGCGCGGCAGATGAAGAAGCATAGAATGCAGATCTGCGGAACCAATTCCTTTGAGCAGGCACAGGTCTGTGCCGGAGGAGTGGATACCGGGGAGGTGGAGGCTGCTACCCTGGAGTCGCGGCTTCACAAAGGGCTGTATCTGACAGGAGAGCTCTTGGATGTGGACGGCACCTGCGGGGGATATAATCTTCAGTGGGCCTGGAGCACCGGGTATCTGGCAGGCAGGGCGGCAGGCAGTATAAAGGAGAGAAGCATATGATTAGAATATCCCAGTTAAAGCTTCCGGTACAACATCGGAAGGAAGAGGTAAGGGCTGCCGCGGCGAAGGCCTTAAGGCTTCCTCCGGATCGGATCGAAGGTTGTTATATCGTGAAGAAATCCATTGATGCCAGGAAGGACGAGGTGAAATACAGTTATACCGTCGAGGTATCCCTTAGGCTTAAGCCGGGGGAGAAGGAAGAGACGATCCTGGAACGCTGCAGAAACAGCAATGTAACCATGGCAAAGACGGAAAATTACAGCTTTTCCCCCCAGGGCACGAAGCGGCTTGCCGCTCGGCCCGTGGTGGTGGGGACTGGACCGGCGGGACTGTTTGCCGCTTATCTGCTGGCAAAGCATGGCTATGAGCCCCTGGTTCTGGAGCGGGGCTATGAGGTTGCCAGGAGAGTGGAGGCCGTGGAGCATTTCTGGAGAACCAATGAGTTAAACCCGGAATGCAATGTTCAGTTTGGAGAAGGCGGTGCGGGAACTTTTTCCGACGGTAAGCTGAATACCATGGTGAAGGATGCCCAGGGCCGTTACCGGCTGGTAATGGAGACCTTTGCCGTCTTTGGCGCCCCGCCGGAGATTTTGTACCTGAATAAGCCCCATATCGGCACGGACCGGCTCAGGCTGGTGGTGGAGAATATGAGGAAGGAGATTGTCCGGCTGGGAGGCGAGGTGCGCTTTGGAGCCGCCCTGACGGATCTGGTAATTGAAGCCGGGGAGCTAAAGGCAATTGAAGTCAATCACGGGGAGCTGATTCCTTGCCAGGTGTTGGTGCCGGCCATCGGGCACAGTGCCAGGGATACCTTTCTTATGCTCAGGCAGCGGGGATTGGAGCTTTCCGCCAAGGCGTTTGCTTTGGGCCTTCGGATTGAGCATAAGCAAAGTCTCATCAATGAAGCCCAGTATGGAGGAGCCTCTGTCCATCTGCCGGCTGCAGACTACAAGCTGACCCATCAGACCGGGAGCGGGCGGGGCGTGTATTCCTTCTGTATGTGTCCGGGCGGCTTTGTGGTAAATGCATCCTCGGAGCAGGGGCATCTTGCCGTGAATGGCATGAGCAACTACAGCCGGGACGAGGCCAATGCCAACAGTGCCATTGTGGTGACGGTGCAGCCGGAGGACTTCGGCACATCAGATCTCCTGGAGGGAATTGCATTTCAGCGGAGCTGGGAGCAGGCGGCCTATGAGGCGGGCGGGGGACAGGTGCCGGTACAATTGCTGGGGGATCTGTTCCGTGACCGGGCGAGTGTCACCATCGGCGGCATTGCTCCGAATATTAAGGGGGCTTACCGGCTGACGAACCTGGCCCGGTGCCTGCCTCCGGTAGTCATCGATTCCATTAAGGAAGGAATTCTGGCCTTTGACCGGAAGATTCGCGGCTTTGCCAGTGAAGAGGCGGTGCTGGCGGGAGTGGAAAGCAGAACCTCTTCTCCGGTACGGATTCATCGGGATGAGAATTATGAAGCTAATATAAAAGGAATTTATCCCTGCGGGGAGGGGGCCGGCTACGCAGGCGGCATTACCTCGGCGGCGATAGACGGAATTAAGGTATTTGAAGCCATAGCAGGCAGATACAGCAGAAAAAAGACTAATTAATCCGGAGGATAATGAGAATGCAGGGCAGAGAGCAGTTAAAGAATAAGAAAAGAATTGTAATTAAAATCGGATCGTCATCCTTGACCCATTCGGAGACGGGAAGCTTAAATCTGGATAAGATGGAACGGCTGGTTCGGATTCTCACGGATCTCCGCAACCAGGGAAAGGATGTGGTACTGGTAAGCTCGGGAGCAATTGCCGTAGGCAGAAAAGCCCTGGGTATCCTGAAACGTCCTACGGAGAGAGCCGTAAAGCAGGCCTGTGCGGCGGTGGGCCAGGCCAGTCTGATGATGGTGTACCAGAAGCTGTTCGGAGAATACCACCAGACGGCTGCTCAGATCCTGATGACAAAATACACCATGATGAATGAAATCAGCCGTTACAACGCCAAGAACACCTTCGAAGAGCTGTTCTCCATGGGCGTAATTCCCATTGTAAATGAAAATGATACGGTTTCCACGGAGGAGCTGGATCTGGACTTTGGTGACAATGACACCCTGTCCGCCATTGTAACGGCGCTTATCGGGGGAGATCTGCTGATCCTTCTGTCGGATATCGAAGGCTTATATACCGATGATCCTCATACCAATAAGGAAGCCAGACTGATTCCCTGTGTGACAGAGATTAATGAGGAGCTGGCAAATATGGCAAAAGCATCCACCAGCGCCGTGGGAACCGGAGGAATGGCAACCAAGGTGTCCGCTGCCAGGATTGCCACGGCATCCGGTGCGGATATGGTGATCACAAACGGGGATAATGTGAGGAACATCAATCATATCATAGAGGGAAGAGAGACAGGGACCCTGTTTCAGGCACACAAGCAGGACGATTTTAATATTATGGACTATATTTATTCAAAACAATATCAGAACCAGTGAGACAGCGCACGAATAAGCAGGTAAGGAGATTTAATATGGATGAACAGAGGATTGCCAGAATTAACGAATTATACCATAAGTCACAAAAAGAGGGTCTGACGGAGGAGGAAAAACAGGAGCAGGATAGACTGCGCAAGGAATATGTTGCCGCAATCCGCCAGAATCTCAGGGGATCTCTGGAGAGTGTTTCCATCGTCAATCCCGATGGCTCTGTGGAAAAGGTTTCGGACCGCAGAAAGAACAGATCGTAGGCTTAGATTAGCATCCGATTAAAGAACAGATCGCAGACCTAGATTAGAATCAGATTAATCCGGAATAAGAAGGATTTAATCTAAAACACCGTGATTTTTTAAGAATAGGATGATATACTATGACAACAAAGGCTGAGATAAGGAGCCGGATGAAATCGGAACGGAGCCTGATAGGAGGGCAGGAAAGGCTTGAATGGAACGAAGCTATTTTCCGAAGGGTAATCGAAACCAAAGAATACAAGACTTCCGGGGTATTACTGGGCTATGCATCCTTTGGCGCGGAGACGGATACCGAAGCTATCCTGGCTCATGCACAGAAGCTGCAGAAAAAGGTGTATCTGCCCAGGGTGGAGTCCAGGGAGCGGATGGAATTTTACCTGTTTCCAGAGGGAGCGCAACTGTGCGTCAGCCGCTTCGGAGTGCCGGAGCCGGTGCCTGACACCGCGATGGACACCGCGATGCGTTATACTCCGGAGGAAGCTCCGCAGGAGAGACCCGTAATGCTGATGCCGGGGCTGGCCTTTGACCTTATGGGGAACCGCATCGGATACGGAGCAGGATACTATGATAAATACCTGGCGGAGTTCCCGGAGGATTATTTTTTTAAAATCGGGATCTGCTATAACTTTCAATTGTTAGAGCATATTCCTTCCGGACCCCATGATATCCGGGCGGATATGGTGATCACGCCTGCCGGCTGCCGGCTTAGGTGAGACGCAAGGTAAGAAGGAGAGGAGGAATTTAGATGAATTACCTGGAACAACTGGGAAGCAACGCAAGAAAAGCGGCAAGTGCCTTGAATGTACTGGGTCAGGAGGAGAAGAGCCGGGCATTAAGAGCCTGTGCCCAGTCTCTCATGGATGCCAAAGCACGAATCTTGGAAGCCAATGAGGAAGATGTGCAAAAGGCGGTGCAGGAGGGAATGAAGGACTCTTTGGTAGACCGGCTGAGACTGACCCCGGAGCGGATCAAGGGGATGGCAGATGCAATCCTTAAGGTGAGTGAATTGCCGGATCCCATTGGTGAGGTGCACTCCATGACCGTACGTCCCAACGGGCTGATGATCGGGCAAAAGGCAGTTCCCCTTGGCGTAATCGGCATTATCTATGAATCCAGGCCCAATGTTACGGCAGACGCCTTCGGACTGTGCTTTAAAACCGGAAATGCCGTTATTCTGCGGGGAGGTTCGGATGCGATACAATCCAATAAGGAAATCGTTAAGGTGCTGAAGGAAGGACTTGTCTCGGCCGGAGTGACGGAGTATGCGGTCCAGCTGGTGGAGGATACCTCCAGGGAGACGGCAAGGGATTTCATGAAGCTGAATGCCTATATCGATGTCTTAATACCCCGGGGCGGCGCCGGATTAATTAAAACTGTAGTGGAGAACAGCACAATTCCTGTTATTGAAACAGGGACGGGAAATTGCCATATTTATGTGGACGAATATGCGGATCTGGGCATGGCTCTGGAGATTATAGACAACGCCAAGACCCAGAGGCTGGGGGTCTGCAATGCCTGTGAATCCCTGGTGATTCATGAAAAGGTGTGCAGGGAGTTCCTGCCCCTGCTCTATGAGCGCTTGCAGGAGAAGGGAATTGAGATCCGGGCCGACGAAAGGGCCTGTGCCCTTCAACAGGGACTGCTTCCCGCATCGGAAGAGGATTATGCCGCAGAGTATCTGGATAAGATCATTTCCCTTAAAGTGGTCTGCAGCATTGAGGAGGCAATTGAACATATTAATCATTACAGCACCAAACATTCTGAGGCAATCATAACGGGGGACTATAGTCATTCCATGAAGTTTTTGAATGAGATTGATTCTGCGGCGGTCTATGTCAATGCATCTACCAGGTTTACCGACGGAGAGGAATTCGGTTTTGGCGCGGAAATCGGCATCAGCACCCAGAAGCTTCATGCCAGAGGCCCCATGGGCTTAAAAGCATTAACTACCGTGAAATACATTATCTTCGGAAACGGACAGATCCGCAAATAAGACGGCCCGGACTGTGCGGTTTATACAAAAAAATAAAGGAAGCAGGATGGTATATATGGAAGAAAAAAAGGTATATGATTTTCCTCCCAGGAAGGGAGCCGGCGGCTTTATGAAGCGATTTGGCAGGCTGACCGCCCTCCTTGTGGTTATAGTAATACTTATTATTGTGGTCTTCAACTCGTTTTTCACCATTAAGGAGCAGGAGCAGGCGGTAGTCACCACCTTTGGAAAGGCCAAGACGGTCAATACGGCAGGACTGCATTTTAAGATTCCCTTTGTTCAGGAGGTCCAGAAGGTGGACACCACAATCCGGGGATTGGCCATCGGGTATGATATCAATACGGGTGAGAAGACGGAGATGGAGTCCATGATGATCACCAGAGATTTTAATTTTGTTAATGTGGACTTTTTCCTGGAGTATAAGGTATCCGATCCGGTCAAGGCGGTATATGCCTCGGAGGAGCCCATCACTATTCTGAAGAACATAGCCCAGAGCAGTATCCGTATGGTAGTGGGCGGTTATGATGTTGACAGCGTAATTACTACCGGTAAATATGAGATCCAATCCGCCATCAAGGCAGCCATTCTTGAGGAGCTGGATAAGCAGGATATCGGTATCCAGCTGGTGAATATTACAATTCAGGATGCCGAGCCTCCGACAGATGCGGTTATGGAAGCCTTCAAATCCGTTGAAACAGCAAAACAGGGCAAGGAGACCGCGGTAAATAACGCCAATAAATACCGGAATGAGCAGCTGCCCGAGGCAGAGGCAAAGGTGGATAAAATCCTTCAGGAGGCCCAGACCTCTAAGACCCAGCGTATCAATGAGGCCAATGCGGAGGTAGCGCGTTTTAATGAAATGTATAAGGAGTACACCAAATATCCATTGATTACAAAGCAGAGAATGTTCTATGAGGCTATGGAGGAGGTTCTCCCCTCCTTAAAGGTTATTATTGACAGCGGGGACGGGGAGATACAGAAGCTGCTTCCCCTGGACAGTCTGCTGGAAGGAGGAGCGAATCAATGAAAAAAATAAGAAACTTCACGGGAATTCTGGTCCTGCTTCTGGTGGTTGCAGGTTTGATTATCTCCCTGTCGGCAACCATTGTCACCAAAGAGGATGAATACACCTTGGTAAAACGTTTCGGTAAAATTGAAAGGGTGAACAGCGAGGCAGGGCTGTCTTTCAAAACCCCTTTTATTGAGACTGTGGATGTGCTTCCCAGGAATATTCAGTTCTACGATATGCAGGAGTCCGATGTGATTACCATGGATAAGAAGACCATGGTGGCCGATAGCTATGTCCTGTGGAAGATAACAGATCCCATTCGCTTCGCCCAGACCTTGAATTCATCGGTAACAGCTGCCGAAGGACGAATTGATTCCATTGTTTATAACACAATGAAGAGCGTAATCAGCAGCCTTTCCCAGGCAGATGTCATCAGCGGCAGGGACGGGGAATTGAACCTGGCGTTCATGGAGAGCATCGGCTCCTCCCTGGACCCTTACGGAATAGAGCTGATCGCGGTGGAGACAAAGCACCTGGATCTTCCCGGCAATAATAAGAATGCCGTCTTCGAGCGTATGATTTCCGAACGTGCCCAGATGGCTGCAACCTATACGGCAGAGGGGGAATCAGAGGCCCAGAAGATCCGCAACACCACGGATAAGGAGGTTGCCATCAGCATCTCCAATGCAGAGGCGGAGGCGGCCAAGATCACGGCGGAAGGCGAGGCGGAGTATATGAGAACCCTCTCTCAGGCCTATGCAGACGCGGCTAAGAGCGATTTTTACACCTTTATCCGTTCTCTGGAGGCGGCAAAGACATCCTTAAGCGGAAGCAATAAGACCCTGATCCTGTCCAAGGATTCACCCATTGCGAAAATCTTTTATGAAGTGGAATAAAGGCTGTCCTTTGTAGTTTCGTTCATGATAATCAGAAGAGCCTCATATAATGATGTGAAGAAGGATTCCTGCGGTAACGCAAGGGAAGGAACGTGAGTGCCTGTATGATAATTGATCTGACGGAGCCGGATTTTCATTATGATAAATTTGTGAAAGCAGCGAAAAGCCTGGCGAAGCAATATGAAAGCATACTTGAATATGTCACGATTGGCGAGTCCCATGACAATCGTGACATTATTTTGCTGAAGCTGGGATTGGGAGAAAAGCATCTGGTGTGCTGCGGAGGGGTACATGCAAGGGAGATTATCAACCCCATTGTCCTGCTGCGGATTACGGAGTATTATGCGGATTTGTATCTGAACTGCCGGCAGCAAAAGAGAGATTTGAAGAAAAAGCTGGGCAGCCCCCATGTACGTCCGGAGGGGGAGGGTACCCTGCTGACCATGTACGGAGAGATGCTCTATGGGGCCTTTATCCATGAGCTGCTTCATACCTATACCATATTGATGGTGCCCCTGTTGAATCCGGACGGATACATGATTGCACAGAAGGGCTTTGGCAGCATTCGTGATCCCGGGCTCAGGGAGCAATGCCAAGCCATAGGGCGGTGTTATCTGGAGTGGAAGGGGAATGCCCGGGGAGTGGATATCAACCGGAACTTCCCCAGTCAGTTCTGGGTCGGAAAATTCGAAGGAGATCATCCGGCCAGTGAAAATGAGACCCAAGCTTTGATCCGGCTGTTCCAGGAATATAATACCTCAGGGTTTCTGGACTTTCATTCCAGGGGGAAGGAAATCTATTATTACCGGAACCGGATGCCGGACAGCTATAACAGCAGACAGCTTGAGATTGCGGAGCGGCTCTGCCGCATTGCCAATTATGGGCTGGTGCCGCCGGAGGAGGAGATTGGGATTGGTGACAGCGGAGGGAATACGGTGCACTATTACTCGGAGTATTTCCATAAACCGGCGCTGACCATTGAGACCGTAGAAGATGAAGCCGGATTTCCCATGGAGGATCGGTACCGGATCTCAACCTTTGAAGAACTGAAGCTGTTAATTTCTGAATTCGGAAGTATGCTTCTTTGAAAAAATCTATTTGCAAATCATATCGAAAAATGGTATACTTGCGCCGAACGCAGTGAGCGTGCATTAGAGTACGTACCGCCATAGTATATGATTTTGAATGGAGAAGGAACAGTATGGAAATGAATTTCGATAACATAGATATCACGAAGGAGCCTCCGGTGGAAGAGCCTCACCGCCAGTGGTATTATATTGCCAAATGCAGAGAGATTATCCGGAAAAGAACAGAGGAATACCAGCGGCCCCTGACCTATTGCATTACCACCTTCGGCTGCCAGATGAACAGCAGGGATTCGGAGAAGATAGCGGGGATTCTCAAGCAGATCGGTTATGTGGAGGTGGATTCCGAGGATGCGGATTTTGTAATCTACAATACCTGTACCGTAAGAGAGAATGCCAACAACCGGGTCTATGGAAGGCTGGGCTATGTTGGCAAGCTGAAGAAGAAGCATCCTGGTATGATCATTGCCCTGTGCGGCTGTATGATGCAGGAGGCCTCCGCGGTGGAGAAGATACAGAGCAGCTACCGCTTTGTAGACATTATCTTCGGCACCCATAATATCTTTAAACTGGCGGAATTATTGCAGATCCGGCTGGATTCCCAGCGGATGGTCATCGATCTGTGGAAGGACACGGAGCTGATTGTGGAGAATCTCCCCAATGACCGGAAATACCAGTTTAAGGCGGGAGTCAATATTATGTTTGGCTGCAATAATTTCTGCAGCTATTGCATTGTCCCCTATGTCAGAGGCAGGGAGAGGAGCCGTAATCCCGAAGATATTCTGGAGGAGATCCGGGGACTGGCCAGGGACGGCGTGGTGGAGATCATGCTGCTGGGGCAGAATGTGAACTCCTACGGCAAGAATCTGGAGACACCGGTCACCTTTGCCCAGCTTTTAGAGAAGGTGGAAGAGATTGACGGAATTGAACGAATCCGCTTTATGACTTCCCACCCCAAGGACCTGTCCGACGATTTAATTGAGGTTATGAAAAACAGTAAAAAAATATGCAAGCATCTTCATCTGCCCATTCAGTCCGGCAGCAGCCGACTGTTGAAGATCATGAACCGGCGTTATACCAAAGAAAGCTATTTGGAGCTGGTGGATAAGATCCGTGCGGCAGTTCCGGACATTTCTCTGACAACGGATATCATCGTCGGCTTTCCGGGGGAGACGGAGGAGGATTTTGAGGAGACCATGGACGTGGTCAGAAGAGTGGGCTATGACAGCGCATTTACCTTTCTTTATTCCAAACGTACCGGTACTCCCGCGGCAACCATGGAAGGCCAGGTTGAAGAGGCTGTGGCGAACCGGCGGTTTGACCGGCTGCTGAAGGAGATCCAGAAGAGCTCCGCCCGGTCCGCAGGAAAGGAGGAAGGGACGGTACAAAAGGTTCTTGTGGAAGAGGCTAATGAACAGACTCCGGGTCTTTTGACCGGAAGACTCAGTAATAATCTGTTAGTTCATTTTAGCGGATCAGAGGATCTGATCGGAAGGCTTGTAGAGGTACATTTGAAAGAAAGCAAGGGCTTCTATTACATGGGAAGCCTTGTGAAATATTGATCTGAAAGATACGCTGCCGGTGTTGTATGCTGCAATCGTACCAATATGTCCGATTGGCACACAACACCGGCAAGCTGTCTTGAAGGGTGCAGGAAGGTTCCTTTATAACTTTTGAAAGGAATCTTTCTCTATGCTCAATACGGTAAAGCCGATATAACGTCAGAATAGATAAATTATTCGTCTGTCCACTTGACATATTAGTAAAAACAGTATAAAATTTAAGTGTTGTATTTTGGCTTACCATGTACAATGAAAACTGAATAAGGAGGTGCTCCTGTGCCAGAGGCTTTGTATTATGTAATTGCTATTGCAGTAACCTTGGTGATAACAGCTATTCTTACCTGGTTTTTTGCAACTGCCTATCACAAGAAAGTCTATGAAGCGAAGATTGGCAGTGCGGATGAGAGGGCGAGAGAAATCATAGATGAAGCGTTAAAAACAGCTGAAACTAAGAAGCGCGAAGCTTTACTCGAAGCAAAAGAGGAATCTTTGAAGGCAAAGAACGAATTCGATCGGGAAACCAAGGAACGCAGGGCTGAGTTACAGCGCTACGAGAAACGGGTTTTAACGAAGGAAGAGACCTTGGACCGCAAAACCGAAGCACTGGAAAAAAAGGACGCCAGACTCACTGCAAAGGAAGCCGAGCTTGATAAAGTAAGGCAGGAAGCGGAAGAATTCCACTCAAAACAATTGCAGGAGCTGGAGAAGATTTCTGGATTAACCTCCGAACAAGCTAAGGAATATCTGATTAAGACTGTTGAAGATGAAGTAAAGCATGAAACTGCTCTGTTAATCAAGGATTTGGAAAGCAAAGCCAAAGAAGAAGCAGAGAAGAAGGCAAAGGATTATGTAGTCACAGCAATTCAAAGATGTGCTGCAGATCATGTTGCAGAAACAACGATTTCCGTTGTTCAGCTGCCCAATGATGAGATGAAGGGAAGAATCATCGGCAGAGAGGGACGTAATATCAGGACGCTTGAAACCATGACCGGTGTGGATCTGATTATTGATGACACACCAGAAGCTGTTATTTTATCAGCATTTGATCCGATTCGCAGAGAAGTGGCAAGAATTGCCCTTGAAAAGCTGATTGTGGATGGACGAATTCATCCTGCAAGAATTGAGGAGATGGTAGAAAAGGCTCAGAAGGAAGTGGAAGTTATGATCCGGGAAGCCGGCGAAGCCGCTACCCTGGAGGTAGGAGTCCACGGAATTCACCCTGAGCTGGTCAAGCTCCTGGGCAAGATGAAATTCAGGACAAGCTATGGACAGAACGCGTTAAAGCATTCCGTTGAAGTAGCGATCCTATCCGGTCTTCTGGCAGCAGAAATCGGCGTGGATGTCAGACTTGCAAAGCGTGCCGGATTATTACATGATATCGGTAAATCAATTGATCATGAAGTGGAAGGAACCCATGTGCAGATCGGTGTGGACTTATGTAGGAAATACAAGGAGTCACCTGTCGTTATTAACGCAGTGGAATCACATCATGGAGATGTGGAATTCCAGAATTTGATCTCTTGTATCGTTCAGGCAGCTGATACGATTTCAGCGGCAAGGCCCGGTGCAAGGCGTGAAACATTAGAAACATATACCAACAGATTAAAGCAACTCGAAGATATTACCAACAGCTTTAAGGGAGTAGATAAGTCATTTGCTATTCAGGCAGGCAGGGAAGTCAGAGTAATGGTGGTACCGGAACAGATCAGCGATGCCGATATGGTGCTGTTAGCTCGTGATTTATCTAAGAAAATCGAGAATGAACTTGAGTATCCAGGACAGATTAAAGTCAATGTAATCAGAGAATCCAGAGTTACTGATTACGCGAAGTAAAATTCTTAATTGAGTAAATAGTCGGAACGAAGTAGAATACTACATTGGTTCCGGCTATTTTTTATTGTATCGAAAATCCGTACTCATATTTTGATGAGTGGTTTGTATAAATATAGAAATATGTATAATAAATATGAATTGTATTTTGAGAAGCTAGATATGGGGTGAAAATAATTAAGTATAGAAAATAAAATATTTAATTAGTAAGGTGTTGATATAAGGTTTCGGAATAAAATTAAGCAATAGTACGGTGTAAATGGGGAGGAGTGTTACAAATAGTTCCTTTTTGATTAACGATATGCACAAAGTGCACAAAAAGTCTTTGATAGGAAGACAAATGAAAGCCATACAAAATACTTTTTTGATATTTTTTGATATTTTTGTTGCAATCTTTGACTTTATATATTACAATGGGTAAAGATTTCAATAGAAGGCATTATTAAATATGAATAAGGATGGTGTAAAAGCTATGGCGTTATCATTATCAAAAAAGGCTCAGGCGGTGAAGCCTTCATCTACCCTGGCAATAACGGCAAAGGCCAAGGAACTCATGAGTAAGGGAATCGACGTTGTTGGATTTGGTGCGGGGGAACCGGATTTTGATACTCCGGATAATATCTGTGATGCAGCGATTAAAGCAATCCATGATGGATTTACAAAATACACACCCGCAGAGGGTACCCTGGAGCTTAGGAAGGCGATTTGCGATAAGTTCCTGAGTTTCAACAAGATAAGCTATGAGCCGAGCCAGATCGTGGTAAGCAACGGCGGAAAGCATTCCTTAACCAATATCTTTGAAGCAATCTGCAATCCTGGAGATGAGGTAATTATTTTATCTCCCTATTGGCTGAGTTATCCGGAGATTGTTAAGCTTGCTGATGGTGTGCCCGTATTTGTCCGGGGAGAGAAAGCCAACCATTATAAGGTGACCGCGGCTCAGATTGAGGCGGCCTGCACCGATAAGACAAAGGCGCTGATCCTGAACTCACCCAGCAATCCCTCCGGCATGATCTATAACCGCGAGGAATTGGAAGCAATTGCAGAGCTGGCGGTAAGGAAGGACTTTTATGTTGTGTCTGATGAGATGTATGAGCATCTGATCTATGAAGGAGAAGCCATCAGTATCGCTTCCCTGGGCGAGGAAATATATAAGCGTACCATTACCTGCAGCGGTGTGGCGAAGAGTTATTCCATGACCGGCTGGAGAATTGGCTTTACCGGCTCCTCGAAGGAGATTGCCAAGCTGATGGGAAGCGTACAGAGTCATCAGACCTCCAATCCCAACTCCATTGCCCAGAAGGCGGCTCTGGAAGCAATTACCGGTCCTCAGGAATCGGTATATAAGATGCATGCCGAGTTTAAGAGGAGGCGTGATTTCATGGTCACGAGAATTGGTGAGATTAAGAATATCTCCGCTTTAACACCCCAGGGCGCATTCTATATGTTTGTAGATATCAGCAAGCTGCTGGATAAGGAGTATAATGGCGAGAAGGTACAGGATGTGGACCGGCTGGCAAAGATTCTCATCGAAGATTACAATGTGGCTGTCATTCCCTGTGCAGACTTTGGATTTGCAGATCATATCCGTCTGTCCTACGCTATTTCCATGGAGAAGATCCAAAAGGGGCTGGATAGAATAGAAGCTCTGGCTGAGAAGCTGGGATAACAGAAAGTTAATCCTATGATAACAAAAAGGTTCGTCCCCATCACATGGTGTAAGCTGGGGGACGGACCTTTTTGGATTAATTTTGACATCCGAATCCTAACTGTGTTAAAATATAGAATGAAGTAGAATTATAAATAAAAAACCGAGGAAAGAGGGAAATAATATGGCATTATTTGGATTTGTCGGAGCCGGAAATATGGGATATCCGTTGATTAAGGCCGCGAGCACGGCCTTTGGTAAGGATGAGGTGGTCTTTACCGATACTTCACCTCAGCGCTGTGAGTTTGTTGCAAAGGAAACGGGAGCGTCTTTTTTTGAAGACAGTCTGGAAACAGTCAGACAATGCCGCTATCTGGTCCTGGTAGTGAAGCCTCAGTTTTTTCCTCAGGTCTTGAACCAGATTAAGGATACCGTTTCGTCGGATCAGATTATTATCTCCATTGCAGCCGGGGTTTCCATTGCAGATATCAGGGGGATTCTGGGCGAACAGATTAGAATCGTAAGAGCCATGCCGAATACTCCTGCGCTGGTGAACCTTGGGATGACCGGTGTCAGCTATTCCAAAGAGGCTTTCAAGGAAGAGGAGCTTCTTGTGATGGATCGTTTCTTCCGCTCTTTCGGAAAATATGAGGTATTTGATGAGAGCTTGATGAACGCCGTAGTCTGTGCCAATGGAAGCTCTCCCGCCTACGTATATCTCTTTATTGAAGCGCTGGCGGACAGTGTGGTTGCCCGGGGTATTCCAAGGGATAAAGCCTATGTGCTGGCGGCCCAGACGGTAATGGGAGCCGCCGCCATGGTTCTGGAGACCGGCGAGCATCCCGGCAGGCTGAAGGATCAGGTATGTTCTCCGGGAGGAACCACCATAGCCGCCGTGAAGGCTTTAGAAGAGCACGGACTTCGCAATGCAGTCATGAAGGCCACCGATGCCTGCTATGAGAGAGCGGTGGAGATGAGTAAAAAATAAGAGGAATGCTGTGCGAGTCATTGTTATGTTAACAAGAGGAGCAATGACAAAGGCTGAATAGCCGGATTTATTAAAAAAATAGGGAGGGTGCTGCATTGGTCGGCATCCGGCTGGAGGAAATTATGATCCCATACAAGAGATTGAGAAGAGACCTGGTGCATCAGGGAAGAATTATCGATTATTACAGCGATACCATTGAGATTAACCAGGGTAAGACTACTACCTTTGATTTTATCAATCACAAGGGGGCATCTGCCATGGTGCCCGTGGATGACCAGGGGAAGATTCTTATGGTACGCCAATACCGCAATGCGGTTGACAGCTATTCCCTGGAGATTCCCGCAGGGGGCTTAAATCCGGGAGAGGATAATGAAACCTGTGCCATCCGTGAATGCGAAGAAGAGACAGGTTATAAGGCAGGAGAGGTGCATCATCTGATTGATGTCTATACCACAGTTGCCTTCAGCAATGAGAAAATCTGCATCTACTATACCACGGGAATAACCCCCTCAAAACAGAATCTGGACGAGGATGAATTCGTTACCATTGAGCGCTATTCCCTGGAGGAGCTGACCCGGATGATACTGGACGGGGAGATCAAGGATGCCAAAACGGTGGCAGCCCTGCTGGCCTACCGGGCTAAAACCGGACAGTAGCTATATATTATAGGTTCTTCAGGCAAATCGGCAATGCTTGTTCTAATTTCTGCCCTGCCTCATATGATATAATAAAAACGTGGCAGCATGATGGAGCTTGTTTGAATCATGCGAAGGGAGAGGAAGACCGGGAACAGGTTTGCTGTTCCTGACCGGAGGCTCTCTGATGACGGGCAGGTAGGAGAATGAAGCGGTTAAAATTACAGATTGGCCGCCCTGGTGTAATTCAGGCGGCGATAATACTGATGATTATTGGTCTGATCCTTGGGATAGTCTGTGCCAATATGTTCCGGGGGAACTTTACAAAGCAATTGCAGATATATGAAGGAAATGTATTTGCCAGAATCGTGGGCAGTGAGATTAATTACGCGGGGCTTTTCCGGTACGTGCTGGGGAATAATTTCGGTGATTTTATTCTGTTCTGGCTGCTGAGTCTCACTATTCTGGGCATACCATATATGACCTATAAAATTGCCTCTTTTGGCTTTTTTACCGGTTTTTTCATCTCGGCAGTCACCATGGAATATGGAATCAAGGGCTTTTTGCTGGTTCTGGCATACGTCTTTCCCCATGGGCTGCTGTATCTTCCCATTGCCCTCATCTGTCTGCACAGGGGCTTTCGTCTGTGCCGGGAGATCTACCAGTCGGGGCATACCAGCCTGAAAGCTCTGGCAGGGGCGGTTAAGACAAGCCTTCCTGTTATTGTACTGCTGGCAGTCGCACTGGTTTTTGCCAGCTTTCTGGAGGCATATCCGGGAGCATTTTTCCTTAAGAAGGCTTTGGGATTATTCCTGTAATTCAGCAACAATCCAACTGATACATAGCGAAGGAGGGGTACCTTGGAACAATTGATCTCCGGTTTTCTGCAATATCTCCGGGAGGTGAAGTGTGCATCGGATAATACGCTGCAGGCCTATCAGAATGATTTGAAAAAACTTCGCCTTTTCCTGGAGAGGCAGGGAATCCATTCCGTTGATAAAATCAGCGAGACAAATTTGAATTCCTATATCCTGAGCTTGGAGAGGGATGGCTTATCCCCTGCATCGGTGTCCAGAAACATTGCCGCAATGAAGGCATTTTTCCTGTATCTCATTAAGCACCGGCTGCTTCAGAGTGATCCCTCGGAGCGGATGAAGCCCCCCAGAGTACAGAAAAAAGCCCCCGGTGTGTTGAAGATGGATGTGGTTGACCGTCTGCTGCTTCAGCCGGACGGCCGGACAAAGAAGGGAATCAGAGACAGGGCCATGCTGGAACTGCTGTATGCCACCGGGATTAAGGTATCTGAATTGATTGCCCTGAAGCAGGAGGATGTGAATCTGACCTCCGGATATATTACCTGCGGGGAAAGGCGGGAGCGCAATATTCCTTTCGGGAAGACGGCCAGAGAGGCTCTGGAGGCCTATTTGACAATCAGGGAGGAAGCCTTTGCCGGGAAGGAGAAGGAAAGCCGGTTCCTGTTTTTGAATTCCTCAGGAGAGGCCCTGACCCGGCAGGGATTGTGGAAGCTTCTGAAGGCCTATGCAAAGCAGGCCGGTATGGAGGAGGTCAGCCCTAATTCCCTCCGGCATTCCTTTGCCGCGCACATGCTGGAGAACGGAGCGGATCTCGGCAGCGTTCAGGAGTTTCTGGGCCATGCTGATATCGCCACAACTCAATGGTATCTCAACAACGGCGCTAAAAACAGCCGTGAGGTATATATGAATACACATCCCAGAGCCTAGGGTATGGTTTCAACCATAATCATATCATATAATTAATCAGACAGTCATAACAGCACACCGGCGTCTTATATCCTTTATAGAGTGTCGGCAATGGCATAGATCAATTTCTCGGAGGCATCCCAGCCGAGGCAGGGATCGGTAATGGATTTCCCGTAAACATGCTCGGTCACCTTTTGGGAGCCTTCTTCAATATAGCTTTCGATCATAACCCCCTTAACCATGGAGGCGATTTCGGCGGAATGTCTGCGGCTGTGCAGCACCTCCTTGACGATGCGGATCTGCTCCAGGTACTGCTTGTTGGAGTTAGCATGGTTGGCATCCACAATGATGGCCGGATTCACCAGGTTGCGCTCATTGTACATGGATGCCAGAAGATTCAGATCCTCATAGTGATAGTTAGGGATAGACTGGCCGTGCTTGTTAACGGCACCCCGGAGAATCGTATGGGCCAGAGGGTTGCCGGAGGTGTTCACCTCCCAGGTGCGGTACAGAAAGGTATGCCTTGCCTGGGCGGCAACAACGGAATTAAGCATAACGGAGAAATCTCCGCTGGTGGGATTCTTCATGCCTGCGGGAACGTCCATGCCGCTGATGGTCAGCCGGTGCTGCTGATCCTCCACGGAGCGGGCACCCACGGCAACATAGGAGAGAATATCTTCTACATAGGGCCAATTTTCAGGGTAGAGCATCTCGTCTGCAGCGGTGAGGCCGCTTTCCGCAATAGCACGAAGATGCATCTTACGCATGGCAATCAGACCTTCCTGAAGATCCGGTTCCTTCTCCGGGTCCGGCTGGTGCACCATTCCCTTGTATCCTTCGCCCGTGGTTCTGGGCTTATTCGTATAAATTCTTGGAATCAGTATCACCTTATCCCTAACCTTATCCTGAACCCTTGCCAGGCGGGAAATATAATCACATACCGCATCCTCGTTATCCGCGGAGCAGGGGCCGATAATTACCAGAAATTTATCAGAATCGCCGGTGATAACGTCTTTTATTTGCTTATCCCGCTCCTTTTTGCAGAGAACATCCCGGGCGGGCATGGGATATGCCCTGGCCAGTTCTTCCGGCGAGATAACCTCTTTTATGAATTGAAAGCTCATAGTCTTAAATCTCCTCGTTTTTTGTGTATCATTTTATCCTTTTTTTCTACATTCGTCAATCACATAATTCCTGTTTGCAGGAAAACGGCCTAAAACAGCATAAAATCAAAGATAGATGCATAATGAATGCATGGAAGGGTTATAGTTCAATCTGCGGCAGGGAGAAGACGGAACTGTATCCTTAAAAGATAATTCTGACTGGGGGCTGGGATATGAAAAAATGCCGTGGGACCAAGGAGGGAGCCTTACGTCGTTTTCTGGGGAAGTGCGTCGTCATAAGCATTTCCTTACTTATTATTTTTCAGCTGCTGTATGAGCATTCCTCTGTGTTTTACCGGGTCAATAATGTGTTTCTCAGGCGGGCTACCGTCAATGCGCATTTGAATGAGAATGATCTGTATCTGCTGAAGGGAGAGGAATTTCATCTCTATGTTATTGCATTGAATCAAAGAGTTTCTTTTTCTTCCACTAATTTCTGGGTTGCGGGAGTTAATTTTAACGGGCGGGTCTTCGGTTATCAGACGGGGCATTGCTTTATACTGGCAAAGGTGGATGATCAGATATTGAAATGCCGGGTTCATGTGATGGACATCAGCAAGGAGAAGCTGAACCTGAAGGTCGGCGGCGCCCACCGCCTCCGAATCCATGGAAGCAATTCCTTTGTGCGGTGGAAAAGCTCCAATCCGGAGGTGGCCACCGTCAATATGTTCGGAAAGGTGAAGGCCAAAAAGCGGGGGCGGACTGTAATATCCGCTAAAATTAAGGGGAAAACCTTGCGATGTGAGGTAAGGGTGAAATAATAAGACAATTTATCATAGGATTGGTCTAAAATCCGAGAGCCTGGATTAAAATAGTAATAATACTTTTTTTGGAGTCATTATGAAAAAAATTATTGCAGTGGTCCTGCTGTGTTCCATGCTTCTTGCCCTGCCCGCCGTCGGAGTAGTGAATGCACAAGATGTGCAAATTCGAAATACCGCAATCGCACAGGGAAAGTCTACCGCACCAAAGAAGGAAGGAGATGCCATCACAGTTTCGGCGACAGCCTCCGTGCAGTTGGACATGGCGTCACGTTCTGCAGTATTAATAGAAGGTTCTACCGGAACTGTTATTTTCGACAAGAATAAGGATGAGAAGCTCCGGCCTGCCAGCATTACCAAGATTATGACCTTATTGCTGATTTTTGAAGCTCTGGAGGCGGGGCAGATATCCCTCACGGATGAGGTCAGCGTGTCCGAATATGCCGCATCCATGGGCGGTTCCCAGGTATACCTGGAGCCCTTCGAGGTGCAGGATGTGAATACCATGATCAAATGCATCAGCATTGCCAGCGCCAATGATGCCTCGGTTGCCATGGCTGAGAAAATAGCCGGCTCCGAGGAGGAGTTCGTCGCGCGGATGAATGAACGGGCAAAGGAACTGGGCATGAACAGTACGCATTTTGTAAATTGCTGCGGCCTGGATGTGGATAATCACTACACCTCCGCCTATGACGTGGCGCTGATGTCCAGGGAGCTGATTATGAACCACCCTCAGATCAGTGATTATTCCACGGTATGGATGGATACTATTACCCATACCACGAGAAAGGGCACCAGTGAGTTCGGTCTGACCAACACCAATAAGCTGATCAAATTCTATGAGGGTATCACCGGTTTGAAGACCGGCTCCACCAGTCTGGCGAAGTATTGCCTCTCGGCTACGGCAAAGAAGGGGAATATGAATCTGATTGCGGTCATCATGTCGGCCCCGGATACAAAGACCAGATTTATGGAAGCGTCAAAGCTTTTAAACTATGGCTTCGCCAATTACAGCATCTTTACCGATAATAATTCGGATACGGTGCTGGAGCCGGTGAAGGTCAGCCGCGGGGTGGCGGATACCGTGAAGGGAAGAGCCGCACAGGAATTCTCCTATCTTTGTTCCAAGGGGAAGAGTGCGGATGGAATTCGCAAGGAGGTGGCGCTCTATGAGAAGGTGGAGGCGCCGGTTACCCAGGATTCCAAAATCGGAGAGATTGTTTATTACCACGATAAGGAGAAAATCGGAACGGTCGATATTCTGGCGGCGGAAGCAGTGGATAAAGCAGGCTGGAAGCATTATTTTGTAAAAGTCATAAAACGGCATTTTATTGGAAAATAAGAGGCCCCGGAAGGAACAGGCAAAAAGCTATCAGCGAAAGCTCTTAGCTTTTTTCCTGTTTTACTGCAAGAAATGTCAGGTTGACATCGGAAAGCGGAACTAGTATAGTTAATAGGTACGATATCCGGTCCCCTTCAGGGGAAGGATAATCGCGCAGGAGATAATCGAACAGGAACAGAGAGGAGCCGGGTATGCCAAAGGATATGATGATATACGGGGTTATTGTGATTCTTATTCTCTGGATCATAATAGAACAGAGGCTGCTTGTTACCTCCAAGTATACCATAAGGTCTGAGAAGCTGTCCCGGAAGTCGGGGGCTGTCAGCTTTGTGGTTCTGGCAGATCTGCATAACTGTGAACTGGGAAAGAGGAACCGGCGTCTGTTACGGAAGGTGGAAGCTCTTGCTCCGAATTTTGTTCTGGTGGCGGGAGATATGGTAAATAAGACAGGAATTTGTTATCCCGGGAAGGCCAGCCTTCTTATAGAAGAGCTGGCGAAGAAGTACCGGGTATTCTATGCCTATGGAAATCATGAGCAAAGGCTGGAGCAGAAGGAGAAGAAGGACGGGCAGCCTTGGACCGAAGAGGAGCTGTCCAGCCGAGCCGCCTGGATGGAATTCAAGAATCGGATGAAAGAAGCCCAGGTAAAAATCCTGGATAATGAGAGTGTGATGCTGGAATCAGAGTCCGGTTGCTTAAGATTTACAGGGGTATCCATTGAAGAGAAGTATTTTGGATTTCATGCCTTCCAGGATATGGAGGTCTCTTATCTGAACTCTGTGCTGGGGGAAAGCAATCCACCGGGGATACCGAAGGGGTGCTTTCAGATATTGATTGCCCACAACCCGGTGTTTTTTGATACCTATGCCCGGTGGGGGGCGGAGCTTACCCTGTCCGGTCATGTCCATGGGGGAATGATGCGTCTTCCCGGTCTGGGAGGTGTGCTGTCCCCTCAGGCCAGATTTTTCCCTAAATACGATGCGGGACATTATGTCATACATGGCAGGTCTGGCGAAGGCTCTGGAGAAAGCAAGGGCGCGTCCGGGCACGGAGTGCGGTACCGTGAGCGCAGGGATTCGCGGAATCAGGCAGGGATGAAGCATATGGTGGTATCCAGAGGACTGGGTTCCCATTCCATTATGCCGCGGATCTTTAATATACCGGAGCTGGTCTATATCCGGCTTACCGGTGAGGAATAATGGAATATAAAATATAAAACAGCGTCAGGGAAAGGAACAGCATGAGTATTCCGGTGAAATTGGAAGCATTTGAAGGGCCGTTGGACCTTTTGCTTCATTTGATCGATAAAAATAAAGTTAATATCTATGATATTCCTATTGTTTCAATTACGGAGCAGTATCTGGACTATATAAAGCAGATGGAAGCCAGGAATCTGGAGCTTATGAGTGAGTTTCTTGTGATGGCCGCCACGCTGATCAATATCAAATCCAAGATGCTGCTGCCGGTGGAGGAGACGGAGGATGAGGAAGCGGTGGATCCCAGGCAGGAGCTGGTGGAGCGGCTGCTGGAATATAAGATGTACAAATACATCTCAGAAGAACTTAAAGGCCGGGAGATGGATGCCTCCAGGGTGCTCTTCAAGCCTCCGACCATCCCTAAGGAGATTGCGGATTACCGGGAGGAGATCGATGTGGAAGAGCTGCTGACGGATCTCACTCTGTCCAGGCTGCATGAGATCTTTAAGTCTATTGTGAAAAAGCAGGCGGATAAGATTGATCCGATTCGAAGTAAATTCGGGAAGATTGAAAAGGAAGAGATCAACCTGTCCCGGAAATTTGTCCAGATACAGGAATACGGATTATTGCATAAAACCTTTTCCTTTCGCAATCTATTGGAAGCCCAGCATACCAGAATGGAAATGATCGTAACCTTTCTGGGTGTTTTGGAGCTGATTAAGATCGGAAGGCTTGAGATCCGGCAGGATTGTCTATTTGCGGATATCAGTATTACCTATCTTGCGGCAGATATTATAACAATGGAGGAGGCAGGCTTTTAATGGAGCTGAAGATGCTGGAAGCACAGATTGAAGCAATCTTATTTACCATGGGAGAAGCGGTTGAGGTGGAGCGGATCGCCGGAGCCCTGGAGCATGATGCGGAGACGGTCCGCAGAATCGTCCGCAATATGATGGACCAGTACGAGAGTGAGGACCGGGGAATACATATTATCGAGCTGGACGGGGCGTTCCAGATGTGCACCAAGCCCTCCATGTATGAATCTATCATTAAGATCACCCATATTCCCAAGAAGCATATATTAACCGATGTGCTGCTGGAAACGCTGTCCATCATCGCCTACAAGCAGCCCATCACCAAGCTTCAGATCGAAGCGATCCGGGGGGTGAAATCGGATCATGCCGTCAATAAGCTGGTGGAATACAATCTGGTCTGTGAGATGGGAAGAATGGATGCTCCCGGAAGGCCGATTCTCTTCGGAACCACCGAGGAATTCCTGAGAAGCTTCGGGCTGCAGTCCCTGGAGGCACTTCCGGTGATGAATCCGGAGAAGCTGGAGGATTTTAAGCTGGAAGCGGAAGAAGAAGCCCAGCTGACATTGGATATTTAGGTGCTGCAGTGCGGAGGCTGAATAGGATGCCGCCTCATATAGGATGGAGGACATAGGATTTCTGTTCTTGAAAATACGCCTTATTTATGATATAGTTAGTACTAGGTATTATAAAAGCACAGGCATATTTTATATGCTCTATAAAAATGAATAAGGAGGTTTCACAATGGGTAAAAAAGCAGTTGCAATTGCTAATCTTGATGTGGAAAAATTAATTCAGATGCTGAATGAGGCTTTGGCGGAAGAATGGTTGGCCTATTATCAATATTGGATAGGTGCAAGAGTTATGGAAGGGCCGATGAGAAGTGAGATTGAGCCGGAGCTGTTACTTCATGCTACCGAAGAGCTGGGACACGCTGTGCTGCTGGTGGACCGTATTCTTCAATTAGGCGGAACTCCGATTCTGAATCCCAGCCAATGGAAGGATTTTGCCAAATGTGATTATGAGGAGCCTACCGATCCCTATGTCGAGGTTATTTTAAACCAGAACCTGACGGGAGAGCGCTGTGCGATCCAAAGATATGAGGATCTTGCCCAATTTACTTACGGTAAGGATCATGCCACCTATCAGATGGCTGCCCAGATATTGAACGATGAGCTGGAGCATGAGCATGATATCGAGGATTTCCTGACGGATATTGAACGGATGAAGGAAGACCTGAGAAAAATCAGGCTGTAGAAGTACATAGGCTGCGATTACGCGGCGTAATATATAACCCTCCCCAAGGAAGCGCAATCCTTTGGGAGGGTTTTTGTTTTTCCGGATTTTCGTAATTATCCTTAAAAAGTAACAGTAATACTAAACTCTGTGTTTAGAAATAGTAAAAATAATGCTTGCATATTAGAATACATTTTTGTATAATAGTCCATGCTGTTAATATCATTGCACGAACGGACCGGAACAGATACCGTCCGGTACTATAAACAGAAAGGTTGTGATGTTAGGGGTGGATAAAAAACTCACACTGTATGGCTTTAACAACCTCACCAAAACACTTAGCTTCAATATTTACGATGTATGCTATGCGAAAAGTGAGAGGGAACAAAAGGACTATATTGCTTATATCGATGAACAGTACAATTCGGAACGTCTTACCAAGATCTTAGTTGATGTCACGGAGATGATAGGGGCACATGTCCTTAATATATCCAAGCAGGATTATGATCCCCAGGGGGCGTCGGTAAATATATTGATTGCCGAAGGCACCGTATCTACGGAGCATATTGATGAATCCTGCAATCAGGGGATTGGCTTTCTGACCCCGAGGGAGACGGTTCATGCCCATCTGGATAAGAGCCATGTTACGGTTCATACCTTTCCGGAGCATCATCCGGATAATTCAATCTCTACCTTTCGTGTCGATATCGATGTTTCTACCTGCGGTGAGATATCTCCGCTGAATGCGTTGGATTATTTGATCGGAAGCTTTGATTCCGATATTATCACTATAGATTACCGGGTCAGAGGCTTTACCAGGGATCTTCACGGAATGAAGTATTTTATTGATCATGATATTACCTCTATTCAGGATTATATTGATGATGAGACGCTGACCAGATATGATGCCATTGATGTCAATGTATACCAGTCAAACATTTTCCATACAAAGATGCTGATTAAGGAAATCGAGCTGCAGAACTATCTCTTTAACAAGGATGTATATGAGCTGCCCCCGAAGCAGAGACTGGATATTACCAATAGCCTGCGCAAGGAAATGATCGAGATCTTCAGCGGCATGAACATATATTAGCGGACTGCATTAACAGTGCACAGGGAAGAAGGAAAGACGGAAAGAAATAGAATCGAAAGGCATGATAAAATGATGGAATATACACAGCAGAATTCACCGATTCATGAGGCGTTAGTCAGACACAGAAAGAACCGCGTGGTACCCTTTGATGTACCCGGACACAAGGGAGGAAGAGGAAACCCGGAGCTTACGGATTTCCTTGGAACCGAATGTCTGAAGGCGGATGTGAATTCCATGAAGCCTCTGGATAATCTGATTCACCCGGTATCGGTTATAAAGGCTGCGGAGGAGCTGGCTGCCCAGGCATTTGGTGCAGATGCGGCTTTTTTCATGGTCAACGGTACGACGGCTGCGGTACAGGCCATGATTATGTCCGTCTGCAAGGCCGGGGATGAGATCATCATGCCGAGAAATGTCCATCGCAGCTCCATTAATGCACTGGTGGTATGCGGTGCAGTGCCGGTATACGTTAATCCCGGGGTGAATCATGCTCTGGGCATTCCCCTGGGAATGTCGGCGGAGGATGTAAAAAAGGCGATCCGGCAGCATCCCGGGGCCAAAGCAATTCTGGTAAACAATCCTACCTATTATGGTATTTGTTCTAATTTAAAGGAAATCGTGGCGCTGGCTCATGAGCATCGGATGAAGGTTCTGGTGGATGAGGCTCATGGAGCACATTTTTATTTTGGAGAGGGTCTTCCTGTAAGCGCCATGGCGGCCGGGGCGGATATGGCGGCGGTCAGTATGCATAAGACAGGCGGTTCGCTGACCCAGAGCTCCTTTCTGATCTGCCGGAAGGAAGTAGATCCGGGTTATGTGAGGCAGATCATTAATCTGACCCAGACCACCAGCGGCTCTTATCTGCTGTTGTCCTCCCTGGATCTGGCCAGGAAGAACATGGTGCAAAACGGAAAGGACATCGTTGCAAAAACCATTGATCTGGCAGAGTATGCCCGGAACGAAATCAACAGGGCGGGAGGGTATTACGCTTTTTCCACAGAATTAATTGACGGGGATGCGGTGTATGCGTTTGACCGCACCAAGCTCTCGATTCATACGGGAGAGATCGGCCTGGCAGGAGTGGAGGTGTATGACCTTCTCCGGGACGAATATGACATTCAGATTGAATTCGGGGATATCGGCAATATTCTTGCTGTGATTACGGCGGGCGACCGTGCCTTTGAGATTGAACGGCTGGTGTCCGCATTGTCCGAGATCAAGCGCATCCATGGAAAAGATAAAGTGGGCATGTTAAATCATGAATACATCGATCCGGAGGTCGTGCTGACACCCCAGAAGGCCTTTTACAGTGAGAAAAAGTCCGTACCTCTGGAGGAGGGAATCGGTCATATCTCGGGTGAATTCGTTATGTGCTATCCTCCCGGAATTCCGATTCTGGCTCCGGGAGAACGGATCACCGGGGATATTATTGATTATATCGTCTATGCCAGAGAAAAGGGCAGCTCCCTGACGGGTCCCCAGGATATGAAGGTTGAGAGAATTAATATTGTTGATTTTTAATAGAAGAAAGGTACGGGTGTTTGCATATGGAGTTATGGTATTCCGAACAGCATACGGAGCATGTGAAGCTGTCCTTGAAGGTCAGGGAGCAGCTGTACGGCGGTCAAAGTGATTTTCAGCATATTGCGGTTCTGGATACGGTGGAGTTCGGCCGTGCCCTTACCCTGGACGGCTGCCTGATGGTGACGGAAAAGGATGAATTCATCTATCATGATATGATTGCCCATGTCCCCATGGCAACGAATCCGGAGATTAAGAAGGTGCTGGTCATAGGCGCCGGGGACGGGGGAACCATCCGGGAGCTTGTCCGGTATCCGGGCATTGAACGCATTGATATGGTAGAGATCGATGAGATGGTGGTTCAAGTGTGTAAGCAATACCTTCCTCAGACTGCCTGCTGCCTGGAGGAGCCGAGAGTCCATATTTACTATGAGGATGGTCTGAAATTTGTGCGCCGCCAGGTGAATGAATACGATTTAATTCTGGTAGATTCCACGGATCCCTTCGGGCCCGGTGAAGGACTCTTCACCAAAGAGTTCTATGGCAACTGCTATCAGGCGCTGAAGGATCAGGGTATTCTGGTGAATCAGCATGAAAGCACTTATTATGCTTCTTATGTGGATGCCATGAAGCGTGCCCACCAGCGCATTAAGGAAACCTTCCCCATAGCCAGGGTTTATCAGGCCCACATTCCCACCTATCCCAGCGGACACTGGCTCTTTGGCTATGCCAGCAAGCATTATGATCCGATCCGGGACTTGAAGCCGGAGGCATGGAATGAGCTGGGGATTAAGACAAAGTATTACAACACGGAGCTTCATACCGGTTGCTTTGCCCTTCCTAATTATGTAAAGGAGCAGTTGAATGACTATGAATAACAAGATCCCTGCTTTGAACACACACACCTTTATCGCCTGTGACCATGAATATGAGGACAGCAATATCGTGATCTTCGGGGCGCCCTTTGACGGAACCACCTCATACCGTCCCGGCACCCGATTCGCCAGCGCGGCAATCCGCAATGAGAGCTACGGCATTGAAACCTACAGCCCCTATTTGGACAAGGATCTGGAGGATTGCAGAATCTGTGACGCGGGAGACTTGGAATTCGGCTTCGGAAATACGCCGCGGGTGCTGGAGGCCATAGAGGATATGACCCGACAGATTCTGGAAGACCGTAAGAAGCCGGTGATGATCGGGGGCGAGCATCTGGTCACCCTGGGAAGCGTCAGAGCCGCAGTCAAACAGTATCCCGAACTGTCCATTCTGCATTTTGATGCCCATGCTGATCTGCGGGACGAATATCTGGGGGAGAAATTATCCCATGCCAGCGTCATGAGAAGATGCCATGAGCTGGTGGGAGACGGAAGGATCTTTCAATTCGGCATCCGAAGCGGAGAACGTGAAGAATTTGCCTGGGCGAAGGAGCACGTATTCACTCAGAAATTCAACCTGGATCGTCTGGAGGAGGCGGTGAAACTGCTGAAAGATAAGCCCGTATACCTCACCATTGATCTAGATGTGCTGGACTCCGGCATATTTCCCGGAACAGGAACCCCGGAAGCGGGCGGAGTGAGCTTTACGGAGCTGCGGGAAGCCCTGGAGAAGGTATTCCGGCTGAATATAGTAGCCATGGATATGAATGAACTGTCCCCGGTATATGACCAGAGCGGTGCGTCTACAGCACTGGCCTGCAAGCTGCTGCGGGAAATACTGCTTCAGCTTTGATTAAGAAAGGAGAAATCATTATGAGCAAGGCTTTAATCATCGGAGCCGGCGGAGTTGCCGGAGTAGTAATTCATAAATGCTGTCAGAATTCTGAGGTTTTTGAGGAAATCTGCATTGCCAGCAGAACCTTATCCAAATGCGATGCCTACAAGGCGCAGGTGGAGGCGAAAGGTTACAAGACCAAGGTATCCACTGCCCAGGTGGATGCTGACAATACGGAAGAGGTAATTTCATTAATTGAAAGGTTTAAGCCGGACATTGTCATCAATGTGGCTCTGCCTTACCAGGACCTGACCATCATGGATGCCTGTCTGGCAACGAAGGTGGACTATCTGGATACGGCAAACTACGAGCCGAAGGATATTCCCAAGTTCGAGTACAAATGGCAGTGGGCTTATAAGGAGCGTTTTGAGAAGGCCGGTATCACGGCAATTTTGGGCTGCGGCTTTGATCCCGGGGTGACCCAGGTGTTTTCCGCCTACGCGCTGAAGCATTATTTTGATGAGATTCACACCATTGATATTCTGGATGCCAATGCCGGAGACCACGGATATCCTTTTGCGACCAATTTTAATCCTGAGATTAATATCCGGGAGATCACCGCGAACGGAAGCTATTTTGAGGGCGGCCGTTTCCATGAAACAGAGCCTTTGGAGATCAAGAGAGTCTATGATTTCCCGGAAATTGGACCAAAGGACATGTATCTGCTCCATCATGAGGAGATGGAATCCCTGGCGGTGAATATTCCGGGAGTGAAGAGAATCCGATTCTTCATGACCTTTTCCGAACGGTATATTACCCACCTCCGTGTGCTGGAGAATGTGGGAATGACCTCCATTGAACCCATTGATTTTGAAGGACATAAAATCATTCCCCTGCAGTTCTTAAAGGCGGTGCTCCCCGATCCGGCTTCTCTGGGTCCCAGAACGAAGGGCAAGACCAACATCGGCTGCATCTATACAGGCGTGAAGGACGGCAAGGAAGCCCGCTATTATGTATATAATGTCTGCGACCATGAGGAATGCTACCGTGAGGTTGGTTCCCAGGCCATTTCCTATACCACGGGAGTTCCGGCGATGATCGGTGCGAAGATGGTGCTGGAGGGCAAATGGAAGAAGCCCGGCGTGTACAATGTGGAAGAGATGAATCCGGATCCCTTCATGGATGAGTTGAATCGCTGCGGCTTGCCTTGGAAGGAATGCTTTGATCCGAAGATGGTAGAATAGCGCATAGAATGCATAGAATATAGAAGTCAGCGGGAAAGGATGCGGTGATCAGAATGAGTATATCTAACAGGGAGTGTATGGATTTTAACGGAATTACAACCCCTTCTTATGTTGTAGATGAGAGCTTGTTAAGAAAGAACCTCGAGATTCTGAAATCGGTAATGGATCGGACGGGGTGCCGGATTCTGCTGGCCCAGAAGGCATATTCCATGTATGCAACCTATCCCCTGATCGGAAGCTATCTGAGCGGAACTACAGCCAGCTCCTTATTCGAGGCAAAGCTGGGTGCCGGGGAGATGGGCGGGGAGGTTCACATCTTTTCCCCTGCCTATCGGGAATCCGAATTCGATGAAATCATGAGCCTCTGCGGCCATATTGTATTCAATTCCCTGTCACAGTGGAATAAATACAAAGCCAGAATACAGAGCGCGGCAAAGGAGCCTTCGTCCCGGAGGATATCCTGCGGTCTCAGGATCAATCCGGAATATTCCGAGATAGAGACAGAGCTGTACAATCCCTGCGCCCAGGGCTCCCGCTTCGGCATCCGTCGCTTGGGCCTGGAAGGAGCGGATCTGACGGGAATCGAGGGACTGCATTTTCATACCATGTGTGAGCAGAATTCCGATGTCCTGGAACGAACCCTCCTTGTGGTAGAAGAGAAGTTCGGCGATCTGATGCACAGAATGAAATGGATCAATTTCGGCGGAGGGCATCATATTACCAGACCGGACTATGATATCGAAACCCTGGTCCGTTGCATCAACCATATAAAAGAAACCTACGGAGTGCAGGTATATCTGGAGCCGGGAGAGGCGGTAGCCCTCAATGCGGGCTTTTTAGTGAGCGCCGTACTGGAGTTGAATGAGAACGGTCTTCCCCTGGCAATTCTGGACACCTCCGCCGCCTGCCACATGCCGGATGTTTTGGAGATGCCCTACCGCCCGGCCATCCTTGGCGCAGGAAAAGCAGGGGAGCACCCCCATACCTATCGTCTGGGAGGACCCACCTGCCTTGCGGGAGATGTAATCGGAGATTATTCCTTCCCCCGGCCGTTGCAGGAAGGAGACCGCCTGGTATTCTGTGATATGGCCATTTACTCCATGGTCAAGAATAATACCTTCAATGGGATCAACCTTCCCTCCATTTACCTGAAGCGGGAGAATGGGGAATTGGAATTAATAAAGCAATTCGGCTATGAGGATTTTAAGGGAAGACTATAGCCTCCCGGGGCTCTGGCTGCTTCAGTCCTGAAGCTGGGAAGTGCCAGCCTGATACCAGCCGATCTCACCATTGGCATAGGCTTCCTCAAAAGTGGCTGAAAGCTTAGGCGCACGCCCCCCATAACGGTAATAGTAAGAGTAGGGGAAGAGCGGCTTGGGATTTAATACGACGCTTTCCGTATCCACCGTCTCTTCTTCTCCCTCTCTGACCCTGCGGGCCACAACGACAGTCCGGTAATCCTTGACTTCATAGGAACAGGTTGACAGGGTAAGAAGCTGATCCGTCTCATTAATATCTACAGAATCGATCTGGTAAATGGAGCGGATTCTCAGCTGGTATACAAAGTTCAGAAAGTCGGCATCATCTTCAAAATCTGCTCTGGTATAATCAAAAAGCTCCTCCTTCTTCGAGCTTCCGTTGGTGATAAATACGGCGAATATCTTCCACTTTCCGGTATCATAAATGGAATCAAAGGTAAAGACAGGACGCTCCTTATAATAATCCAGCTCTTTAAACTTGACCAGGTAATGAAACATATTATCCGTGGAGGTCATATTATGCCCATGAATGGTAAGGTTCCGGGAGTGTTCTTCCAGAGAGCCCTTGGCATCCAGGAACAGGCTTCCGGCTTTCAGGTCATTTCGCTGCCAGTCCCTGCGCAGATAATATTCGGGATCCTCCCTGCCGGACTGCATTACCACATAATCGATATTCGTGTCCGGAATCTTGATCCATCCCTTCACATCCTCATTCATCTCCAGCAGCTTCCGGAAGCGAAGCAGGCGTCCCTGTTCGTCCCGATCCGGCAAAGCGGCCTCTTCCTGATCCCTTGAATCAGCTTCGTCTGGATTTTCTTCCCCTGCATTCTGGCCGTCAGAATTCTGGCCCGGTGTATCCGGTTCCGAAGCATCCGTATCCAATGCGTCTTCCGGTTCAGAAGGTTCAGAAGGTTCTTCGGATGAGTAGTAGTCGCTTGCCTTTTCCAGTGACTTGTTGATACGGTAGGGTGTGATCAGGACGTCATTTATAAAAAGAAGGGCGAAGGTAATAAACCCGATAATAAACACGATTTGCAGTGCCTGGCGGACGCTTAGGCGCTTTTGTTTTTTTGGCATATATATTACTCCTTATGCGGTGTGTATCTCTTGAACAATGTATTACATGGGTTAACTGTTTACGCAGATTATACTATAAGTAATTTCGACAGTAAAGCATTTTCCTGCAATATTGCGGAGATTTCGGTCTTTTTGGTACAGTTTAGAGGGTGGCATCGTCTCAATTATTTATTACGCAATATGAATATTCCAGAGCTTTTACAATAAATTTAAAGTAAGAACCATAATAGGATGGGAAATGTGAAAGAGAAGGATAACTATATCAGAATAATACCCTGTGTCATATTGCTTCTGGTGTTCTCGCTGCTTCAATTTCACAGGCTGAAAGAATACTATGATGAGCTTCTGAGCTCTACCGGCCTGGTATTTGAAGACTTTGACAGCAAGGTCAGGGAAGAGAATGAACGTGCCAGACAGGAAGGGAAGGATTACCAGAAGCTCCTGCAGGCAGAGGGAGCCGTTGATCCGGAAGCGGATCCGAATATTACTTTGGATAATGACCCGGACACCGGCGGGGATAACGGACAGGACTCTCCCCCGGTAAAGCTTAAGCTTCGTGCATTGTCCTCCCTGCTTATGGATGCCTCTAACAACCGTGTGCTGTATGAAGAGAACGGCTACCGGGAGATGCCCATGGCAAGTACCACCAAAATAATGACCTGCATTGTGACCTTGGAGAATGCGAATCTCAAGGATACCGTAACGATATCCTCCTACGCCTCCCGAATGCCGGATGTCCAGTTGAACATTAAGGCGGGAGAACAGTATCTGCTGAGGGATCTGCTGTATTCTCTGATGCTGGAAAGCCATAATGACACCGCAGTTGCCATTGCGGAGCATGTGGGCGGCTCTGTGGAAGGCTTTGCCGCTATGATGAATGATACCGCCAGAAGATGGGGGTGTGAGCATACCAATTTCGTCACACCCAATGGCCTGGATGCAGAAAATCATTATACCACGGCCAGGGATCTGGCGGTTATCGCCAGTTATGCCATAAGGAATCCTCAGTTTCTGGAGATCACCAACACCTCCTCCCATTCCTTTCAAGAACTGAAATCCGGACGGAGCTTCACAGTCACTAATAAAAACCGTTTTCTCTATATGATGGAGGGAGCCATCGGAGTAAAAACGGGCTTTACAAGCAAGGCCGGATATTGCTTCGTCGGGGCGGTCAGGCGCCAAAACAAGGTCTTGATCTCCGTGGTCCTGGGCAGCGGCTGGCCTCCGAACAAAAATTTGAAATGGACGGATACGAAGGCGTTAATGGGTTATGGTATCGATCATTACGAAGAGCGGGAAATATTCCAGGATGTGAAGCTGGACCCCTTGTTTGTCAAGAATGGCCAGGTGAAATATGAGGGCCTTTCCATGAAAGGCAATCTGTCCCTGCTGATGCGAAAGGATGAACAGGTATCCGTGGAATATGTGATCCCCGAATACCTGGAAGCGCCGGTACAGGCAGGAAGTGCGGTAGGGGAGGCCAGATACTCCATTGACGGCAGCTACTATACCTCCGTTCCGATTTATGCGGTAAAAAGCATTGAAAAAATTGATTATCCCTTCTGTTTGAAAAAAGTGCTGAATCTGTGGAACGGTCAATATCTTAATGCGGCGGAGTAGGAAAAATACTCCGTATTATGTGATTTAAATCAATGTAAATGGTGCATGATAAGAATATAGTAAAAGCAAATACATGATCTATATGGGAGGCTGCGCCAATGAGCAAAAAAATAAGTGATAAAGTAACATGGGTTGGTAAGATCGATTGGGAACTGAAACATTTTCATGGACAGGAGTATTCCACCCGAAAGGGATCGTCCTATAACTCGTATCTGATCAGGGATAAAAAAACAGTATTGATCGATACGGTCTGGCAGCCCTTTGATAAGGAATTTGTCAGCCGCCTGAAACAGGAAATCGATTTGAGCCGTATTGATTACATTGTCATGAATCACAATGAAGTGGATCACAGCGGAGCACTGCCCGAGCTGATGAGAGAAATTCCGGATACCCCCATCTACTGTACCGGGAACGGAGCAAAAATCATCCAGGGGCATTATCATGAGAAATGGAACTTCCGTACAGTTACTACGGGAGACACCCTGAAGATCGGGGAAAATACCCTGACTTTTGTAGAGGCGCCGATGCTGCACTGGCCGGATACCATGTTCACTTATCTTTCCGGTGAAAATATCCTTTTCAGCAATGATGCCTTCGGCCAGCATTATGCAACGGAAGGGCTGTATAACGACTCGGCGGATCAGGATGAGCTTTTTGCCGAGGCAATTAAATACTATGCCAATATTCTGACCCCCTTCAGTAAGCTGGTGGTAAAGAAGATAGAAGAGGTTCTCGGCTTTGGGCTTCCCCTCAGCATGATTTGTCCCAGCCATGGGGTGATCTGGAGAGAGAATCCGGCCCGGATTGTAGAACGGTATCTGGAGTGGGCAAAGGATTATCAGCAAAATCAGATCACGATTATTTATGATACCATGTGGAATTCAACCAGGAAGATGGCAGAAGCCATTGCCCAGGGAATAACGGAGGAGGACCCGGAGGCCACCGTCAAATTAATGAACAGTGCAAAAGAGGACAAAAACGATGTTATTACCGAGATATTCAAATCCAAGCTGATCCTTATGGGCGCACCCACGGTCAATAACGGTTATCTGCATTCCCTGGGAGGCCTTCTGGAGATGGTCAAGGGGTTAAAATTCAAGAATAAAAAAGCGGCGGCTTTCGGCAGCTATGGCTGGAGCGGCGAAGCAGTGAAGCAGCTGAGCGGACATCTTAAGGAAGCCGGCTTCACCGTGGTGAATGACGGACTCCGGCAGCTCTGGGTTCCGGATGAGGAGAAGCTGCAGGAATGCATCTCATATGGAAGAGATATTGGAAGATCGGCCAAATAAAGGTGATATTCCGTCCTGTTTTTGAAAAACTTACATTTTTTTTACGGTTTTGCTAAATTTTATGCAACTCTTTTACGTCTTCCTTCGTTTAATAAGTAGAAACTGTTTATTGTTTGATGTGAGACGAGGGAGGATTTTATGAAACAAGTGGTATACAAATACAAATACAGTAAATTTAAGTGCTTTTTAAACGGCCTGGTGTTTGCTGTCATTTCAACAATTGCGTTGCTGCTCTGCCTTTCCGATCTATCCAAAGCAGCTGATTCGAAGGTGATCCTGCCATTTTTTATTGCCATCGTCAGCATGTTGATGGGAATTGTATCCATGTTCTATAGTGGAGGTTTGTCCAAAGAGAAAATCCAGCAGTGATGGCTCGGGTCTTAACTAACTGACATTGCAAGCTGAACTGTAACATAATTTCGAGTTTTTGAATGCATTTTGCCATTGACGAATGTTTCTCCGGGCACTATACTGATTATGATTGTGACCATCATTTTTTACTATAAGGAGAGATAATAATGGCAAAGGTAATAACAATGGGAGAGATTATGCTCCGTCTTTCAACTCCCGGATATCAGAAGTTTATTCAGTCTGACAGCTTTGATGTATGCTATGGCGGCGGGGAAGCGAATGTTGCGGTATCCCTGGCCAATTATGGGCATAACGCATATTTTGTTACCAAGGTTCCGAAGAATCCCATCGGTGAATCTGCTGTTGCTGCGCTGAGAAAATATAATGTGAACTGTGATTTTGTTGCAAGGGGCGGAGAGAGACTGGGAATCTATTTCCTGGAAACCGGCGCTTCCATGAGAGCTTCCAATGTAGTATATGACAGGGCGCATGCGTCGATTGCCGAGGCAACGCCTGCTGATTTTGACTTTGACGCAATCTTTGAAGGCGCGGACTGGTTCCATTTTACCGGAATCACCCCTGCCATCAGTGATGCGGCAGCCTATCTGACAGAAGAAGCCTTGAAGGCGGCCAAGAGAAAGAATATCACGGTTTCCGTAGACCTTAATTTCCGTAAGAAGCTTTGGTCCTCCGAGAAGGCACAGAGAATTATGACCAATCTGATGCAGTATGTGGACGTATGCATCGGCAATGAAGAGGATGCGGAGAAGGTTCTTGGCTTTAAGCCGGGGAATACCGATGTAACCAGCGGTGAATTGGAGCTGGCCGGATATCAGGATATCTTTGAGCAGATGATTAAGAAATTTAACTTTAAATATGTGGTAAGCTCCTTAAGAGAGAGCTATTCCGCATCGGACAACGGCTGGTCGGCATGTATTTACGACGGTAAGAAGTTCTACCACTCCAGAAAATACGACATCCGCATTGTAGACCGTGTAGGCGGCGGAGATGCTTTTGCTGCCGGTTTAATCTGCGGTCTCTTGGATGGCAAGACCATGGAGGATGCATTGGAATTTGGCGTTGCGGCTTCCGCATTAAAGCATACGATACCGGGAGATCTCAATCTCGTATCCAGGGCGGATGTAGATGCTTTGGTGGGCGGGGACGCTTCCGGCAGAGTACAGAGATAATCCCTGTTATTAGCTGAATAGGATTAATTGATAAGGAACTGCTTCAAAGCTATTTATTTAGTGGAGAGCCGGTTCCTTAATTTATTGCCGTAACAGGCTTTAACTTAATGACATTGCAGGCTGAACTGTTACGCTCTTGTATCAGATATCGGAAAAAATGCTTGATTATTTTCAGATTACCGATTATGATTAAGAATGTCTGAAAATTTATCAATAATGGAGGTATAACTAAAAATGAGAAAAATCCGGGTAAAAGAAAAAAAGGTTGATAAGGCAGAGGGGTTCTTTGAATCGAAGAAAAAGATGACCATAGCGGGTGTGAGTGCCGCTGTAGTTTTAATTATCATAGTGGTATTATTGCTCGTTGAAAGCACGGATGAGAAGATTGTTGTCAATAACCGTACGGATTTGAAGCTGGAATATGTAAAGGCATATTTTGTCGGTCCGGAGGATGTCTATAATGATGGAATTAATGTTACCGACCTTGGCGCCGGCGAGAAGGAGGTTATCCCTCAGGAGCCTATTAACCTGCTCAATGCAGAGGCTAATCTGGAGGTTCGTTTTAAATTTGAAGGATCTGAGGAAATGTTTGTGGATGCCGGATATTATAATGATAATTTTGCAGGTAAAATCACAATTGATTTCTCCAAGAACAAGGAGGGCAAGGTGATTCTCAGGGTAAAGGCAAAGCCCGGAGTCCTCAATAGCCCTAATATTATCGCTGATGACCGTTTTACGGTTAATCTGGAGACAGGAGAGATAGAAGACTAAGTAAGAAAAAGGCATATGCAGGACGGAGGATACGATGATAAAACTGTACGAGAATGGTGTTTATTTAATAAACGGAAATGAAATTATCAGCGGAGCGGAGCTCGCCGCAGTAAGGGCAAGAACCGGTTTTCAGGGGGACAGGGAGGCCGCGGCGAAGGGAACCATGGCTTATGGAATACTGAGCCGCCATAATACCTCAGGCAATAATAAAAAATTAAGGATTAAATTTGATAAGCTCACCTCCCATGACATAACCTTTGTCGGTATCATTCAAACGGCAAGGGCCAGCGGGCTGGAGCAGTTTCCGGTGCCCTATGTGCTCACCAACTGTCATAACAGTCTTTGCGCCGTGGGCGGAACCATTAATGAGGATGATCATATGTTCGGCCTTTCCTGCGCGAAGCGGTACGGCGGGGTATATGTTCCCCCTCATCAGGCGGTTATTCACCAGTATGCCAGAGAGGTATTGGCGGAGGGCGGCAGCATGATCCTGGGCTCGGACAGCCATACCCGTTACGGTGCCCTGGGAACCATGGCAATCGGGGAAGGCGGGCCGGAGCTGGTGAAGCAGCTGCTGAACCGTACCTACGATATTAATATGCCGGAGGTGGTAGCCGTATATCTTACGGGAGCTCCGAGAAAAGGGGTAGGACCCCAGGATGTTGCCCTGGCAATTATCGGAGCGGTGTTTGCCAACGGCTATGTTAATAATAAGGTAATGGAATTTGTGGGAGACGGTATCGGCAATTTGAGCGTGGATTACCGTATCGGCATCGACGTAATGACCACGGAGACAACCTGTCTTTCCTCTATATGGAGAACGGACGGGGCGGTGAAGGAATTCTATGAGATTCACGGCAGACCCCAGGCTTATCAGGAGCTGGCTCCGGAACGGGTGGCATATTATGACGGCCTCATTCATGTGGATCTGTCAGAGATTAAGCCGATGATCGCCATGCCCTTCCATCCCAGCAATGTCTATACCATCGACGAACTGAATGCCAATCTCTATGATATTTTGGATGAGGTGGAGAAGAAGGCTCTTGTCAGCCTGGATAACAATAAAATCAAATATTCCTTAAAGGATAAGGTTCGTAACGGAAGGCTGTATGTGGATCAGGGTACGATCGCGGGCTGCGCCGGCGGCGGATTTGAAAACATCTGTGACGCGACGGATATCCTGGACGGACGCTTCATCGGTGCGGATGAATTCTCCCTGAGCGTATACCCGGCCAGTCAGCCGGTATTTATGGAGTTGGTGAAGAATGGATCTGTGGCTAAGCTGATGGCAAGCGGTGCAACCATACGGACAGCTTTCTGCGGTCCCTGCTTCGGGGCCGGGGATGTCCCTGCCAATAACGGCTTCAGCATCCGTCATACCACAAGAAACTTCCCCAACAGAGAGGGATCTAAGATCACCAACGGACAGATTGCTTCCGTTGCCCTGATGGATGCCCGGTCCATCGCCGCCACAGCGGCGAACAAGGGGTATCTGACCTCGGCAGAGGATGCAGATGTGAACTTCACCAGGCCGCGTTATTATTTTGACAGCGCCATCTATGATAACCGAGTCTATAACGGCATCGGCAAGCCGGACAGCAGCGTGGAGCTGAAGTTCGGACCCGGAATTGTGGATTGGCCGGCCATGACCGCCCTGAGTGAGGATATGATTCTGAAGGTGGTGTCCGTGATCCATGATCCGGTGACTACCACGGATGAATTAATTCCTTCGGGCGAGACCTCCTCCTTCCGTTCCAATCCCCTGGGACTGGCTGAATTCACCCTGTCCCGGAAGGATCCGAAGTATGTGGGACGGGCGAAAGAGGTTCAAAAGGCCGAGAAAGCAAGACTTGCCGCAGGGCAGGACCCGAACTCTGCGGGAGGCTCCGATGCGGAAAGCGTTGCCGACTGCATTATCAACGCCAATGAAGAGCTGAGGGAGGTCTTTGACCGAATCTCAGAGAAATTCGATTTTGATATGGCTTCGACTCAGATCGGAAGTGTCATCTACGCTGTGAAGCCGGGTGACGGCTCCGCCAGGGAACAGGCTGCCAGCTGCCAGAAGGTGCTGGGCGGACTTGCCAATATTGCAAAGGAATACGCTACCAAGCGTTACCGCTCCAATTTGATTAACTGGGGAATGCTCCCCTTCCTTCTCAAAGAGGAGATTCCCTTTGAAAACGGGGATTATCTCTTCATCAAGGATATCCGCAGGGCAGTTGCCGAAAAGGCCGGTGAAATCAAGGCCTATGTTGTAAAGAAGGATATGCGGGAATTCGCCCTTACTCTGGGAGAGCTTACGGATGATGAGAGGGAGATTATTCTGCAGGGCTGTCTGATCAATTACTACCACGGTTAGACAGGAATAAATGATAATAGCATGGGCATAGATAACATCGTAACGCGGATGAAATACGATGGCATCTGTGCCCTGTTTTTTGCTCCGATATCCTTTGTGTTTTTGAAAAATATGGATAGCAAGTTCAATCAAATATTCGCATTCCTAGCAATACCATAATATATTCAATTTATTATAATAAAGGTATTAACGGAGGAGGTGCGTGATTTTATGAAATATGGATATTTTGACAATGAGCATCAGGAGTATGTGATTGAAAGGTTGGATCTGCCGACCTCATGGACGAATTATATCGGTGTCAGGGATATGTGTGCGGTGGTCAATCATACGGCCGGGGGATATGTTTTCTATAAATCGCCGGAATATCACCGGATCACGCGTTTTCGCGCCAATAGTGTCCCCATGGACCGTCCCGGTCATTATGTATATCTTCGGGATGATGAGAGCGGGGACTACTGGAGCATATCCTGGCAGCCGGTGGGCAAGTCCCTGAAGGAAGCGAAGTACCAATGCCGCCACGGCCTTTCCTATACCCGGTATTCCTGCGTCTACAGCGGGATTGAGGCACAGCAGAAGCTTTTTATTCCTATGGACGATCCGGTGGAGCTGTGGGATGTGACCATTAAGAATACCGATAACAGGAAGAGAGCGTTAAGTGTATTTTCCTACCTTGAATTTTCCTATCATCATATTGATATGGATAACCGCAATTTCCAGATGAGTAATTACGCGGCAGGCTCCTCCTATGAGGATGGCATCATCGAACATGATTTGTTCTATGAGGAGTTCGGTTATCAGTTTTTTACCGCCAATTTTGCCCCGGACAGCTTTGACTGCCTCAGGGATAAATTCATCGGGTTATACCATACGGAGAATAATCCGGCGGCAGTGGAAAGGGGTGTTTGCAGCGGCTCTTACGAGAAGGGCGGCAATCATTGCGGTTCCCTGCATAAGCGAATTACCCTTGAGCCGGGAGAAGAGCTTCGCCTGGTATTCCTTCTGGGAGAAGGAAACCGGGAGGAGGGAAGAAGAATCCGGGCGAAGTATTCGGATTTTGCCGTGATTGACCGGGCATACGGTCAGATGGCGGAATATTGGGCGGAGAAAAGAAGCAAGCTTCAGATTCAGACACCCAATGAGGGAATGAATACTCTGATTAATACCTGGACTCTGTACCAGGCGGAAATTAACGTGATGTTTTCCCGTTTTGCCTCCTTTATTGAGGTGGGGGGGAGAACCGGGCTGGGATACCGGGATACCTCCCAGGATTCTATGACTGTAGTACACTCCAATCCGGGAAAATGCCGCCAAAGAATCGTAGAGCTGCTCCGGGCATTGGTATCCAAGGGATACGGTCTTCATTTATTCCAGCCGGAATGGTTTGATCCGGATAACAGTGTGAAGCCCTTTAAGTCCCCTACGGTAATTCCCGTCCCCAATAAGGAGGATGTCATTCACGGAATCGACCAGGCCTGCTCCGATGACGCATTGTGGCTGGTCAGCTCCATTGCGGAATATGTGAAGGAGACCGGGGAACTGGATTTCCTGGAAGAAGTGATCACCTATGCCGACGGCGGAAGCGGTACGGTATATGAGCATATGAAGAGGATATTAGACTTCTCCCATGAACAGGTGGGAAGTCACGGCGTCTGCAAGGGACTTCGCGCGGATTGGAATGATTGCCTGAATCTGGGCGGCGGTGAAAGCGCCATGGTATCCTTCCTGCATTATTGGGCGTTGGGGAATTTCCTTGAGCTGGCCGAGTTTACCGGCAATTCTGCAGATGTAGAACGATACGAAGCAATGCGAAAGAATGTCAAGGAAGTTTGTGAGCGGGAGCTGTGGGATCAGGAGTGGTATATCCGCGGGATCACCCGGACCGGAAGAAAGATCGGTACGATGGCCGATGCGGAAGGCAAGATCCATCTGGAATCCAATGCCTGGGCCGTGCTGTCGGGACTGGCGGATTCGGAAAAGGGCAAGCTTGCCATGGATTCCATTGACCGGTATCTGTACACCCCCTACGGCATTATGCTGAACGGTCCCTCTTATACCGTACCGGATGAGGAGATCGGATTTGTTACCAGGGTGTACCCCGGACTGAAGGAAAACGGTGCGATCTTCAGCCATCCCAATCCCTGGGCATGGGCCGCGGAATGTATTCTGGGCCGCGGGGACCGGGCCATGAAGTTTTATGATGCCTTAAGCCCCTACAATCAGAATGACAGGATCGAGGTCCGGGAGGCAGAGCCTTATTCTTACTGCCAGTTTATCATGGGCAGGGAGCATACCGGCTTTGGAAGGGCAAGACATCCCTTTATGACGGGAACCGGCGGCTGGGCATATTTCTCCGCAACCCATTATATGCTGGGAATTCGTCCGGGGCTTACGGAGCTGATCATCGATCCCTGTATTCCTTCGGAATGGAAGGAATTCCGTGTTGACCGTACCTGGAGAGGAGCCCGGTATCATATCCATGTGGTGAATCCCCAGGGTGTGATGAAGGGTGTAAAAGAGCTCCGGCTGGATGGAGCCATGGTGGATCGGATACCTGCACAGCCCGGCGGAACCAGCCATGAGATACATGTTATCCTGGGAAATGGGTAAAAATAAGAACAACAAAGAGTAGCTATACACTCAGTGCGAGGGTTCGCAAGGGGACTCTCCTTCATATTAAGAAGCAGGACAGGGAGGAAGCAGAATGATTAAATTTGGTACCGGCGGTTGGAGAGCC
This sequence comes from Bacillota bacterium, assembly GCA_023395555.1. Lineage (GTDB taxonomy): Bacteria > Bacillota > Clostridia > Lachnospirales > Lachnospiraceae > Mobilitalea > Mobilitalea torta. The sequence continues at coordinate 80,453 of JAEWYQ010000017.1, forward strand.
ATCATAGGAGAGGAATTCACCAAAGCCAATATACAGAGGCTGTCAAAAGCTCTTGCCAGGAAGATGAAAGACGAAGGAGCAGCTGACAAGGGGATTGTCCTGGGCTATGACCGCCGATTTCTGTCCAAGGAAGCAATGCAATGGGCTGCCTATGTATTTGCTTCGGAGGGCATCACCGCTTATCTGATTAACCGTTCCTCGCCCACACCGTTGATTATGTATTATGTCATGAAGCATGATTTTCCTTACGGAATGATGATTACCGCGAGCCATAATCCGGCCATCTATAACGGGATTAAGGTCTTTACCCAGGGCGGCAGGGATGCTGACGAATTCCAGACTCAGGAGATTGAGAATTATATCAGGGATGTGGGCGAAGGAGAGGGCATCAGCCTGGATTACGAGAAGACAAAGGCGGCGGGACTGATACATGAGATCAATCCGCTGAACGAGTATATTGATAATATCATCGGGGCGGTAGACATGCAGACAATCCGGGACCGCGGCCTGCGGATTGCCCTGGATCCCATGTATGGTGTGAGTGAGACCTCATTGAAGACCATTTTGCTGACGGCAAGATGCGAGGTCGCCATCATCCATGACCGGCATGACACTCTCTTTGGCGGCAAGCTTCCCTCCCCGTCGGCGGCAACCCTGCGAAGTCTTCAGAATTATGTGATTGACCACCACTGTGATATCGGTATTGCCACAGACGGTGATGCGGACCGCATCGGTGTGATTGATGATAACGGACGGTTTTTGCATCCCAATGACATTCTGGTGCTTCTATATTATTATCTGGTGAAGTATAAGGGATGGAGGGGCCCCGCGGTGCGCAATATTGCAACCACCCATCTGCTGGATAAGGTGGCGGAAAGCTTTGGCGAAAAATGCTATGAGGTTCCCGTAGGCTTCAAATATATCTCTTCCAAGATGAATGAGACCGATGCCGTCATTGGGGGCGAATCCTCCGGAGGACTGACGGTGCGGGGGCATATCAAGGGCAAGGATGGAGTCTATGCCGCAGCCCTGCTGGTTGAGATGATTGCAGTGGTGGGGAAGAAGCTGTCCCAGATCGTCCAGGGCATCTATGAGGAATTCGGATGTACCTATATGGAGGAACGGGATTACCGGTTTGATCTTCAGAAGAAGGAAGAGATCCAGCAGATGCTTCTGGTGGATAAGCTCCTCCCGGAGATCCCGCTGGAGATTGATAAAATCTCGTACCTGGACGGCTGCAAGCTCTATTTCAAGAACGGGGGATGGATCGGAATCCGCTTCTCCGGCACGGAGCCGCTTCTGCGCATCTTCTGTGAAATGCCGGTAGAAGGCCAGGAGAAAATGGTATGCCGGGTTTTTGAAACCTTTATGGGACTCGATGGGTAGGAATATAAAAGATTGGATAATTTAGAAAAAATATGTTATAATAATGATACTGACAGAGGGGTTATCCGTTGGGTAACCCTTTTAAGGTACTCTTCGCTCTTCTATTCAGTATTTTATGCCGCTTCCCGCGGCGGAATGGGGTAAAAGGATGAAAAGGATATTTTCCTTAAGAAGAACATTGTTATTTCTGGTAGTGATTCTGTGGATGGTTCCCATATCAATCATCTATATTTTCATGACCGTATCCTACCGGAATGATATTATCGGCAAGACCACCGCCCTGATGGAAGAGGGGCTTAAGAATTTTACATATTTCAATGCACAGCGCATCGATGAAGCCATTGACATTTCCAAGAAAATCTCCTATGAGCAGGTAATTGAAAAGGCATGGTGGGAATATGCCAAGGGCATGATGAGCAAAGCAGAGCTTTACCGCCAGATTACAGGCAATCTGACCAGTAAATTCTATAATGACAACCGCTTCGAGATCGCGGTCTTCTATCTGAGCGAGGAGCCTGAGGAAATCTATTATACCAAACAAAAAGAGAGCAATTATATCGATATTTACTATGAGAAGGTGGAGCAGGAGGCCCGGGCCATCACCCGGCAGGATACGACGGATGCCCATGTCAGAGTCATTGACGGGAGAATTTATGTCATCCGCAACCTCTACACCACGACAAAGTATACCAAATTCGGGACGCTGGTACTGGAGCTGAACAAGGATAAGCTGATTGACGGGATCTATCTGAATAAGGACTATGAGCTGGCCTTCTATGTCAATGATACCGGTTCTATGATCACCTATGATTCCCGTCTGCTGCAGGAGGAGCCCCAGGGAATTATAGAGAAGCTGAAGACAAGGTATTCCAGGGACATCAACAGGAGGGTGATAGAAGAGCATGACAAGCCCTTTATCGGCATGATCTACCAGCAGAAATACGATGATTTTCACTTCGGAGCAATTCTGATTGTCAATGAGAAGCTGATTTTTTCAGAGCTGCAGGTGCTCTACGGGGTTATGTTTCTGATCATGCTGGTCATTGTACCGATCTTCCTTTATATGATTTATTTTATTTCCCACCACATCACCAAGCCAATGGGAATCATGGTAGAAGCAGCCAGAAGCCTGGAAAAGGGCGATATTGGAAGACAGGTGGTGGGGAAATCTATGCCGAATACGGAGTTTGAAGTCTTAAAATCCTCCTTTAACCAGATGTCCTCTGAGATCAAGTATCTCTTTGACTATGCCTACAGTGAGAAGCTGGCCCGGAAGGATGCCAAGATTATTGCCCTGCAATCCCAGATCAATCCTCACTTTTTGAACAATACGCTGGAAATGATGAACTGGCAGGCCAGGATGGCGGGGGATATGACCGTATCGAAAATGATCGAAGCCCTGGGAACTCTCCTGAATTACAGCATGGACCGCTCCAACCGGAAGATGATCAGCCTGGCGGAGGAGCTTCGCTGTGTAGACGCCTATTGCTATATTATCTCCATGCGCTTTGGCAAACGGCTCAAGATTGAAAAGGAAGTGGATCAGGAGCTGCTCCGCATAGAGGTTCCCCAGCTGATTTTGCAGCCGTTGATCGAAAATGCGGTGGTGCATGGGGTTGAGACAGTAAAAAGCGGCACCATCTGGATTCGTGTATTTAAAGAAAGGGAGAATGCAATTCTGCAGATTGTCAACACGGGAAATCCCATGACGGAAGAGGATGTTGTCCGTGTCCGCCATATCCTGGAGGGAAACCAGGAGCAGCAGGGAGAAGAAGCCTCCCCTGACCGCGGCCCCTTAAGGCGCACCGGGAAGGGCCGGCATGAGGCCATGGGAGTGTTTAACGTAAATGAGCGCATTAAGCTGATCTATGGTGAGGAATACGGACTGACCATCGGACCGCTGGCAGGCGGGGAGACCGCCTCGACCATAACAATTCCCGTGGAATACGATCCGGACAGGGTTAATCTGAGCAAACCGAGTCTTTTGTGGAATAGATCTGATATATAAACAACCGGACTGATGCAAAGGAAGGAATGAGGGTTAACATGAAAAAAATAAAAAACAGGGCAGCAGCCCTTCTTGTTCTTGTGCTTGTTATCCTGATGGCGGGTGCATGCGACAAAAAGACGGGGGCGGAGGATTGGACAGAGGAGAAAGCCGCGGGAACGGATAGTTCCCTGTCCGGGAACCCGGGGACGGTTCCTGTTATACTGACCACGGCATCCATGTATGGCGGAACCGATGCCAATGCGGGAAGATACCAGTCGATTAACAGGCAGTTCACAACAGATTATCCCTATATTACAATTGAGGATGATTCCCAGACCTCGGATCAGGACTGGAAGGCGAAGATTGCCGCCGATTTTGCCGTGGGCAATGAACCGGATGTGATACAGTATTTTACGGATTCCAATGCCAGCGATGTCCTGGCAGCGGGCAAATTTGTTTCCGCTGCCGAGATTAAGGAGGTATATCCCGATTATGCGGCAGACATCCTGGATACGGCACTGGAGGCCGCGGCCAATCCGGACGGGATTCAGAGGGCGGTGCCCACGACAGGCTATTGGGAAGGGCTGTTCTGCAACAAGGATCTGTTTGATCAATTTGATTTGGAGCTTCCGACGGACTGGGACAAGCTTCTTAAGGCGATTGAAACCTTTCGGAAGAACGGTGTGATACCCATTGCCGTTTCACTGAATAATGTGCCCCATTACTGGATTGAATTCTTTCTGCTGTCCGCGGCAGGTCATGAGAATTATATCCAGATTCCGAAGACGGCGCCCGAGGACTGGTGCAGGGGGCTTGAGATGTTCCGGGTCCTGAGGGAGATGGGAGCATTTTCGGAGAATGCGGACAGCATTGACAATGATTATGCGGGAGAGCTGTTTAAGAGGAAGGACGCCGCAATGCAGATGGAAGGCTCCTGGTATCTGAACAGCATCCCGGACCAGGAGAATACGGTGGTCATCGCGCCCCCGTCCATTCCAGGCGGGAAGGCCGAGGAAGGAAGCATTGTGGGAGGGATTTCCTCCGGCTTCTATATCACCAGGAAGGCATGGGAGGATTCCGATAAGAGGGATGCGGCGGTGAAGTTTGTTATGGCTCATACCAATGCCCAGGCCATTGCTCTTTACTGGGGAGGCAACGGTCAGGCCACCGCTAAGGTGGAGCCGCCAAAGGAGCTGACCCCCCTTGGAATCTCCGGCCTTCACTATGCGAATTCTGCCACCAGCACCTCCTCCCCCACGGATTCCCGTATCTCTCAGGAAGCCTACAGCACTCTGGTGGCGGGGATTGCTAAGGTGTCCACAGGCGAGAGATCAGCGAAGGATTTATTGGATGAAGTTCTGGAAATCAACGCAAAAGGAGAATTCAATGTACAAGGTAGTAATTATTGATGACGAACCAATCATTGTTGAGGGAATATCCCGCATGGTCAAATGGGATCAGTATTCCTGTAAAATTGCGGCCACTGCTTATGACGGTATTGAAGGTTCGCAGGTGATCCGGGAACACAAGCCGGACATTGTGATTACGGACATCTCCATGCCCGATATGGACGGGCTGACCATGATTGCCGGGTTGAAGTCGGAATTCCCCAATATGGAGATCAGCATTCTCACCGGCTACCGCCGGTTTGAATATGCCCAGCAGGCCATCCGGCTGGGAGTAACCCGATTCCTTCTGAAGCCTTCCAATATGGAAGAGCTGGAGGAAGCCATCGCGACCATGGTGAATAATCTGAAGGAAAAGCAGCCGCCGGCAGCAGCGAATCATCCTGCCGGGGGAGAAGAAACAGCCGTTGAGGAACGCTATGACAATGAGGCCAGCAATTTTATTGTGAATAATGCCATGAAATATATTGAGCAGAACTATCCCCATAAAATCACTCTGTCCGAGGTGGCTGAAAAAACCTATGTCAGTCAGTGGCATTTAAGCAAGCTGCTGAACCGTCATCTGGGCCAGAATTTTTCGGAAATCCTGAATAATGTTAGAATTAAAGAGGCCCAGAGGCTTCTTCGGGATCCTTCCCTGCGTATCGGGGATATTGCGGAACGGGTGGGATTTGTGGACATGGCCCATTTTTCCCGGGTTTTTAAAAAGAATGTTGGGATTTCCGCTAATGAATATCGGAATACTTTGTAGCGGGAGTAACCCCATCTTAAATTTATATCTTGTGATATTAACAGGAATATATTATGATGTAAGGGTGCGATAAAAGATAATGGGATTAATTTGATAGGAGTGATAGACATGGCATCTGTTATTGATGGCAAGAAGATATCGGCGGAAATCAAGGAAGAGCTTAAGGTTAAGGTGGAGAAACTGGCACAGGAGGGCGTTTCTGTAACCCTGGCTGTGATACAGGTGGGGAAGGACCCTGCCTCCAGCGTGTATGTAGGCAATAAGAAGAAAGCATGTGAATATATCGGAATCCGCTCCCTGTCCTATGAGCTGGAGGAGAGCACTTCTCAGGAGGAGTTGCTGGCGCTGGTCCGCAGGCTCAACGAGGATACACAGGTGAACGGTATTCTGGTCCAGCTTCCTTTGCCCGCCCATATGGATGAGGATCTGGTCATTCAGACTATATCCCCGCAAAAGGATGTGGATGGATTCCATCCCCAGAACGTAGGGGCTTTGAGCATCGGACAGAAGGGCTTTGTCTCCTGCACACCTGCCGGTGTGATCCAGTTGTTAAAACGCTCCGGGATTGAGCTTCAGGGCAAGGAATGTGTTGTATTAGGCAGAAGCAATATCGTCGGTAAGCCCATGGCTATGCTGATGCTTAGGGAGAATGCCACGGTGACCATATGCCATTCCCGCACGGTGAATCTCAAGGAAATAACGAAGCGGGCGGATATTCTCATCGTTGCCATCGGCAAGCCCGGGTTTGTGACGAAGGATTATGTCAAGGAAGGTGCCGTAGTCATTGATGTGGGAATCCATCGGGATGAGAATAACAAATTATGCGGTGATGTGGATTATGCGGATGTGGCGGAGCATGCGTCGGCAATCACCCCGGTGCCCGGAGGAGTCGGTCCCATGACCATTGCCATGCTTATGAATAATTGTGTGGAATCAGTGAGCTGAGCACGAGGAAGGTTGAAAGAAATAGAATGAATATTTATTTTATATCCCTGGGTTGTGATAAGAACCTGGTGGACAGTGAGAATATGCTTGGTATTCTTCATGAGAGCGGATACCGGATTACCAGTGAAGAAGCGGAAGCGGATGTCATCATCGTCAATACTTGCTGCTTTATTCACGATGCCAAGGAAGAGAGCATTACCACCATCCTGGAGATGGCGGAATATAAGAAGAAGGGTACTCTGAAAGCCCTCATTGTTACAGGATGTCTGGCAGAGCGCTATAAGGAAGAGATCCTCAGGGAAATTCCCGAAGTGGACGCCTTGCTGGGAACCTCCAGCTTTGCCGGAATTGTGGAGGTGCTGAAGGGGCTTACGGACGGAAAACAACATGCGTATTTTGAGTCTCTGGAGGTTCTGCCTAAGGGCAGCGGCAAGCGTATGCTCACCTCCGGAAGCTACAGCGCGTATCTGAAAATTGCCGAGGGCTGTGATAAGCACTGTACCTATTGTATTATCCCTCAGGTGCGCGGGAATTACCGCAGCGTGCCCATGGAGGAGCTGCTCGGGGAAGCGGCTTATCTTGCGGAACAGGGAGTAAAGGAATTGATTCTGGTGGCCCAGGAGACCACCCTGTACGGGAAGGACCGGTACGGAGAGGTCCGGCTGGCACAGCTGCTTCATGAGCTGTGTAGGATACCCGGAATTGCCTGGATCCGGATTCTCTATTGCTATCCGGAGGAGATCACGGATGAATTGATCGAAGCCATGAAGCAGGAGCCTAAGATCTGCCGTTATCTGGATATTCCCATCCAGCATGCCTCGGACCGTATTCTGAAGCTTATGGGACGGAGGACCAATCAGGCGGATCTGAAGAGAATCATCGGGAAGCTTCGGAGCAATCTGCCGGACATTGTTCTAAGAACTACCCTCATTACGGGGTTTCCTACAGAGACTCAGGAAGAGCATGAGGAACTGCTGGAATTTGTAAGGGAGATGCGGTTCGAACGGCTGGGAGTCTTCCCCTATTCCAAGGAGGATAATACCCCGGCTGCCGGACTGAAGCCCCAGATTCTGGCTAAGGTGAAGAAACAGAGACAGAAGGAGATTATGAAGCTCCAGCAGGGCATTGTATTTGAACAGAACGGGAGCCTGGTCGGCAGGACCTGTGAGGTGCTGATCGAGGGCAGGATTGCCGATGAGGATCAGGTATATATCGGAAGAACCTATCGGGACGCTCCCCAGGTAGACGGATTTTTGTTCCTGAATTCTGAGCGGGAGCTGATCTCCGGGGATATTGTCACAGTGGAGGTAACAGGAGCGAAGGACTACGATCTGATCGGAGAATTGGCGGAAGGGAGACATAATTGTGAATCTACCGAATAAAATTACGCTGTTCCGGGTATTTATGATACCGGTATTTGTGGTGTTTATGCTGGTGCCTTCCATCCCCGGCGGCAGAATGATAGCAGCGGCGGTTTTTATTATTGCTGCTTTGTCCGACCTGCTGGATGGCTATCTTGCCAGAAAGAACAATCTGGTGACCAATTTCGGAAAATTTATGGATCCTCTTGCAGATAAGCTCCTGGTATCCAGCGCATTGATCTGCCTGGTGGAACTGGGGTTATTGCCGGCCTGGATTGTAATTGTTATTATTGCCAGGGAATTTATCATCAGCGGATTCCGTCTGATTGCATCCGATAACGGGGTAGTGATTGCGGCAAGCTGGTGGGGGAAGATAAAGACCGTCGTACAGATGGTGATGAGTATTATGTTAATTATTAATCTGGATTTTGTATGGATCAATGTTCTGGAGCAGATAGCTGTCTATCTGGCTGCGGCTCTGACGGTGATCTCTTTGATTGACTATATGATTAAGAATAAAAAGGTGCTGACGGAACATGACAGTTGAATTAATCAGTGTAGGAACAGAATTGCTGCTTGGCAATATTGTCAATACGAATGCGAATTATTTGTCCAGGAGATGTGCGGAGCTGGGCTTTTCCCTCTATTATCAGACGACGGTCGGGGATAATGAGGGCAGGCTTTGTGAAAGTCTGAAAACGGCCCTGGGACGTTCTGATATTGTGATCCTGACCGGAGGACTGGGCCCGACCCAGGATGATATAACGAAGGAAGCGGTGGCAAAGACGCTGGGACTGGAGCTTGTTATGGAGGAAGCCTCCCGCCGGCATATTGAAGATTATTTCCATTTCCGCTATCAGAAAGAGGTCAGTGCGGCGATCACGGAGAATAACTGGAAGCAGGCTTTGAAAATCCAAGGCTCGAAGGTGATTGGAAACAATAACGGAACCGCGCCCGGCTATATTGTGGAGACGGGAGAGAAGGCGGTTATCCTGCTGCCGGGCCCTCCGGGAGAGATGCTGCCCATGTTTGAAGAAGCCATCTATCCGTATCTGCAGGCAAAGCAGAGCAAGGTATTCCTGTCCAGCATGGTGAAAATATGCGGAATCGGAGAAAGTAAGGCGGAGACAGATATTCTGGATCTGATCGAGGCCCAGACCAATCCCACCATTGCACCCTATGCCAAAAGCGGAGAGGTGCATTTTCGTGTCACTGCCGCGGCAGATTCTGCCGAAGAAGCCAGGAAGCTCATTGATCCGGTGGTGGAGGAACTCACCCGCCGTTTCGGAGATTTTATTTATACCACCCGGGAGGAAGAAACCCTGGAGGAGGTTGTGGTAAAGCTGCTGCAGTCGGGGGGCCATACCATAGCAACTGCAGAATCCTGTACCGGAGGTATGCTGACGGGACGTCTGGTGAATGTTGCCGGGGTGTCCGAGGTATTAAAGGAAGGCTTTATCACCTATTCCAATGAAGCGAAGATGAAATATCTGGGGGTAAGCAAGCAAACTCTGGCTTCCTATGGGGCCGTCAGCGGGGAGACCGCCAGGGAAATGGTGCTGGGAGCCGCCAGGGCTGCAGGAGCGGATACCGCCCTTGCGGTTACGGGAATTGCGGGACCGGAGGGCGGAACCAGGGAGAAGCCGGTGGGCCTGGTTTATATCGCTTCCCTGGCAGGGGGTCAGGTCAATGTGAAGGAGCTGAGGCTGAAGGGCAACCGCCAGAAGATCCGGGAGTCAAGCGTAATCAGCGCGCTGGACTTGCTGAGAAGAAGTCTGCTTATGGCAGGCTGCACTGTTATGTAAATACTGGCAGATATCAACAGGATTAGCATCAATTTCCATGAAATTTTTATAAAATGTTCCATAATACCATAGAAATGACACAGTTGTGGACTATCGTGAAAACAGTTAATAAAAGAAAGTACACGTTGTAAACAACGTACACAATTAGCAGATGAGTCCATGACGGGCAGGACATAGTGCAAGAAAAGAGGTTATTATGGAACGAAGAAGGAAATTATTGATGTTGATAATCATCGTTGCGGGATTATTTTTTCTGGCTGGATGTGATATTGTACACTTTGGTTTCTTTAAAGGATCAGAGGACGAGAAAAACAGTCCCACAATAACTCAGGCCCCCTCGGAAAAGGAGCCTGAAGAGCAAGAACCGGGAAAGACCTCCGAAGGAAACGGAGAGGATACTCCCGAACCGGGCGATTCCGGGGAGGTATCCGTAACTCCCGCTGTGACACCGGGCGCAGAGAACGTTACCCCTGGAGAAATCAGACCTACGGAGAATACCGAGCTTACCATCTATACTGTGAATGTGAGCACAGGAGGACCGGAGAATGTAACTGCGGTGGTTCCTGCAGATGCGGAAATCACCCCTCAGCTCATTGTTGAGAAAGTAGTGGAAGCCATGGCGGACCGTTCTCTGGATGTGGGGATTGAGAATGTCACAACCCAGGGCGATACGGTTATCGTCAGCTTTTATAAAGACAAGGCGCCCCTGAGTGAGATGGGCTCCGGCTATGAGGAATCAATTCTGGATGCCATAGCGCAGAGTCTGGTGGATAATTTAGAGGATTATAATAAGATTATATACCGTGCGGAAGGCGAAGCCTACACCAGCGGTCATATTGCATTAGGCTTAAATGAAATATATTTGGAAGATAAGTAAATAGGCATTATTTCATTAGGTAATTGCGGTACAGATAATTTGTATTCGACAATTACCTAATAATATGATAAAAGCGTCAAAAGCACCTCCAGTGCTTTACGGATACAATATATTGATATGCAAGCGTGCTTGCAACAGCAATATATTGCATCCGTAAAGGCGCGCAGCACTTTTGACGCTTTCGTTATATTATAATAAACAGTGAAGGTCGGTGCAGGATGAGTAAGATCTACGTGATAGGCGGCGGAGCCGCAGGAATGCTTGCGGCAATTGCAGCAGCCCGCAGAGGGCATAAGGTTATATTGCTGGAGAAGAATGAAAAGCTTGGGAAAAAGCTGTATATTACCGGCAAGGGAAGATGCAATCTTACCAATGCCTGCGACCGGGACACCTTCTTTGATCAGGTGGTCACCAATCCCAAATTCCTGTTCAGGGCATATCATACCTTCAGCAATTATGATGCCATGGACTTCTTCGAACAGCTGGGGCTCCCCCTTAAGGTGGAGCGGGGGAACCGGGTCTTTCCCGTTTCCGATAAGTCCTCGGATGTCATTGCCGTATTGAAGAAGGAGCTGGAGCGTCAGGCTGTTATGGTAAGGTATCATAGCGAGGTGACAAAGCTATTGACCCGGGACGGCAGCTTTTATGGTCTGATGGTGAAGAATTCCGGGGAGACCTTTCTGGGGGACGGAGTAATCATTGCCACCGGAGGTTTGTCCTACCCGGTGACAGGGTCCACCGGTGACGGCTACCGCTTTGCCAGGGAACTGGGCCATACGGTAACCCCCCTGCACCCCTCCCTGGTCCCTCTGCATACGAAAGAGGAGTATGTCAAGGATCTGATGGGACTTTCCCTGAAGAATGTGGAGGTTACGGTAACCGTAGGTGCAAAGCAGATTTACCGGGATTTCGGAGAGCTGATGTTCACCCATTTCGGGGTAAGCGGTCCGGTCATCTTAAGTGCCAGCAGCTTTCTCCTTCCTTATCTGCAGAACAGGGAACCGGTCACCTTAAGCATCGATCTGAAGCCGGCCCTGACACCGGAGCAGCTGGACGCCCGAATCCTGCGGGATTTCGAGGAATTTAAAAACAAACAATTTAAGAATTCCCTGGACCGCCTATTGCCAAATAAACTAATAGATGTTATTATTCGTCTATGCCCTATTGATTCGGAAAAGAAAGTAAACTCCATTACCAAGGAAGAGCGGCTGGCCCTGGCGGAGCTGCTGAAGCACCTCACCTTCCAGATTACGAGGCTCAGCGACTACAATCAGGCCGTTATCACCAAGGGCGGTATCCAGGTAAAAGAGGTCAATCCTTCCACCATGGAATCAAAGCTGGTGAAGGGTGTGTATTTTGCGGGAGAGGTTCTGGATCTGGATGCGCTGACAGGGGGCTATAATCTGCAGATCGCCTGGTCGACAGCCTGGCTGGCCGGACAGTCCGCAGGTCTGTAGCTGCGGAACATGATAATGATATTCCTATGGTATTCAATGGTGAGAAAACGCACGTTTGAATAAATGACAGACGGCAGGCCGTTTGTCCTATGTTAATGAAACTCGGAGGTAGGTTGCTGTGAATATTTTCAATATTGCAATTGACGGGCCGGCCGGTGCCGGTAAGAGCACCATAGCAAAAATCCTGGCTAAAAAACTTAATTTTATCTATGTGGATACCGGGGCGATGTATCGGGCTATGGCACTTTATTTTCTAAGAAATAATATCGATGCATCGGATAGCGGGCGGATTGAGGCCGCTTGTAAGGAAGTAGATATCACCCTTGAGTACCGGGACGGAGAACAGGTTGTCCTTCTGAACGGAGAGAGAGTCAACGAATATATTCGCACGGAAGAGGTGGGTAATATGGCCAGTGCTTCTTCTGTGAATAAGGCTGTCCGGCTTAAGCTGGTGGAGCTTCAGCAAAGCCTGGCGAAGAAGGAAAGCGTGGTTATGGATGGCCGGGATATCGGGACGTATGTGCTGCCCCAGGCTGATCTGAAGATTTATCTGACTGCCGGCACCAGGGAGCGCGCCAGAAGGAGATGGGCTGAGCTGAGAGAAAAGGGCCAGTCTGCGGATATGGATGTGATAGAACAGGATATCATTGACCGGGACCATCGGGACATGACCAGGGAATTCGCACCCTTAAGGCAGGCGGAAGATGCTGTTTTCCTGGATTCCTCCCATATGTCAATCGATGAGGTGGTGGAATACATTCTGGAACTGTACCGCAGTTCCTGTAACCGGAAAGAGGGATAACCGATTGAAAATTACAATTGCAAATACTGCCGGTTTCTGCTTCGGTGTAAAACGGGCGATGGATTTGGTAGATCAGGAAATTCAAAGCGGACGTCCGGTCTATACCTTCGGACCGATTATCCATAATGAAGAAGTAGTGGCCGATTTAAGCAAAAAAGGAGTCCGAGTTGTTGAAACTCCCGAAGAATTAAAAGTTTTACCGGCGGGTACAATAATCATACGTTCCCACGGTGTTTCTGAAACGCTGCAGGACGAGCTGTCTTCCTGCGGACATAAATTGTTGGATGCCACCTGTCCTTATGTGAAAAAAATACATAGGGTTGTCAGGAAAAAGAGTGAAGAGGGATACCACATCGTTATCATTGGCAATCCGCTTCATCCGGAGGTGCAGGGAATTATTGGATGGTGTCATACCCTTTCAGGGGACTCTTCTTCCGGTTATACCGTCATAGAAAATGAGGAAGAAGCCGGGAACTTCCGTGTTTCCGGGGCTCAGAGAATATACATCGTGGCACAGACGACATTTAATTACAAGAAATTTGAAGATTTAGTTGAAATTATATCAAAAAAGGGTTATGATATATTTGTTTTAAATACAATTTGCAATGCCACGGAGGAACGGCAGACAGAGTGCCTGCAGCTTGCAAGGCAGTCGGATGCCATGGTTGTTATCGGCGGAAAGCATAGCTCGAATACGAGAAAGCTTTATGAGATTTGCAAAAATGAATGTGAAAATACTTACTATATACAGAAACTTGATGACCTGGATTTAAACAAGTTTAAATCTTATCGAAACGTAGGTATTACAGCAGGGGCTTCGACCCCAAACAATATTATCAAGGAGGTTCATACCGCTATGTCAGAAAAGAGTTTCGAACAATTATTAGAAGAAGAGAAGGTAGTGAAAATAAACAACGGTGATGTTGTAGAAGGAATTGTCTTGGGCGTCAAAGAAGATGAGATCATCTTAAATATAGGCTACAAGTCGGAAGGTATTATTACGAGAAACGAATATACCAACACGCCCAACCTGGATTTAAGAACCGTTGTAAATGTGGGCGATGTAATGCAGGCAAAGATTCTCAAGGTGAACGACGGGGAAGGCCAGGTGGCTTTAACCTACAAGAGACTTGCCGCGGAGAAGGGCAACAAGAGACTGGAAGAGGCATTTGAGAATCATGAGGTCTTAACCGCTAAGGTTGCAGCCGTATTAAACGGCGGCTTAAGTGTGGTAATCGATGAGGCAAGAGTATTTATTCCTGCCAGCCTGATTTCCGATACCTATGAGAAGGATCTGGCAAAATATGCCGGAGAGAGCATTGATTTTGTTATCACCGAGTTCAACCCGAAGAAGAGAAGAATCATCGGTGACCGCAAGCAGTTAATCGTTGCCAAGAAAGAAGGCTTAAAGAAAGAGCTGTTTGAAAGAATTCATGTTGGTGATACGGTAGAAGGCACCGTTAAGAACATTACGGACTTTGGCGTATTCATCGACCTGGGCGGAGCAGACGGTCTGCTTCATATCTCAGAGATGAGCTGGGGAAGGGTTGAGAATCCCAGGAAGGTATTCAAGGTAGGCGATGTTGTTAAGGCTTTTATTAAGGATATCCAGGGCGAGAAGATTGCCCTCAGCCTGAAGTTTGAAAGCGCCAATCCCTGGATCGACGCAGAGAACAAGTATGCCGTAGGCAATGTGGTTGACGGAGTAATCGCCCGTATGACGGACTTCGGCGCATTTGTTGAATTAGAGCCGGGTATTGATGCACTGCTGCATGTATCCCAGATTTCCAGAGAGCATGTAGAGAAGCCCTCCGATGCACTGAAGATCGGTCAGGAGATTACGGCCAGAGTTGTGGAATTCAATAAAGAGGATAAGAAGATCAGCTTAAGCATTAAAGCCCTGGAGACTCCTGAGAGAGAAGAAGAGGAAGCTCCCGTGCCGGAGGATGGCGAATAATCATAAGATAGGGAAAGCGTATGTCATTACGCTATAGTTAACGGATGATAAAGGAGACTCGTCTTGCTGGGTAGTTACGAAAAGTTTAAACAGTCTATTTATGAGATGACAAAGATTGATTTGAATTCCTATAAAGAACGCCAGATGAAGAGGCGTATCGAGGCTTTGATTACAAAGCATGGAATTACATCCTTTGACGATTATATTGTCCGGCTGAAGACAGACCGGATAGCCTATGATGAATTTATTAATTACATTACCATTAATGTATCCGAGTTCTTTCGGAATCCGGAGCAGTGGGCTTTACTTGAAAAAGAGGTGTTTCCCTATCTGCTGGAGCATTTCGGCAAGGAGCTTAAGATATGGAGCGCCGCCTGTTCCACAGGAGATGAACCTTATTCCCTGGTAATGCAGTTATCCAAATTCCTTCCCATGGGAAAAATCAAGATTCTGGCGACGGATATTGACAGAACGGTTATGGCCAAGGCCCAGACCGGTTTATATCATGTAAAAAGTCTGAAGGGAGTCCCGGAAGAATTTATAAGCAAGTTTTTTACGGAAGTCAATGACCGGACTTATCAGATTTCTGATCAGGTGAAGGCTTGTGTGGAATTCAAGCAGCATGATCTGTTGAGGGATCCTTATCCCGCAAATTGTGATTTGATTGTCTGCCGCAATGTTTTGATTTATTTTACAGATGAAGCGAAGAATAAGATTTATTCCGAATTCCATAAATCATTGAAAAAAGACGGACTATTATTTGTAGGAAGCACGGAGCAGATTATACAGGCACAGCAAATCGGCTTTCATAATTACAAATCCTTCTTTTATAAGAAAGCATAGTTATATTGCATACAAGCCTGCCGTAATTCGGCAGGCTTGTTATGTGCGACAGGCAGTCGCACCAGTCTCGGCATGTCCGAGACTATTTTGCGTATTAGGAACAGCGGTTACGATGCGATGCAAAAACGGACTGGGAGTTCTGAAAGCAAGATTTCTCTGGAGTGAAAG